>CAYTSA010000172.1:0-1779 GCA_964440345.1 uncultured Desulfovibrionaceae bacterium | reverse complement strand
ATTAACGCCATTCAGAAATCCGCACGGGAAAGCGTGGCAGCCACCGAAACCGCCGCCGAGGTCGTGGCCCGCTCCACCAGCCTGGCGGAAAGCTCTGGAGAGGCCTTGCAGGAAATAGTCTCCATGATTGAAAACGCAGCTGACCAGGTCCGGTCCATTGCCACTGCAGCCGAGGAGCAATCATCGGCCAGCGAGGAAATCAACGCATCCACCGAGGAGATAAACCGCATCTCGGGAGAGAACGCACAAGTCATGTTGGAATCTTCCAAAGCAGTGCAGCAGGTTTCGGAAATGGCCGCCAGGCTCAACACTGTCATTGAAAGCATGACGAGCAGCTCGTAACTGGCTGTTGCAAAGGACTTTGGCAACACTCAGACAACGGCGTTTGGTTCAGGCCAGGGGCTGCGCAAGTCCTGGCCTGCCCCCCTTTACAAGCGATCTGGTACAGCCGCTCCAGTCAGTTCCGTTTCGCTCACATGGCCGGCGCCCACAGCTACAAAGACCTGCACCCGATCCATGGCCGGCGCTGTCAAGGTGTAGCCGTTAAGCTCCAGAAACAGCCTGGCAGTCACATACGCCGTACGTTTGTTGCCGTCCACAAAGCCTTGGTTGGCGAGTATTTCCTTGGGCAGGACCACTCCCTGGGAGTTGCTGATTTTTCGTATTTTGAGCGCTCGCATGACCGCCTCCTGTGTTTACTTTTTGGACGTGTGCACCCTTCGCGTCTTGTGAATTGTGTGGGTCGGCTTGGCATACATGCTGCTTTGACAATCAGCACGGATAATTCGTTCTTTTACAAAGCGAAATATCCGGGTGCGCATTCTTGATTATGTAATTAGTAAGCATTCGCTTCGCATGCGCTGCGACATCATGTAGCAGTTCATCAAAAGCAAGCCTGCAACATTCTCCCCGCGCAACGACACCACTTTTGTCATAACAAAATAACGGAGTTTGTCCACGGACGACTGAATAGTCAGGCGAAGAGAGCCTGCAGCCGGTCCCGCCGGTAGTTGAATATCTCATCCAGCCGCCGGCGCACCAGCAGGGCGTGCAAAGCGTCGCCCAACAGACCGAACTTCATGGCGTAGTACACCTCGTCGCGCATCTGCACTCCGCCGTCCGCGGCGGTGAAGAAATGGCCGTGCCGCCACAGCCGGTAGGGACCCATGCGTTGCTCGTCCACAAAATAATACGGTTCGCGTACGCGGGTTATCTCAGTCAGCCAGCCCACCTTGAAAAACCGCAACTCCGGCAGGGGCCGCACGGTGTAGCGCAACATTTGACCAGCATACATGGGCCGCGCCACCTCGCAGCACACGGTAAAGTCCAGCCAGGGAGGGGTGATGCGGGCGAGGTTGCCCGGATGGGAGAAGAACTCCCAGGCCTGATCCAGCGAGGCCGGGAGCAGTTGGGACCTTTCCAAAACGTGCAGCATGGCTGATGCAAACAGCAGCGCTTGTCAAGCGCCTACCGAAAACTGCTTTTATCTGCGTCCTGCCGCACCTTGCGCACCAGGTAGGGAACGTCCAGAATAAGGGCCATGGAGCCGTCGCCCTTGATGGTGGCGCCGGATATTTCCTGCACCTGTTCAAACACGCGGCCCAAGGACTTAATGACAGTTTGCTGCTGGCCGATGACCTCATCCACCACTATGCCAGTGCGCAGGTTGTCTGTGCCGCCGGTGACGATGACTTGTTCTATGTCCGGTTTAACGCCGTCAATTTCGAACCACTCCCGCAGCCGGATGTAGGGTACGATCTCGTTGCGCAGGTTGATGAT
>CAYTSA010000171.1:0-1986 GCA_964440345.1 uncultured Desulfovibrionaceae bacterium | reverse complement strand
GCCTGTAGAGGACTTTCACCTCCAAGTGGGTGCGCCCTGCCGGGCGCACCAAAAACAAAAACCCCCCCTTCCGACAGCGTCGAAAGAGGGGTCGTAACAGCAAGAAACCCTATCTCTAATGCGTTGGACACAGCGTGTGGGCAGGCTGCTCCATGGTGAATGACCGTCGATTCTTACGGAGCTCCTTTGAATTGCGAACATTCTCGTATGTCTTGGCGTAATTGTTCGCCATGGTGTGCCAATACTGTTCGGACATGCCGCTCAATTCGGAAAACACGCCAAGCAGCGAGGCGTCAGGCATGGTTTCGCCGGCAAAGATTCTCTCCAGCTCTGTCTGGTCCAGTTGCTGGCATTTGGACAGCACCTCGTCCACGCCGATTTCGTCCGTTTGGATGAACCAGTCCCAAAAAACATAGCCTGGGTGTCCGCCGCGCATTTCATTGGCAATTCTGTTTTTCATGAAAATCTCCGTTCAGGCGACACATTATCTTTCAACCACGTGCATGTTGTAACACTTTTGGCCATCCCACCAAAAAAATAAATATTTTCCCGGAAATTGATTCGGCTCCACCGGAACAGTGCAAATGTACGTAGTGTCGTCTTTTACGTCTTCTATGTCGCCTTGGTTCAGTGAAATGATTCGCCGTAAATCCGCTATGGTTTCAGCGCCGGCAATTCTCTGCATTCTGTGCCAGAGAACGCTACGATACTTGAGGTCGGTATATTTTTTATTGTTTTTTTGATAGTTGCGCCAAACCGCTTCAAGCTCCGGGTCTGCAAACCGTATTGAGTTTTCGAGGTGTTTGGGAAAGTACATGGCTCATAGTGAAAGTGAAAGGTGGCGGCAAGAGCATATCCAAACCTCCCGGGCAGTTTGCGGCAAATGTAACCGATTCTACACCTTGTTGTCATAATAGCCACAAAATGCAACGTGCGCAAGAAAAAACCATAAAAAATTGCAAAAGTCAATATACTGTTGCTGGACAATAACAAACGCGGCGTGTTTGTTCAGTAGATACTCTGCGTTAGCCCCTCCGCCGTCTCACACCACCTCATACTTCCCCAGCCCGAACGCCGTGGCCTTGCCCACATGGACATGTTCGCCCAGCAGCACGTAGGGCCAGAAGGGGGTCAGGTCGCCGGCAAAGGTCGCTTCGCCTATCAGGCCGCCCATGGGCACTTTTCGGGACTGACGCGTCGAGTACCGTTCCCAGTCCAGCCAGTGCAGTGAGCTGGAGACTGTTTTCACCTCGCGGGAAAAAGCGATCAGCTCGGACATGTCGTCGTTCAGGCCGGTTTCCTGGTGGAATGCGGCCAGCAGCGAGAGCCGGCGCAGCAGGGACCGGAACAGGACATGGAACTCCAGCGAATCCGGGTACTCGTGGTTGTATTTCAGGCGTCCCGGGGTGACAAAGCGTATGGTCAGCCGCTCGGGCGGGCTTGGCCGCGCCGCCTGCAGGTCTGCGCCGGTTGCCGGCTCCAGCCCGTAGGTCATGGAGGAGTCCTTGCCGTCGAACACTTGCATGGTCTCGCCGCTGGCGGGGTTGCGGCCGACGGCTGCGGCAAGGTCGTACTTGCCCATGTCCTTGCCCAAGCCGTAGCGGCCAAGACGCTGAAACGCCAGCAGAAAAAAGGGCATGCGCCGCACGCCCTCGCCGATGAGGGTCAGGCCCACCCGCAGGGTTTCGCCGGCAGCGTAGTCCCGCCGGTCGGTGACCGGAGGCAGCATGGCAAACGGGTGCGGCGCGTGCGGATAGCGCTTCTTCAGCTCAGAATCCTCAGGAACGGGCGTGTCGAAGATGTTCAGGTAGACGCAGCCTTCGCGCAGCAAACACGCGTCGCAGCGGGTGTTGCGCTGCATGCAGGCAACGTTTTTCAGGGCGCGGCCAAAGCCCCCGCGAAAGGTGGAGCCTTTGTGCCGCGGCAGTTGCACGTCTTCGAGCAGCCGCAACTGCAACTCCAGGCAGGTGAAGGCAAAGCCGGCCA
>CAYTSA010000170.1:0-2087 GCA_964440345.1 uncultured Desulfovibrionaceae bacterium | reverse complement strand
TACGTGGAAGACCACAACCAACCTCCGTGTAGACAGGCAGAAAACAACCATTGCCTCATTAATTACCACTATTCGGAGCTAGCTGCATAGCCACATATCAAAAATAGTTCTTGACAGTACACCCACATACTGTGTGTATAAACATGGCTCACCGGCCCTGTGAGAGCCGAGACGTACCGGAAACAAACTATCAGGTTTGGTTACGTACATTTTTTGGCATTCTAAAACCACAGGAGGCTGGGCATGAAGAGCTTGCGAGTTCTATTTTTGGCTTTGGTTCTGGTTGTATCGACATTTTCGTTTGCGTATGCGCAAAACATGTACGGTTCGTTGGCGTATTCTTACCAAACAGGCGACTGGGGCTGGGCGGTGGATTATCCCACCCAGGGCCAGGCCAATTATCAGGCGCTGTATGAATGCGGACATACTTGCCAGGTGGTCCTTGAATTCCATAACACCTGCGCAGCGTTTGCCCTGGGCGATTACGGCGCCTACGGCTGGGCCTGGGGTCCGAACCCGGACCAGGTGCAGGACTCGGCGCTGGACTATTGCCTGCAAAATGCTGGATCCTGCGAGATCGTCAACTGGGCGTGCACCTCGCGGTATTGAGCGACAATAACGAGTGTCTAAATAACTTTCGTTGCGAGTTTGAGGAATAATTGCAGCAGGCAAGGCTGAAGCGAAAAATGGCTTGCAGGCGTAGCAGCGCTACGTCAATAGTCATTTTTTGCTAAAAACGCAGCATGATGCAATTATGACCAAACGCAGCAGACAGGTATTTAGAGCATTTCAATCGTTAAATGCTATAGAGAGAGGCCCTAAACACAAGAGTGCGCCGCGCAGCTCTTTTTCAGGGCTGTGCGGCGTTTATTCCACGGTGTCTCTGTCTCGTACCCCGACCAAGTAGAGAATGGAGTCCAGCCCCTGGGCGGAGATGGACTGCCGCGCCCCGAGCTTGACCTTGGGCTTGGCGTGGAACGCAATGCCCAGGCCGGCGATGGAGAGCATTGGCAGGTCGTTGGCGCCGTCGCCCACGGCGATGGTCTGCTGCAGGTCGATGTTTTCTTTCTCTGCTATCTCGGTGAGGATGACGGCTTTTCGGGGGCCGTCCACTATGTCTCCCAGCACCCGGCCGGTTAGCTTGCCGTCTGCTATCTCCAGCTCGTTGGCGTACAGGTAGTCCACCCCCAAGCTTTCCTGGAGCTTGCGGCCAAAGAACATGAATCCGCCGGAGATGATGGCGATTTTGTAGCCGAACCGCTTCAGGTTCAGGATGAGCCGCTTCGCCCCGTCGGTGAGGGGTATTTTTGCTGCTGCCTGCTCCAGGGCTGCAGCGTCCAAGCCCTTCAGCAAGGCCAGGCGTTGTCGCAGGCTTTCGCAGAAATCCATTTCCCCGCGCATGGCCGCTTCGGTGATGGCCTTGACCTCTTTTTCCACCCCGGCAATGGCCGCCAGTTCGTCTACGCCCTCGCCCTGAATGAGGGTGGAGTCCATGTCAAAAGCCACCAGGCGACGGTTGCGGCGAAATACAGTGTCCTCTTGCAGGGCGATGTCCACGCCGTAGCGAGATGCAATATCCAGAAACGCCCGCCGCACAGCAGTCAGGTCTGTGGGCGTGCCCCGTACGGAAAGTTCCACGCAGGCCTGCTGGGCGCGTTCCTCTGTTTCCAAGGTTGGCCGGCCTGAAAGACGGTGAATAAAGTCTATGTTCAGGCCGTTGTCGCGCAGGACGCCGGAAATGGCGGACAGGTGGCTGGCGGTGATTCCCGGGCCGATAATGGTCACTATATGCCGCTGCTTGCCTTGGGCGGTGCGCCAGCGTTCATAGTCGGCTTCGGAAATTGGGGTGAACTTCAAATTAACGCCCAAACCGTGGGCGGCAAAGAGCATGTCCTTGATGACCGGGTTGGACTCTGCTTCCGGGGGAATGCGTATGAGAATACCCAGGGAAAGGGTGTCGTGGATGACGGCTTGGCCGATATCGAGAATTTCCACCCCGTGTTGCCCCAGCACGTCGGTCAGGGTGAAGGTCAAGCCGGCGCGGTCTTCACCGGTAATATGGACAAGGATAATTTCTTGCATGGCGA
>CAYTSA010000169.1:0-2116 GCA_964440345.1 uncultured Desulfovibrionaceae bacterium | reverse complement strand
AACCCTGAATTCGCAGGGCGCTTGTTTACTGGGATTTAGATGCGCTGGCCCTGGCTTTTTAGTATAAATCATTGACTTCTTGCAGCAACAGGTACATAAAACTAAGGTAAAAAGACACGCGTTTTAAGCTGTTTAATTTTAGGAGGGGGTATGAAGAATCTTAAGCTTGCAGTAAAAATGGGCATTGGGTTTGGCGCACTGATCATTATCGCTGCCGCGCTGGGCGGTTTGGCGGTGTTCAATATGGGCAAGGTGGAAACCCAGTCAACCCGGTTGGCCAAAGAATACGTGCCGGAAGTGGCCATTGCCAACGAGCTGGAACGCAACGCGCTGCTGGCCATGTACGGCATGCGCGGCTACAGCCTGTCGGAAAATGAAGCATATCTGCAAAACGGACAGAAGCATCTGGCTGAGGTCCGCAACCAGCTGCAGGCGGCCAGACAGCTTGTTCAGAAGTATCCGAAGCTGGTGCAGCTGCAGAAAGACGTGGAGTTGGCTGAAGCAAAAGTAAATGAGTATTCAGACCAGGCGGACCAGACCGTGGAGCTGACCAAGGCCATGGAAACCGACCGGAACAACATGGACTCCGCCGCCGCACAGTACATGAACAACATCAACGCACTGTTGGAAAGCCAGTACGCCTCTCTGCACAGAGAAGTGGACGAAGGCGCGGCCATCTACAAACTGGACGAACGGATCAAGAAGGTGCATTTGGTGCAGCAGTTAATCGACCAGAGCAGCGCCGCCCGGGTGACCAACTTCAAGGCCCAGGCCCTGCGCGATCCTGAGCTGTTGCAATCCACGGACGCCATATTCGACACAATGGAGGAGCTGTTCGCTGAACTGCGCGGCCTGACCCGTATGGAGGCGGACATACAAGCCCTGGACAACACCAGGGCGGCTGCTGTCAGCTACCAAAAAGCGATTCAGAATTACCTGAAAAACTGGCAGGCTATGCAAGAGCTAAGCACGAAACGCGGCGCCACAGCTGGCGAAGTGCTCGCAGCCGCCCAAGGCACGTCCAAGGCCGGTCTGGACAATACTCAGCATATCGCCGACGAAGCTATGGCGGCGCTTTCCCAGGCTTCCTCGGTCATGATCGGCGGGCTCATAGGCGCAGCCATCATAGGCATTCTCCTGGCCATTTTTCTTACCCGGATGATCACCAAGCCCGTCATTCTGGGCGTGGAGTTTGCCCGGGCCATGTCCGAGGGCGACTTTACCCGCATTCTAGCTGTGGATCAGAAGGACGAAGTAGGCCAACTGGCCGCCGCCTTGAACGACATGGTCTCCCGACTCAAGGACGTGGTGGCTGAGGTGCAGTCTGCCTCCGAAAATGTGGCCTCGGGTAGTGAAGAATTGTCCTCCACCGCCCAGTCCATGTCCCAGGGCGCCACAGAGCAGGCGGCTTCCATTGAAGAAGTCTCCTCTTCCATGGAGCAGATGACTTCCAACATCAAGCAGAACGCAGACAACGCCCAGCAGACCGAAGGCATGGCCTTGAAGGCCGCCAAGGACGCCCAGGAAGGCGGCGACGCCGTGAACCAGACTGTCTCGGCCATGAAGGACATTGCCGAAAAGATATCCATTATTGAAGAAATAGCCCGGCAGACCAACTTGCTGGCGCTGAACGCCGCCATTGAGGCGGCCCGGGCCGGCGAACACGGCAAGGGTTTTGCCGTGGTGGCCGCCGAAGTCCGCAAGCTGGCCGAGCGCTCTGGCGCGGCCGCAGCAGAGATCAGCGAGCTTTCCTCCTCCAGCGTGGAAATAGCCGAAAAGGCCGGCACAATGCTCAATCAGATCGTGCCAGACATTCAGAAAACCGCCGAGCTGGTGCAGGAAATTTCCGCGGCCAGCAGCGAGCAGAACGCCGGCGCTGACCAGATCAACAAAGCCGTGCAGCAGCTGGACCAGGTCATACAGCAGAACGCTTCTGCATCCGAGGAGATGGCTTCCACCTCTGAAGAGCTCTCCAGCCAGGCGCAGCAGCTTATGTCCACCATGTCCTTCTTCCGCGTGGACAACACAGGCCGGTCCAAGGCCTCGGCCCGGGTGGTCAAACAAGACAAGACGCCGCAGCCCAAGGCTCTGCCACAGCACAAGGAAAAGCGGCAAC
>CAYTSA010000168.1:0-2181 GCA_964440345.1 uncultured Desulfovibrionaceae bacterium | reverse complement strand
AGCCGGTTAGCGAAGAAAGAGGGCGAAAATGTGCCTACGACTGTCGAAGTCGGGTTAACAGCCTGATGAAAAAGTCCCTTCATGCAGGCTGTTCAAAAAACACGAGGGCAAGGCGCAAAAAAAGTTCAAGGTCGACGTGTATATATAATACACGAGAGTTTGAACTTTTTGAAGCAACGCCGCCATCGTGGATTTTTCAACAGCCTGTTAAACCCGTCCAGGTCCAGAAACATCAGCGCGGCCATTTCACTGTGCCTTTGGGCCGAGTGCAGGGTTTGGGCCAACCGATCGTAGAACAAGTTGCGGTTGGGCAAGCCGGTTATCTAGTCATAGTGGGCCAGTTGCTGCAGCTTATCCGCCGCCAGCTTCTGGACGGTACTGTCGTCCAGTATGCCTGCCGCTCTGACTATCTCTCCGTCTTCGCGCACAGGAAAGGCTCTGGAGCGCACCCAGCGGACTTCGCCATCCGGCCGAACAATGCGGAACTCCGTTTCAGCCGCCTGGTTGTTGAATATTGTCTTCGAAACAGCCTGTACGAGGTCCCTGTCCGCAGGGTGTATGTACTCGTAAAGCTGCTCAGGGTCTGCATATAAAGCGTCAGGCTGACGGCCAAACACTGAGCTGAAGGCGGGGCTGACGTACTCTATGGCGTTGGCGGCCACATCACGTATCCAGAAGACAGAATCTATCTTATCCATAAAAATGGAAAACAGCTCCTGGTTCTGGCGCAGTTCTTTCTCCAAATGCACCTGGGACGTAACGTCCCTGGCAATAAACGCCTCCCCTGTTATGCGGCCGGTCATGTCCCTGACCGGATAGATGGACAAGGAAACGTGGATGCGCCGGCCGTCCTTGCGGCGATGTACGGTCCGGTAGTTGGCCCGTTCGCCCCCGCTGTGCACCTCGGCCCAGGTACGGTCATGCTCTTCACGCAGGTCTTCAGGAAGCAGCAATTCCATGGGCTGGCCAATGATTTCAGCGGATGCGTACCCGTAGATCAACTCTGCGCCTTTGTTCCAGGAAAGTATCGTGTTGTCGGAGTCCTTGGCCACGATGGCGTCGTTGGAAGACTCGGCCATTACCGCCAGTAAACGCAGCACCTGGCTCACGTTATCCCGGCCCGTCCCCATAAGGGAGCCCCACTGGCTTCGTATACGCTGGAGCTGGGCTTCTGCGCTCTTTTGCCGGGTGATGTCCAGCAAGAACAGCACCGCCTTTTACTCTTGAAAGTGCAAAGAATTGCCCGTCAAAGGAATATCTTGTCTTCCCCAGACACTGTAAGAGCAATTTCTTCAGCATACCTCCGCGCCCCACCGCTGATGATAGGCTGCAAACTGTCGCACAAACCGCCTTCAGCTTTTTGTCCCGTGGCGGCGTCCAAAGCCTGCAGCACCGGGTCGGAAATAGAACACCGGCCGGACGACGCTGGCAAGAGTGAAGCCAGCCTGCGCCAGGCGCTGTTGGCGGCCTCCACTTCGCCGCGCGCATTCAGCACCGCCGGCGGCGAGGCAGTGCCCTGCAGCACGTTTTTGTATACATCTTCCGCGCTGCCTGTCTGTGCGCTATGTTGAATGGCGTTCAAAGGATCCATTACACATACTCTCCTAACGCGGCTTGGCCGTTCATTCTCCTATGCTATTGTGCATATCCCAGGCGGTTGCAAAAAGATACGCCTTTTCTTGAAAAAATGGACAGTTTTTTACTTGTCAGCCAACCGGTCCTGGGACAAGGTGCATTTTCCAATGTGCCTATGCAGCAATTACTTGGAGCAGTATGTTGTTAACATCCTTCTCGAGCTGCTTTGCAGCCTGACCCCGCTCGCGCAAAGCGAGACCGTGGCCGTTCTTATAAATTCGAGCTACAAAATGTTAACTATTTGCACTCTCGTTAATAACTCCGGATAGTGGTAATTAATATGGCAATTGTTGTTTTATGCCTGTCGACACGGAGGTTGGTTGTGGCTTTCCACTTAATGGACTCAGGAGAGCATTTGCATTCTGCGCCCACATTAAGGCAACATATTCGAATGTCGCGAGGCTAATTGACGATATCAGCAAAGGGCCGCCTCGCCAATGCAATGACGCGTCCCAAGGATGTCATGCCCCGCGCAGGCGGGGCATCCAGGGACTTTAACCCAAGTTTACCATTCTCGGGTCAAAAATCAAAAAATTTGACCTTTTT
>CAYTSA010000167.1:0-2388 GCA_964440345.1 uncultured Desulfovibrionaceae bacterium | reverse complement strand
AGGTGGAAATGTGCAAAACAGGGGTTTGTTCGGAAAGAGGCGGTGGATTCTGGGCTTCCTACACTCCTTGCAAGTGTTCTCTGAAGCGAGTAATATCATGTACTTTTAAAGCCATACCGCAAACGCGCATGATCGAGAGAAGGAGAGTTAACATGGCAGAGAGTTTTTTGACCTTGCTCAAGGAAATACACCGCGACGAAGCCCGTGGCGAGCGTTGGTTTGACGATATACCTGTTGGCGACTGGCTCATATTGTCTGTGCAGGCCAGCCCGTTTCACGGCTCCAAGGAAACCGATATTCTGGAGCCGGAAAAATACAGCATGTACCACGTTTCTGTGTGCACGCGGCAGGGCGTGATCAAGTGGGGGAAGCGGGGCGCTTGGAAGGATCTAAGCGAAAAACCCTGGGCCGAAATGTTCCGGCCGGAGAATTCTTTCCTGATGGTGGCCGAGGAAGTGCCGGCCGAAACCGTGCAGCAGATATACGAAGACATGCTGGAATATGCTGAAGCACACCCAAAGCGGGCTTCACGGCCTGCGCGCACGCCCGAGGGAAGGGCGCCGGGCAAGCGTAAAAAACCGACTGCGGACTAGCGGTTATTCCTTGACGTGTTCTTTATACAAGCGGATGTAGCGCTCAATGGCTGTCTGCGTTTCCTCTGAGGGCGTTTCAAAAGCCAGACCCAGCAGCGTGCGCTCTTTGAGGGTCTCCACCCGCTTGATCTGGCCGCGCAGAACCAGGTCTACAGCGGGCGCCGGCAAGGATGACCGCATGGTGACAGGCAGATTCTCAGCCACACGTGCGGCCTTGGCGGCGTATTCGCCCGCACAGGAAAAGCTGCAGCCTCCTTTGGAAATGTTCACCAGCATGCCGGGTAGTTTTTCTGCGCTCTCTTCGCCCACATACAGCGCGCCCGGAGAAAAGCAGTCCGCCCGTTCATAACGGCGCAGGTTGAGCACGTCCAGCTTTTCCGGATAGGAAAGGAAGAGCAGCGGAAAAGGCCGCACTGCAACATTAATGACTGCGCTTTCAAAGCCGTAGATTTGCCCTTCGCTGTTCATAAAGCGGATGGTGCTCACGCGCTTGGGCGTCAGAAGGTCGATGAGCGACCTTTTCACCGGCAGCTTGACGGCCAGATACTCCGGCCGTAACAAGCCGACCAACGGCGTTTTAAAGCGAACGCCGGATTCGTGCGGCTCAATGAGCAGGGTATCCCCGGGGTGCATGTCCAGCTCTTCGCCGGACCGACGCTGCAATTGCGAAACGTTGAGCTTCATAGTGGCTGTACGGAATCTTTTTCACGGCATGGAATCTGCATTTTCATACACTGGCCTCGTGTGTAGGTCAAAGCGAATGTGCATTTTTGCAAGGAGAAAAGTAATGCGACACGTTGGCGCACTGTTTTCGACAAGTGTGTTGGTGCTGATGCTGGCAGGATCCGCTCTAGCCGTGAATTTCTATATTCCTCACATCACTGGCGGCGAAGACGACTGGAAGGATACTCTGGTAATAGACAACTTTGGCGCCGCTTCAGCCAACGCTACTGTGAACCTGTATGACCAGGGTCGATTGCTGACCTCGAATACATACACCGTAAGGGCGTATGATTACGTCGCCATTAACGTAAAATTGCTTGCCCCGGCTGCCGCCAGCGGCGTTATCAGCACAGAAGCGACCACGCTGGCCAGCCGAATCAGCTATGAGTATCTGGCCACTGGCGAACGAACAGAGTTCGATTTACAAACCGCGGGCCTTACCTCAAACGTGTATTTGTTCCCAAAGTATTATGAAAACTTGTCCTGGGCCGGCCTGGCCATCACCAACACCACCGCAACTGTGGCTTCGGTAACCCTTTACGCCATTGGCTCCGGTCTGGTGCTGGACCAGACCACCGACACTGTGCCTGGCCGCGGCCGCATCAAGGGGCTGCACTCTGACTGGTTTCCCAATACTGCCTTGAGCCTGATTGACAAGATTCTGGTTATTTCTCCCTCCGCGAACCTGCAAGGGATAACCATCTCCGGCAACAGCGACAACTCCATGCTGCTGTTCACGCCGGCTGTGGACGCGGGGTTCTAAGGGGGCGCTCTGTAAGCAGCCATTCCCTTGCCGGCATAGTGGCTTCACAGAACTGCATAGTGGCTTCACAGAACTGCTGAGCGTTCTTGGGTAGCTGGCGCCACACAAGTGCAACGGATTAAAAGACAGCGTTGCCCACCATAGTAAAAGCGTACAGACCATCGGCCTGTCCCTGATCCACCATCAAAAAAACAAAAAAACTCGTTGTGTACGGAAAACCAAACAGATAGAATGCGTTTGCAAACACAAATCTATCACCAACGAGGCGTCGCCGCCATGCTCAATGGAGCAACAAGACGAGCAACAATC
>CAYTSA010000166.1:0-2622 GCA_964440345.1 uncultured Desulfovibrionaceae bacterium | reverse complement strand
ACACAAGAAGACAACGAAACGGCTCTACCAAAACAACACCCTATGAACAATCTAACAGTCACATTTTAAATGAAATAAGCTTTATACAACAATGCGCCCATTCTCTTCCATATCCACCTTCCTTATAACGGGTTTAGGACTGCTATGCGTCCTGGCGGCCCTCGCGCTGTGGCTCAACGCAGACAGAACAACGCGGCAATTAGGAAATTACGCCATGCAAACCAGTGCAGAGACCATCCGAGCCCAGACGTACGACGCGCTTTCTTCTTTGCTGCAGGCGCATACAGCCAACTACAACGCCATATTCACCCAGGCCCTGGCCGATTCCAGGCTGCTGGCGACCCAGGCAAAAGCTTTGTTGGACAACGCCGCGTTCTATGGACAAAAAAACAGCCTGCCGGAAGAATCAATCATTCCGCTCACGAACGGCTATTTTGCCGCCACCGGACCTGAAACGATGCACATGCTCGCCTGTTGCGGGCCTGAGGCGCTACAGGACATGCAGCAGGAGTCCAACGTGCTCTCTCATATCGGCCCAGTCCTGGCGTCAATGCAGGATTCGCATTCTTCGTACGCAGCGGCCTGGGCGGCTGCTTTCTGCTCTCCTGCCCGGCCAGACTGCGACAGCTTCATCATACGCTACGCTGCGAAAACGGACTATGCCTCGTCCATGCAGCAGGCGCCAGATGCAGCCCCGCGCCAGAGCCTGCGCTCCTCAGACTTGCTTTCTGGCGGCGCCCAAAATAACGCCCCCCGGTGGACGCTTTTTTACACGGGCGACGCCAGGCCGAGACACATGCTCATGCTGGCGCACCCGGTTTACAGCCAAAACGGAACATACTACGGCGCCGCCGGCCTGGACATTGCTTTAGAGGATATTGAACAGGACATCATGGCCAAAAACACGCAG
Source organism: uncultured Desulfovibrionaceae bacterium (assembly GCA_964440345.1). GTDB lineage: Bacteria > Desulfobacterota > Desulfovibrionia > Desulfovibrionales > Desulfovibrionaceae > CAYTSA01. The sequence continues at coordinate 1,712 of CAYTSA010000166.1, read as the reverse complement.
GGCGCCGCCAGCAACAGCATGATGCTTGACCGTGCTTTTTATTTGCTCGCGGATGCAACGGGCGGCGTCCTGGCCATGGACTACGCCAAGTTTTCCTTGGTGGGCCTGTCTCTCCCCAGGGTGGACATGGAAGCCACAACAAACCTGCATTCAGCTGATGTTCCGGCAATTTCGGAACTGGCGGACTCCATTTCACGCAAACAACGGGGCCGCGCTTTCCTTGAAGTGAACGAAGAGAACTACGCTGTCTTTTGGCGCAGGATGACTGCTTTGGACTGGACCGTTGTGTTGTTCATACCGGAGGTTGACCTGTTTGCTTCACTACGTCAGGCCCAATCCGGCATAGGTCAGGCAGTGGAAGCGCTGCGCTCCAGGCATACGGCAATTTCGCTGACGGTTGTTGCTGCGGTCTTCATTCTTACCCTGACGCTTTTGTGGCGCCGTCTTTTCCGCCCATTGCATCAATTGAACCGCTCTCTTGACATGTTTGCCCGGGGCGAACAAGGACAGATGCATTCTATTGGCGCGCCGGGCGATGAACTGCGCCACGCCGCCGACTCCGTACAGAGTATGGCCGCCGTCGTCCATTACACAAACCAAAAACTGAACGAAGCAGAATCTAGCTACCGCAGTCTGCTTGAAACAATTGCCAGCGGCGTGTGCCAAATATCAGAAGACGGGACGTTGCTGGCGGCCAATCCTTCTCTTGCCCAGATGCTAGGGTACTCCTCAAAAGAAGAACTGCTGGACGCTGTGCCCAGCGTCGCCGCGGTGTTTGCCGAGCCTTCCCGGTACGCCGTTTTCATGAATCAGGCGCACTCAGAAGGGGGCGTGCAAGGGTTTGAGGCTGAACTGAAGCGGACAGACAGCAGCCCGGCGTGGGTCGCCATCAACGCGCGTCCAGTCCAAGATTCGAAAAACACTGTCAAATATATTCAGATAGTACTGGACGACATCACAGAACAGAAGTTGGCGGTGCAGGATTTACTGGCGTTGAATGACAGCATGGTCCGCGCCCAGGAGACAAACCGCCGTCACGTCGCCTCTGTTTTGCACGAAGACGTGGCTCAAGACCTGGCAACAGCCAAAGTCTTCATGGCCGGCCTGGAGCAGGAGCTTTCGACCCTGGAGCGCCGTGATACATGGCTGCAGTATATGAAACTTTCCTCGCTGCTGGACCGGGCCCTGCTTAAAGTCCGGGACATCTCCCAAGAGCTTCTCCCGCCTGAACTGGAAACCAAGGGTCTGGGGTACAGCCTGGACGCTCTCTGCAGGGACATGACCCGCCAAAGCAACACCGTGATCCATTTCACGGCCTCTGGCGTGGGCGGCATGCAAATGGACCATGAAACGGCAATCCACGTGTACCGCATTGCCCAGGAAGCGCTGCACAATGCTCTGGAGCACTCTCAAGCTACAGAGATAATGCTTACTCTGGCCCACGTTTCCCATGAGGTAGTGATGCGCATCCGGGACAACGGACCACGCTTTGACCAGGACCAACGTCCCCGGCTGGGCTTACGCAGCCTTCAAGAGCGGGCCAAACACGTGGGCGGCCGATTTACTTTTGAGCCTTCTTCCGGAAACGGCTCCAAGCTGACGCTGACGTTTCCCTTGCAGAACCAAGCATAACCCATATCCACCGCCTAAAAATTAAATGTGGCTATGCAGCTAGCTCCGAATAGTGGTAATTAATGAGGCAATGGTTGTTT
>CAYTSA010000165.1:0-2766 GCA_964440345.1 uncultured Desulfovibrionaceae bacterium | reverse complement strand
CACAGCTGCGCCCCGCGCAACATGATGCGCAACGCGCCTTTGGCGCTCGTGGCCGCTTTCCTTCACCTGCCGTGTTTATTCATACCCATCCCCTTCATTGCTCTGCGTCAGCCGCATGCGGCTTTTGTACATGCCGAACAAAAACAGCCCGGCGGCCCACACGCCTATGGAAAAGAGTCCTATGGAAAAAATGCCCGCCGAAAAAACGCCTATAGAAAAAACGCCTATGGAAAACGTGCCTGCGGCGAAGACCCCAGCGGCGAACTGCCCGGCCGCGAACATGCCAGAGGCGAACTGCCCAGCCGCGAACCAGCCTGACGCAAACGGGCCGGAATCGGTCACTTCGGCCCCGAACAAACCGGCAACAAGCCCCACCACGACCAGCCCCAGCGCCGTGAGAATAGAATACTTTTTGACCATGACTGCCTCCTGTTTATGCTTCACTCTACACCAACCCAGCGCTTCGAAAAACCCCTTTTCCGCAGATGGCGAGCCAGTCCGCCAATTCTGCCCCGCTGTTTCTGGATTTTCACGTCTCAGGGATGTACCGTCTCAGGGATTTCACTTGCCAATTCGTGCAGAACGTGTTTTATAATTGTAAATGAACGTGTTGCGCGTATACAGGCGCAAGACAATGAACGTATGACGCTACAATAGTAAGGAGACACAACATGTTGCCCCAAAAGCTTGAAGCCGCCTTGAACGACCAGATTAGATGGGAGATGTTTTCCAGCTATCTCTACCTTTCCATGGAAGCGTATTTCGCTGACATCGGCCTGCCCGGCTTTTCCTCCTGGATGCGCGCCCAGGCCCAGGAAGAGCTGTTCCACGGCATGAAGTTCTACGACTATGTGCTGGAGCGCGGGGGCCGGGTCATCCTGCAGCCCATTGACGCGCCGGACAATACCTGGAAGTCCCCCCTGCACGTCTTTGAAGACACACTGGCCCACGAACAACTCGTCACCAAACGCATCAACGACCTAGTGGACGTGGCCATGGAAGAGCGCGACCACGCCACCAACATCTTCCTGCAGTGGTTCGTTACCGAACAGGTGGAGGAAGAAGACAGCGTGGGCGAGGTGCTTAACCGGCTCAAACTGGTTGGCGACGGCGGAGAAGGCCTGTTCATGCTGGACAAGGAACTCTCCATCCGCGTGTTTACACCGCCAGCGGCGAAATAACTGACAAACATCTCAGGAGGCCCCATGAGCACTTCCGGTTACGACATGATTTGCAAGGCCCTGGACATGGCCCAACAGGCTGTGGATTATTACGACAAATCCATGCAAGCCTGCTCCACGTCCTTGGGCATGGACATCTTCCAGAAACTCAAGGAAGACAAACAGGAACACGTCAAGCGGCTGCAGGAGCTGCACAAAGGCTTGGCTTCCGGCGGCGAATGGGAGCAAGTCTGCACCCTGCCCGAAGACGAAGTGGAAGACGCCAAAGAAGTGGTCAAAACCCTGACCGCCAAGCACGAAGGCGACTCCTGCCCGGCAAGCGAATTGGACGCCATCTCCTCCGCTGTTTCCATGGAAGAGCAGCACCTGAAGTTCTACCAGGACAAGCTGAACATGGCGGCTGACCAGCGCGAAAAAGAGTTTCTGCAGCGCATGGAGCAGGAAACACGGCAGCATTACGCCATGGTCACTGACCTGCATCACTTCTATGAAGACCCCCAGGCCTGGTACCGCAATCAGGGCGGCGGCCTTGACGGCGCCTAACAGGCTGCTAATAATCTGCGCCTAACCATACAATGGGCTCTGCGCCCAAAGAGGAGCATCTATGCCTCGCGAAAGCACCAACATAGTCATCGGCGGCGAAGCCGGACAGGGCCTGGCCACTGTGGGCCAGTTTCTGGCCAAGAGCCTGGTCCGGGCCGGCTACCGCATCAACGTGACCCAGGACTACATGTCCCGCATCCGCGGGGGGCACAACACCTTTGCCATCCGGACCTTTGCCGGAGACCAAGAATTCTACAGCCCTAAGGAAGAAATAGACATCCTGGTGGCCATGAACCAGGAAACCGTGGAACTGCACAAGGACCAGATGGCCGACAAGGCCGTGGCCATCATGGACGAGGAGCTGGACGCCTGCCAGCTTGGCTGCCACAAGATACCCTTCAAGGAACTTTCGCCAAAGCCCATATTCGAAAACGTAGCTGCTCTGGGAGCCCTGGCCGCCCTGTTGGGCCTGGACATGGAGGCTCCCAAAAAACTCATTGCCGACACGTTCAAGAAAAAAGGCGAGGAGATCGTCGCCCAGAACACCGACGTGCTCTCCAAATCGTATAAATGGGTGGAGGACGCCGGCATAGAGTTCGAGAAGCTGCCCCCAGCCCAGCCTGAGGGGACGCCCCTGATGCTGAACGGCAACGAGGCCATCGCCATGGGCGCCATGGCCGCAGGCGCCAACTTCTGCTCCTTCTACCCCATGACGCCGTCCACCTCCGTGGCCCTCGCCCTTATCGCCAACGCCCAGAAAATGGGGTTGATGGTCGAACAGGTGGAGGACGAAATTGCCGCCATCAACATGGCTCTGGGCGCGTCCTTTGCCGGCGCCCGGGCCATGGTCACGACCTCTGGCGGCGGCTTTGCCCTGATGGTGGAAGGCGTCAGCCTCTCCGGCATTATCGAGGTCCCTTTGGTGGTAGTGCTGGCCCAACGGCCCGGCCCGGCCACCGGCCTGCCCACCCGCACCGGCCAGGAGGACCTGAACCTGGCTCTGTACGCCGGCCACGGCGAGTTCCCCCGGGCCATCTTCGCC
>CAYTSA010000164.1:0-2900 GCA_964440345.1 uncultured Desulfovibrionaceae bacterium | reverse complement strand
GGTAACCAGGGACGTTGACTTTGTCGCGTTTTCCGCATCCCTCACGTTCAACAGCGCGCTCTGCCGGACCATGACGCAAGGCTCTGGAACAAGGCAAAGTCCCTGGATTGTCCGCCTTCGCGGACAATGACATGTTGGTAAAAAACGTGCGCGGACGTTTCGGGCGCGCTCTGCCGGACCATGACGCAAGGCTCTGGAACAAGGCAAAGTCCCTGGATTGTCCGCCTTCGCGGACAATGACATATTGGTAAAAAACGTGCGCGGACGTTTCGGGCGCGCTCTGCCGGACCATTGTGTAAGGCACAGGACCGCCAACCTTCGCCAACCAGAATGTCATACCCCGCCCCCCAGAATGTCATACCCCGCGAAGGCGGGGTAACCAGGGACGTTGACTTTGTCGCGTTTTCCGCATCCCTCACGTTCAACAGCCTGCTCTGCCGGACCATGACGCAAGGCTCTGGAACAAGGCAAAGTCCCTGGATTGCCCGCCTGCGCGGGCAATGACGTGTAGTGGAGCGGCGGCAAGTTGGTAAACGCGTTTCTTTGGTTGTCAACGCAATCCACTGGCGCAGGCGGCAAAGCAGCGCAGCAAAGCGTAAACGCGTTCCTTTGATTGTCGGCGCAATCCACTGTCTTTTCATGACAACGCATATCCAATTGCCACAGAGCTGAATGGAGCTTCGCCTGTAAAGGGTGGTCTGTCAAGAGCGCGCTGTGATGTAGCCGTAGACGCACGCAGACGGCATAAGGAAGTAGTTACGCAGACGCCGCAGGCCCTGCCAGTTGCCGCCAGATGAAGGTAAGCAACGCGAAGCCAACGGCGGTGATGCGCGTCAGCGCAGCACAGCGTTGCGACAATCGGAGTTTTCAATAGGCTGATAAGTCGACGAGGCGCCGCCGCCCAACACGGCGTGTTGCGCTTGGAATGTGGACGAAGGCGAAGCCGAGGGGATGATCCCAACGCGTGCTTAAACCAGCATAGGCACATTCACTACCGCAGACCAGCGTGGGTTGCGCGACATCAGCGCCGTCTGCGTACTTCTTCGACATACCTCATTGTGTCTGCGCCCGGCTGCGCCACAGTGTTGTGACACTTTGCCGCTTCTGTAGCAGAACGTTCCAGAGGACTCCATGATGGCGTCACGCCATCGTGATGTTGCGGGTTCACTATGGTCTTCATGCTGCGGAGGAGTCTTGTGTACTGGTGGCGTAGCCAACATCATGGGAGGGAGAAATGAAACTGTTGAGCTGTGTGCTTATACTGGCGTTTGCTTGGTGTGCTGTGGCCCAGGCGCAGATGGTGGTGAAATATCCCCGGCCGCAATCGGAAAATGACACGCGGTATGCGTATCATACGGCTTTGTTGAAGGAGGCCTTGCGCCGTACGCAAGGACAATACGGCTTGGCCAGTGTGGAGCCTGCGGCCCAGGTCATGAACGAGCTGCGCATCGCCCGGTTTTTGCAAGAAGGCGTGGAAGAGATTGACGTGATGTACAAGCCCGCGTCCAAAGACCTGGAGCTGAAGCTTCGGCCGGTGCGCGTTCCGCTGGACAGGGGCCTGCTAGGTTGGCGTGTTTTTCTTATCCGCCAGCAGGACCAGGCGAAATTTGCAGAGGTGGAATCCCTGGAGGATCTGCGCCAATTCACTGTGGGTCAGGGTCAGACCTGGACCGACGTGGAAATATACCGGCACAACAATCTGCCTGTGGTCACCGGGGGCTCGTACGAGGGCTTGTTCAAGATGCTGATGAAAGGGCATTTCGACTACTTCGCCCGCGGCGTGGAGGAGGCCCCCTACGAGCTGGAGGCGCGCAAGGAACAGTTTCCGGATATGTTCATGGAGCAGACCATCGCTCTGTACTATCCCTTTCCCCGGTATATGTGGGTGGGCAACAACGCCAAGGGCGACGAGCTGCTTCTCCGGTTGACAGAGGGGCTGGAATCCATGGTGGCGGACGGCTCCTTGCAGCAGATGTTTTTCGACTACAAGCGCGACGCACTGCGCCAGGTCCGGTTGAAAACACGAAAGGTCCTGAAGATAGAGAATCCTTTTTTGCCGGACACAGCGCCCCTGGACCGGCAGGAGCTGTGGTTCGACCCGCTGCAGTAACCTGGAGCGACCGCACCCCCGCGCAGACGAGGATTAACCGCCGACAGCCGCCGGCACTGCCAATTCCCGCTAGAGAAAAGGTAAGCAACGCTTCTGCCTCACCGCGCTTGAGACCGGCTTCGCCTTCGCGTTGCTCACCTTTTCACTAAAACAAACGCGCCGTCGGGACCGTCCCGGCGGCGCGTTGCAACGTGACGCATATGCTGGAGGAGCATGCGTAAGAAGTGGTTGGATTAGCCGCCGCCGATGAGCTGCATGGCCATTCGCGGCAGGGAGTTGGCCTGGGCCAGCATGGCCACCGCGGACTGGGTAAGTATCTGGTTGCGGACGAACTGGGTCATCTCCTGGGCCACGTCCACGTCGGAGATGCGCGATTCCGAGGCCTGCAGGTTTTCAGCCTGGATGGACAGGTTGGAGATGGTGTTTTCCAGCCGGTTTTGCAGCGCGCCCAGGCTGGCCCGTATCTTGTCCTTGGAGATGATGGCTTCATTGATGGCGTCCAGGGCCTCTTGCGCGCCCTGCTGGGTGGATATGGAGTAGCCAGCGTCATCCACAGTGGTGTCCGACTGGTTGCCCAGGCCCAGGGCCGAGGCCGTGGATGTGCCAATCTTGATGTAGTAGTAGTCTTCTGCCGAAGAGTTGCCTGTGCCGAAGTGGACTTTGAGCTTGCCGGTGGAGCGTAAGTCGGAGCCTACATGGGTGTCGCCCGAGAGCTGCCCGTTGAGCAGCATGACGCCGTTGAAGTCTGTGGCGTTGGCGATACGGGTGATTTCCGAGGCCATGGCCTGGT
>CAYTSA010000163.1:0-2980 GCA_964440345.1 uncultured Desulfovibrionaceae bacterium | reverse complement strand
ACTTTGACTTTTTCTGCGCCGCGAAGTCCCTGTATGTCATGGACCGCGAAAGTGGGGCGGACGTATGATGGAAGGCCGCAACGCTTGAAATCAAGCGCAATACAGATATTTTATAGATGCAATCTTTGCAGAGACCTCGACTTTACTGACAGATGTGGGAGCTTCGGAGCAAAGGGCATAGCCACATTCGACTAATGCGACACCCCTGAAAGGCGTAGTAGATTTTCACGAAGCGCCTTGCCAGGCCTGCTGGACTGCGATAGAAGTATATCATAGATATCATACACTGAATGCGATCGCTTCCCATCTGGCGCACCAAAGGAGCCCATCTTGTCCCCAGGCAAAAGACACAAGGCAAAGCAGGCAAAATCTCCCGACCAGGGTGAGACCGCCGACCTGGACAACCAGGGCCCCGTTGAAACGCGACAAACCAATGAAGGCACTGCCGTGGGCTTTCCCATTGTCGGCATTGGGGCCTCCGCTGGGGGGTTGGCGGCTTTCGAAGCTTTTTTCTCCGGCATGCCCACTGACGCAGACCCGGGCATGGCCTTTGTGCTGGTGCAGCATCTGGCCCCGGACCATAAAAGCATTCTGACCGAACTAATACGCCGCTACACCCGTATGCAGGTCTTCGAGGTCGAGGACGGGATGGAGGTTGCGCCAAACTGCGCCTACATCATCCCGCCCAACCGGGACATGGCCTTTCTGAATGGTACGCTCCAATTGCTGGCGCCTTCGGCGCCCCGTGGGATGCGCATGCCCATAGATTTCTTCTTCCGCTCCCTGGCCCATGACCAGCACGAACGGGCAATCTGCATCGTGCTGTCTGGCGCCGGCAGCGACGGCACTCTTGGCGTTCGCGCCATCAAGGGCGAAGGCGGCATGGTCATGGCCCAGAACCCCGCCTCCACTGAATACGACGGCATGCCGCGCAGCGCCATCGCCACGGGTCTGGTGGATTTCGAACTGCCGCCGGCCGAAATGCCCGCCCAGCTCATCGCCTACGTGACCCATGCCTTTGGTAAGCCGCCATTGTCTGCCGTCCCGCTCATCAAGTCAGAGAACGCCCTGAAAAAAATATTTATATTATTGCGCTCCCAAACAGGGCACGATTTCTCCCAGTACAAGCCCTCCACCATCCAGCGTCGCATCGAACGCCGCATGGCCGTGCACCAGATTGATACCATGGAGGCCTACGTCAAGTTTTTGCAAGGGGCGTCGGAGGAGGTGGAAGCCCTGTTCCGCGACATGCTCATCGGGGTGACCAGCTTTTTCCGCGACCCCGAGGTCTTCAAGGCCCTAGAGGAGCAGGTCGTTCCCAAGCTCTTTGCCGGAAAGCCCGCGAACGCCGTGATCCGCATCTGGCTACCGGGTTGCTCCACCGGCGAGGAGGCCTATTCCCTGGCCATCCTGCTGGCAGAGCACCAGGAAGCCCTGAAGCGGCGCTTCAAGGTGCAGGTTTTCGCCACTGACATCGACAGTCAGGCCATCGCCGTGGCGCGGGCCGGCGTCTATCCGGTCAGCATCGGCGCGGACGTCACGCCGGAGCGGCTAACGCGGTATTTTTCCGCCGAACCGGGTGACAGCGCCTACCGTATCCATAAAAGCATCCGCGACATGGTGGTCTTTTCCGAACAGAATGTGATCAAGGACCCGCCGTTCTCCAAGCTCGACATGGTCAGTTGCCGCAACCTCATGATCTATCTGAACGGTGAGTTGCAGAAAAAACTCGTTCCGCTCTTCCACTACGCCCTGAACCCCGGCGGGTTTCTGCTCCTGGGGACATCCGAGACCGTGGGCGAGTTCAACGATCTGTTTTCCACGCTGAACCGCAAGCTGAAATTCTTTCAGCGCAAGGAAGACCACCTCGGCGGCCGGAGCGCGGGGCATTTTCTGCCGTCCATGCCGACGCTCGACGCGGCCCAGCCCCGAACCATCGGCAAGGCGCCTGCTGCCAGGAAGCCGCCACTACGCGAACTGACCGAACAGGCCCTGTTGCAGCAAGTTGTTCAGGCCGCCGCCCTGGTCAACGACCAGGGCGACATCCTCTACCTCCACGGCCGCACGGGCATGTACCTGGAGCCCGCGCCTGGCGAGAGCGGCGTTAACAACATCCTGAAAATGGCGCGGGAAGGGCTGCGGCAGGACCTGACTTCGGCACTGTACAAAGCTGCTCAAACCAAGGAAACGGTGCGTTGCCCCGGACTGCGGGTCAAGACCAACGGCGATCTGATCACGGTCAACCTGGTCATCTGTCCGGTGGCGGTTGCCCCTGCCGATGCACCTGAACCGCTCCACTATCTGGTCATCCTGGAACTGGCGTCGAACAGCGGTCCTGCGCTGGCCTCTGCCCCTCGGAGCATTGCCGCAGCGTGCGACTCCAACATGGAGGCGGACGCGGAGGTGGACGCCCGTATCATTGCGCTCAAACAGGAGCTGCAAGCCAAGGATGAGTACCTCCAGGCCACGCATGAGGAAATGGAGACCTCCAACGAAGAGCTGAAGTCCTCCAACGAGGAAATGCAGTCGGTCAACGAGGAGTTGCAGTCCTCCAACGAGGAACTCGAAACCTCCAAGGAGGAGCTGCAATCGGTCAACGAGGAGCTGGCAACGGTCAATTCTGAGTTGGAGACCAAGGTGGCGGACCTGTCGCGGGCCAACAACGACATGAACAACCTCCTGGCCGGCTCGGGCATCGCCACCGTCTTTGTAGACCACCAACTGCGCATCATGCGTTTTACTCCCGCCGCCACCAGGATCATCAACCTGATCCAGAGCGACATCGGCAGGCCCGTGGGGCATATCGTCTCCAACCTGCTTGGCTACAGCGCCCTGGTGGAGGATACACAAGCGGTGCTCGACACCTTGCTCCCCCAAGAGGCGGACGTGCAGACAGCCGACGGCGGGTGGTACACCATGCGCATTCAGCCCTACCGCACTCTGGACAACGTCATCGAGGGCGCCGTGCTCACGTTCATGG
>CAYTSA010000162.1:0-3071 GCA_964440345.1 uncultured Desulfovibrionaceae bacterium | reverse complement strand
ACTTTGATCAATTGACCGAGCCGACGCCGTTTCAAACCCACGTCTTTGCCTTACTTGGTCTCACTGCGCAGAAGAGGTGTGTCCAGTAGCAGTGCAGTTAATCTTAATGGCAACTTATTGAAATAACATGATTATACAGTTTTTTGGGGCTGGAACTTCGGACTAAGGTCAACATCACAGGTTTTGGCGTCAGCACATGATGTTTCCGGACCGTTCCTTGCAAGAGCTTCATGCCATAGCAAAGGGTGTGGCGGAAAAATGACAAGGAACCAGCAGGAGGGAAAGTCCATGGACCGGACACATGAAATCCCGGCGGTGTTTTGTATATGGCAGTCGCAGTATGCAGGTTTGTTTCGTATAAGCATTGTTTTTGCGGCTGCGTGCATGCTTCTGTTGGTATGGGCAGGCGCCGCAGGCGCCGAGGTGGCCGCGCTTTCAGGCCGTACGTGGCAGAGGCCCCTGCAGATAGAACGCAGCGTTGACTATGACGCAGAACTGCGTTGCGATATAGTGGAAGTTGCACAGCTGTTGCAGAGCCATTTGTATCCGGCCGGGGAAAGAAAGTGCGTTCTGGAGATCATACACCTTGGGGTGTACATGCACGAGTACTGGAACTACAAGCTGGATGACGTGAAACTCATTCTGCAGACATTGGTGGACTTCAACGCGCCGTCTGTGGACCTGGCCCGGCCCAGCCACCATCTGGAAACCATCCGCGAGGACTACGCCCCCGTATACGACGATTTCTCCAAGAAACGTGAGCTGATAGAATATAAAACGCAACGTCTGTTCGACCGGCTGCTGCGCGAATCCGCCTCGGAACTCAAAGACACGAGTATCGACGGCGTGCCCCTGGTCAGCCAGGTTGTGCAGTAAGCGCGTCCCCCCGGCCGCTATGCCTTTCTGTACACCAGCGTCCGGCCGATTTTCTCTGACCGGAACCCCAGGCCCACGCCGTACAGGTTTTCGGCCGCGCCAAGGATAAGGAAGCCGTGGCTGCGCAGTTTGCGGGCCAGCAGGGCGGTGATGCTTCTTTTGGTCGGATCGTCAAAGTAAATGAGTACGTTGCGGCAGAAGATGACGTCGAAGCTTTCAGGCAGGCCGTATGGTTCCAGCAGGTTCAGCCGCTGGAACTCCACCATGTCGCGCAGTTCCGGCGCAGCTCGCCGGCAGTCGTCCTCACGGATAAAAAAACGCTCCATCATCGCGCCGTCCAGGCCGCGGGCCAGCTCGGCCTCGCGGTAGCAACCCTCCCGGGCCCGGACCAGCACGGTTTCGCAGATGTCTGTGCCCAGAATGTGGAAATTGTGCGGCTGCAGCCCATGCGGCGCTCTCCCATTGACCGGATGCAGCGACTGCAGGATGTCCATGGCCAGGCTGTAAGGCTCCTGCCCGGTGGAACAGGCTGCAGACCAGATACGGATGCGCTCTGGCCGGCCCGCGGCGTGGTCCTGTCCCAATCTGTTGCAGAGACTAGGCAGGATATGGTTTCGGAATGTTTCAAAAGGATGCGCATCCCGGAAGAACGATGTTTCGTTGGTGGTGATGGCTGCGATGATCTGCTCGCGCAGCTCCCGGTCAGGCGCGTTTTCCAGCAGCGCATAGAACTGGCTGAAATCCTGACAGCCGCTTTCTTGCAGCAAGGGCTCCAGCCGTTGCTGGACCAGGTAGCGTTTGCTGTCCTGGATGTGCAGGCCGCATACGTCGCGGATGTAGCGCCGCAGCTCGTTGAATTCCCGGTCCCTGATTTCCGGAACAGCCATTAGCCGGACCCTGCGCGTAGAAAGTTGGCCAGGTCTGCAGCCATTTGAAAGGGCGGCAGAACCTTGTCCGCCAGGCCGGCGTTGACCACGCTGCCGGGCATGCCCCAGACCACGCTGCTCTTTTCGTCCTGGGCCAGCACGTAGGCGCCGGCGGCTTTCAGCTCAGCCAGGCCTGCGGTTCCGTCTGCGCCCATGCCCGTAAGCACCAGCACGGCCGCGCCCCCGCCCAGCACCCGGGCCGCAGACCGGAACAGCACGTTGGCCGAGGGCCGGCAGGCCAGTTCTGGCGGGTCGTCGTTCAATTGCAGGGCCAAAGCGCCGGCGCGGGTGCGGGTCATGACCATGTGCCGCCCGCCCTGGGCAATAAAAGTGGTGTTGTTCGTCAGCAGGTCGCCGTCCTGGGCTTCGCGCACGGCGTGCCGGCACAGGCGGTTAAGGCTGGCGGCCAGGGAGCCGGTAAAGCCTGGGGGCATGTGCTGCACAATGCAGATGGGCAGGGACACGGCGCGGCACAGCTGCGGCATGAGCACGGCCAGGGTCTTGGGTCCGCCTGTGGAAATGGCGATGAGCACGGCGTGTATGTTGCTGGCCGGCGTTGGAGGAGCAGCGGGAGGAGGCGGGGTTCTCGGAGCGGGGCGAGGCGTTGGCGCGGCTGGGCCGGCGGACATTGCGGCAAAGTATCGTTTGGAGGAATAGGACCGCAGCTTGACCAGCAGCTGCCGGGCCAGGGACTCGGCGGCAGTAGCCGGGTCTGCGCCCGCCGGCAGGGCCACGAAGTCAAAGGCGCCAGCTTCCAGCGCCAGGATAGTCTGCTGGGCGGCGTGCGGGGTGCGCGGAGCAACGACCACCACTCCTGTGCGGTTTTCCTCTGGCTGGCCGCTGTTCCAGGAGTGTACCGCTCGAATGAAGTCCATGGCGCCGGGGGATTCTATGTCGCAACACACGGCGTCCACGCCGCCGGCCTGGACCCGGGCCAGCGCGCTCAGGGGCTCGGCTGCAGAGCCGATAAGCTTCAGGTCTGCAGCGTGGGCTAAAGCTCTGTGCAGTTTACCTCGGAAAGCATCGGAAGAGTGGATGATCAGCGTGATCAGGGGAGCAGGCAATGGTCCTCCTTGAAAAAGGCGCTGGGTTTAGCCTTCTTGTTGCTTTTCTGTGCGGGCATTGGTTGAAGTAAGAATTCAAATCAGCGCAGCCGGCTATTATTACTAGCGTATGTTTGGGTTGAGACAACCTTCGCTCTTGAAACAATGTATAATTGTTTCAGGAAAATGCTATCGAGTAGGAGGGGGCCTTGCGGCCCCCGTCCTC
>CAYTSA010000161.1:0-3082 GCA_964440345.1 uncultured Desulfovibrionaceae bacterium | reverse complement strand
GACCTCGACTTTACTGACAGATGTGGGAGCTTCGGAGCAAAGGGCATAGCCACATAAGAACATATGCTATTTCATATGTCTTGCATTAGTCTTTGTGCAGTAATAATGTTGTTAACTAATGTATGACACGAAGAAAATGCTCTTCTCTCTGGCAGCATTGCAGCTCGTGAAAAGTAGAACACATATTGCGGTCTTGACGACGGCGCGGGATGTTCTATCTACACCGCTGGGCCTGCTCCCGCAATTTTCCCACCAATGCAAAGGAACACTCTGTGCATACACACATTCATATAGAAGGCGCCCGCCAGCACAATCTGAAGAATCTGAATCTGGACATCCCCCGTGACCAGCTGGTGGTCGTCTGCGGCCCGTCCGGCTCTGGCAAGTCCACCCTGGCTTTTGACATTGTCTACGCCGAGGGCCAGCGGCGCTACGTGGAGTCGCTGTCCGCCTACGCCCGGCAGTTCCTGCCCCAGATGGACAAGCCCCTGGTGGACAAGATAGAGGGCCTCAGTCCGGCCATATCTTTGGAGCAGCAGACAGCTTCGCGCAACCCGCGCTCCACTGTGGCCACGGTGACTGAGATGTACGACTTCTTGCGCGTCTTCTTCGCCCGGCTGGGCACGCCATACTGCCCGGTGCACGATACGCCCATCCAGGCTCAGACCACAGACCAGATCATCGACGATATTCTTGAGCTGCCAGAAGGGACCAGATTCTTGCTCCTGGCGCCGCTGGTGGAACACCAGAAAGGGACTCAGGCCGACCGCTTCAAAAAGCTGAAAGCCCAGGGTTTTGTCCGCGTGCGCGTGGACGGGGAGGTGATGGGTTTGGACCCGCTGCCCGAGCTGGAGAAGAATAAGAAACACACCGTGGAGCTGGTGGTGGACCGGCTGGTGATGAAGGAAGGCGTGCGTCGACGTCTGGCCGAGTCCGTGGAGCTGGCACTGCAGTGGGGCGAGGGCAGTCTGATCGTATCCCAGGCGGGCGGAGAGCGCGACGGTGAAGACACCTTCTACGCCACCGAATCCGTGTGCCCCATCTGCAAGATGAGCCTCCCCGCGCCCAGTCCGCAGCTGTTTTCCTTCAACTCGCCCCAGGGAGCCTGCCAGGCCTGCCTGGGCATAGGCTCTGTGGAATATTTCGAGCCGGACCTGCTGGCCCCGAACAAAGGCCTCTCCCTGGCCCAGGGCGCTGTCCTGCCTTGGCGCAAGGAGCGGGTGATGCAGCGCTACGGCGGCTGGCTGGAGCAGCTGGGCAAGCGCCATGGCTTCGATCTGCACACCCCCTTGGAGCAGATGAGCGACGCCGCCCGCAACGCTCTTTTTTTCGGAGACGACGAGGTGGACTGGGAAGGCGTGGTCTCCGTGCTGGAGGCCGGCATGAGCTTTGGCCGCCACTGGCGGGACGAGCTTTCCCGCTATCGCCAGAGCCGGCCCTGTCCGGAGTGCCAGGGCGCTCGGCTGCGGCCCGGGTCTCTGGCTGTGCGCGTGGGCGATCTGAACATCTTCCAATTCACCTCCCTGTCCATATCCAGAGCATTGGAATGGCTTCAAAAACAGGATTTTCACGGCAGACAGAAGATCATAGCCGAGCCTCTGCTCAAGGAGCTGACGCACAGGCTCTCCTTTCTGGTGAACGTGGGCCTGGACTACCTGAGCCTGGCCCGAAACATGTCCACGCTTTCCGGCGGCGAGGCCCAGCGCATTCGGCTGGCCGGGCAGCTCGGGTCAGGCCTGGTAGGGGTCACCTACGTGCTGGACGAGCCGTCCATAGGGCTGCATCCGCGGGACAATGAGCGGTTGCTCTCCACGCTGCGCTCGCTACAGGGCCGAGGCAACACCGTGCTGGTGGTGGAGCACGACGAGGCCACCATCCGCAGCGCGGACCACGTGCTGGAGCTGGGGCCGGGTTCTGGCGCCCTGGGCGGAGAAATAGTTCACGCCGGGGACGTACCGGCGCTGCTGGCCAACGCCGCATCCCTGACCGGCAAGTACCTGCGCGGCGACCTGTTTATCCCCCGGCCCAAAAGCAGGCGCCAGTCCAAGGATCACCTGGCCATGAAGGGCGTGCGCACCAACAATCTGCAGAACCTGACCTGCCAGATTCCCCTGGGCTGCCTGGTCTGCGTCACCGGTCCCTCCGGCTCGGGCAAGTCTTCGCTGGTGGTGGACACCATGTACAAGCACCTGGCCCTGAGCCAAGGCATGAAGGTAGAGAACCCTGGACTGCTGGACGGTTTTGGCAACGCCAAGGCCGTGGAAAAGATCGTCTCCATAGACCAGACGCCCATAGGCCGCACGCCGCGGTCCAACCCAGCCACCTACACCAAAGTGTTCGACGAAATCCGCAAAATATTCGCCCTGACCCCGGACGCACGCCAGCGCGGCTACAAGCCCGGACGCTTCAGCTTCAACGTGCGCGGCGGCCGCTGCGAAGCCTGCCAGGGCGACGGCTACAACCGCGTGGAGATGCACTTTCTGCCGGACGTGTACGTGACCTGCGATGTGTGCAAGGGCAAACGCTATAATTCCGAGACCCTGGAGGTCCGCTACAAGGGGCTGAACATCGCTGAGGTCCTGGACCTGACTGTGCGCCAGGCCGCCTCGTTTTTCGAAAACTATCCGGCCCTGGCCCGTCGTCTCGGCGTGCTGCAGGACGTGGGGCTGGAGTATCTGGCCCTGGGCCAGCCGGCCACCACGCTTTCCGGCGGCGAGGCGCAGCGCATCAAGATATCCCGCGAGCTGGGCAAGCGGTCCCTGCCTGGGGCGCTGTACGTGCTGGACGAGCCCACCACCGGCCTGCACATGCACGAGGTGGGCAAGCTGATTCAGGTGCTGCACCGGCTGGTGGACAAGGGCGCGTCTGTGGTGGTCATAGAGCACAACGTGGACGTGATCATGGCCGCGGACCACGTTATAGATTTGGGCCCAGGCGGCGGCGAGAACGGGGGCCGCATCGTCGCCCAGGGAACGCCCGAAGACCTGATCAAGGACAAAAATTCGGTGACTGGCGAGTTTTTGGGCAATTAACCGCAGACACAACCAATTTCCGCCAGAGAAAGGTGAGCAACGCGAAGGCG
>CAYTSA010000160.1:0-3304 GCA_964440345.1 uncultured Desulfovibrionaceae bacterium | reverse complement strand
AACAACCATTGCCGCATTAATTACCACTATTCGGAGCTAGCTGCATAGCCACATTCTTGAATATGACCGGGCGATGCAACAGCTCAGCGGCGCCGGACAGGTTTGGTCGCGGCGAAAAGTGGTAGCTTATCGAATGAAGATGTGACAAGATTGAACCAGTCAAATTGACGCCAACGCCACGGAGAAATGCACCTTAAAAACGGCAACAAATCTGTCTTGACTTTTCGCGCAGTCCAGTGCGCGTTATGGCTGCGGCGCCCACCTCTAGCCCCAGGAGGTTGCATGTCTCTCTACTCACGCGTTGTCCTGCTGGCCCTTGTTTTGCTTCTTGTCCTCAGTTCCCAAGTTCTGGCGGAGGCGCTGGACGCCTTTACCGGCACTCTGCCCGGCGAACAGCCAAACAGCTATACCCGGGCTCTGCCAGAAATCACCGCAGACGGCATGGTCACCCTGGACATCACGGTCTCCGACTCCCTGGTCAGCCAGTATTGCACTGTGGGCTTCCTCGACGCCAACGAGCAGACTATCAGCTATACTCTGATGCTTACCGCCAGCGAGACTCTGAGCGTTCCCCTGGCGGCCGGGAACTACTCCGTCTACATCAGTTACGGCCTGAATTATACGGGTGAATTCAACGCTCAGGTCACTTACGAGCAGGCCAACGGCTCCGCCACCGAAAGCGAGACCAACGACACCCAAGCCCAGGCGGACGAGGTGACCGCAGAGAGCGTGTACAGCGGCTCCATAGGCTACCGCCGCAGCAGTACGCAAAACGACCTGCAGGACTGGTACACGCTGGAAGTGAGCCAAGACGGCTTGCTGACCCTGGACATTGTGGACTACTACACCTTTAAGGTCCCCGAAAACAGCCAGAACTACACCATTATTTCAACGCCATATCAGCGGCACGCTGCAAAGCGCTGACGGAGGATTGGCCTGCTACAATGCTGCAGGGCAAAGCCTGGGCTACGTCTCATTCGACGGGCAGCATATCCTGCAGCTTGCCGATCTGGAAGCTGGAACCTACCATTGCCGCGCTTATCCGGGGTCCGGCAGGTACGGCTGCTACACCCTGGAAGGCTTTCCCGGTTCAGACGACCCCGGGGGTGCAGCCGCGTCCAGCGTGACCGTGCAGCAGCTGCTGCTGCGCGAAAAGCAGTAACTTCACACGGTATTCTGCACAATATCTTTCCTGGGAATTGTGCAGAAGCCTTACAGGGTGCGCTAAACCGCCCTTACGGCTCATGCCACAGCCGTGCGTCATCCAGCGGGGTGAGCGGGGGCAGGCTGGCGTCCTCCAGGCGAAATATCCGGCGTTGTTTCAGATTCGCAGCTTGCAAATAGTCCTTGTGCTCCTCCAGGAACATCTTTTCGAACTCCCCGTCCGCCATCATCTGCTGCAGGCCGGTTGCAACCCGCTCGGCCAGGTCGGGACGCGTGGGCGTTACAAAAAAATAAGAGGGCAAAGGCAAAAACAGGGCCAGATTCTGCTCAATGCGCAAATTCGGATACAGCTTCTTACGGGTTTCGTACTCCGAAAACACCTCATTGAGAGCACGCGGAAAATAGTCGAACCGGCCGTACGACAACATCTCGAACAGCTTTTCATACGACTTGCCAAAAAAAATGGTAAAACCCAGGTCCTGCATTTTGGCGGTGATGGTCCACTGCTGTTTCAGGCCCATGTGCAATTTTTTCAGCGCATCCAAAGAACTGATGCGGCGAAACGTCTCCTGGTCCTTCTCCCGGATGAGAAACAGCCGATAGCCCAGCAGCCCCTTACGCAAAGGAATGCGCACCGGGATAGCTTGCTCTTCCCAGCTTTGTTGCGTAGGCGCCTCAAAGACCGTCAGATTGCCCTCTACCAGCTCTTTGAGCGCCCTTTTCCGGCTCATGGACAAAGCGTGGCGCTGCAGCTCGAACAGTCCGTACTCTTCCTGGGTCACTTCCAGAGCCCGGCGCAACAGCCGGTGCGGATACTCAAACCGCTTGTCCAGGCTGGACTCCACCTGATTTGTGATAATGAGGTCCTTGGCCGCGGCGGCGGGACTCCATCCGGCAATGGCCACACAGACCCATACGACGAGTAGCAACCGGCGCATACCCCTCCCTTGCACACATGATTAAGGCTTCACAGCCATTATATACGTTATACAACGTAATCGACGGCCCTTCGAATGTCCAGAAAATCATTAGGAAAAGGCAATACCTGTCAGAGCAAGGCGATTTTTCTTTTTGAAAATCTTGCAATTCGCAACTGTTTGCGGCTATGGTGTGTAGGGTATGTCTCTCAATACCTTTCATTGCGAGTTTGAGAAATAATTGCAGCAGGCAAGGCTGAAGCGAAAAATGGCTTGCAGGCGTAGCAGCGCTACGTCAAACGTCACTTTTTGCTGAAAACGCAGCAGACAGATATTTAGAGACAGGCCCCAAGTGAAATAGACATCTTTTTTCTGGAAGAATATCCATGAACAGCGCCCAGACCTCAGACGCCACACGCACAGGCGGTTCTCCACAAGGACCCGTCTCGCGGCAGATATCCCTGCCCTGGTCCAAGTCCGTGGATATTACCTTCAAGAATTTCCGCATCCGTTTTTTCCGCTCCCTGATCACAGTAATAAGCCTGGTGCTGGCGGTGTTTTTCCTGGCCTTTGTGCTGGTCAACGCGGACGTGGCCCAGGGACTGCTGGACCGCGGCGGCCCTGCCGCCATAGAGCAACTGAACGCAGCCGGCTACGACGTGAGCGCCGGGGCCGAGTCGCAGCTTACCTCGGCCAAGGAACGCTGGATCGTCATCCTCTCCTTGCTGGTCTGCACCGTGGGCATCATCAACGCGCAGCTCATCTCTGTGACCGAACGGTTCCGCGAAATAGGCATAATGAAATGTCTAGGCGCGCTGGACTCCATGGTGCTGCGGCTCTTCGTGCTCGAATCTGTGTTCCAGGGTCTGGCTGGCGCTGGCGCCGGCGCGTTGCTGGGTTTTGTTTTCGCCATGCTCCAGGGGCTTATCCGCTTTGGCTTCATATCCTGGACAACGCTCTCTTTGGCCGAAGCCGGGATTTCCGTGCTCTTTTCCATCGGCGTGGGCTGCGTTCTTTCCGTTGTCGGCGTGCTCTACCCAGCCTTTATCGCCGCCCGCATGCAGCCGGTGCAGGCCATGGCGGCAGAGCATTAACGTCTAACAGACATTGATCATGTTAACATTGAACATGTTTAGATGCTCTTATGTATTTTTTGATATAATTACACACTCGACTTTCGGGGTTGAAACTACAGTTCAAACAACAATCAGTATTTTGAAATA
>CAYTSA010000159.1:1845-3315 GCA_964440345.1 uncultured Desulfovibrionaceae bacterium | reverse complement strand
GCATGCACATACTAAATATTACAGATTCTTATGACGGCGAATTCGTGGCCCGCGTGGAGCGCGAGAGTGAGCAGAACGTGCGTTTGTGCTACCAGTGCGGCAACTGCACAGCCGGGTGTCCGTACACGTTTGCCTACGACATACCGGTCAGCCAGGTAATGCGGCTTTTGCAAGCCGGGCAGAAGCAGATGCTGCTTTCCTGCCGGTCCATTTGGCTGTGCGCCACCTGCGAATCTTGCACCACCCGCTGCCCCAACAACATAGACGTGGCCCGGATCATGGACGTTTTGCGGCACATGTCCCGGCGCGAGGGGCTGGCGGCCGAGAAGAACGTCAAGCTCTTCTGGGACACGTTTTTGGACTCGGTGCGCAAGCACGGCCGGGTTTTTGAGATGGGCCTGCTGGCCGCCTACGTGGCCAAAAGCGGCCGGGTCTGGACCGACGTTGACCTGGGCCCGAAAATTTTGCCCAAGCGCAAGCTGGGATTCAAGCCCCACGACATTCAAGGCAAGGAAGAAGTCGCCAAAATTTTTCAACGCTTTCAAGAGCAGAGGGAGCGTACCGCATGAGCGCAGCCAAGGTTTACGCCTATTACCCCGGCTGTTCCGGCCAGGGCACGTCCAAAGAATACGAATCTTCCACCCGGGCTGTGTGCCGCGCCCTGGGCTTGGATATGCGGGAGCTGGAGGACTGGAGCTGCTGCGGCTCCACCCCGGCCCACACTGTGGACCACGCGCTCTCTTCAGCCCTGGCCGCGCGTAATCTGCAGATAGCCGAGTCCATGAATCTGGACACGGTGACCACCCCGTGCCCCAGCTGCTTGACCAACCTGAAGACGGCCGAGCACAAAATGTCTACGAATGTAGACTTCAAGGTCCGGGTGAACAGCCTTTTGGACACGCCTGTGGAGCACATCCCGGCGGTCAAGTCCGTGCTCCAGGTCATCTTTGAAGACATCGGCCCAGAAGCGGTAAAGGCCAAGGTGGTCCGGCCGCTGACCGGTCTGCGCGTGGCGCCGTATTACGGCTGCATCATGAACCGTCCGCCCGAGGTCATGGAGTTTGACGACTGCGAGAACCCCATCGCCATGGACGAGCTGATGGCCGCCCTGGGCGCGGATGTCGCGCCGTTTCCGTTGAAGGTGGAGTGCTGCGGCGCGTCATTTGGCGTGGCCCGCAAAGACGTGGTGGCCCGGCTTTCCGGGCGGCTGCTGGACGCGGCCGACGACGTACAGGCCATGGCCGTGGTCACAGCCTGTCCGCTCTGCCAGATGAACCTGGACCTGCGGCAGGGGCAGATCAACGCAGCGACCAACGCCCAGCACCATATGCCAGTGTTCTACTACACACAGCTCATCGGCCTGGCCCTGGGACTGGACGAGGCCGAGCTGGGACTGGACAAGCTGTGCGTGAACCCCAAGAAAGCGTTGCGCGCTGCAGACCTGGCCAAAGCCGAACAGGAAGCGGCCGC
>CAYTSA010000159.1:0-1745 GCA_964440345.1 uncultured Desulfovibrionaceae bacterium | reverse complement strand
GCCGCCCAGGCCAAGGAAGCCAAAGAAGCCAGGAAGGCCACGGCCGAAGCCGGCGCAGCCTGAGTAAAGCCGTCAGGTTATCTGCAAGTAAGGAGCTGTGATCATATGAAAATTGGAGTTTTCGTCTGCCACTGCGGCAGCAACATAGGCGGCACAGTTGACGTGCCCAGCGTGGCCGAGCAGGCGCGTGAGCTGCCAAACGTGGCCTTTGCCTCGGACACCATGTACGCCTGCTCCGAGCCCGGGCAGGAAGGCATCATCCAGGCCATCAAGGAGCACGAGCTTGACGGCGTGGTGGTGGCGTCCTGCACGCCGCGCATGCACGAGCCCACCTTTCGCCGCACGGTGGAGCGGGCCGGGCTGAACCGCTACATGTTCGAGATGGCCAACATCCGCGAGCACGTTTCCTGGATAAGCAAGGACAAGAACGCCAACAGCAACAAGGCCCTGGACCTGATCTCCATGGCTGTGGCCAAGCTGTCCCAGGACAAGCCGCTGATTCCCAAGACGTTTTCCATCAACAAGCGGGTGATGGTCATCGGCGGGGGCGTGGCCGGCATTCAGGCGGCCCTGGACTGCGCCGACGGCGGGCTGGACGTCATTCTGGTGGAAAAGACCACCACCATTGGCGGCAAGATGGCCAAACTGGACAAGACGTTTCCCACCGTGGATTGCTCCAGCTGCATCCTGGGTCCGAAGATGGTGGATGTGGCCCAGCACCCGAACATCACCCTGTACGCCAACGCCGAGGTCGAATCTGTGGACGGCTATGTGGGCAACTTTCGGGTGACGGTGAAGAAAAAGTCTACGTTTGTAGACTGGGAAGCCTGCACCGGCTGCGGGCTGTGCATGGAAAAATGCCCGGCCAAGAAATCCACAGACTACTTTAACGAACAGATGGGCCCGACCACGGCCATCACCATCCCGTTCCCCCAGGCCATTCCCAAAAAGGCCTCCATCGACCCCGAGTTTTGCCTGAAGTTCACCAAGGGCAAGTGCGGCGTGTGCGAGAAAATATGCCCCACCAAGGCCATCCGCTACGATCAGCAGGACGAGCTGGTGGTGGAAGACGTGGGCGCACTTATCGCGGCCACAGGCTACGACCTTTTCGACTTCACCATATACGGCGAATACGGCGGCGGCCGCTACCCGGACGTGATCACCTCGCTGCAGTACGAGCGGCTGCTCTCGGCCTCCGGCCCCACGGGAGGGCGCATCAAGCGGCCCTCGGACGGCAAGGAGCCCAAGGACATCGTGTTCATCCAGTGCGTGGGCTCGCGGGACAAGTCTGTGGACCGGCCGTACTGCTCCGGCTTTTGCTGCATGTACACGGCCAAGCAGGCCATTTTGACCAAGGACCATTTGCCGGAGTCGCAGTCCTACGTCTTTTATATGGATATCCGCGCGCCCGGGAAAATGTACGACGAATTCACCCGCCGGGCCATGGAAGAGTACGGCGCGCGGTACATCCGCGGCCGTGTGGCCCAGATATACCCCAAGGGCGACAAGTATCTGGTGCGCGGGGCGGATACGCTGGCCGGAACGCAGCTGGAAGTGGAGGCCGACCTGGTGGTGCTGGCCGTGGGCGCGGAAGCGGCCAAGGGCGCGCCGCAACTGGCCGAAAAGCTGCGCATTTCCTACGACCAGTACGGCTTTTACATGGAGAGCCACCCCAAGCTGCGGCCCGTGGAGACCAACACCGCGGGCGTGTTTCTGGCCGGCTCCTGCCAGGGGCCCAAGGACAT
>CAYTSA010000158.1:0-3452 GCA_964440345.1 uncultured Desulfovibrionaceae bacterium | reverse complement strand
CCTACAAAAAATTTCAACGGCCCTTAAAAGGCGAAATTAGATGCTCTAGCCCTGATGCTTTTGCGCGGCGGACGCGTGCTGGCCCGGAACAATCAGCGGCTGGCGGATATTCTAGGCTATGACAACCAGGAAGAAATGATTGGCCTGTCCATGCAGGAGTTGCACCTAAGCCAGGAAAAGTTTGAAGAATACGGCCGACGGCATTACTACTCGCTGACGCAGGGCGAGCAGATTCAGGTGGAATACCAGCTGCGGCGCAAGGACGGTTCTGCTGTGTGGTGTTCGCTTTCTGGAAAGGCTCTGGATCCCACGGACCTGGACCGTGGAGTCATCTGGGTTGTTGACGACCTTGAGCCGCGTAAGGCCATGGAGCGGGAGTTGCTGCGGGCCAAAGAACAGGCTGAATCCTCCAGCCAGGCCAAATCCGAGTTTCTGGCGAACATGAGCCATGAGATAAGAACGCCCTTAAACGGCGTTATGGGCATGTTGCAACTGCTACAGATATCTTCACTGGACCAGGACCAGGCCGAGTGTGTAGCCAACGCCTTGCAGGCCAGCAACCGTTTGGCCAGACTGCTTTCAGACATATTGGACCTTTCTCGGGTAGAAGCAGGCCAGCTCACTTTGGAGCCTGATTTTTTCAATATTCACGATGTGTTGGCTGCTGTTGAAAATTTGTTTGCGCGCTTGGCCCTGTCCAAATCCATAGACTTGAAACTGCATGTGGCCAGGGACACGCCTTCGCGGCTGTATGGCGACGCAACCCGGCTGCAACAGGTGTTGGTCAATCTGGTGGCAAATGCGCTTAAATTCACCCATTCCGGCCGCATAGAAGTAACAGTGTCGCCTTTGCCCAAGGATGCAAAGGCGTGTTGCCGCATTCTTTTTACAGTGGCGGACACTGGCGTAGGCATAGCCGACGATATGGTGGATACGTTGTTCGACAGTTTTGTCCAGGCCGAACAACACTTTACCCGCCAGCATCAAGGCGCGGGGTTAGGGCTTTCCATAGTCAAGCGTATGGTGGAGCTCATGGGCGGCGTTATTGCTGTAGAAAGCGAGCTGGGCGCCGGCTCGGTGTTTCATTTTGCTTTGCCCTTTGAGATCGATACCCGAGAACAAACCCCGGTCAACACCATTCTGGAGGGAGCGCCGGCGTCCGGTTTACGGCTGTTGCTGGCCGAGGACGACAAGATTACTCAGATGGCTGTCACGGCCATTTTGCAGAAAATGGGACATAAGGTGGCTGTTGTTGCAAACGGCGCCCAAGTGCTTACAGTTCTGCAGCAAGAGTCCTTCGACGCGGTGCTCATGGACATCCAGATGCCGATCATGAACGGCGTGGAGGCAACCATGGCCATACGCGACGGCAGGGCCGGCAAAAACTCCCAGGACATAACCATTATCGCTCTCACAGCTTACGCCATGGCCGGCGACAAAGAAAAGTTTCTCAACGCCGGCATGGACTATTATTTGCCCAAGCCTTTGGACGTGTCCGCCTTGCATCCCATACTGCAGCATTGCTGGGGCAGCGCAGGTTAGCAGAGTGTTGTCCTTTTCGTTTCTTCCGCATTGGCCGCTGATCCACCGCGTGATGGAGCGCATTGCGCGCGTATTGATCTGACCCCGCGCCCACTGCCCTGTAGCCAGATTGACTGGTCCATGCTGGGATTTTGGTTGCCAGCTCTTGCTTTTACCCTGTTACGAGGATAATCTACATATTGCATAGTCGGGTTTTTAGTATGTTTTGGAACAGAGTGCAAAATGATACAGGCATAATGAGCAATACATCAAATACATCAAATGAAACAGCGCAGCATGCAGGGGCAAGCGCAGGAGTAACGTGCGCGGACCAAGATAAGCTGCAGCTTATCTTGGACAACGCCAGTGAAGGGGTGGTTGTTATACAGGATGGGCGGTTGAAGTTTTTCAACCATTGGCTTTGCCGCATGTCCGGCTACACAGTGGAGGAAGCCTCCTCCATGGACCTGCGAGAGTTCATCCACCCCGACGACCAGCAGCGGGTCTACTCTTATCACAAGGCCCGGGTGGCCGGCGAAGAAGCGCCCTCGCGATACGAGTTTAAAGCAGTTTCCAAATCCGGCCAGACCCTCTGGATGGAGGTCAATAGCTCCAGCATTGAGTGGGAAGGCAAAGCCGCGGTGCTGAGTTTCTTTACCGAGATTTCCCGGCGCAAGCGGGCCGAGGAGTTGCTGCAAAGCGCTTTGGAGGCCACAAACGACGGCATTTGGGACTACACTCTTGAAACAGGAGATTTCGAATACTCAGACCGCTGGGCCGAGATGTTGGGGTATGCGCCGGGCGAAGTGTCCGATTTCGGCTGTTTTTGCCAAAACAACTTGCACCCTGAGGACGCTGAAAGGTTTGCCGCTGCTTTTGACGACTACATAAAGGGCCGCTCCAACGCTTACGAAATAGAGTTTCGTTTGCGCACCAAAGCTGGCGGCTACAAATGGATTTACTCCCGAGGCCGGGCGGTGGAGCGCGATGCAGACGGCAAACCCACGCGAGTTGTGGGCGCGCATACGGATATTCACCAGAGAAAAACAGCACAACTGGAGAACGAGAGGCTGCGTCAGCGGTTGGAAGGCATGTTCGAACATCTCTCCATTGGCGTGGTCGTCTACCGCGCAGTGGAGAATGGGGTAGACTTTGAAATCATGGATTGCAACCAGGCGGCGGAGTCAATTCTGAATCTAAATAAGGACGAGCTTCTTGGCCAACGCGTGTTCTCTGTGTTGCCGGCAATATCCGCTACAGGCCTTCCCGAAGCCCTGCGCGAGGTCTGGCAAACTGGCGCGTCCAAGTATCTGGCGCCGTATTATTGCGAAGGTCCGGCCAGCGCCGGGTGGCGTGAAAACCGTATCTACCGCATTCCTTCTGGCGAAATTGTTTCCTTGTTCGAGGATGTCACAGAGCGCATTCGCGCCCAGCAGGATATTTATCGCGAGCGGACCATCCTTCGCAATATTCTCGAAGACACCCTGGCGGGCTACTGGGACTGGGACCTGCGTACGAACCATGAGTATTTGAGCCCAACGTTCAAACGCATGTTTGGCTATGAAGATCATGAATTGGCTAATTTTCCGGAATCCTGGCAAAAGCTGATCTTCCCGGAAGACTTACAGCGAAGTATAGAGGCTTTTCAAAAACATATTGACAGTCGCGGGCAGACTCCGTTCCACGAAGAACTGCGCTACCGCCACAAAAACGGTACGACGGTCTGGGTG
Source organism: uncultured Desulfovibrionaceae bacterium (assembly GCA_964440345.1). GTDB lineage: Bacteria > Desulfobacterota > Desulfovibrionia > Desulfovibrionales > Desulfovibrionaceae > CAYTSA01. Next base: position 201 of record CAYTSA010000158.1, on the reverse strand, counting down.
CTCTGCGCCGGCAGGATCATTGAATGGGATGAAGACGGACAGCCCTTGCGGGTCGTGGGATGCCACATAGACATTACCGAGCGCAAGTTGGCGGAGCAGGAGTTGCTGGCCGCCAAGCAGCAGGCAGAGAACGCCAACAAGTCCAAGTCGGAATTTCTGGCAAACATGAGCCACGAGATACGCACCCCCTTGAACGGCGTA
>CAYTSA010000157.1:0-3460 GCA_964440345.1 uncultured Desulfovibrionaceae bacterium | reverse complement strand
GGATCAAGTTCACCGACCAATGCCGGTCGCTGGAGCTGGCCATGCAAGCCCTTGCCTTGGCGGAGCAATGGTTGGTACAAGGCGGCAGCTTTGCCGCAAAAGTTTTCATGGGGCCGGACATGAACGACCTGCCCCAGGCCATGCGGCCGCTGTTTACAACAGTCAAAAATTTCAAGCCTAAAAGCTCACGCGCCGAAAGCAAGGAGACCTTCTACGTCGGCCTGGGCTTCAAGGGCGCATCATAACATCACATTCACAACAGGAGAAACACGGGCATGGCCGGACACAGCAAATGGAAAAACATCGCCGTGCGCAAGGGCGCACAGGACGCCAAGAAAGCCAAATACTTCACCAAGGCGGCCAAGGAAATCATCATAGCCGCTCGCATGGGCGGCGGAGACCCGGACCACAACGCCCGGCTGCGCTCCGCCATTGCGGCGGCGCGGGCGGTGAACCTGCCCAAAGACAAGATAGACACCGCCATCAAGAAAGGCACTGGCGAGCTGGAAGGCGGCGACATCCAGGAAGTAACCTACGAAGGATACGGCCCAGGCGGCGTGGCCATTCTGGTGGAAGCAGCCACAGATAACCGCAACCGCACCGTGGCTGAGGTGCGGCATCTTTTCTCCAAGGGCGGCGGGTCCATGGGCGAATCCGGCTGCGTGAACTGGATGTTCCAGCGCAAAGGCGTGCTCTCCTTTGACCACGATGCGTACACTGAAGACCAGTTGCTGGAAGTGGGTCTGGAAGCCGGCGCCGAAGACGTAAGCGACGAAGGCCACAGCTGGGAAGTACACTGCGCGCCGGAAGATTTTGACGCCGTGCAAAAAGCCTATGAAGACGCCGGCCTGGAATGGCAAAGCGCAGAGATATCCATGATCCCCGAAACCTTGTCCGGACTGGACGCAGAGACCGGCCGCAAGGTGATCAAACTGTTGGAGAACCTGGAAGACAACGAAGACGTGCAAAACGTGCACTCCAACGCAGACTTCCCTGACGAGCTGATGGCGGAGATGGAAGGCTAGCAGAACCAGATGGCCAGCCCCAACGCTCTCATCGTGCTGGGCCTGGACCCGGGCACGCGGTGTACAGGCTACGGCCTGGTGGCCGAAACGTCCGGCGTTGCGAAGCTGGTGGCGGCCGGGACCATCCGCCCCCCGGCCAAGGCCCCCATGAGCGAACGGCTGGGCCGCATCTACAGCAGCCTTGCCTCCCTTATAGAAGAATACGCGCCACACGAAGCGGCCATAGAAGAAGTATTCACCGCCAAAAACGCCGCCAGCGCGCTGAAGCTGGGCCAAGCCCGCGGCGCCGCCATGGCCGCCTGCGCAGTGGCCGGACTGCCTGTGACCGGCTACGAACCCACAAAAATCAAAAAAAGTCTGGTCGGAGCCGGCCGGGCCGAGAAAAGCCAGGTGGCCTTCATGGTGGGGCAGGTTCTCGGCGTAAAGCCGGACTGGGCGACCGACGCCAGCGACGCCCTGGCTGCGGCAGTCTGCCACTTGAACGCGCGGCGGTTCGCCCGCTTGGCGGGGTAAGACGCTGCAGACCACGGAGCCCCCCCTTCGGCTTGAGGCTGCTTACTTGAACAAACTGATCTGGCCGGTAGGCGTGGGACCGGGGGGCTCGCTCCAGCCCAGCATGGAAGGCGAGGCCGGATCGTGCGCTTTGCGGTTGGCTCGGGCGCGCTGAAAGTCTGCAGTGGCGTAGCAATACCGGCAGCCAAAAACGCAGCCGTCGTACATTCCTATGTCCCGGCTGGGGATGCACCGGCACAGCTTGCGTTGGTGCGGGTCCTTAACAGCCGGCAGCCGCAGGCCGAAAGTGTCCAGCAAGTGCGCCTCGTCTATGCACTTGCCCGGGACCACGCCGTAGGGCTCCAGGTCCACCTCTGTGGCGCAGGACTGCAGCCGCATCCCGCGCCGCGCCCCCATATCAACCATGGCCGGCAGTAGCGCATTGCAGAATTCCTCGCCGCACTGTCGCAGCGGGTAGCCTTCGCGGGCCAGGGCCGCCATGCGCGGCCGTATCTTCTTGTAGTCCAACATCAAACTGATGACGCAACGCCGGGTATAGCCTGCCAGCCGGGAAGAGAGCGCGCCAAAGGTTTGCAAGTGCCAGGCCGCGTCCGTGGCTGAGGTATGCACAATGGGGTCGTAGCGCCAGACCACCCGGTCCGGGCCGATACGCCGGGAAAGCTCTTGGAACGCGGCCACAGCCGCTTCCAGGGCCGGGCCATGCGGTGTGAACGGCCGCGGATAGCCCAGCAAGGTGATCATGAAATAATAACGGTGGCCCCGCTGGTCCAGTTCGTCCAAATACGCGAACATGGGCCGCGAAAACCGCGTCCAGAACACGAAGCAATCAACGTCCTCCGGCGCCATGGAAATGCGCGACACCTGGGCAGGATTGAAGGGGTTGGGAACACTGCACCACCCTGCCCGAACGCGGTTGAGAAACCACTGTCCGTACAAAGCGGGCAAGTCCGCGCGTCTGGTGGCGGAGATGATCACAAAACACGGCATTGCGAGAGATGATGCTCCTGAAAAAGTTTTCTCTCTCGCGCTTTTCCTTGTAGAATTTTTAAAAGGCCCGCGCCAGGCGGGGGCTGTTCATTGCATCAACCTGCGCATTTTCACTAGAAAACAAGTCCTCTATGAAAGGCTGTTTTCTCGATTCTGACAAATGCACGAGAGCGCCTATTCCCCGGAAGACGGCTGCTAAGCCGCCAACAGCTCCTCCAACGCATTGGCAAAGCCGGCCAGGTCCTCTTTTTCCACGATGAGCGGCGGCAGCAGCCGCAGGATGCGCTCCTTGGCCAGGTTGCACACGTAGCCGCGCTCCAATAGCCCGCGCCAGATGTCCTGTCCAGGCGCAGCCAGCTCCACGCCAAGCATCAGGCCCAGGCCGCGAACGTCACTGATCTTGTCCGGGAACTTTTCCTGCAGCGCTTGGAACCGGCGTTTGGCGTACTCGCCCAAAGCCGCAGCGCGGTCCAGGAGATTCTCGCTTTCCAACACGTCCAGAACAGCCAGCGCCGCTGCAGAAACAACCCCGCCTCCGCCAAAAGTGGTGGCGTGCGCGCCCGGCGCAAAGCCGGACGCGGCCTCGTCCGTGGCCAGCATGGCGCCCATGGGCAGGCCGTTGGCCAGCCCCTTGGCCGCGGTGAATACGTCCGGCAAAAGACCGTAGTGCTCATGCGCCCAGAGCTTGCCAGTGCGGCCCATCCCAGTCTGTATCTCGTCCACCATGAACAGTATCCCCGTGTCCCGGCAAAGCCGCTGCACGGCCTGGGCGTATTCCTGGCCCATGGGCCGCACGCCGCCCTCGCCCTGCACCGCTTCCACCAGCACGGCGGCGGTCTTGCCCGTAATGGCTCGCTCCATGGCCTCCACGTCGCCAAAAGGGACGGACTGGAAGCCTTCGGGCATAGGGTCGAAGCCGGCTTTGCAGAAGTCCT
>CAYTSA010000156.1:0-3484 GCA_964440345.1 uncultured Desulfovibrionaceae bacterium | reverse complement strand
AGTTCGTCGTGCGCCTGCGCGTCGACGGCGTCATGACCACATGGCGCAGCGCGCCGCGGTCCACGTTCGACGCCGTGGCGTCGCGCCTCAAATTGCTCTCCGGCATGAACATTGCCGAGCGGCGCCTGCCCCAAGACGGCCGCATCAAACTGCAGCTACAGCGCACAGCCGTGGATTTCCGCTTCTCCTCCGTGTCCTCCATCTACGGCGAAAAGATTGTCTTGCGTATTTTGGGCCAGACCGAGGGGTCCAAACCGCCCCAATTGAACGACATGGGCTTTGCCAAAGACCTGCACGGCCAGATGCTTCGGTGTATCAAGCGGCCCAACGGCGTCATTTTCGTTACCGGTCCCACTGGCAGCGGCAAGTCTACCACGCTTTTCGCCGTGCTCAACGAGCTCAACACCCCAGACGTAAATATCATGACTGTGGAGGACCCGGTGGAGTACCGGTTAGCCGGAGTGAACCAGGTGCAGATATTGCGCGAAGCCGGCGTAGACTTTGCCGCAGTGCTGCGCTCTTTTCTGCGCCAAGACCCGGACATCATTCTGGCTGGGGAAATTCGCGACCTGGAAACAGCCCGTATCTCCCTGCAAGCCGCTCTGACCGGCCACCTTGTTCTCTCTACCCTGCACACCAACAACGCCATCCAAGCTGTAACCCGGCTGGTGGACCTGGGCGCCAAACCCTACCACGTGGCCCCCGCTATCATAGCCGTGCTGGCCCAGCGGCTGGTCCGGCGCATTTGCCGCCACTGCAAGGAAAGCTACGCAGTCCCGCCAGAAGAGATGGACCGCCTGTTCGAATGGGACGGCCAGACAAAAGTCCGCTTCTACCGCGGCAAAGGCTGCTACGAATGCAACAACACCGGCTACCAGGGCCGGCTGGCCATCCATGAACTCATGCCTGTCAACCGTGAACTGCGGGCCCTGATCACCAACAACGCCCAGGAAGAAGAACTGCGCCAGTGCGCCGAAAAACACGGCTTCAAAACCCTGCGCTACGACGGCCTGAAAAAGGTTCTGCGCGGCTTGACGACCATCGAAGAACTGGACCGCGTGACTGTGGAATACGACTAAAAGGACCCAGGGCGCAGCCGGCCGCTGGGAACTCGCGTAGTGGCCGCAACCGCACGCAGATAAATGAACGCAGGTAAGCGCCGTCACGCCTTTTCCGCACAATATTGTATTAGCCAGTCCCCGATCAGAGGACAAAACTGCGCGCCAGTCTGCGGTTTTTCTCACAAGCTTGACCGCTTTGTCCTTTTGGTGCAGTCATGTCACATCCTCGCCATATTCCATGGCCAGGAAATCCCGCATTCCGGAGCCTGTTCATGATCTACAACGTGCAGATGGAAACCCTGCCCCGAGAGGAATTGGAAGCCTTGCAGCTGCGGCGGCTCAAGGCACTGGCCGAGCGTGTGTACGCAACCGTTCCTTTTTACAAGAAAAAATTCGACGAGCTGGGCATTACCCCGGCAGACATCCGCAAGCTGTCCGACGTCACGTTGCTGCCCTTTACCGAGAAGCAGGACCTGCGCAACCACTATCCCTTTGGCCTGTTTTCCGCGCCCAAAGAGAATATTGTGCGCATCCACGCCTCCAGCGGCACCACGGGCAAGGCCACTGTGGTGGGCTATACCCAGCGGGACCTGAACAACTGGGCTGAATGCATGGCCCGGGCCTATATGTGCGCTGGCGCCGGCCCTAAGGACATCATCCACAACGCGTACGGCTACGGGCTGTTCACCGGCGGCCTGGGCGCACACTATGGCGCAGAGCAGCTTGGCGCCACCGTGGTCCCGATTTCCGGCGGCGCCACCAAGCGCCAGGTAGCGCTGATCAAAGACTTCGGCCCCACGGTCATCTGCTGCACGCCTTCGTATATGATATTTTTGCACGAAACCGCGCGCGAGGCGGGCATTGATTTTCGCGAGCTGCCATTGCGGCTGGGCATTTTTGGCGCTGAACCCTGGACCGAGGAAATGCGCCGGGACATCGAGGACCGGACCGGCATTACCGCCACCAATATTTACGGACTGTCCGAGGTCATGGGCCCGGGCGTCTCCCAAGAATGCTGGGAAGCCAAGAACGGCATGCATATTTGCGAGGACCATTTCCTGGCCGAGATCATCGACCCCGAGACCGGCGACCACGTGGAGCCAGGCCAGCCGGGCGAGCTGGTCTTCTCCACCCTGACCAAAGAAGGCATCCCGCTCATCCGCTACCGCACCCGGGACCTGACCACCCTGGACAAGACCCCGTGCGTATGCGGCCGGACCATGGCCCGCATGGGCCGCATCATGGGCCGCACGGACGATATGCTCATCATCCGCGGGGTGAATGTCTTCCCGTCCCAGATCGAGGCCATTCTGCTGGAAACCGAAGGGCTGACCCCGCACTACCAGATCATTGTCAAGCGTGCAGGCGTCATGGACACCCTGGAGGTCCAGGTGGAAGTCTCGGAAGCCATGTTCTCAGACGAAATCAAAGGCCTGCAAAAGACCGAAGGCAAGATACAGAAGACCATCAAAGAGTTCCTGGGCGTCTCCGCCAAGGTCAAACTGGTGGAGCCGCAGTCTATCGAACGGTCTGTGGGCAAGGCCAAACGCGTACTGGATTTACGCGGTCAAGACTGATACACTGGCGACGCTTCGCGCGTCCGCAAGATATATCAGCGTGTTGATAAATTCCTTATTCGCAGGCTGGTTAAAAAAAACGAGGGCAAGGCGAAAAAAAAAGTTCAAGATCGATGTTGTGTAGATGTAATACACGAGAGTTTGAACTTTTTGAAGCAACGCAGCCATCGTGGATTTTTCAACAGCCTGCTAACAGTAAGAACAGAGGGAGCATATGAAAGTCGAACAAATTTCAATATTTCTGGAAAACAAAGCCGGCCGGCTGGCCGACGTGACCCGCTGCCTGGCCGAGGCCGGCGTGAACATCCGCGCCCTGTCCCTGGCCGACACATCGGACTTCGGCATTTTGCGGCTCATTGTCACGGATTTTGAAAAAGCCAAGACAGTGCTCAAGGAAAACGGCTTCACCGTGGGCAAAACCACCGTGGTGGCCGTGGAGGTAACCGACCAACCCGGCGGCCTGTCGCACATTCTGGACCTGCTCTCGTCCCAGTCAGTGAACGTGGAGTACATGTACGCCTTTGTGCAGCAAAGCGGCAAGAACGCCGTGCTCATCTTCCGCTTTGACCGCACGGACCAAGCCATCGAAATCCTGCAGGAGAACAACATCCGCATCCTGCCGGGAAAAGAGGTCTATACCATTTAACGCATTGTCGCGTTGTCTCAACGCGACAATGCGCAAATACATGAAAGGAAGGCCGCCTGGGACATGTCGGCGGCGGCTCGTTGGCGATGATTTTTATTCGCAAATACGATATATCTATTTTTTCCTAACACAACGAGATTTTTATATGTGGCTATGCCCTATGCTCCGAAGCTCCCACATCTGTCAGTAAAGTCGAGGTC
>CAYTSA010000155.1:0-3645 GCA_964440345.1 uncultured Desulfovibrionaceae bacterium | reverse complement strand
TATGCCCGGTGGTGTGAGAGGACGGGGGCCGCAAGGCCCCCTCCTACTCGATGTGTCCGCCAAGACGCTTTACTCCCGTGCGCCACTTTGCAGCTGAACAACATGCGCTAACAATATCACAGAATGTCCATCGAGCAGAGATGGTCTGATATTCGAATAAATTCTGTAAATACGGCTTATTGCAATTCACTTACCGAAGGCAAGCGCAGACCTGCGTCGTATACTTCAACTTGTTGTCGTGTAGACAGTGAAAACAACGTGTTGTGAGCAACCTGCAGAGTACAAATCATCTCTAGGATATGTCTCTATACACCTTTCGTTTAGAGCAGGAGATGGCGCTGGCGCTTCGAGCATATTTCAATTCTCAATAGGGGCCTTTCTCACCAGAATGCACAAGCTCAAAAAATGCTCAAGCAGCGCGACTGCGTTTCACAGCAGCTTCATTCACAGCTTTTGTCAACCATCCCAGCATGCTGCTGTGCTTTAAAGTTAACATAATATACATTATGGGACAAATGGAGGCTGCGCATACAAGCCCGCTGCGTCGATGAAACCCACAATTCTGACGTATCGGCATCCCATTGCCGGCTTCCTTGAACAATGTCATTCTGACGTATCGGCACCCCATTGCCGGCTTCCTTGAACAATGTCATTCTGATTGCCACACAACGCTGCAGCAAGGAGCTTGCGTATGGATCATGACCAGGATGTTTTCAACGAAATTGAACTGATGCGCCGGGAAAACGAATCACTGCGCGCTGCGCTGGAGTTTTACGCTGACCAGCACAACTGGAAGCGGGATTACGTTGGCGGCGCCTTCACCGACTCTCTGTCCATGGAGGACGGCGGCGCGACTGCCCGCCGGGCTCTGGGCATCGTGGACTGAACGAGACACGCCGCGCGGAACTCACGCTATGACAAGCGAATCGCCTTCGTACCGCCCTTCTCCGCCTCCTGGCTGGCCCGACTGGGAAGCAGTCATGTCTTTGGCCCTGGACGAGGCCCAAAAGGCGGCGTCCTGCGGCGAAACGCCAGTAGGCGCCGTTATCGTTGACGCCAGGGGCGACATACTGGCTCGCGCCCACAATATCCCCATTCAAGCCAACGACCCCACAGCTCACGCTGAATTGCTGGCCATGCGCCAGGCCGGGGCGGCCCTGGCGAACTACCGCCTGACAGGCTGTGTATTGGCAGTGACCCTGGAGCCGTGTTTAATGTGCACAGGGGCTATGGTTCACGCCCGCCTGGACGGCGTGGTTTTTGGCGCATCTGACCCACGCACCGGCGCTGTGGCCAGCCAACTGCAAGGTTTTGACCTGCCCTTTCACAATCACCGGCCCTGGGTGCTTTCCGGCGTGCTGTCCAATGCATGCGGCGAGCTGTTGCGGGATTTTTTCCGGGCGCGCAGGAAAAAGCAGATGTAGCAGGAAATTTAAGCAGCCTGGCAAAATATTCGTCAAACAGGCGCACAGATGCAGGACGTCGCAGCATCTGGCGGAATGCGTAAAGTGGGCGCCCGCATTTGTGCGAAAGCCGGCAAGCTTTCCTGTAAACTTTTCGCAGCGATGACGACGCATGCGACCCGGACTGGATCATGACTCGGCTGTACTATCTGCACATCTGGCACGGCTGCTGCATGGATTTTGGCAAACGATAGCAGGAGGGCCCCATGTACAGCCCGCATCACAACACATTCATTCCCCAGGCCGCCCCAGACGGAGCAGACGTGCGGCAGCTGCTGGAAAACCGCGGCGGCGAATGGCGGCGGCTGCATCCGGAGGAAGTGGCCATCTCTGAAGCCGCTATGCAGGCCATCCACAAGGCGGCCCGGCAGATTCTGGCCAGGCACGTGCCTTTTGACAAACTGGAAAAAGTGTCCTTTGGCGACGCGCTGACGCTGCTTTCCAGCCATATTTTTTGGGAAGAAGAAAGCGGCAAACTTTTCCTCTGTTCAGAGCTGGGGCGCAGCACGTATTGTCTGGACGTGCCCGCAGACCAATGGGCAGTGCGAACAGTTGGCGGCGTGCACTGAATTCGGTTGGAGGCGTCAAGTTTCTGCGGTCCCTGCCGATAAGGTTAATGCTGACCTTCTGTAGTCCGGCCCGGCGGCGTGGCGTCTGTCCTGTCCTCCACACGCAGGGCCGGACTCTTTTGGTCAATAAGCACGGACGGGGCGACTGTTCAAGTACTACTTCAATTTTTGTTTGTCAGAATCAATAAAGTCTCGTTCCCACAGGAACTTCTACGTCTGGCGCCACCAGGGCCACGCCTCCGCCTGGCGCGTCAACGCCCAGTACAAGCACCTCTGACATAAAGTCAGCCACCTGCCGCGGCGCAAAGTTGACCACAGCGAGCACTTGCCTGCCGGGCAACTCCTCAATGGCGTAACGGGTAATCTGCGCACTGGACTTCTTCTCGCCAAGTTCCGGGCCGAAATCTACCCACAGCTTATAAGCGGGCTTGCAGGCCTTTGGAAAAGGTTCTGCCCTATCAATGCGCCCCACGCGGATGTCTACCTTGCAAAAATCATTAAAGCTGATGCATTCCAAAACGGCCTCCTTGCAAAAAATGCTGAAAAAATGTCACGCCAAGTACTTGCCTTTTTCTGCATTTGCCGCACAATACGTCACGACTTTCGTATTCAGTGTCGCAACGTCCTTTGTCGCAATCTGTCCAAATAATCGGAGCGAACACCGCGCATGATGCTTCTTTTCTGGCTGCTATTCTTTGTGTCTGCTGCAGCGCTGCTGACAGCGCTACTCACTCATTTGTTTTTCTTGTATGAATTTGGCAACGGGACTTCTGACGACATGGTCCGAGAGCCTCTGGGCGTTTCATTGCCGCGGGCTGTGGCCCGGGGAGTAGTTTCCTCATTTTTGGCGCAGCTTGGGGTATATTGCACCTTCCCGCTGGGGATGGCGCCTCGTTTGTTTTTTCCCAACAGCCGGCCTTACGGCAGCCAGACCGTCCGTCCGCCCATTTTGCTTGTTCACGGGTTGTACCACAACCCGGCGGCTTGGTTTGTGCACAGCCTACGCCTGCACCGGGCCGGCTATCCCGTCTATGTGTACGGCTACAACTCCTGGACCCGGAACTACTTTCAGGCCAGACTGGGCCTGGCCCGGCGGGTGGATGCAGTGCGCGCGCTCACCGGGGCGGATCAGATAATCCTTATGGGGCACAGCCTGGGCGGCCTGCTGATCCGCGGCTTCATGAACCTGCCTGAAAGCCGCGGCAAGGTGCTGGCGGCCTGTACCCTGGGTTCTCCCCACCAGGGCAGCAAGCTGGCCGTGTTGGGCGCAGGCGTCCTGGCTAGGTCGCTGCGTTTTCGGGGAGATATTATACACGCACTGGAAGCGGAAAGCCAACGGCCTGACGCCCCGCAGGACGCCCCAGGACTGGCCTTGTACTCGCCGGTGGACAACTTTGTCCTGCCTCGCCAGGGCTTGCATATACACCTTAAGAACTGGCGCATGCAGCGCATTTCGCCCATCAGCCACGTGGCCATGCTCTTTCACCCGGAACCCATGCAACACGCTTTGAATTTTTTTAAAGAAGTACATGAAGAACATCTTGCAGGCATGCGCAACTAATTGCCTCTGGGTAAACCCCCGGCTTTGCCGGGGGACTCCCAAAGTTTGACAA
>CAYTSA010000154.1:0-3665 GCA_964440345.1 uncultured Desulfovibrionaceae bacterium | reverse complement strand
AAAGCGAAACGGGCCAGAGAAGCGGCGTGCACCGGCAGAGCGGCGGTCATCACTGCGCCGGGAACCACCGCACTGCCCACGATGCACATGGCCGCGGCCAGCGATAGGTATGCGCCTAAGGGATGTGTATTCATGGGCCGGAGCATAGCCGGCTGAACGGTCAGCTGTTTTGAAGCATAGTGCGGTATTTACCTGGTGTCACGCCGAAGCGGGCTTTAAAAAGCCTGGTCATGTGCGCCTGGTCGGCAAAGCCGCAGGCCGCGGCGATGTACGCCAGCTTTAGCGGGGCGTCAGTTGTGTCGGAAAGCAGGGACTCCGCCCGGATCAGCCGCTGCTGCAGCAGCCAGGCGTAGGGCGTCAGTCCTGTGGCGGCCTCGAAGACGCGTATGCAGTGGAAGCGGCTCAGCGCTGCGGCAGAGGCTATGCCGTCCAGCCGGATGTTCTGTTCCAGACGGGCGGCCATGTACTCTTTGGCCCGGGCCACGGCTGCCGGCTCTTGCCGGGAGGGCGCCGCCGTTGTTCTGGAGTCGGCGTGGCGCCTCACCCAGTTCACCAGCAGCCGCAACAGCTGGCTTTCCACAGCCAGGCGCGGCGCGCGGGGCTGCATAGCCAATGTGTGGACGCATATGAGCAGGCGGGCCAGTTGGGGGTCCTGCAGGACCCCGGCGGGAAAGGCTGGCAGGCCGTGCGCGCCGGCTTCTTCGGCGGCTTGTTCCACAAGCTCTGGCGGCAGGTAAAACATGCGGTAAGACCAGCCGGAGGAGTCTGCGCCGCAGCCGTCGTGCACTTCGCCAGGCACGGTGAGGTTGATCTCGCCAGGCCCGGCCAGGTTGTCCTTGCGTAGAAAGTGAAACTTCAGGCCGCCGCGCAGAATGCAGCCCACGGCGTATTCGTCGTGGGCGTGGCGGGAAAAGCTGTGGCCCTGAAAATCGGCTAGCATGGCCCGCGCGCCGGAGCAGCAATCCAGCCGGCGCAGCTGCACGTTCTCACCTTGTTTGTCCATGCGGCAACCATAGCCCGGGAAAGAGAATAGCTGCAAGTAAAAGGCAGAACGCGCCTAGCTTGCGTCGTCTTCGCTGATCAGGCCCCAAGCAACGAGATCGCGGACGGTTACCGCCCGGTCCATTGGCCCGCCCCGACGGCCTTCGCGGGTTTCCACAATTTCTTTGAGTGCGGCCACGGCCGGCGCCAGCCGCTGGTCTGCATTCGCGGGCAGGGCCGGAATGGCGGGTACTTTGACGGATCTGTCCATGTCCATGCTCCTGCTGCGCGCTTAACTTGCTATCATTTCCCAGCCGGCGCGCAGGGCCAGGCCGATAAGCGTTGCTGTGACCGTGGTCCCGAACCACCACAGCCGGCTGCACAAGTCGTTGAATTTTTCTTCCAGGTGCTCCAGCTGTTCGCGCTGCTCCACGCAGGCGCCGGCGGCGCCAGGCAGTTGCACCGCTTCTTCAAGACGTCGCTCCAGGTTGCCCAGCCGCTCGCCGCGCTCGGCGCAACGGGGCAGCCCGGTAGGCGCGCTGATCGATTCCAGGGCAGAGGTTACGTGTTCCAGTTTGGTTTCCAGGCGCACCAGCAGATTGCGCATTTCTTGAGTCAGGGCGTCCTGTTTTTGCAGCATGGTCCACAGCCGGCTGATGTCCGGATAGGGGTCGTTGGCCTGGTTCATAGCCGCCTCACTCGGTCAGGTCTCGTATAGCGCCGGCTATGTCCAGCCGGTGCGTTGGCAGGTTGCCGATCACGGTCAGGGTCCATTCCCTGGCCGTGAAGCCGGCCGGCAAACGAGCCGGCGATGAAGACTGCAACTGCAGGCTCGCGGCCGGCGCGCCGTCTGCCTCTACATCCACTCGCAGAGGGGCTGGCTGCACAAATTCCGTCGGCACGGTCTCCAGGTCAGCTCCGTTGACGTCACGAACGTGAACAGCAGCGCCGTTCAAAGCGCCGCCCAGCGGAGCCGGATCAGCAAGCCGAGCGGCGTTGGCGTCCAGAACCGCCTGCCGCTGCGCAGCCAAAACGTTCATCTCGTCTTGCGATGCATACTCAGGATAGTCCGCCTGCGCCCGTAGCGCTCCCATGTTTACCGGGCCGGCCACCGCCAGCGGCCGCGACCTCCATGTGTAAGACAAGGTAGTCTCGGGATCGCCTTCCCAGCGCATGATGCGGTTTGCGCCGTTACTCTGCATGGCCAGATACAAAATTCCGGTTTCCGGGTCGCTGTAGACGGCGTCAGCGTAAAAATCCAGAAACACCACGCCTGCGGCAGGGTCCAGCGGGTCCAGGAGCATGCCGTAGACGCCGGCGTTCTTCTGTGGCTGGAAAAAGGCGACGTAGAGGCCATCGTGCATCACAGCGTGCATGCTGGCCGGGTTCAGGGCGCGCCACTCTTGCCGGGTGAACAAGCCTTTGGTCACCCGCGAAGCACCAGCCGGGCCTACCAGATAAAGCCCCGCGTCTGTGGGTATGAGCACCCCCAACTCGCTGGCGGCCACGCCCCGCTTGGAGACGCAGGGTTGAGAGTCTTGCAGGCGCGCCATGGACATAGAGGCCGGGTCTACGCCTGTGACCAAGTAAGGATAAGCTGTTGTGGCAACCACCAGGGTGGACCCGTAAACACCCAGGGCCTGCACCGGGTAGTCTGTGGCCAGACGGTATTGGACCGGCCAGGCGTGGGGCATATATGGCTCGCTGAAACAGACCTGGTTGCCTGTAAAGCCTGCCAGCACGCCCCCGGGCAAGGCGACGGCGCCGGCCATGTCCGGGGGCGGCGGGGCATAGGAGGTGGAGGAAAGGCTTTCGGCTAAGTCCAGATCAGAAACATTGTCCGCCATGGAGGGGTGCTGGGCAGACCCTTCCAGGGCAAAGCGCCACACAGCAGAACCGCTGGCCGGCGTGGCGGTGCGATAGAGCCGCCGGCGCTTTACGCCATGGACGGCGGCGCCGTCAGCCGGGGGCCAACGGAGGTTTGCTACTGTAACGGCAACGCCGTCCGCCCGGTCAATGGTTTCAGAAGCCGGGCTGGGCGGTCCCTCTTCGCCATATTCATTGACCAAAGTGCAGACATACGCAGCAGAAACAACGTTGCCGCCGGGGTCTCCCTCCACCATGGGCGCTGGGGCGTGTACCGGCGCAGGTGTTCCCAAAAAAAGCCCGTCCAGGGAGCCGAACTCTTTTTGCCCTTGTTGCAAACGGCCAGCGTCGCTGACCAAGGGCTGCCCCAGGCCGGTGCAATAGATGCGGCCGTAAGGGTCGCCAGGCAACGGGCAGCGCACCAGGTCCACGTCTGCAGCAAAGGCCAGCCAGTGGCGATTGTTGTATAAAAACATGGACTGCACAGGAGCGTCGCCCCCAGGCAGTGCAACCTCGGACATGCCGGAGAAGGGCTGCAAACCGCCGGAAGCGAGCTTGCAGTTCACAGCCTTGACGGCCATGTGCTCCGGAAGCAGGCGGTTGGAGATGCGGGGCGCCTGCCCCCCGAACCGATTGAGCGATATTCGTATCATGAGTGACGGTATACATGGATTTTTGGGCCACAGGCCAGGATGAAGCATTTCCCGGGGAGAAATAGCTGCCGGCTATGTTTGTCATTGTGAAAATAATTGTGGCTTTTTAGTCAGGGCTAGAGCATCTAATTTCGCCTTTTAAGGGCCGTTGAAATTTTTTGTAGG
>CAYTSA010000153.1:0-3667 GCA_964440345.1 uncultured Desulfovibrionaceae bacterium | reverse complement strand
CAGTCGGTCATACAGTCAAAGGGGCTGAATTCCACGTGCTGCGTCGAGGAACCTTTTTCCATTGGCAAACAGCCCAGCGGCGTTGTCCAGTAGTTGCTTTTTCCATTTGGAAATCTGGTTGGGATGGACCTTGTGCTCAGCCGCCAACTCAGAAAGCGTCTTCACACCGCGAACAGCGTCCAGAGCCACTTTCGCCTTGAACTCATCCGAAAATTTCCGTCTTTCCTTGCCCATTGTCATGCGTCCTTTGCTATCAGTTTGGGGACGCAGACTCCACCTTAAAGGGTGGTCTTAAATTCGGGGGGAAGCGCATTCATTAAAGTCATATTTTAAAAAGGTTGCGGCCAATTTGTTTTGCTGTTTCTCGTCTTCGAGACCCCAGAGGAAAAACGCGGTTAATGCGTGTTATGATCTTGTGAAAGGCTCTATGGGCGACAGTGTCTTCTTGAAGGGCCGCGTGCCCTTCAGTAAGCATGCGCCACATAGGGGCCGCCAGCTCAGAAGCAAGTCGCCCAAGAACAGGATCTCGTTCGTAGTAAGCTCGTAAAATGTTCATATGACAGGCATATTCATTGCGACGCTTACTTACAGAGCTATCAGTCACTCGGTACCAAAGTAGATATTTTGGGAGAACGTCCTGCGTATACCCTCGTAGGTTCAGACGAGCGAGAAATTCCCAGTCTTCCAAGCCTTTGTTGTCCTCAGGGAAGCCGCCAAGAGCTTCGAATACTTCTACTTTAATAATAAAATTCGTGTCCCCAAAAACATTGCTGAGACAACCAAACTCAAGGCAGGGCCCGGCTGGATGGTAGGCAAAAACCGGACGGGGATACTGGTGGGGCGGGTCATTGTCGGAAAAGGCGCGAGCCCAACACGTGTAACAGTCCATGTCCGTGCGTTGCATGGAGCGGACCATGTCACCCACCATATGCGGCAAAGCTATGTTGTCTGCATCCATGAAGAGAAGATACCTGCCTTTTGCATTGTGCGAGGCGGCATTACGAGCAGCACTGGCAAATTTGTTTGTGTCTTGGCGCAGAAAAGTCCATTGTTGGTATTGCCCCCGCATGGCTTCAAACACCTCCACGGACTCAAGGTCCGATGAGTTGTCGTCTACAACGATAACTTCAATATTTGGATAGTCTTGGGCTTCCAGGGATTGCAGCGCTGTGGGCAGATATTTTGCATGGTTATAATGAGGCACACAGACCGAGACCAGCGGCCATTCTTCAGGCAAGGGAGGGGCCGTTACGGGCAGCTCTTCATGCAAGCTGAACCATTGCGATTCCGCCAGTTCGTTGGAGTAGGGGTGGCTCAGCTCGGAGAAACGAAGTGTAGGCAACTGGAGCAGTCGTTTGGACAGCTCTGCCGCAGTAGCGTCAAAAAGACAGGCCTCGTTTGCCAGTTCTGGGATGCCGCCAGTTCTTGAGGCAAGAAAAGGTATCTTGTTTTCGATGCACTCAATCACCGTGTACGGGGAATTGTCCAGCAACGAGGGGATGACAACCACTGCGCGTTGTTGCTTAATGTAGTCCAAAGCCTGGAACGTGTCCAAATCCGTTTTAATGTCCAATTCAAGATTGGTGAAACGGCTGAGAGCCTGCTGTACGAATTGATCTCCTGGGACGCCCTCTGTCAGAGCAATTTTACCAAGAAATGAAACTTTTCGAACCAAGTTCGGTTGTCTCTTGAGGGCTGCCGCCAGGCCGTTGCAAAAAACGGCAAGTCCTTTGCGTGTCTCCAGCCGGCCGAAAAAGACCAAATGGCTCGAATCAGCCTCTCCTTCGGGCGGTTGAGGCGCTGCATCCGGCTTGTAGCACAGCCGTACAATGCGCTGGTCGTCAGCCAGGTCCCAGTGATTGTCTTTGGCCCAGTCAAACATGTGTTGCGTAGGGCTTATGAGGACATCAGCGTGCAAGCAGCAGTATCGTTCGCACCACCCTTGCAAGATGTCCATTCCCGGGTCCATATGCCATAGCTCCATGCCTTGATGCTGCCACTGGTGGGGGGAGTGCATGGTAACGGTAAGCAATGTTTCGGCGTAAGCCAAGCCGGCCCGTTTCGCCTGTATGGCGGCAAAGCCTCCTGCGCGCCAGTCCTGGAAGTGGATGGCGTCGAAATGCTGGCTGGCCAGGTACTCATGCGCCAGCGCAGACTGACGTCCAAAACGTTCGCAGCCTTCGACATGATAGGGAAAGCCCCCATTGTCCGCCAGGGCCACGAAACGTACGTTGTAGGATTCGTAAAATTTATTCCACAGCCGAGTCTGCCCGGCGCCTTCCTCCAGCGTGAACAAGGCGGTGACGTCGAAATCCTTCTGGGCGCCTAAGAATTTCGCCAAATAGAAGCAATGCGTGCCAATGCCGCCGTTGGTGACTGGCCCTACAATATCAGGGGTTACGATGCAGATGCGTTTCGTCTTCATTATGCGTTACTACTCCTTGAATAGGCGGACAATACGAATCAGGTTTCCTCGGAGATCACGTCGTTTCGATAGCCCATGGAGTGCGTCCACAAAACGGAATTTTCTGGAACAGACCACTTCTTCGTACAATCTTCGATAATCTCCCTGCCCGGATTTCTTGTTGTGGGCGGATAGAGTGCTTATCGAACAGGTATTTTTCACCGCTTGGTCTTGCAACAGCTCTTTGGCGCTTCGTTCCGGATTTCTGGCCATCAGAGCTGAGAGCAGCACGATAAGCCGTGCTCTGCAGCCATGATCGCGTTCGAGCACCTGCACCAATTCATTAGGCTGCATCTGTTGCAGCACCCTGTTTCGTTGCATAAGATCAGCCAACAGCCAGGCCATTTCTGCGTCGAATTCGTTTTTACACTCACCCCATGATTCGTCGATAGTATTCGAATCATGGCGCCGATAGTCGAGCAGGACTTCATCAAGAAAATCAACCTGGCCTCTTTCCATGGCGCGAAACAGGAAGTTCAAATCATTCACGTATCGTAAATCCACGAATCCGCCAATGGATTCAGTCAAGGCAGCCCTGAAAAAGTAGTTGGAAGTGGTCATTGAAAGATTTTTGTGAAGAAGGCTGGCCGCCAGGCTGTGTCCTGACAGATGATAATCGTAGGCTTGCCGCATCCAGTCCGTTTGAGGGCCAGGGCCAGTGGGTGTGTCGTCAGCGTTAACCATACGCGCGCGAGTAAAGCACAGCAAACAATCCGGGTTCTGTTGCAGATGCTCTGTCAGCCGTTCAAGGCGAGTAGGCCAATACGCATCGTCTGAGTTAAGTATTGAAATATATTCGCCCTTGGCGTTGCGAAGGCAGCGGTTCAGAGTTGCCGCAGTGCCGGCGTTCTCCTGCCGCAACAAGGTCACGCCGCGAGGAATATACTGCTCTACAACTTGTGACGTCTTGTCCTGGGAGCCGTCGTCCACGACAACTATTTCATAATTTTCATACGACTGGCCCAAGACGCTTTCAATGGCGCGTCCCACATAACGCTCGTGGTTGAACGCCGGAATAATTACGCTGACCAAACCGGAAACAGGCGGCGGCATTTTTATGAGGGTGTCTCCTTTTTAGAAAATCAACTCAAAGAAAGTATGTGCTGTTTCCTACATGAAAGCCGCCTGATTTCCAAGGGCTGGCATGTTCCAGAATCCACCGCCTCTTTCCGAACAAACCCCTGTTTTGCACATTTCCACCTT
>CAYTSA010000152.1:0-3689 GCA_964440345.1 uncultured Desulfovibrionaceae bacterium | reverse complement strand
GTACGTAAAAACCGGCCCGTCCACGCAAACGTAGCTTGTGCCTATGTTGCAGCGACCGCATATGCCCACGCCGCATTTCATGCGTTTTTCCAGAGTGGTGAGTATCTGCTCGTCCTGGAAGCCGAGTTTTTGCAAGGCCTGCAGGGTGAATTTGATCATGATGGGCGGGCCGCAGGTAATGGCTGTGCAGTTGTCTGGCGAGGGCTCCATTTCCAGCAACACGTTGGGGATGAGCCCCACCGAGTGTTCCCAGCCTTCGGCTTCCGCGTCGATGGTCAGGACCGTGTCCAGGTCGCTTCGGCCCAGCCAGTCTTCCAGTTCGTACTGGAAAGCCATGTCCTGCGGCGAGCGAGCGCCATACAGCAGCCGTATCTTGCCGTAGTCCTTGCGGTTGTCCAGCATGTACAGCATCAGCGTGCGCAGCGGCGCCATGCCTATGCCCCCGCCGATAAACACAATGTCCTTGCCCTTGAGCTCTTCATACGGGAACCAGTTGCCCAGCGGCGCGCGCACGCCCACCTTGTCGCCCGCGGCCAGGCCGTGCAGGGCCGTGGTCACTTCGCCGGCGCGCATGACGCTGAACTGCAGGTAGTCCATACGCGTGGGCGGCGAGTTGATCACAAACGTGGACTCGCCCACGCCGAAAACCGAGAGCTGGCCAACCTGTCCAGGCTGGAAGCAAAATCTCTCCATCTCCTCCTCTGGCAGCACCACCCGAAAAGTCTTGATGGTCGGGGTCTCCTGGATGGTCTCCACTACGGTCCCCACGGCCGGCAGGTACGGATTCTTGGCGTCTAATTTTTTGGACTCTTGTAACACGGCGTTACTCCTGTATCGCTGGCTCGGCGGCTATGGCGTCGAGCACTATCTGGCGGATGTCCACGGAAACAGGGCAGCTCTTGATGCACCGACCGCAGCCGCAGCAGGCTATGGCCCCGCCGTGCAGCGCGGGGTAGTAGCTGAACTTGTGCCCCACGCGGTTTTTCAACCTGTGCGCTTTGGTGGGCCGCGGGTTGTGGCCGCTGGCCTCGTTGGTGAACATGTGGGACATGCAATTGTCCCAGCTGCGCAGCCGCACGCCCTCCAAACCGGATTTTTCATCAGTAATAGTAAAGCAGTAGCAGGTAGGACAGAGATACGTGCAGGCCCCGCAGCTGATGCACTTGGCCGACTCCATATCCCAGAAGCCCATGTCGTCGAACAGCGCCAGCAGCTTTTCCTGCGCCGCGGCTACGTCCACGGGTTCGCCCATGGCGGCCAGAGCCTTCTCCTTGAACGCCGACGCGTCCTTTTCCTTGCCTTCCGCGCCGTCCAGGCTGGCTACCAATTGCTCGCCAGTCTCGGTGGCAGGCTCCAGCACCCAGCCGCCCTCCACCGGGACCATGAGCACGTCAGAGCCCTCGGCGTCTGCCGGGCCCGAGCCCACCCAGTGGCAAAAGCAGGTCGTGGCCGGGCGTTCGCAGGCCAGCGTGATGAACGCCGTGTTCTGCCGCCGGCTCAGGTAGTTCAAATCCTTTACCTTCTCTGTATCGTACACCCGGTCAAAGGTTAGAAAGCCCCGGGCGTCGCAGGGCCGACCGCCCACCACCACCCGGGCCGCCGTGTCCAGCGTCTCCTTCACCTGCACGTCCACCTTGCCCGGCTGTTCCGGGTCCTTGGCGTACTTGAAAACCAGCAGCGGTTCGGCTTGCGGAAACACCGAGCCCTTGGGCGGAGTTGTGGCCTGCGTGTCCAGAGGGATTTCCTGGCTCGCGTCAAAGGGCCGGAACACGACAGCGTCGCCCTCGCGCCGGGGAACATCCACCAGCCGGTCCTTGGCCAGCTCCTCCAGCCACGACGTCAGCATATCTTTTGGCAGGAATTTGGCCACCTTACCACCCCCTCTCGTTGATGGTCTCTTCTTCCACCTGAAAGGACATCAGCGGCGGGACCGCGTCTATCTTTGTGCCCGCCTGATAGTCGAAGAGTTCATTGATTTCCTTGTTCATTTTGCGCTTAAGCAGCAGCAGGGGAATACCCACCGGGCAGACCCGCTCGCACTCGCCGCACTCGGTGCAGCGGCCGGCTAGGTGCATGGCGTGGATCATTTGAAAGAACCACTTTTCCTGCGTGGTGTCCTGCTGCGTCATCCAGTGAGGGTCGCGGCTCTGAGCCACGCAGTGGTCCCGGCAGACGCACATGGGGCAGGCGTTGCGGCAGGCGTAGCAGCGGATGCAGCGCTGCATGGCGTCCTTCCAAAAGGCCAGCTGTTCCTCGTTGGAGAGCTGCTGGAACTCGGCCACGTCTGGATACTCGTCTGCCGCCGAGTCCGTAATCGGCTCGCCCACAAATTCGTCCGAGAGCAGAGCGTTGTGATACTGGCAGCGGCCGCATTTGTCTGCGGCTACGTCGGCCAGTTTGAGTTCGTGCTTCTGGCCCGCGGCCGTCACCGTGATAGTGTCTAAATGTGTAGACACCTCTTCGATGCGATCCAGCGAGCCTGTGGCCCGGGCAATTTTCTTCAGGCTGACAACGCCGGAGCACGGCGCGCCAAACACAGTGATGTCCTCGCGGTTGAGCAGTTTTTCCTGCAGCAGCTGAACAATGGACCGGCTGTCGCAGCCCTTGACCACGACGCCAACCTTTTTGCCTTTCAGTCCGGTCAGATAGGCGGCCAGGTTATGCACGCACAGCGGGCTCCAGAGCATGTTGTCCACGTCCTCTTCCGTGCGCATGAACAGCGGCGCGGCTCGCAGCGGGTCAAAGCCCTGGCCCCAGCCAACGACCATGTCCAGCTCGGGGAGCTTTTCCTTTATCTTTGCTTGCAATTCGCTCAAATGATTCGGGTTCATGCGACTTCTCCTGCAGGTTCCGCGGCCGGCTGCCCGGATTGCGCCTCGGCTTGGCCCATGATTGACGCTGCCTGGACTTCATTGATTTTCGGGGCCGGCCCCAGCTCGTGGATACGCTCGGTAAACGTGGTAACCACCTTCTGCCAGCGCTGGCCTTCCGAAGCCGAGACCCAGGTGTATTCGAACCGCCGCTCGTCAAGGCCAAGGATTTCCAGAAACCGTTTGAGCACTTCCAGCCGCCGCCGGGCGTAGAAGTTGCCCTCGGAGTAGTGGCAGTCCCGCGGGTGGCAGCCCGAAACGAGCACGCCGTCCGCGCCCGAGACCATTGTTTTAAGGATGAACAGCGGGTCGATGCGGCCGGAACAAGGGACCCTGATGATGCGCAGGTCCGTGGGCTGCTGAAAGCGCCCGACCCCGGCCGTGTCCGCCCCGCCATAGGAGCACCAGTTGCACAAAAAGCCGACTATTCGAAGCTCGTCGCCAGGGGCTGCTGACATAACGCGTTAACCTCCGCGAGGATTTGATTATCTGTGAAATGCTGCAGTTGGACAGCGCCCTGCGGGCAGGTGGACGTGCACACACCGCAGCCCTGACAGACCGTTTCGATAACATTGGCCTTGGGCTGGCCCCGGAAGTCCATCTCTTCGATGGCGCCAAAGGGGCAGGTCTGGATGCATTTGCCGCAGCCCACGCAGCGCTTGATATCCACTTGAGCCACCTGGGGATCGCTCTCCAGCTGGTCCTTGGAAAACATGGCCAGCACCTTGGACGCCGCGGCGCTGCCCTGGCCCACCGAGGCCGGGATGTCCTTGGGCCCCTGGCAGGAGCCGGCCAGAAACACGCCCGCGGTGTTGGTCT
>CAYTSA010000151.1:0-3730 GCA_964440345.1 uncultured Desulfovibrionaceae bacterium | reverse complement strand
CGCGCCCGAAACGTCCGCGCACGTTTTTTACCAATATGTCATTGTCCGCGAAGGCAGACAATCCAGGGACATTTTCGTTAATTTATTAACAATATAAAAATGTTAAGTTGATTATGCTTGCGAAGGCACGTCTTGTCCGCGGCCATCTGCGGTAAGTTATCTACATTATATGCGGCGCGATATAGCGCATCGTTCATCCCCTCGGCTTCGCCTTCGTCCACATTCCAAGCGCAACACGCCGTGTTGGGCGGCGGCGCCTCGTCGTCTTATCAGCTTATTGAAAACTCCGATTTCGCAGGCTGTTCAAAAAACACAAGGGCAAGGCGCAATAAAAGTTCAAGATCGACGCGTATATCTAATACGCGTCGATCTTGAACTTTTTGAAGCAACGCAGCCATCGTGGCTTTTTCAAAAGCCTGCTACGCCTGCCCCCTGCGCCGCTGGGCGGCTGCGGGGATCAGGCTGTCGCAACGCTGTGCTGCGCTGACGCGCATCACCGCCGTTGGCTTCGCGTTGCTTACCTTCATCTGGCGGCAACTGGCAGGGTCTGCGGTAAAGTATTGGATTGCGCCGACAAGCAAAGGAACGCGTTTACCTAACAGCCGCCGCGCCACAACGCGTCATTGCCCTCGCAGGCGGGCAATCCAGGAATTTTCCTCTGCATTGCAGGTGATTGGAACTTCCAGCGGCGTTTCCCGATGGTCGCTCACGTAGTAGTCTGCCCCGTTATTGCAGGGGATTGAAACGGTAACCGCCAACTTCCCGCCGTCACTGGCGATACAGCGGAAATGGCGCCTTTCCTGCCGCCGGGTGCGCATCAGGCGAGAACGAAACGGCAAGGGCAGCATGTGACAACTTGATGACTATCGTCAAACACAACGAATTGTGCTTGACCTGTTCGATACAACAGGATAAATAGATTAAACTACAACATCAAACAGAACTCAAACATATATGACCACGTCCAACCTCTACGAATACCACGCCGTCATTCTCGCCGGCCTGCTCCACGACATCGGCAAGTTTTATCAGCGGGCGTGGACCGGCAAGGACAGTCACGCCGCGTACACGAAACGATTCTTCACTGATTTCAGCTCAGTTCTGTCGCTGCCCGGCTGCGCCATGGACCTGGCCGCGTGCCTGGCCGCCTTCCATCACTCCACGCGCAAGGAGCTGTTCACCAGCCCCTTTCTCGCCCAAGGGGACAAGGACAAGGGACACTTGTGGTTTCTGGAAAAGATAATCAAGAACGCCGACTCCCTCTCCTGCGTGGAACGGCCGCGCATTGACGACGTCTACCCTCAAAACAAGAAGGACTGGGCGCTGGTTTCGGTTTTCTCCACCATCTCCGTTACCGGGCGCCGCGAAGGGTACAAGCGCTACCCCCTGGAGCGCATGAATCCCCTGGCCAACAACCCCTCGCCGGACTCTCTCCTCTCCAAGAGCGAGTATGGCCGCCATTTCGAAAAGATGCGCCTGGATTTCGAATCCGGCTGCAAGAGCATTGGCGACATGCGCGGTGTGGACTTTTTCACCACCCTGCGGCTGCTGGACAAGCTGCTGGAGGAATACTGCTGGGCCGTGCCCAGCTCCACCTGGCAGGAGCGGGCGGACATTTCCCTGTACGACCACTCCCGCTCCACCGCGGCACTGGCCGCCTGTTTGTATCAAAAAGCCAAAGACGACAGCCGGCTTGCCGGCAACGGCGCCTGGAAACTGCCCAAGGAAAAAGCCTTCATCCTTGTGGGCGGGGACTTCTCCGGCATCCAGGACTATATTTTTTCCATCACCAACCAGGGCTCCGGAGGCGCGGCCAAGCGGCTGCGGGCCCGGTCATTTTACATCTGGGCCTTTTGCGAGGCCGTGGTGCAGCGCATTCTGGACAGCTTCGGCCTGCCCCACGTCTGCAACCTGGTCAGCGCCGGGGGCAAATTTCTGATACTACTGCCAAATACGCAAGACGCCGAGTCAAGGCTGCAGGAACTATACGCAGCCATTGAACAGGAAATCCACGACCGTTTCTTCAACCAGTTCCGGCTGCATATGACCTGGAAAGTGCTGGACCGCACGTATGGGTTCACAAAACACAAAGGACGGAGCAGCGAGCAGAAACTCACCTTCAGCGTGCGGGAAAACCTGGGCATATTCTACTTTGCCGACTGCGCCGACGTCATCACCCAGGAGCTGGAAAGGGCCAAGGTCCGGTCCGGCCGCGAGGTGTTGCGGGACCACGAAGGCTGGAAAGAAGACTCCTTTCTCTATCCCATCGACCTCTGGCAAGACTATGCCGACGGCCAGGGCAATTGCCCCGTGTGCAACGCCTATGCGGTGGATCCGCAGACAGCGGGGGAAGAACACGAGGCCGTGTGCCGTCACTGCGACACGGACCGCACGTTCGGCGAAAAGCTGACACGGTGGAAATACGTCGGAATCCGTCACGCAAACGGGAACCAACCCGAACAGCCCTCTCTTCAACGCAGCGTCTGCAGCTATAGCCTGGAGCTGCGGAAGGGTTACCCGCCAAACCCAGGCGAGTATCTGCAGCTCATGCACCTTGCGGCGCCGGAGGACTCCGAACGCTACCAGAGCGTGCGCAAGCTGCTGGCCAACCATGTGCCTGTGGATACGGATACGGATACGCAATCCATCCTCACCTTTGTAGAGCTGGCGGCCAGGTCCAAATGGCAAGACAACGGCCAGGCCAGAGGCGGCGAGTTCCTGGGCGTGCTCAAGGCGGACGTGGACAACCTGGGTCTGGTCTTCAGCAAGGGCTTTACCGAAGACGGGCCAGGGGGCCGCCGCGACGCCAAGACCGTGTCCCGCTACCTGACTTTGAGTCGCATGCTGGAGCAGTTTTTCGCCGGCTGGGTGCGCGACGCCCTGCACAGTGGCGACGAGGACAACACCAGGGATTGGATAACGCAGGCGCTCACAGACGCAGCCCCCGAGCGGCTGGAGGAATACCTGAACCTGACGAAGCCGTGTTTCCAGAACATATACACGGTCTTTTCGGGCGGGGACGACATGATCCTGGTGGGGCCGTGGGAGACGCTGATTCTGTTCACCCTGGTGCTGCGCAGCCGCTTCCGGGACTACACAGGCAATAGCAAAAGCTTCACGCTGTCGGCCGGCCTAAGCCTGGTCAAGCCCAAGCGGCCCATTGCCGCGGCGGTAAGGGAGGCGGACGAGCTGCTGCGCCGCTCCAAAGACGCAGGCAAAAACCGGCTGACGCTGTTCAACACCACGACGGTCTGGGAAGAACTGCCGGAACTGGTGGATTTCTTCCTGTTTCTGGACGAGAAACGAAGAGACAAGGACAGCAAGGTCAATTCCGGGTTTCTGTACCGGTTCATGGAATATTCGCGCATGGCCCGGGAGTTTGAAGAAACCGGCGACATTCGAAAACTGCTGTATATATCCTCGATGCGCTATGATGTGGGGCGGAACCTTTCCCAACGCAAGCATGAGCTGTTTAGAGCTATTCGCGCAGATGCAAACGATCCTTTGAGCATCGGCAAATTTGTTTCACAGTCTCAAATGCCGCTACAGTGGACGCTGTATCGATTTAGGTAGGAATTGTCGATGAAGACACTCATTCTTTCAAACAATCTACAGCCGAAAGATTGGATCACTGATAATGCACCACCCCCTTTACCTTCTCCTCCTGAGGTGGATAATAAAACTTGGTTAGCCACAATCGTAAGCCTACTTGACAGCGCACCCTAAACAA
>CAYTSA010000150.1:0-3895 GCA_964440345.1 uncultured Desulfovibrionaceae bacterium | reverse complement strand
TGGGCATAGCTCTAAACAGTTGAAATTGTTCGACTAAACGTTGGGACACTAGTGAGCTGACATCATATTTCATACAGGAGATTCAATGACTGACGAACACGCCAAAGGAGCGCAAATCCCGGCTGAAGAAGCCGACGTGACAGCTGCTCCCCAACCAGACGACGACACGCACATAGTTCTCCCTTCAACCTTGCCGGTCCTTCCCGTGCGGGACATCGTCGTTTTCAATTACATGATCCTCCCGCTCTACGTGGGCCGGGAAAAATCCATACAGGCCGTGGACGCCGCTCTTTCCGGCAACCGCTACATCCTCATCCTCTCCCAAAAGGACGAGGCCGAAGACGACCCCGGGCCAGACTCCCTGTACACCGTGGGCGCGGCGGCCATGATCATGCGTATGCTCAAGATGCCTGACGGCCGGTTGAAAATCCTTGTTCAGGGGCTCAGCCGGGCCAGGGTGGAGTCTTTTACCTCCAGCGCCCCTTTCATGACGGCGCGCATTGAACCCATTGAAGAGCGTGAAATCCAGGAACTCACCGTGGAGCAGGAAGCCATGATGCGCACTGCCCGCGAGCAGAGCGAGCGCATCCTTTCACTGCGCGGCGTGGCCGCTGGCGACATCATGTCTGTACTCAACTCGGTCAATGATCCCGGCCGGCTGGCCGACCTCATTGCCTCCAACCTGCGCATAAAGGTGGAAGAAGCCCAGCGCATACTGGAATGCGCCGATCCCATAAAACGCCTGGCCCTGGTCAACACCCAGCTGGTCAAAGAAGTGGAAGTAGCCGACGTGCAGGCGCGCATCCAGTCCATGGCCAAGGAAGGCATGGACAAGGCCCAGCGCGATTTTTTCCTGCGCGAACAGCTCAAAGCCATCCGCAAGGAGTTGGGCGAAAGCGAAGAAAAAGAAATCGAAGAACTGGCCAAGGCCCTGGACGAACTCAAGCTGCCCAAGGAAGTGGACAAGGAAGCCCGCAAACAGCTAAACCGCTACGGCTCCATGCACCCCGAATCCTCCGAAGCCACTGTGGTGCGCACTTATCTGGATTGGATCATCGAGCTTCCCTGGAAAAAACAGACCAAGGACCAGCTGGACATCAAAAAAGCCGCCGCCATCCTGGAGGAAGACCACTACGACCTGGAAAAGGTCAAGGAGCGGATACTGGAGTACCTCAGTGTTCGCAAGCTCAACCCCAAAATGAAGGGACCCATCCTCTGCTTTGTGGGCCCCCCTGGCGTGGGCAAGACCTCCCTGGGCCGGTCCATCGCCCGGGCCATGGGCCGCAAGTTCCACCGTCTGTCCCTGGGCGGCGTCCGGGACGAAGCGGAAATACGCGGTCACCGTCGCACTTATATCGGCTCCATGCCCGGCCGCATCATACAGGGCCTGAAGACTGCCGCCTCGCGCAATCCGGTCTTCATGCTGGACGAAGTGGACAAACTGGGAACCGACTTTCGCGGCGACCCCTCCTCCGCACTGCTGGAGGTGCTGGACCCGGAGCAGAACGACACCTTTACCGACAACTACCTGGGCGTGCCCTTCGACCTGTCCCGCGTCATGTTCATCTGCACGGCCAACATGCTGGAGACCATCCCCGGTCCCCTGCTAGACCGCATGGAGACCATCCGCATCCCGGGCTACACCGAGCACGAGAAAACCCAGATCGCCAGGCGCTTCCTCATCCCCCGCCAGGCAAAGGAAAACGGCCTCACTCTTGAAGACGTTTCCATATCCGACCAGGTGGTCATGCAGCTCATACGAGGCTTCACCCGCGAAGCCGGCATGCGAAACCTGGAGCGGGCCATTGGCAAAGTCTGCCGCAAACTGGCCCGACGCAAGGCCGAAGGCGACTCCGGCCCCTTTCAGGTCACCACCCGGTCTTTGAAAAAACTCATGGGCCCAGCTGATTTTCTGGAGGACGAGAAGGAACAGGACCTGCCCCCGGGCGTGGCCGTGGGCCTGGCCTGGACCCCATATGGCGGAGAAATCCTGCACGTGGAGGCGGCCACCATGCCTGGCAAAGGCAAGCTCATCCTCACCGGCAAGCTGGGCGAAGTAATGCAGGAATCCGCCCGAGCCGCCCTGTCCTACGCCAAAGGCCGCTCCGAGGAGCTGCATATAGACCCTGACTTCACCGACAAACGGGACATCCACATCCATGTGCCCTCAGGCGCCACGCCCAAGGACGGGCCCTCGGCCGGCGTGGCCCTTGTCTGCGCCCTGGTCTCGGCCCTGACCAGCCGCAGCCTGGCCAGCGACCTGGCCATGACCGGCGAAATAACCTTGCGCGGCCGCGTCCTGCCAGTAGGCGGCGTGAAGGAAAAAATTCTGGCCGCAGTCAGCCATGGACTGGAGCGGGTCATCATCCCCTCCCGCAACGCCAAAGACCTGGAGGAAATACCGAACGAGCTGCGGCGCAAGGTGAAAATCACCACAGTGGAGCGCATCGACGAGCTGTGGGACATGGTGTGGGAGAAGGATTAACCCCATGAACCCATTGATACAGCAAAACGCCTCTGGCGCCGAGGCCATCCGGACGCTCCATGAACGCTATCTGGACGGCAAGGAGGAAACCTTCCCGGCAAAAGTGCTGGACCGCCTTCTCAAAGAAGAGAACCCGGCCAAGGTGTTCCGCGCCTGGCGCGGGCTGGCCTTGCAGCAGCTGGCAACAACCTGCGGCGCGTCCAACTCTCACATTTCACAGATTGAATACGGCAAGAAATCCATGTCCACAGACCTGCTCAAAAAACTGGCCGCCGCCCTGAACGTGGACGCAAAGCTGCTCCTGTAAGGCGTGTCGCGTGCCCTTTTCGCAACAGGAACTCATCCGGCTCCACCCTCTGTACAACCGGCTCTCCGGGCAGATCATCTGGTTCATGTTCGAGGAGCAGGGCCTCTCCCCGGAACAGGCCGACGCTTTTTTGCTGCAGTACGAAAACGAGCGGGCCAGAACCCTGGACCTGTTGGGCAAGGCCCTGGACCCGGGCGGTGAAACCACTAACGACGTGGCCGCGGTGCGCATTGAGGCCACGCAGCCTGAAAATCTTCCTCCGCCTTGCCCGTCCTGCATGGCCCTGGACGGCGCGCTGCTCAAAGCAGGAGATGCGAACCTCCCGGAATTCTTCCCGCCATTTTCCCTGGGCTGCCGGTGCAAAGCCGTGGCTGTCACAGCCGCAGAACTGGCCGCCATGGATGACCCAATGTTTCTGGACGCCTCCTGCGAGCCGCCCAAGCGGCAACTGGTCTGCCCCACGCAATGGTTTCTAGAGGAAAAAACCTGATCAGCTACCCGGCCAGCATCGCGCCCAGCCGGCGCAAGTGCAACCGCTCTTCGTCAATGCACTGCTGCACAGCTTTTTTTTCACTCTCAGGGACCAACTCTTTCATTTCTTTGAAAAAAAGAATGGTGTCTTTCTCAAATCCCATGGCCATACGGATGGCGGTGTCTTCATCGCCGGCCTCGCTCATGTACTTTTCCGCCAGGCCGCCGGAAAACAACGAATGGGACATGATGAGCGACTCCAGATACTGCCCGTACTCAGCCTCGGTGGCCCATGCGGGCAGGTCCACCTTGCCCAGCCGTTCCAGCAGGCTGGAAAAAATGGCTTCGTGCTTCTGCTCCTCGCCGGCCAGATACTCGAAGACTTCTTTAGTCTCCGCGTTCTGCGCCTGGCTGGCTACCTTTTTGTAAAAATCGTAGCCCTTGCGCTCTATCTCCACCGCGGCTTTGGCCACTTCGTTGGCGTGAAAGAATGTTGCCATGCGCTCTCCCTTTAAGATTTTCCCTGGCAAGTATTGCTCATATCTTACAATTCGTTCGGCAGTTCTTTCAATTGCTTGTACGTAAAAACCGGCCCGTCCACGCAAACGTAGCTTGTGCCTATGTTGCAGCGA
>CAYTSA010000149.1:2835-4049 GCA_964440345.1 uncultured Desulfovibrionaceae bacterium | reverse complement strand
GGGGGCCATATCCGAAAGCACCAGGTCGAACGGCGCTGCAGCCTCCAGGGCGGCGGCGAATTCGCCTGCCGGCGCAAAAGCGTCGGCCTGGAAGAATGAGACTGTTTCCGGAAATTCTGCCCCAGCCTCCTGCAGGTCCACGGCCACGACAGCGCCCTTGGGCCCGGCCTTTTGGGCGGCAAACAGAGTCCAGGAGCCGGGAGCAGCGCCTAAGTCAAGAACTTTCACGCCCGGTTTGAGCAAATTGAAGCGCTTGTGCATCTCCTGGAGCTTGTACACCGAGCGGGCCGGGTAGTTGTCCTGCTTGGCCCGGTTGAAATAATGGTCGCGATATTTTTTCATGGCTTGGCAAAGCTGAATACGATACTATTTTTGCGCACATGCATCAAGCAAGGAGAATCCATGGATTCAAAGCGCCCGGAACGCCGCAGCATCATTGATGAGCTGGGCAGAAAGCGGACCCTGGCCCAGGGGCTGGAACAGTATGAAATTCTGGCTGGCGGCTCTGCCGGCCCGGCGTTGCTGCTGGGGCTGGGGCCGGTCCCCGCTGAAGCGCCTGTGGAGGGCGCCAGCGAAGTCTATTACATAGAAAGCCCGGAATTCTTGGGCCAATGCCCCCTTGCCGTCCCGCAAGAATGGAACCGGCTGGACGCCGTAGACTCGGACCTGGTCCGGCAGGCGCGCGTTGTCGCATATCGCCCAGCGTTGAAGCATTATCCATCTTTTTGGGGCCCGGCTTTGGCTATTGTGCAGTCCGCGCTGCTGTTTCCCCAGGGGCCTCCCCCAGTGCAGCCTGCCGTCTTGTTGCCAGGCGGGGAGGGCGACCTGCTCACCAGGGAGCTGGCTGCGGCCTTTGAGGCCGCCGGGTATGCGACCCTGCGCATACCCCCGGAAGACGCAGGCGAGCAACTGCCCGGCTTGCTGCGCCAGGGCGCGTTCCAGCTGTTTTTCAGTGTCAATTTTCGGGGTCTGGATCCTCTGGGCGAGCGGTTTCATCTGTTGCAGCAAGCAGGGGTCCGCACCGCGGTATGGCTGGTGGACAATCCCTGGCACCTGCTCTCCGGTCAGCAGTCGCCATATTGGAAGCAGGCGGATATTTTTGTCACAGATCAGAGCTTTATTCTAGGCCTGATGCGCATGGGCGCCCCGCAGGTTCGTCATTTGCCCCTGGCTGTGCAGCCGGAGTTGTTTGCCGAGCCGCAGGAAAGCTTCCC
>CAYTSA010000149.1:0-2825 GCA_964440345.1 uncultured Desulfovibrionaceae bacterium | reverse complement strand
TCCCGGAGCTGGAGGACCGGCTGGTGTTTGTGGGCCGCTCGGTCTTTCCAACGCGCAAAGGGTTTTTTGCCGGTCTGCAGCCGCCGCAGGAGCAGTGGGATAGGGCCCAGGCCATGCTCGGCCGGGGCGGCCGGCCGCATTTTCATTGGTGGTCGGAGGAGGTTGGCGTCCCCTGGCCGCAAGGGTTCTGGCCAGGCAAGCAGGCCCGTCTTGCCGGCCTGGGGGCAGAGGAGTCAAGCCGGCTGCAAAGAGCCCTGTGTCTCTCTGCCGGGGCCAGGGCCTGGCCGACAACAGTATTTGGCGACGCCGCCTGGAAGGAGCTTGTTCCGCAGCTGCAGGATTTGCGGCCCCCTGTGGACTATTACGGCTCTTTGCCGGGGGTGTACCGCTCGGCGGGGTTTTCGCTCAATGTCACCAGCCTGCTCCTGCCGGCCGGGCTGACGCAGCGGCATTTCGACGTCTGGGCTGCAGGCGGGTTCCTGCTCACAGACGCCACGGAAGGCTTGTCCATTTTTCCGCAGGAGTTGGTGGAGCCGGTGCGGTTCAGCGCGCCGGCGGACTTGCCTGCAGTGCTGGCTCAGCTGGAAGGCAAGCCCTCGCTAAAAAGGGACCTAGCCATTGTCTGGCGCGCGGAGATACTTTCCCGCCACACCTACGCCGCGCGAATCGCCGCGGTGCTGCAGGCTACAGGCCTGAGCTGATCACTTCAGCTGCGATATTATCCAGTTCCTCTTGCAGAGCTTGCGAAACCTGGTGTGCTGCGCCGGCGTAGGGGGCCAGGCCCACCCCGCCGTTGGCCAGGGTTCCTTTCCAGGTCCCGCCGGCAAAGGTCCCGGCGTCAACCTTTTGTATAGCCATGTACACCGCGTCGGCAATGTCTTTGAGCACGGAGGTCAGGATAACGTCCGCGTATTCTGGCAGGACAACGGTCCAGTCCGTGTCCACGCCAATGACGGAAACGCCGCCCGCGGCCTTCGCCGCCCAGGCGGCGCCGTGCCCGGCCGAAGCGGCTACGGGCAGGATAACGTCGGCGGATTGGGCAATGAAAACTTCTGCGGCAGCCTGGCCGGCTTCTGCGTCGTCAAAGCTGTCCAGAAAGGTTCCGGTCTGCGTGTCCGCGTTCCAGCCCAGAGTCTGCACGCTGTCGCCATGAACTTGGTTGTACCGGGCAACGCCGCGGGCAAAGCCGTCCATGATGGCGGCGACTGGCGTCAGGTCCATGCCGCCGAATACCGCGACTACGCCCGTCCTGGAAACGCCGGCGGCCAGGTAGCCCGCCAAATAAGCCGCCTGGTCTGCGGCAAAGGTCAGGCCCAGCACGTTGTCCATGACCGGGTCATAGGAGCCGTCCACCAGGGCGTAGTTCAAGCCTGGATTGGCCCGGGCCGATTCCGCCAGCTCGCCCTGCAGCAAGGTTCCCACGCCCACGGTCAAGTCCGCGCCGGCGTCGGCGTAATAGGCGATGTTTGCTGCAAAGCTCCCGTCCTCCGGCAGCCGGAAGGAAGCGTCGGCGTCCAGCTCGTCAGCGGCCCGCTGCGCTCCTTCCCAGGCGGCTGCGTTGAAGCTTTTGTCGTTTATGCCGGCGGCGTCTATGACAAGGCCCACGGCAGGGCCGCCTGAACCGGAATCGTTGCAGCCGGGCAGACAGAGAACGAGGAGCAGAAATGTCGGAATCACGAAGCGCGCGAGGGAAAAAAACATGTATACCTCCAGGTTGAACAGGTAAAAGTACATAGAAAGCGTAACCTACCCAGCAGCAAAGTGAAAGCCCCTGGCGGTGTGAATCGCCAGGGGCTTGTGTGAGCGGGTGAAACTCTGTGGCCTGCGCGGGCTGCAGAAGCGGCGCCGCAGCGTATGATGAAAAGCGAAAGCCCGGTGTAATCTTGCGTAGGTCCCCTAATGCGTTACGCGCCGAGCAAGGTCAGAGCCATGCGCGGCAGGCTGTTGGACTGCGCTAGCATGGCCACGGCCGATTGCGACAGTATTTGCTGCCGGACGAATTCCGTCATTTCCATGGACACGTCCACGTCGGAAATGCGTGACTCGGCAGCTTGCAAGTTTTCGGCCTGGATTTGCAAGTTGGTGATGGTGTTCTCCAGCCGGTTTTGGATTGAGCCTAGGTTGGCTCGAATAAGGTCCTTGGACACGATGGCCTCCTGAATGCCGGTGAGGGCGCTCTGGGCTGACTGCTGTGTGGAGATGGCGAAGCCAGCCTGGTCTGTGGCCGCCTGGTTGCCCACCCCAAGCGCAGAAGCGGTGGAATTGCCGATGCGGATGTAGTAATAATCCTCCGCCGAGTCGTTGCCTGCGCCGAAGTGGACTTTGATCTGCCCGGTGGGAGTCAGCGTGGAACCGTCGTGGGTGGTGCTGGAGAGGTTCCCGTTGAGCAGATAGACGCCGTTGAAGTCAGTTGCATTGGCAATCCGCGAAATCTCCGAGGCCATGGCCTGGTACTCGGAGTCGATGATCAGCCGCTGGTCAGAGTTGTACGTGCCGGTTGCAGCCTGCTCAGCCAACTCTTTCATGCGGATCAGCTTCTCGTCGATAACCTGGAGCGCGCCGTCCGCCGTCTGAATCATGGAGATGGCGTCGTTTGCGTTGCGCACCCCCTGGTTCAGCGCGGCAATGTCTGCGCGCATCAGTTCGCGAATGGCCAGCCCGGCGGCGTCGTCGGCGGCTGTGCCGATGCGCAGGCCAGACGACAACCGGCGGACAGAAGTGGTCAGCTCGGTAAACGAGCGTCCCAGGTTCGTCGCAGCGTTCTGGGCCATTAAGTTGTGGTTAATGATAAGTGACATGTGTTCCTCCTTGAATACCTTTCGGCT
>CAYTSA010000148.1:0-4182 GCA_964440345.1 uncultured Desulfovibrionaceae bacterium | reverse complement strand
GGGCATAGCTCTAAACAGTTGAAATTGTTCGACTAAACGTTGGGACACTAGTGATGCAAAGTATGCAAAAAGTGGTCTTTGGCAACGAAGGTGTATTTACTATTTTGCTATCGATGGTGAAAAGATACCAGCAAAAGTATTCTCAGGGCACAATATTTCGATACGTAACTGGATTACGTGTTCTTTGTCCTGTATATTCTGTACATTTTTTTTGTTGCCGGCCATATAGACGAATTGACTGACTGGATTGACGGACGCCATGAAAACAGACCATGCCCTTTCAGCCAAAACACTTACCGCCTTCAGACGTCGACTGCGGTTTTTGCGCACGCTGGCCGGCATGACCCAGGCTGTACTCGCTGAAAAGGCGTCCATCTCGCTGGAGCATCTTAACAAGATTGAACGAGGCGCCGCCGCGCCCTCGTTCCATGTCATCGCCTCCCTGGCCAACGCTTTGCACACAGATGCGGCAAACCTGTTTCTTTTTGACCAGGAGCCTGTCACTCCAGGCGACCCCAAGCCTGCTGAAAACCTGGACTGGACCAGCTTCCTCAGCAGCGCCAGCGGCATCATTTTTGTCCCTGAGCATGACGAGGTATTCATGTCCCCGTCTCTGCTACAGCTGATAGGCTCTGACAAGGAGCCCAAGCCTTCGTTGAACACCTTTCTCACTGCTGTGCATGATCGCGACAGAGAGCGCGTCGCCGCAACGTGCAGTTCGTTTATAACAGCCAAGGCCATCACCCGGGCAGAGCCGTTTCGGCTGCTCTCCGCCCAGGGGGAGTACCGCTTCATTGTTGGGGTGTGCGAACATATCCCCCAGAGTGTCTGCAACAAAGTTGCTTTTCTATGGATACTTGTAGACATCACCGAACAGCTGCGGTTGGAATACATTTTGCGCAGTGCGCAGAACGACCTGGACGTCCGTGTTCGCGAGCGCACAGGCAAATTGGAGGGAGCAGTGGAAGACATGCAAAAGACCATCAGCACGTATGAAACTGAATACGGCCGCAACTGCGCTGCTGACAGTCTGCGAAACGCGTACAAAGACGCAACAGATGAAGAAGGCGTCATCGTTTTCCGGGACCACAAGCCCATCTTTGCCAACGAGCGGTTTCTGGCCATGTTTGGCCTGCACAAGGAAGACGTCATTGGCAACGCCGATTTGTCGTTTTTAGCAGCAGACGAATCCTCTCAGCGCGCCATCCGCACCGCTGTCCTTGCAGAGAGGCTGGAGCCCTATGGCGTAACCGCCAAACGCAGCAGCGGAGAAAAATTTCCGGCCCTGGTGCTGCCCAAGCTCGTCCAGTCATCGGAGGGAACCCTGCGCGTAAGCGTTGTCCGCGAACTTGACTCGCCCCTGGACTGCTGCGCCCACGTGCGCAAGGCCCTGGCCAAGGCAGAAGCCGCCAACCAGGCCAAAAGCGATTTTCTGGCCTCCATGAGTCACGAGATACGCACTCCACTCAACGCCATGATCAGCCTGCTGCAGCTGCTGGATACAATGGAGCTGGGCACAGACTACGACGAATACGTGGGCAGGGCCCTGCACGCGGGCAGGTCCCTGCTGCATGTCATCACCGACATTATCGATCTTTCCCGCATAGAAAATGGCAAGATCAGCATCAGATCAGCGCCCTTTCGGCCGCGGGAGTTGGCCCACGCCGTGGTGTTGCAACACCAGGAGGCGGCACGGCGCAAAGGTCTGAAGCTGACCTGGTCCATGGACGAAAACACGCCGGACTGCGTGATTGCCGACCCGGACAGAATAACCCAGATTCTGACCAACCTTGTCAGCAACGCCGTCAAATACACGCATCGCGGAAGCGTCTCTCTGGAGCTGTGCAGCCTGAAACACGCCCTGAAAGAGCGCCGGATGCTGCTGTTTTGCATACGGGACACCGGCGTGGGCATAGCCGACGACAAGCTGGAGCAGATTTTCGACCCGTATTTCCAGGTCCAGCGCTCCGACGGCGTTTTGCAGGGGCAGCGCAGCTTCGGCCTGGGTCTGGCCATCGTCAAACACCTGGTCCGAGCCATGAACGGCTCCCTGAATGTGGAGAGCGAGCCAGGCAAGGGAACCACCATGACCGTGACCTTGCCTGTGGTCCTGTTCGACTCCCGGGAGCTGGAAGAGCCCGAGACCCAAGAATTATCGACGCCGGCCATGCGGCTGCTGCTGGTGGAGGACGAACCGCTGAACCGGCTGCTCTGCGAACGGCTGCTGGAGCGACTGGGCCACAAGGTGCAGACCGCCGCGTCGGGTTTTGAGGCCTTGAAGCTGCTGGCCTCCTCAGATGGAGACACGCCGTTTGACGCCGTTTTGCTGGACATCTGCATGGACGGCATGGACGGCGCCGAGACCGCCCGGCGCATCCGCCAGTGCGGCAAGCCGCATGCACGCCTGCCCATTGCCGCGGTCACGGCCCGGGCCATGAAGGACGACCGGGAGAAGTTGCTGGCCCAGGGGTTTGACGGCTACCTGGCCAAGCCTGTGTACGCCCGTCCTTTGAACGACCTGTTGGGCCAGCTGTGGCGGCTGGGCCAGGAGCGCCGCGGAAAATAGCCTCGCAGCCGGCTTCGCCTTCGCGTTGCTCACCTTTTCTCTGGCGATAATTGGCAGCGTCTGCGGTTACTTTATTAACAGGCAGATACACGCAGAAATGACACTTCGTACACATTCCAAGCGCAACAAGCTGTGCCAGGCAGCGCTGCATCATCGTCTTATAAACTTCCAATAACGCCGCAGCCCTGCGCCGCTGCGCGACTTATATGACAACAAGCATGCGGTCGCAATTACGCATGTTGTTCATCCCCTCGCTTCGCTTCGGCCGCATACCAAGCGCGGAGTGTGCTGCGCACGAGGAATCCTGTCTCCGCGAAAGCTAGGATCACTCCTTTACATACGCCTGCCCCCTTCGGCTGCGCCTTCGGGAATCAGGCTGTCGCTTTGCTGCGCTCGCGACCGGCTTTGCCTTCGCGTTGCTCACCTTTTCTTTGGCGTAACGTTGCAGCGGTTCCCTACCGCTCCTTTCTGTGATAACTACATAAAAATTCAACAATATCAAATAATTATATAGGCAAACAGCGTTTTTTTCATCGCCTGAGCGGCTGTAATTCGGCTGAATCGTTACGGCCCACGTTATTATCCATCAGTCATAGGGAGCCCTTGAATGCGTCTTAAGCAGGCAATCGATGCATTTCTGTTTCATTGTCGATACGAGAAGAATCTGAGCAGTCTGACAATAAAGGCATATGTGCTGGATTTGCGGCAATTTACAGAATTCAGTCAGGCCATAGAACAGGACATATGCGTTGCCTCCATCGACAAGTCCGTGCTGCGCAACTACCTGAAACTGCTGTATGAAAGGTACAAAACGCGGTCGATCAAGCGCAAGCTGGCCACCATGAAGGCCTTTCTCAACTACCTGGAGTTTGAAGACGTTATCGAGGCCAACCCTTTCCGCAAAATGCGCATCAAACTGAAGATGGAGCAGGAATTGCCCAAGACAGTGAGCCTGCAGACAGTTGAGGCGCTGCTTCGCTCTGCCCGCCAGGCCGTTGAGGCAGCGCCTCCGGGCGCGCCGCAATGGCTGCGGGCGGCGCGAGATTTGGCCGCCATAGAGCTGCTGTTTGCCACGGGCATGCGCGTTGGCGAGCTATGCTCCCTGCGCGTCAAGGACGTGGACTTCGACAACAGCCAGGTCACGGTGAAGGGCAAGGGCAACAAGCGGCGCTGCATCCCTGTCTGCTCGGCCGGGCTGATGAACCGGCTGCGGGAGATCATCCCGACGCACACAAACGGCGACACCGTGGGGGACTGCTACCTGTTGACCGGCTCGGCCACGCCTGCGCCGACCAACGCTGTGCGCCAGGCCGTGAGAGAACACGCGCCCGCGCCAATGACGCCGCACACGCTGCGGCACACCATGGCCACGAGCCTGCTGCAAAACGGGGTGGACATCCGTTCGATCCAGATAATCCTCGGCCACAGCTCCATATCAGTGACCGAGATATACACGCACATCGCGCTGGAACACCAGCGCGACCAGTTGCAAGAGCGTCATCCCCTGCTGGGGATGGAAGGAGGGTGAGACAACTGAGGGGGTGGGTTGATAACTAAAAATTATCACTAGTGTCCCAACGTTTAGTCGAACAATTTCAACTGTTTAGAGCTATGCC
>CAYTSA010000147.1:0-4489 GCA_964440345.1 uncultured Desulfovibrionaceae bacterium | reverse complement strand
AATCATCCAATTGCACTTCGCCCTTTTCTCCGCTGCGCCTGTCCTTGACCTCGGCGGCGCCCCGCTCCAAGCCTTTGCCGCCGACAACCAGCTGCATGGGAACGCCGATGAGATCGGCGTCTTTGAACTTGAATCCCGGCCGCTCGTCCCGGTCGTCCCACAGCACTTCCACGCCCTGGCTGGTCAGGTGCTCGTACAGCTCCTTGCACTTGTCCGCCACGGCCGGGTCCGGGCCCAACTGGATGAGCTGCACCTCAAACGGCGCTATGGTGGGCGGATAGATGATTCCGAAATCGTCGTGGTTCTGCTCTATAGCCGCGGCCGCTATGCGCGAGACGCCAATACCGTAGCAGCCCATGACCACGTGGCGCTCCTTGCCGTTGTCGTCAAGGATGGTGAAATCCATGGCCTTGGAGTACTTGAGACCCAGCTTGAACACGTGGCCCACCTCTATGCCCCGGGTCAGCTCCAGCTTACCGCCGCAGCGGGGGCAGGGGTCCTGCTCGGTCACCGTGCGCAGGTCAGCGTAGCCGGCCAGCTCCACGTCCCGGTCCAGGTCCACGTGCAGCATGTGGGCGTCGGCCGCGTTGGCGCCGGTCACCCAGTCAGCCCCCAGCCGCAGCTCATTGTCCGCGTATATGCGCTTTACCCGCAGCTTCACCGGCCCGGCAAAGCCCACTGGCGCGCCGGTCCATTCCTGCACCTGCTCCGGCGTGGCCATTTCCAGGCTGGCCGCGTCCAGCATGTTCTTCAGCTTCACGTCGTTCAACTCCCGGTCGCCGCGGACCAAAGCAGCCACAGGCTCCCCGTCGGCGTCAAAAAGCAGCGTCTTGACGATAGCCGCCGGGTCCTTGCCAAGAAACTTCGCCACGTCCTCCACGGTGTGGGCGCCCGGAGTATCCACCACCTCTACTTCTCCGGCTGGCCCAGGCTTCTCTGCCGGGGGAACCACCACTTCCGCCTTCTCCAGGTTGGAGGCGTAGGGACAGCTGGCGCACACGGCTATGGTGTCCTCGCCAGTGTCCGCCAGGACCATGAACTCGTGGGAAAAAGAGCCGCCTATGGCCCCGGAGTCCGCCTCCACAGCGCGAAACCTCAGCCCCATGCGGGTAAAGGCCCGGGCGTAGGCGTGGTACATCAGCCAGTAGCTGTCGTCCGCGCCGGCCTCGTCC
This sequence comes from uncultured Desulfovibrionaceae bacterium, assembly GCA_964440345.1. Classification (GTDB taxonomy): domain Bacteria; phylum Desulfobacterota; class Desulfovibrionia; order Desulfovibrionales; family Desulfovibrionaceae; genus CAYTSA01. The sequence continues at coordinate 3,317 of CAYTSA010000147.1, read as the reverse complement.
TTGTCAAAGGAGTAGGCGTCCTTCATGATGAATTCGCGGCCGCGCATGAGGCCGAAGCGGGGCCGTATCTCGTCGCGGAATTTGGTCTGTATCTGATACAGGTTCACGGGCAGTTGGCGGTAAGACTTGATTTCCCCGCGCAGCAGGTCGGTAATCACTTCCTCGTGGGTGGGGCCCAGGCAGCAGTCGCGCTCGTGCCGATCCTTGAACCGCAGCAGTTCCTTGCCGTAGTGCTCCCAGCGGCCGGACTCCTTCCACAAATCACCAGGCTGCACCGCAGGCATGAGAATTTCGTGCGCCCCGGCCCGGTTCATCTCGCTACGCACGATGTCCGCCACTTTATTTAACACCCGCATGCCCAAGGGCAAGTATGTATAGACGCCTGCTGCCAGCTTGCGGATCATGCCGGCGCGGATCATCAGTTTATGGCTGACCACCTCGGCTTCGGCCGGGGCTTCCTTTAATGTAGGGATGTAGTAACGGCTCAGACGCATCAGCCTTGCTCTCTTTTTTCTTCAAGGAACGTATCCAGTTCTTCCAGAAAAGCCGGGAGCAGCTGCTCCCCGCCTTTGACCTTGCGCACGATGCGCCCTTTTTTGAATATCACGCCCAGGCCCCGGCCGCCGGCCAGACCTATGTCCGCCTCTTTGGCCTCGCCCGGCCCGTTCACCGGGCAGCCCATAACCGCCACAGTAAAAACATCCTGCACGTCCCGTAGCGCCTCCTCCACCCCCTGGGCCAAACCAATGAGGTCAATCTCCGTGCGGCCGCAGGTGGGGCAGGAGATGATTTCCGGCCCCCGATTGCGCAGCCCCAGGGCGCGCAGAATCTCATACGCCACCCCGGGCTCGGCCGTAGGGTCGTGGGTCAAAGAGACGCGCAGGGTGTCGCCAATTCCCTCGGCCAGCAACACGCCCAGCCCCACCGCGGACTTGATTGAGCCGCGCAACAGCGTGCCCGCCTCGGTGACGCCTATATGTAAAGGATAGTCGCAGGCTGTAGCCAGCAACCGATAGGCTTGTATGGTGTGCCGCACCGAGGAGGATTTGAGCGAAATCTTGGTTTCGTAGAAATGACGCTTTTCCAGCATGGCCACGTGGTTTAAGGCGCTCTCCACCATGGCCGGCGGCGTCGGCCCGCCGTGTATGGCCAGCAGCTCTTTTTCCACTGAGCCGGAGTTCACGCCCACGCGCACAGCCGCGCCGTGCCGCTTGGCCGCGTCCACCACCCTGTCCACCTTGTCCGCGCCCCCGATGTTGCCCGGGTTGATGCGCAGCCCGAGCACGCCGTTCTCCAGCGCAGCCACGGCCAGGCGCCAGTCAAAATGAATGTCCGCGATGATCGGAACCGGGGATGCGTCCACAATGGCCCGCAGAGCAGCCGCAGCCTTTTCGTCCGGCGCCGCCACGCGCACCAGCTCGCAGCCGGCGGCGGCCAGAGCCTCGGTCTGGGCCAGCGTGGCCTCCACGTCCCGCGTGTCTGTGTTGCACATGGATTGCACCACTATGGGCGCGTCCCCGCCAACAGGCACGCCGCCTACAAAAATCTTGCGGCAATGGCGTCTGTGAATGTCGTATGCGCAGTCAGTCATGGCAAGGAGTGTGATTACGATAATTCGCTGGCAAAGCCAAGAACCCTGGCCGGGGTCCATAATGTCATAAAACATCGCATTATCAAATTCTTACATATAAAAAATCCACACCGCCAAAGAAATTTCAGACTCAGGCCTATTGCTATTTGTATAATAGACGATAAGAGTTTCAACAAGCAACAATAGAATGCACAAACTATGATGTAGTTACTTTGAAAACATATTAAAAAAGAATTGCAGAACATGTATCATTTATACTTGATGCATATTGAATAAATTACTCAAAAACTTTAACTGCAGAATGTTTCATTTATCTTTGTAATATTTTCTCTCACTCGTACACATTTTCCCTAAAGGAAAAACAGCATGGGACGATAAGGAGTTTGCCCACGGAAAAAGAGCGCGGCAACGGAAGGTCGGCTCCTGGGCAGCATGGAAGCTAACTGACATTCAAGGAGGAAAACTATGTCCCTGGCTATCAATCACAACTTAATGGCGATGAACGCCACCCGGAACTTGCAAAGCTCGTACAACAACCTCGGAACCTCTGTGCGCCGCCTGTCATCCGGCCTGCGTATCGGAACCGCTGCTGACGACGCTGCTGGTCTCGCTGTCCGCGAATTGATGCGGTCTGACATTGCAGCCCTGAACCAAGGCGTGCGTAACGCCAACGACGCCATCTCCCTCATTCAGACAGCTGACGGCGCCCTGGGCGTTATCGACGAAAAGCTGATCCGCATGAAGGAACTGGCTGAACAGGCGTCCACAGGCACCTACAACTCTGACCAGCGCCTGATCATCGACTCCGAGTATCAGGCCATGGCATCAGAAATCACCCGTATCGCCAACGCCACAGACTTCAACGGCATCTACCTGCTCAACGGCAACCTTTCCGGCGAAGGCCTCCACGACGGCTCCGGTCTGGTCTCTACCGGAGAACTGAAGGTCCACTTCGGCACCATGAACGACTCGTCTGAGGACTATTACTACGTCCAGATCAACACCTCTACCGCTTCGGCGCTGGGTGTGGGCAACCAGGCCGCCACTGACCAGGCCGGGTACTCCATCTCCACCCAGCAGGCGGCCCAGGAAGCTCTGGTGGGCCTGCGTGAAGCCATCGTCTCCAAGGACAACATCCGGGCCAAGCTGGGCGCCCTGCAGAACCGGCTGGACAACACCATCACCAACCTGCAGATTCAGGCCGAAAACACCCAAGCTGCTGAATCCCGCATCTCCGACGTGGACGTTTCCCAGGAAATGACAGAGTTCGTGCGGCAGCAAATCCTCACCCAGTCCGCTGTGGCCATGCTGGCCCAGGCCAACTCCCTGCCTCGGATGGCCATGCAGCTCATCGGCGGCTAATAACCAGTATATCGGGATACCGTCCAACCATAGCCAGGCGGGGTGTCGCAACGACACCCCGCCTTTTTCCTTTGCAAGGAAAAAAAACGATATCAAGCAGAACAATACGTTGTTTCGTTTATCGCGAAACGCTCATCCCCGTTGCCTGTATTTTAACCGCCGCCAGCACATATCGGCGTCAGAACGCCAATTTGCGCATCCATAATAGACAGCTGCATTTCTGTGTTACAATTTCATGTCATCACATGCTATTACTATATATTTCAAGCAATTCCTAAATATCAATTGACGACATTGTTTCCATGCAAAGTCACTGGTGTCCCAACGTTAGAATTTTAAGCTCAAGCAACCACTTCTAATTAAT
>CAYTSA010000146.1:0-4643 GCA_964440345.1 uncultured Desulfovibrionaceae bacterium | reverse complement strand
TGGAGTAGGCTGTGTCTTTATTTCGCCTGACTCGCTATTTAATTGTCAAAGAACTCCAGACAGTTACAAAATCGTCACTGATTCCTGTCCGTCAGAGCAGGTTTTTCAAGTTATGCGCTCTTGCAAGCGCTGTCAACTTGTTTTTTGCTTTGCCCTGTATTTTTTCTTTCAAAGAACCGCTCAGGAGAAATGCTGTTCCCGAGGCGGAAGCGATGCTTTTAGGAAAATGAGACGCGCCTGTCAACAAGAAAAATCAAATTTTCTGAAAAAAACATTCGAATGGAACACAACGCCACAATATTACAGAGAATTTCTCAGGACTTTTCTTGCAGACCGCCTGTCGAGGAAATACAGGCCGCAGAGTGGCGAGAAACAACTGCGGGAGAGGGTCATACCTACGTGTTGAAAGTCCATTTTGGCAGGCTGCATTGCCAGCCGCCTGGACACGGCGGCTGGGCTCTGGGCGGCCTTTGGCGCAACAGTCTGTCGGCGGCGGCCATCACAAACGCTTGCGCAGGCGCGCTGTGGAGACTATTCGCGCGGCCGCTTTTTGAAACAGTTATTTATGCAGTTGACAAAGTTGATATTCACTCTGGCTATACATTCTGAACGGGCCGGCCCTTCCAGTTTCTCGTCCATGCGGCAATAGCGCAGTCCTGCATCTATGGCAATCTGGCATACTTCGCCGCAGTCGCCAGATGCAGCTATTTGCTCACGGAAACGGTCTTCCTCCTTCTCGCAAATGGCCCGGCACTCCTGGTCAGCGCAATAGCTCGCCCGTTCAGGAGTTATGGTTTCAGCATGGCTCATACAGGTGTTGATGCAAGCGTTGCAGCCGTCAAAAACATTTGCAGATGTTGCAGGACACGTGAAAAAGAGTATTGCCAGAATAAAACCCGTCATACGCACTATCATGCAGTCTCCTCCTTATAGCATTTAGCGATTGAAATGCTTGCATTACGACGGGCAAAGCCCGTCTACAAGCATTTCACGGCAATGATTTGCAAGCAAATCCTTGCAGAGCATTTCAACTGTGAAATGCTCTAGAGTCGATGTACCTGGTTCCTTTTGTACCTTTTTCCAAAAGCAGGAACAAGCTCTTGGCGCAGCCCTGATCCATCGCCAAAAAATGAAAAAATCCACGTTACGTTCGGAAAACCAAACAAATAGAATGCGTTTGCAAGCACAAATCCATCACCAACGAGGCGTCGCCGCCATGCTCAATGGAGCATCAAGACCATCAGGGCGGGCGGCCGCAAGGGTCGCCCCTACTCTATGGCGTATTGGTGCAACGCATCGTGCGTGTATTGCTTGAGCCAACTCCTTTCTGACCTGTAGCCGACTTGCCTGGCCAGCGCAGCCAGGCGGTGGATTTAGGGCAGAACGAACAAGGCAGGCCTGCAACGCAATGCTGCCTGGCCGGGCCATGAAACAAGCCCCGGAAAGCGTTACGCTTCCGGGGCTTGTGTTGGGGCATGGTTGCAGACAACAACGCATTAGCGCTTTTTCGCGTTGAGACAACGCTCGCTCCTGAAACAATATACAATTTTTTTAGGAAAATACATATAAGCATCTAAACATATTCAATGTCAGTATGCTCTAAAACAGGGACGCATCCAAGGCGCCCATGGCCAGCAGCACATTATAGGCGGCCATCATGGTGTCGTACTCGGCTGTAACCGAGTTGCTTATGGCGTTGATGTACGTCAGCTCAGCGTTAAGCACGTCCAGCAACGAGCGAGTGCCCATCTTGCGCTCCTTGCGGGCCAGTTCAAGAAACTCGCCGAGGATATTCGCCTGGTTCTGCAAATACGCTGCATTTTCCTGAAAGGTTATGAAGTCTTCCCAGGCGTTGCGGACCTGCTCTTCGACAGTGCGGTTCAAGTCCAGCAGGCTATGTGAGGCCTGGCGGACTTCCGCCTTGGCGGATTTAAAAGCGGCAAGGTCGGAACCTCCGTTGAGGATATTCCAGTTGACGCTGACGCCGAAGTTCTTTTCGTCGCGGTCGCCTTCCACGCCGTCGTCATTCTTTTTCCAAACGCCTTCAGCATACGCGTTGAAGACGGGAAAAAAACGGGCCCGGGCCTGGACAACCTTTTGTTCCGCGGCCTGGATGTCTTTCCCGGCCATTTGCAATTGAGGGTTATTTGCTGCGGCAATGGCGACAGCGCCATCAAGGGTTTTCGGCAAGGCGGCGAAAGGCGCGGGCGGCCGGACGAAAAATTTTACGTCCTCAATGGTTACGCCATTGCCAAAGACAGCCTTGAAGCGGTGCATGGCGTTGTTCAGTTCACCCTTAACCAGCACGCGCAAGGCCCTGGCTCCAGCCAGTTGTTGTTTGGCCTGGAGAACGTCAGAGGACAAGCCGGCCCCTTTTTCAACCAGGGTCTCCTCCATGCCGGTCTGATCTTTGATCCGCTCTTCAGAGCGAATGGAGTAGACCAGTTTCTCGTAAGCCCGCATACAGGCCAGGTAGGCTTGGGCGCCGTCGTAGATGATAGTCTGGCGCACGGACTCCAACTCTTTTTCACTGCGCTTGTGCATGGCTTCTGCCTGATGCACTGCGCCGCTGGTGGCCTTGAAATCCCACAAAAGCTGGGTAGCCCGCAACGTATGGTAATTGCGCCAAAGTTCAGTTTCGTCAAACTCGCCGCCGCCTGGAGAGTTAATCTCCTCATAGGAACTCTCGCCAAAGTAGTCCAACTTGGGATAATATCCCCCTTCAGCTTGATCCACAGCGTATCCGGCGGCCTCGCTCTTGCTGGCGGCGGCCTTAATACGGTTGTGCGAGTCAAGCAGCTCCGGAAGCATTTCTCCCAATGTCACAGCCTGGGCGGAGACTGCAGACACCAGGAAAATAACAATCGCCAGAAGAGTTACAGACCGTTTTTTCACGCCTAACCCCCTTTGTGCGTCACAACGCCGATGTTTTTTTGTCTATTTGATTTGTTACTGTCAGAATAAAGTATTTGTCAATAGGCAACCACTCTCGTTCACATGTTTTATTGAAGCTATTTTCTGATCCACAGTCTGACAATTGAAAAATCCTTGTTACGTTCGGCAAAACAAACGAATAGATTGCGCATACAAGCATACAGACATCACCAAAAAGGCGCCGCCGCCAGGCGCTGCATTCTGGAATTCTTTGGTTTTGTCATTGACACACGGAATTTCCGGGTTCTTGAGTTTTCAAGCATACATGGATATATTCACCAGAAAAGAGCCGCAGGCGTCTTGTTGATTCTGCTGCATATGCGCATTTTCTTTCTTGCCTGCTCTTATGCAGTTTTCAGCGGCTGCGGCGCTGCTACGGGGACGTAGTTGGCGCCTGCGTATTTCAAACACAAAAACCCTGTGGTCCACTCATGGCAAACGTTTCCATACTGGTGGTTGACGACGAACGCATTGTGGCGCTGGACATTCGCAATACTTTGGAGCGGATGGGCTACCATGTGCCAGCCATGGCCGCCAGCGGCGAAGAGGCTGTCGCCGAAGCAAAGCGTTGCCGGCCGGACCTGGTGTTAATGGATATACGGCTGGGCGGCCAGATGGACGGCGTTCAGGCGGCGGAACTCATTTACAAGCAGTTCGGCTCTCCCATAGTTTTCTTGACTGCGTATTCTGACGACCACACGCTGGAGCGGGCCAAAGCAGCCGAGCCGCTCGGCTACCTCATCAAGCCCTTTGAAGAGCGCGAACTACGGTCCACCATAGAGGTGGCCCTGTACAAGCACCGGCTGGAAATGGACCTGCGCGCCGCCAAGCAGGAGGCGGAAGAAGCCACCTTGGCTAAATCCATTTTCCTGGCAAACATGAGTCATGAAATACGCACGCCTTTGAATGGCGTCATCGGCATGACAGAGCTGGTGCTGGAAAGCAACCTGGACGACGAACAGCGTGACTATCTGGAAACAGTTAAGCAGTCTGCCGACGCCTTGTTGGACATTATCAACGACGTGCTGGATTTTTCCAAGATTGAAGCACAACGGCTGCAGCTTTCCGAAAGGAATTTTGACCTTGATGCTACGCTGGAAAAAGCCATTCGCCCTTTAGCAGCCCAAGCTCGCAAAAAAAAACTGGCCCTGCACTGGCACATCCATCCTGAAGCAGAAACCAAGCTGCGGGGCGACCCCGGCAGGCTGGGCCAGATTATTTCAAACCTTGTCGCCAACGCCATAAAATTCACGGACCACGGCGAGGTGGATGTCCAGGTGAACCTGGTGCGCACAGCGCCCGGCCATCCTGGCGACATGATTTTGCGGGGCCTGAATGGACCAACAGACATCAAACTTTTGTTCTCCGTGCGCGACACAGGCATTGGCGTTCACCCTGACCGGCATGAGGTGATATTTGAAACTTTTCGCCAGGCTGACGGCGCCATAAGCGGCAACTACGGCGGCACAGGACTGGGTCTGGCCATTTGCAGAGAACTGGCTTACATGATGGGAGGCTCCATCTGGCTTCGCAGCCGGGAGGGTCAGGGCAGCACTTTCTATTTTACAGCAACATTCAAACCGCAATCCGCAATCCGGCCAATTGAGGGCCCAACAGCAGTAGCGAGACCTGGTTTACACGGCAAACATTTACGGGTTCTTGTGGCGGATGACAGTCCAGTAGGCCAAAAGCTTGCCGCCAGCCTGCTC
>CAYTSA010000145.1:0-4672 GCA_964440345.1 uncultured Desulfovibrionaceae bacterium | reverse complement strand
AAGGTGGAAATGTGCAAAACAGGGGTTTGTTCGGAAAGAGGCGGTGGATTTGGGGGGAAAGCCTGCCTTGCCGGGCCGGCGGGCTCATGATAATGCTGCTTTCGGTATTCGTCTTTTGTACAGCCAAGGAATTTCGCAGCCAGGACGCCCGGAAGGCCGGCGCATCCTAACAAAATCGTAACCCTTGGGCTATTGCCTTCTCCGGCCATCAGATATATATAGCATACGGAAATGTACGCGCTTTTGTGCGTAATTCACCATAGTAAAGAACATTACAGACGATCACTGCAGGAGGGAGCACAATGAACCAGATGCAAGGATACACCAGCACCGCCACCCGCGCCCGGGGCGAGGTACTCAACGCCTTCATGCGCGGCGTATACGGTTGGATGACCGGAGGGCTTTTGCTCACCGCCGGCGTCGCTTTTTCCACGGCAAGTTCGCCGTTCATGGTCAACCTCATCCAGCAGAACCCCATGCTGCTGATCGGCCTTATCATTGCCGAGCTGGGTTTGGTGTTCGGCATCTCCTTGGGCATCAACAAACTGTCCGCGGGCATGGCGTCAGGTTTGTTTCTGCTCTACAGCGCGTTGAACGGCGTCACGCTTTCGTTCGTTTTTATGGTCTACACCCCGGCCTCCATTTTCGGCACGTTCCTCATTTGTTCCTTGATGTTCGGGGCCATGACCGTGTACGGTCTGGTGACCAAGAAGGATTTGACCAGCTGGGGCAGCTTTCTGTTCATGGGGCTCATCGGCATTATCATCGCCATGCTAGTGAACATCTTTATGCAAAGCTCCATGATGCATTTCATCATCTCCATCATTGGCGTCATCGTGTTCACGGGCCTGACCGCCTATGACACCCAGAAGCTGCGGGTCATGGGCGAGAACATTCCTTCCAACGACGCGACCATGGTGCGCCGTGGAACTATACTGGGCGCGCTGCAGCTGTATCTTGACTTCATCAACCTGTTCCTGATGTTGCTGCGGCTCTTCGGCGGCTCTCGCAACTAGGACTGCCCGATACAAAGATCAGCGGCTGCGCGGCGTTTGCGATCAAACACTGCGCAGCCGCTTTGTTTTGTGAACTCCTCGAACGTGATGGACACAGAATCACTCTTGCGCTGGCAAAAACGGCTGCGGCTGGTCCTCGCGCCCCTGGGCGCGGGATGGGCCGGGCTCATGCGGTTGCGGCGGACGGGCTATGATTGCGGCTTGTTGCCGCGCCGCGAGCCGGACCGGCCCACGGTGTCGGTGGGCGGCGCAGGTTCTGGCGGCGCCGGCAAGACGCCCATGACCGGATGGCTGTTGGAATGGGCCGGCCGGCAGGGGCTGCACGCGTCCGTGCTTTCCCGGGGCTATGGCGGCCGGCCGCCGACGCTTCCTTTTCTGGTCCACATGAACAGCGCGCCCGGCCATGCCGGGGACGAGCCTCTGATGCTCGCCAGGCTGTTCCAGAGCGCATCCGTCGTCGTAGACCCTGTGCGCCGGCGCGGCGCGGACTGGGCCGCGGCGTATCTTTCGCCTGATCTTTTTGTGCTGGACGACGGCTTGCAGCATCAGGCTGTGGGCCGGGACCTGGACATAGTCTGCATGACGGCGGAGGACCTGGGCCAGGGCTGGAACTGCGTGTTGCCGGCCGGAACCTGGCGGGAAGGAGCGCAGGCGCTGCGCGGCGTTGCCGCCGTGTGCGTCAAGACGGCTTCCGAAGCCGCCGCCAGGGAGCTGCTTCCCTTGGCGCGGCGCCGGCTGGAAGGGTTTGCAGCGGCAGTGTTTACGTTTTACCTTCGTGCGGCCCGGCTGCGGGAGTTGGCCACAGGCAGGGCGATGGAGCAGCCCGAAACCGGGGACTATCTGTTTTTCGCCGGCCTGGCCGATCCGGCCCAGGCGGCGTCTGCCGCGGCGGAGTTTCTGGGCCGGCCGCCGGTCCGGGTCGTCAGGTTTGAGGATCATCATCAATACACATCGGAAGATATTGACGCGCTGTGGGACGCAGCCCGGGGAATGTCTGTAGACAGGCTTGTCTGCACGGCCAAGGACGCGGTGAAACTGGCTGGGCTGGCAGGGAGCGGCGTGGGGGCCGTGGCTGGTTCTGGGATATGGGCGCTGGAGAGCGAAGTTGCTTTTGGCCCGTACTTTGGGGCTGATGTTTCCTTCCCTTTTTGGTGGGAAAAAGCCTGGTCCGGCTTGACTCGAAAGCATCATAAAACTGTGCTAGTGTAATGGCGTACATGCGGCGGCGGACACTGTGCCCGGCCACTCTACACATACATGCGAACACGAAACCCAGACGCAAAAGGCGGCGAAAGCGACATGGCGAGACGCAAGAAGAAGCAGGGAGTTGACGCAAAAGACGTGATGCGCGTCTTTCGGGAAAGCAAGAAGCCTTTGGGCAAGGCAGAAATTCTCCAGGAGCTACAGCAACCCAAAAAAGACAAGGAAGCCTTGAGCCACGCATTGCGCCAACTGGTGGAGGAGGGCCGGGTCATCAAGTTGCGCGGCGGCGCCTACGGCCTGGCCGAGAATCTGCGGCTGGTGACTGGTACTCTGGAGGTGCAGCGCTCCGGAGTGGGCTTTGTCATCCCTGAAGACAAACGCCGCAAGGACGTGTTCATCGCTCCGCCGCACTTTAACGACGCCTGGCACGGCGACCGCGTATCCGTGGCCCTGTTGCCTGGCCGCAGCGGTAAACGGCCTGAGGGCCGAGTGGTCCGCGTGCTGGAGCGGGCCACGGTGCACATGCCCGTGCGGGTGACCCGCCGGCTGGGCAAAACCATGTACCTGTGCCACCCCACAGACCCTCGCCAGACCGCCAGCTTTATGGTGGATTTAACGGAATCGCCAGAACGGCCGCAAACCGGGGACATTTTTCTGGTCAAACCTGGGGAGAAGCTGGACCGGGAACTTTACGCCGCCGAGCTGCAGCAGCGCATGGGCGCCGAAGCGGACGTGACCGTGCAGGAGATGTTGGTCAAGCTGAACAACCACGTGCCCATGGAGTTCCCCGTGTCTGTGGTTGCCGAAGCTGACCAGCTGCCGGACGCGCCGGGCGAGAAAGACTTTGCCGGCCGCAAGGACCTACGGAATCTCTTTTTTGTGACCATTGACGGCGCCAAGGCCAAGGACTTTGACGACGCCGTGTACGTGGAGGAGGAAAAATCCGGCTGGCGGCTGTGGGTGGCCATTGCCGACGTGGCGCATTACGTCCGGCCCGGCTCGCGGCTGGACAAGGAGGCCCGGGAGCGCGGCAATTCCTACTATTTTCCCCAGTCTGTGGAACCCATGTTCCCTGAGGTGCTTTCCAATGGTTTGTGTTCCTTGAACCCGAACGTCCCCCGGCTGGCCATGGTGGCGGAGATGGCCGTCAAGGCAGACGGCAATCCCGGCCCCAGCTCGTTTTACCCTGCGGTTATCGAGTCCAAGGCCCGGTTGACTTACGACCAGGTGAACAAGGCTTTGTTTCTGGACGACAAGGAGGAACAGGAGTTCATCAAGCCGGCTATGGACATGTTGGCGCGGGCCGAAAAGCTGGCCAGGGCGCTGCACGGTCTGCGCAACGAACGCGGCAGCCTGGACTTTGACCTGCCTGAGCCGGAGATTCATTTCAACCTGGGCGGCGAGGCTGTGGACATCCGGCCCAAAGTGCGACATTTCGGCCATCAGATCATTGAGGAGTTCATGATTGCGGCCAACGAAGCCGTGGCCCGGTTTCTGAGCGGCCGTGACTTGCCCTGCCTGTACCGGGTGCACCCGGCTCCGGACCCGGACAAGCTGAAAACGCTGTTCACCTTGCTCTCGCATACGGAGCTGGCGTCAGCCGTGCCAGAGGAGGCCTCTGCCTTTGGCCTGCAGCAAATGCTTAAGGCAGCTGCGGACACCGAGATGGAGTTTCTGGTGAACCGGCTGACCCTGCGCTCCATGATGCAAGCCAAGTATTCGCCGGAGAACGTGGGGCACTTCGGCTTGGCGTCAGAGTGCTATTGCCATTTCACCTCGCCTATACGCCGCTACGCAGACCTGGTCGTGCACCGGGCGCTGAAGACGGCTCTGGGAGCCGCCGGCGTGGACACGCCGTTGCCCAGCCCGCGCAATCTGCAGAGACTGGGGGAGGATTTGAGCGTGCTGGAACGGCGGGCCATGGACGCAGAGCGCGAAATCCTCAAGCGCATCACCATCCTGTTCCTTCGAGAACACATAGACGAGGAGTTTTCGGGGGTCATCAACGGTCTTGCCGACTTCGGCTTCTGGGTGGAGCTGCGCGAGGTTATGGCGGAGGGCATGGTCCGGCTTTCCAGCCTGAGCGACGACTACTACGCCCTGATTCCTGAGCGGCAGGAGCTGTTGGGCGAACGCACAGGCAAGATATACAAACTGGGCCAGTTGGTTCGCGTGCGGCTGACCGATGTAAATCTCTCCCGGCTGGAAGTGAACCTGGAACTGGTGGCTGAAAAGGCGGCGCCTGAGAAAGAAACCCAGGAACCAAAAGACGGCACAGGCGCTACGAGCAAGCCCAAACGCCGGGGCCGGCGCGGCGGCGCAGACCGGGGCAAACGAAACAAGAAGGGACAGGGAGAGAAGTATCCTTTTGAGAACTGGGGATAAACAGCGTTCTGCGCCAGGGCTAGAGCATCTAATTTCGCCTTTTAAGGGCCGTTGAAATTTTTTGTAGG
>CAYTSA010000144.1:0-4686 GCA_964440345.1 uncultured Desulfovibrionaceae bacterium | reverse complement strand
GGTTAAAAAGCACTTCATCGAGCTGAACAGGTATCAAACTTCGCTAGGCCATGTCTGCAAAAACAAGGGGGCCTCTCTATTCTTCCCTTTTGAAGATGAATCGAATGGAACCCAAATGTTGCATAATCTTGCCGGGATGCTATTTGCCACTCTTGAAAGGGGCGAAGTGCTTGTTATCGACGAAATCGAACGCAGCCTGCACCACGAAATCACTGCGCGCATTTTTGATCTGTTCAACAGCCCCACAACAAACCCCAAAGGCGCCCAGCTCATTGCCGCCACCCACGATGTGACCCTGCTGAGCCCCAAGAACTTTCGTCGCGACCAGATTTGGTTCACCGAAAAAGACCAGGGAGGCGGCACGCAACTTTATTCCATGCTGGAGTTCAAGAAATCCCAGGTGCGCAAAGAGGGGCCGTGGGGCCAGTGGTATCTTGACGGCCGGTTCGACGCCGTGCCTGTGGTGGATGACGACTTGCTGGAACAGAGCTTCATGCCGCAATCTGCCCAAAAAGATGATTCTGCTGAGGGGAGCCCGGATGCCTAAGGCTCGGAAAAAAGACAAACGGGATTTGCAGGCCAAGCTATTCATTTTTTGCGAAGGCGAAAAGACGGAGCCGAACTACTTTGAAGAGATGATAAAAGCCTTGCGCATCCCGCCGCAAAGAGCCCGCGTGGCGGTGGACCTGGACGGCTACACAAAACATGCTGACTGCTTTGAGCGCGCCCGCCACAAAAACGTCTCCATCGCTTTGTCCTGTGTATCTTTTGAATTTTGGGTGCTCCTGCATTTTGAGTACACCACCAAATGCTTTGCAAAGGCGGACGACGTCATCCGCCGCTTGAAGCATGAACACGGGCTTGCGTACGCAAAAAATATGCAGGGGCTGTATTCTGATATTGCAGACAAGGAGCCGGACGCCCTGGACCGCGCCAAGAAGCTGCGCAAACACCATAAGGATACTGGCGGGGGCAAACCCTACGAATGCAATCCTTGTACAGAAGTCGACTTGCTTGTCAAAGACCTCCACAAGGCAGCGCAAAAGGCTTACGGCGTTTCTGCTTCCTGCTGACTCCTCACCCCTCCAGTAACAGCTCCAGCACGCCGGGCAGCGCCAAGCCTCTCCCCGCAGGCGTTTCGCCGTCCACAAAGCTGAGCACTCCCTGTGTACTCGCCTGGTAGGCGCCTCCGGCCCCAGGCGTCAGGGTTATAGTTCGGACCCCGCCAGACAGTGTATTTGCCAGGTCATAGCGTTGTCCGGCCGGCAGGTTGCAGAGCAGATGCGCCGTGGTCGCCGTAGGGGTGAAGGAGTAGGTGATCACGCCGTCCACGTCTGCCCCGTCCTGGGCTCCGGAAAAGAGCGCCACGCGGTTCATGTGGCTTCCTGCAATGTGGACGCCAGCCATGTGGCCGGCGTCCAGCAAAAAGGCCGCAGGCATGCTCTCCAAGGTCGCCGCGGCAGGGTGCAACACCGTCAGAAACACATGGTCCAGCGCATTATCTGCGGGTTCCAGCTCCAACCGCCACTCGCCGTAGGGGACGCTCTCAAAGTCATTGACCGGCCGCGGCTGCGATTCGGTTGACGACCACTGCCAGTCGTAGTCTTCGCCGAACACCCAAAAGGCTTTCTCCCCGCGGCCTCCCACCTTGCGCACGTTGCGGCTTTCCGGCAGCAGGAACGCCATGAACAGCTTGCCGTCGCCATAGGTCGCCGCCGCAGTTTCCGCGCCAGAATACAGCGTTTCACCCGCAGAAACGGCTGTTTCCACGCCCAGGACTGAGGGCTCGCCAAGGGTGTGAAAAAGCAGCTTGGTGTTCTCCCCGCTGAACTGGGCCTCGGTTACGCCCACCCGGTCCAGCAACACAACAAAGTCCTCGCCGTCGGCTACAGTGGGGCGCAGGTATGCCAGCTCCCGCTGGAAGCGGCTCACCTTGGCGACATTGCTTTCCATGCCGCTGTCCATGGCCTGGTTGTACGCCGGATTGTTGTAGGCGGCAGTGGCGTCCCCGCGGATGTACGTATACGGAGCCGCATCCGCGCTGGCGTCTTCATAGGCGTCTACAGTTCCGGTTTCATATTGCGTAGCGTACTGTTTCCAGTATTCCAGGCTGTCCGGCGAGCGGCTGCCGGGATAGACAGAGCGTTGCCCCCCGTCGTTGGATTCAGCGTCAGGCCGGGAGTGTTGGAAGTCCTCCTGCGGGTTGTACACAATCAGCGTGTTATGGGCGATGGTCCGCACGTAGTAGTTGCGGTCGTGATAGGATAGCCCGTCTCCGCTGTAGACACCGCTGTCCACGGCCAGGTCGGCGTGCTTGAACAGGGTGAAGCTGTTCTGGTCAAAATGCTGATGATAGCTGAAATGGTCGCCGCACTGGAAGGTCAGGTAGGTGGCGGCCGGGTCCGTGTCCGCCGCGGCGGAGGGCCAGTGGGACCGAGCAAAGAGCATGCCCAATCCTTCTGTATAGTGCGTCAGCAACGTTGGCGCTGTTTGCGCCAGGTCCGGGTCGTAAAACAAGAATTCGTCGTGGTAGAGAAAGGACATGGAGTTGCTCGCGGCGCCTGCAGAAAGATACGCCATAAGCTGGTCGGCGTAAGGGGCGCTGGGCATGGCCTTGCAGAGCATCAGGGCCATGATGCGGCCGTAGTTGGCCATGGAGCCCCTGTTGCGCTCGGCGTCGCCTGTAGAGGGATAGGGGTGGAAGTAGTCGCCCCATTCCTCAGCCAGTCCGGGGTAGCGGTGCAACAGAAAATATCCTGCGCGTTCTGCAAACCAGTCGCTGGCCAGGTACAGGTTCTCGCTGGTGGCCGTGCGCCAAGCTTCCACGGCTTTGAACTGGAAATTGTTGGCTATCCAGTCGTAAACTGTCCCCTCTGGCCAGCCGCCGCCTGCTGCTATCATGTCCAGTAAGGGCAGGTCATAATCCCGGAACCGGTCGTGTCGGTAGATGTCCATCCACTGGGCTGCGTCCGGCGCATCGCCGTACGTCGCCAGGCCCATGGCCGCCATGGACCAGGAATAACGCGGCCAGTAGTTGCCCCAGCCGGAGATGTCCGAGCTGTGCTCCCCGGCTGCTGAATCCGCCGCCCACTGTATGAAGTAGCTGATGAACGACTGTTTCTGCCCGTCGGTCAGCTGGTCGTAGCACCAGTCATAAATCAGGGCCAGGTCTGCAGCTTTAGTGGGGTAGTCGCCGCCGTCGGCAATCTCCGACTCGGCCCAGGAGATGGCGCTGGCGGCGTAGCTGGTCTGGCCGGTTACAGCGTAGACAAGCGCCTGGGAATGCGCATAACCGTCCGGCTCGTTGGCCTCTGCTTTCAGCTGCGCCCAGCGACTGTTGCCAGGGACGGCCCGGGCTTGCAACTTTGCCAGCAGCTCTGGCGTAATAAGCAGACGTGGATGGCCGCTACGCATGGATAGCACCCGAATGTGCGCCACATCCTCCGCGGTTTCGCCCACATTGTTGGTCACGGTCAGGCGAATGTCATACTCGCCGGCAACGTCCGGGATCAATGACGCAGTTTGGCCAGCCGCCACGACGCCGCTCAGGGAGGAGCCAAACGCGGCCGCGGCCACTGACCAGGAGAACGTCAGCGACCCGTCATCGCCGCCAGGCCGGTCAGAACTGCCGGAGCCGTCCAAGGCGACTGCCTGGCCGGACCAGTCCAGCATCTCCACGTCCGGGCCGGCGTTCGCGCTTGGCGAATCAGGATTGTAGACTATCGTCAGCCTGGGCCGCAAAGATGAATCGTCGTTGTGTTGGCTGGAGTGGAAAACCCTCATGTCCTGGTGGTCGTCTTCGTAGCCGGTGGCGTCGCGCAGCACTACGCCGTAGTTGGCCGCCTGCCCGCGCACCCACGATTGCGCCAGCGCAGTGATATCCCAGGCATACCAGCCCGGGTCGGAGACCTCGGCGTAGTCTTCTTCCTTGGCCGTGTAATCTGCGCCTTCACTCATGCCCCGAGCCGCCCAAGGGATGTCGGTTCCTTCGCCGGCAAAATACTGCACGGCGTAGTCGCCGGTGGCGCCAAATTTTCCGGCTGCGTCTATGGGGCTTTCCACCTGGTTGCCCTCTACCCATGACTGCAATACCTTGTGCAGCTTGATGCGCCGCTTGTAGCTGTTGCCGGGCGTATAGGCGGAATCGGTGGTGTTGTAGAGTTCGAGTTTGGCGGAAATAATAACGCTGTTGGAAGAGATGGCGGAAAGATCAAACCGGAGCAGGGGGTTGTCGCCGCCGTCGCGCTCCAGACTCAAACCGGCGTTCAAACCGTAGTTTTCAGAATACTGCGGGGGCGAGTCCCAGTCGTTGTCGGAAATCCAGGTGTCGGCCGCTCCGGCGTATCCGTTCAGTCCCTGTTGCAGCACCAGAGTCTGCTGACCGGCATAGAGAGTGGACGTACAACAAAAAAGGACCATAGCAAAAAGCGTGGTTATGCATGCGCGCATCTGTCGCTCCAGTTAACACAATGAGGGAAGAGGTGAATAATTGTAGTAAGCATATTCTAATAACAATTAAAAGGAAACTCAAAAATCAAGCAATGTACATCAAGCGATAGCCCGACCATGGAACCAGAAGACGTACATGACGCGGCGACGGCTGCTGAGGCCTTGCCCCGATTGCCAATCAAAATACAAAAAAACTCGTTATGTTCGGAAAACCAAACAGATAGAATGCGTTTGCAA
>CAYTSA010000143.1:0-4687 GCA_964440345.1 uncultured Desulfovibrionaceae bacterium | reverse complement strand
GCTTTGAGCGGTTCAAATCTTTCAAGCCACCGGCTTTGCCGGTGGTAACTGACTATAATGATGCATATATTTTTTCGTAATCAACGAACATTCGTTCCACGGTGAATTTTTCGCTCCCCTGCTCCCAGGCAGCCTGGGCCAGGGACCGGGCCAGGCGCCGGTCAGTGAGTAACCGTGCGCCTGCTGCGGCCAGGCCGGTGCTATTCCCTGCCTTTGCCAAAAGGCCCGTCGCATTGTCCCGCACCTGCTCGGGAACTCCGCCAATAGCAGACGCCGCCACAGGCGTCCCGGCGGCCATGGCTTCCAGTATGAGCAAGGGGTGATTATCCGCCAAGCTGGGATACAGCAAAGCGTCCACAGCCGCCAGCATGGTCTGCATGTGGCCGCGGTCCAGGTAGGGCCAAAAGAACAGGTCCCCTTCCCTGCCGTATTCCCGGCCGCCGACAAAAAAACCCGTGCAGTCCGGCGCGGCTTTCTTTATGTGCTCCCACACTGCGCGCCATTGGCCGCCAGCTTTATACGCTGCAGCCTCGCCGCCATGGGCTGCAAACAACGCTATGCGCGCGTTGGCTGGGATATCGAGCTGGCGTCGGGCTTCTGTGACGTTCGGCGTGCTTCCGGGCCATTCCACGCCGTTGGGAACAACGTGACAGCCCAGGTCTGGCCAGACATGGCGGGCCATGCGCGCCAGCCACTGCGAGGGAGCAACACAGATCGGCTGCAGCTCATTGACAAGAGCAATCTGCCACGCCTGTCGCGCGTGGGCGGCGGAAAAATTTCTGGGGCACGGATTGAAACACCCCTCCCGCCAGCCGGGGCACTCCAGGGGGTAGGCGCACCCGCCAGTCAAAATGCTACAGTCGTGAAGAGTTATAACAAGCTTAACGTGCTGCGCTTTGTGCGCCGCCTGGAGAAAGGACGCCCAGTCGGCTGTGGAATGGACATGCACCGCGGTGTTGGCGGCTACGTTCTGAAAAGCCAGCTCTGGCGGAACGGAAGACGTGTTGCCGTCTATTTCCCAGGCGTGCTCAACCGGCGCTCCGTGGGCGGCGCGGGCATGCAACAATAAACGCGCTACCCTGGCTGCGCCGCCCTGGGCTCTGGTCAAAGTGTGATGTCGTATGGTCTGGGGGACTGTGCTCATGGAGGAAGTGGGTTGTGTTGCTGTACGAAATGTTATGAGCCCTCTGAGAGCGTGCTTTCCCTGGCCAGCAGGTCGTGTTTGACAGCCCACAGTATGTGGCGGTTGGCTTGTTCAAGCGTCAGGCCGCATTCCTGCTGCAGCCGCTCGGAAACTGCGCCAGCAGGAACAGGCTTTCTGGCCATGAGTAACAGCCGGCGGACTGTTTCCGGCGTGATTATGTCGTCCAGGCCGGCGTAAATAAGGAAATGATCCTGGCTCCGGTATGCCGCAGCTCCGTACGTTGTCTGACGGAGCAACGCGGCGGGGTTAAAGGGCTGCGTGGGGTGATGGGCAAAGACAGCGGCAAAATCCGCAGCCAAGGGATGCCCTGGACTTCTGAGGCCGCGTGCGTCCACAGGCAGAGTCCACAGCTCGTCCCACAGGTCTGTCCATTGGCGTATCGCCTGCCGCCAGTCAAAACGTTGCAGCACCCGCTTTCTGCCCGCCAGGCCCGCCTGGCGGGCTTTTTCCGGATTCTTCAAGTAATCGTACAGCGCTGCCGCGGCGGCGGGGATATCCACAACCGTGGCCTGGGCAAGCCGCAAATGCGACCAGCTGTCCGCCAGAAGCGGCGCAAGTATGGTTTCCATGTCAGACGAATCAAAGCCCATGGTAGGAATGAGCCGTCCTGTGACGCCGTCCTCAATAATGTCCCGGTACCCGTCATACTCAGACGCCACCACGGGCAAGCCCATAGCGCCGGCTTCCGCCAGTGTCAGGCCAAAAGTCTCTTGCAGATTGTCCGCCGGAGAAAAGAATACGTCCGCAACGCCGAAAAGTTCCCGTTTCTGTTCCTCGTCCGGCCGCCTCACAAGCCGCAGGTCCAGCCCCATGTTGCCGGCCAGCTCCTGCAGCGTGGCCGGATAGTCGTCTTTATCCCCGGTCCAGCCGGCCAGCGTCAGAACCAGAGGGCGGTCCTGAAGCGAATGCGAGCCGTGCAGCAGCCGGTGCATGACCCGCAGCACCGGCAACAGGTCCATTTTGGAGTGGTGCGCCAACCGGCCAAAGGCCAGCACCACGGCGGCGTTGTCGTCCATACTCCATTTACGGCGCAAAGCTGTTTTTTTCTGGCTGTGCACAGGCTGCAAAGAAGCTGCGTCAATACCTAAAGGAACTACACGGACTGCGGGTTCCGGATGCGTTGTCCGGTCCAGGCCGTAACTTTTGCGCAGATGGGAGAAATAGCTCTGCACCACCTTTTTGCCGGCGTGGGAGGAAGCGCAGACAACGTCGCGAGGCGTGGTTCCTGGCCATAAGTGGGCCAGAAACTCCTGGGGGTAACGCGGATAGCTCAAGGAATGGGTGAAGGAAGTGATAGGGAAGAGTTCACGGGAGAAGGCGTTGCGCGCTCTGGCCAGCCAGGCAGGATTGGCGATGCAATCAGAAAGATGGAAACAATAGTACGCTTGTTCGGCCAGCGCCTGACCCAATAACTTGCGGGGGAAAATGTGCAGTTTGTCTATAACATAAGGAAATACTTTACTAAATTCATCCTGCAGGTGCTTCGCGTTGGCCGGGTCGCGCGGAAAAAAATGATATCCGTCAAAGGGGTCGGCCTGCAACAGCCCAGTCAGAAACCCGGCATTGGCCACAGTGCGGCCCATTATGTCCCCAGGCTCCAGAAAAGGGTCCAGCGTGGCCCATATACGAGGCGTTTTCATGGCCTGTAAAATGAACGCAAAGCTTACGGGTGTCAATTCCCCGGCGCCCCCTCCCCCACTCTCCTCCGTCTATTAACTTACTGAAAAATATCATTTAATTTTCAAAGCGCCGCTTCATCCCCGCGCAATTGCAGACTCCGCGCTCCATCTTCTGACAAGGGGTTGAAACTCCATGCATTCTGATTTGGCCTGCATTTTGCTAGTTCCAGAAACAGATATACCCATGCGGAAAAAAATGACCGTTCTATAGCGGGGGGAAAACTCGATGAAGACGACAAATAGCCATATACGCATGCTGGGTCTGGGCCTTTCCCTGGAAGAAGCGGAGCGCATTCGGGATGCTGCCACGGGCATGAGCGAAGAGGCCCACGCCACTTTGACTACCGCCCCGGAAAACTCGCCATTGCCGAATTCTGAAGAGCAACGGCCGGATGTGCTGTGGATTTCCTGGTCTGCCTGGAAAAGCCTCTCTTTGCAAGAAAAGGAAAACTTGAACCAAGCCAAGGCCGCCCATGAGACTGTGCTGTTGCTGGGGGCCAAATATTCGCGCTCTGAACTGCAGCAAGCCATTGAATCAGCTGCGGTGACGCTCATACCTTCGCCGCCGGAACCCGGCAAAATCCGGGACATCCTGCTCAAGCGCAAAGAGTTGTCAGACATCCACAGCGACATCATGCGCATGGCCCGGGAAATATATCTGGAGCGCGAAATGCTGGCCCGCAAGAATGAGCAGCTGAGTTTCATCAACCGGTTCCTGACGCGGGTTTCCCAATCTCTGGACCCCTTGACCATACTTGTCAACGCACGGGAAAACCTGGGCATGCTGCTGCCCATAAAGGCCATGCAGGCCATCTTCTGGTTCGACAATGACAACGACGTGCCGGATGCAGAGATATTCCTGGCCGGAACGCAGGAAGAGCACTCCACAGCCCAGTGGCAGGAGCTGCTGCTCTCTAGCGCGGCAAGACTTGCCGGCCGTTCTGTCTCTGGATACCGGGTGACCTGGACGCCAGACCTAGCCGTCGCTCCCCAGTCGCCCCTGTCGCCGCCGCGCGCCGGGCATAACCTTATCCTGCCCTTCAAAACCGGCGAGGAGACTTTCGGCTGCGCCGTGCTGCTTCTGGATGCTGAGACAAACCTGGGCCGCGACCACGTGCAAATGCTCCAATCGTCCATTGCGCACCTTTCCCTGGCCTTGCGCAACGGCTTCTTGTTCCGCGAAGCACGCACAGAGGCGGACCACGACGGCTTGACCCGGCTGCACAACCGCATGCACTTTGACCGGCGTATCCGGGAGGAAGTGAGCCGCAGCCAACGCTACGGGCAGGAAATGAGTCTGCTCATAATAGACCTGGACCACTTCAAGCGCATCAACGACGCTTACGGCCACCCGGCTGGCGACGAAGTGCTCAAGGAAGCCGGACGTATCATAGCTGAGACCATTCGGACCACAGACTACGCTGCCCGCTACGGCGGGGAGGAATTCGTCGTCTTATTGCCGCACACAGACGAAGAACACGCCCGCATTTTGGGCGAGAGGCTGTGCAGCCGCATTGCGGCTCACAGCTTCACGTTTGATGGGGAAAAAGTCCGCGTCACCGCTTCTGTGGGCATTGCCACACAATACCCTGGCTGCTCCAACTGCGCCGCAGACCTGGTCAGCCAGGCCGACCAGGCCTTGTACATGGCCAAGTCCGGCGGCCGCAACCAGGTAATGACCTCCGGCGTAAACCTGGAAGCCGTGATGCAGTAAAACAAGGCATACATACAACACAACTAGAGCGCACAGCCAAAATCCACCGCCTGGCCAGCGCTGACCAAGCAAGCCGGCTACAGGTCAGGG
>CAYTSA010000142.1:0-4737 GCA_964440345.1 uncultured Desulfovibrionaceae bacterium | reverse complement strand
CGAATGTGTTGCCTTAATGTGGGCGCAGAATGCACATGCTCTCCTGAGTCCATTAAGTGGAAGACCACAACCAACCTCCGTGTAGACAGGCAGAAAACAACCATTGCCGCATTAATTACCACTATTCGGAGCTACCTGCTGCATAGCCACATATTTTTTCACAAAATGAGCAAGCTGCTACGCGTTTAGGTGTTTCTGTGGCATATGTAGTATAAAAGTTTGCATGCTAAAACTGAAATTCCCAGCCAATTTGCGCGCTTGCGCCCGATGGTTTACGCGGTAGGTTTCTTCTGCAGGCTGGGCTCGCGCATTTTCACGTTGAGACAACGCGCGCTCTTGAAACAATGTACAATTGTTTCAAGAAAATGCATAAGAGCAACTAAACATTTCAATGGGAAAATGCTTTCAAGGTAAATTTTCCAGATATACTGGCAAAGCGTATGAACGACATATTTACTCCAGGGACCAATTGTCACGTGGTCGCCAGAGCGGATAGGGCAGCCTTTCTTATCGACGGGCAAGCCTACTTCTCTGCTTTGCTGCGCACGCTGCAGCGTGCGCGTAGATGCGTATGGATACTCGGTTGGGACATTGACAGCCGGATATGCTTGCGGCCTGACAGAAAAGGTCCAGACTTGCGCACGTTTCTTAACAACCTTGTCCAGAGGCGGCCTGAGCTTGTCGTGCGTGTTCTGAACTGGGATTTTGCCATGGTTTATGCATTGGAGCGGCAGCCACTGCCGGTGTTTCACATGGACTGGACCACGCATGAGCGGCTGGTCTTTGAACTGGATTCTGCGCATCCCTTTGGCGCTTCCCATCACCAAAAAATAGTGGCGGCCGACGACTCTGTTGGCTTTTGCGGGGGGCTGGATCTGACCAAACGCCGGTGGGATACTCGGGAACACGTCACGCATGACACGCGCCGCCATGATCCGGCCAGCGAATACTATGGCCCCTTTCACGATGTGCAGCTTATGGTGGACGGCGAGGCGGCTGCTGCGTTGGGGGATATTGCCCGGGAGCGCTGGCGTGCAGCTACGGGAGAAGACGTCCCGCCGGTTGCATCCAAGCGCACTCTGTGGCCGGCCAAGGTGAAGCCTGCCGTGCAAGACGTAGACGTGGCCGTGGCGAGAACCTGTCCTGCCTATGACGGGAGAGAGCAGGTCCGGGAAATTGAACAACTCTACCTGGACGCCATAAGAGCGGCCGACAAGCTCATATACATTGAAAATCAATACTTCACGGCATCCGTGATAGCAGATGCGCTGGCTGTTCGTCTGGCGGAAGATGACGGGCCGGAGGTGATTGTAGTTTTACCTCTGGAGTCCACTGGTTGGCTGGAGCAAGCAGTGATGGACATCCGGCGCAGCCCTCTGCTGCGCCAGTTGGACCAGGCGGATAAGCACGGAAGGCTGAGGTTGTATTTTCCCGTTGGCGAAGGCGGCGAGGAAAAGGTGAAGGTGCATTCAAAAATAATGACGGTGGATGATGTTTTTTGTCGTGTTGGTTCGGCAAATCTGAGCAATCGTTCCATGGGACTGGACACGGAGTGCGACTTGGCTTTTGTTGCCTCTACCGAGGAGCAGGCGCAGGCTGTGACGCAATTCCGCCGGAGTTTGACTGCAGAGCATCTGGGGGTGTCCATAGCTGCTCTGGAAGCTGTTGAGCTCGAGCAGGGGGGTGTTGCGCCGGCGATGGATAGTCTTCTTGGGCCGGGCCGTTCTTTACGGAAGCTGCCCCTGGAAGCCCCAGAAAGCGTGAAGGCTGTGCCTGAGGAGCTGGTGCGGCCTCTTGACCCGGAGCGGCCGGTTTCTCTGGCGGATTTGGTTGAGTTGTTTGATCCGGAGCGCAGCCAAGATACTGCGGCGCCGTCCCGCCGCTTCGGGGTGAAGCAGCTAAGTGTCGGATTTGCGGCTGTGGGAGGGTTTCTCGCTGTGGCCGCCATGTTTGCCCTGGCCTGGAAATATACTCAATTACAGCACTATACCCAACTGGAGCAGGCGGTGGAGTGGGGCCGGGCGCTGCAGCACTGGCAATACGCCTGGTTGGCCGTCATTGGCGTGTATGTAGTGTTGGGCCAGATGGCGTTTCCAGTGACAGTGCTCATTGCCGCCACTGCCCTGATTTTTCCTTCTTGGGAGGCGGTGCTGTATGCTTTTGCGGGCAGCCAACTTTCCGCCCTGGCGGGCTATATGCTGGGCTGGGCCATGGGCCGGGGCGCGCTGCGCAGGCTGGTCAAAGGCAGGCTGAACGTTGTGAGCAGGAAACTGGTCGCGCCAGGGGTGGGAGTGGTTGCGGCGGTGAGGTTGGCGCCGCTAGCGCCGTTTACGGTTGTAAACATGATCTGCGGGGCCATGCGCATACGCCTGAAAGACTACATGCTTGGAACACTGGCGGGTATGGCGCCCGGGGTTATCGGCGTCAGTCTTTTTACTGACCAGTTGCTGGACGCTTTGCTGCATCCGGACTGGCGTTCGCTGCTTGTGCTGGCGATCCTGGCGGCGGCCGTCCTGTTGTTGTCTGCACTTTTAAGGCGCTGGCGGGGCGCAAAAAAATGACGGAATCAGGACGGCGGATCACGCTGGCCTCCTACAATGTGCATCATTGGGCGGGCAGTTGGGGCGAACCTGACCCAGACAAGGCCATGGGCGTGTTGGCGGAGATTTTCCCCCACATTGCCGCCCTGCAAGAGGTTACGTTCTTGGATGAGGAGAGCCTGCAGCATCTGGCTGAGCGCTGGCTGCCTGGGGTGCAAGTGATTTGCGGCCCCACCATGGACAAAAGTCAAGCCCGGTATGGCAATGCGCTGCTTACTCGGTTGCCGGTTCTTGATGTGCAAAAGCTGGATATCTCCCTCCCGAACCGCGAGCCGCGGGGCGCAGTGAAGGTCGTGCTGCAGGCGTCGAAAAAGGCCAGCCTCTGCGTGGTGGCGACACATCTGGGGCTTTGCGAATCCGAACGTATGAGGCAAACTCGGAGCGTTCTACAGATGGTTGATGACTGCAAAACCGATGTTGTGGCGCTGATGGGTGATTTCAACGCTTGGCTGCCTGCGTCTGGCATGCTTCGGTCCATCCGGTCGCGTATGGGACGGTCGCCGGCAAAAGCGACGTTTCCTGCACGTTTACCTTTTTTGCGGCTTGACCGCATATGGCTTCGCCCTTCAAGCTGCCAGTTGGCGTCAAGAGTGCATTCTACGCCGCTTGCCAAGGCTGCGTCAGACCATTTGCCGATCATAGCAGAGGCGGGGTTGCCATAATCTCACATCCTGGTACTCTGCGAATATCAGGCAGTCAGGCCTGAGCCATACCAAGCAGTACAAGGAGGCCCACTATGAGTAGCATCTGCGAGGAACTCATTGAGGAAATGGATGAACGTCTAGATACTCTAGACGAAGTCATCGACGCTATGCGCGAAAAATTGGGCCGCGAGCCCGGACCCGATGAAGCGATGGAAATGCTGGACGCCATTCGCGTCAAGCGCGAGAAATTGCTGGAGCAATCTGACAAATTCGTTCAAGCGTGCAAAAAAGGCGAAGGCGAAGAAGCCTGGCCTAAGTTTGAAAAAGCCGCTGGCGAGTTGGAACAAAGCCTTGAGGAGTTTGAAACATCGTAGGGGATTTCCCATTAATTTTTTTTCTAGTATAGTGTCAGCTACATACACATTTGCATTGAGCAGAGCAACGCGAACTGAAAAGGGCGTTTTTCGGTCCATTCACGCCGCCGAGGGCGGCGGGGCGGCCTTTCGGCCGCCCATGTCGGGTAGCAAAGTATGTCCAAATGTTGATGAACGACGGGGACGCGACACTAGAGTATTTTCCTAAAACAATTGTACATTGTTTCAGGAGCGAGAGTTGTCCCAACACGAAAATGCTGGTGTGACATTCCAGAAATTGCAGACTCACAATGCCGCCAATTTCTGGCAAAGTCTGCATCCCCGCGATGTGTGGTTTGCGGCAAGCTCGTGGCTTCTTTGGCTTCGCCTCGCCTGTCGGCGGCCGTGATCTTTCAGGGAGGTCCCTTGTGTTTCCGTGATGTTGCGCTTGCCCCTTGCAGTGTTCACACTTGATTGCTGCAAATATATGCACAAAAGGAACAACAGCTCAACACCGCACGCCACAGGTATACGTTTTAAAGCTGCTGTCCATCGGGCAAACGGTGCGGGCCGAATGCGCTGGGAGCGAACCAAAAGTAAAGAGACGTAATTGCATTGGTATATGCATGGCTTTAATCTATAGCTAACAACGCATGGATTATATGAGAATTATCCAACCCAAAAGGAGTTGACTACAATGAGTTCAGAACAAAGCGGGTATTTACAGCAAATGGGCGAAAAGTTGGAAACGTTAAGCGTCCGGATCAAAGAGTTGGATGCGAAAGCGCAGCAAGCACAAACTGCACAGCGTCAAGCTCTGGAAAAGCATGTTGCAGAGTTGAAACAGAAGCGTAGCGATTTGGAACAGAAATATAACGAGATCAAAGAAGCCAGCGGTGAGTCCTGGGACGATATACTGAAAGGTTTCGAACACGCCGCCAACGATTTGGAGCAGGCGCTGGAAAAGGCTGCATCGCGCTTCTGATACTGCTTTTGCTCGCAAAGAATCAAGTGCCAGAGAATCAAGGAATCAAGTGCCAGGCACTTTTGTGCTTCAAAATGGTGACAGGCACTTTTGTGCTTCAAAATGGTGACAGGCACTTTTGTGCTTGCTATGCGTATGCCGTTTTGCTAGACCTT
>CAYTSA010000141.1:0-4772 GCA_964440345.1 uncultured Desulfovibrionaceae bacterium | reverse complement strand
TTTAACAACGCCGTGGCCCGGCCATCCAAGGCGGCCGGCAAGAGGTACGACAAGGTCTCCAGCCAGTTTGCCAAAATCGTCCACGCCGTGCTGGCCGGAGAGACAACGCCCGAGGCCGGACTGGCCAAACTGGAGAAAATTTTGAACACAATTCGGGAGCGTAGCGGCTGGTAATGGCGACCTCCCGGCAGCATTCGTCCCGCCCCAGGCTGCGGTCCAGCATCATATTCCGCTTCATTGCCAGCTTTTCGCTGGTCATTGTGGCGGTTTTCGTGCTGGGAGGCGCCTACACCGTGCATCGGGCCACGCAGCAGCTGGCCAGGCAAGGCGAGCGGCAAATCCAGGCCCAGCAAGAGTACTCCCAGCTGCTGCTGGAAAAGGAACGCCGCAACCTGGACCGTAAACTTGCCACCTACACCAGCGTGCTCAGCCAATACGCCCGGGCTCCCCTGCAAAGCGTGGTCAGCACCGTGGCCCCGGAGGGGGCTGGTTCTGCAGGCGCGCAGGTGGAGCGCTACAGAGCGTGTTTTGAACGCGCAGGCGACAAGCTCATCGCCCAGTGTCTGGATTTGCAGACCGCATACAAGATATCCAACACGTTGATATCCATGAACAAGGGTGTTCTGACCACTGCTTTGGCCACTCTGGCGGCAGACGCCGACGTACAGGCTGTGTACGTCCTGGACTGGCTGGACGAGCTGTATATGGGCTACGCCGCCAACGGCGGGGGCGAGCCGGTCCATCTTGACGCGCCGCCGCCGGCCCAGAACGGCGGCCTGCTGGAGGCAGAGGTTTTTGACGCCGAGGGCGACGAGTACCTGGGCAAGGTCGGCCTGCTATATTCCCTGGACCGAATCCAGGCGCTGGAGCAGGAAGCCCGCCGCAATCTGTCCCGGACAGAGGAGCTGGCGGCCCAGAATATTGAGCAGCAGACCCGGACTATCATTATGAACAAGGGCATCGAAGTGGCTGTGTTCATGGCGCTTATCACGCTGCTGATATACGGTCTGTCCTACACTTTTATTCTGCGGCCTGTGCGCCGGCTGCAGCAGAGCGCCGAGCAGTTGACGGCCGGAAACCTCGATGCAGACATCGACGCAGCCCGGCCGGACGAGATTGGCGGCCTGGCCCAGAGCTTCGCGGCCATGCGCGACGCCGTGCGGCAGAAAATGGACGAGCTGCGCCAGGCAGAGCAGAAGTACCGGGACATATTCGAAAATGCGGTCGAAGGCATCTTTCAACTTACGCCGGACGGCGGGTTCATCAACGCCAACAGCTCCATGGCCCGGCTATTGGGTTTTGACAGCGCTGGAGAGCTGGTGGAGAGCGTGACCGACAGCAGCAGGGAATGCTACGCGAATCCGGAGGAGCACGAAAAATTGCTGGCCCGGCTGCAGGATGAGGGCCGGGTTTCGGGAGTAGAGCTGCAGTGCAAACGCAAGGACGGGAGCCTTTTTTGGGCTGCGGAGTCGGCCCGGTGCGTGTACGGGCCAGACGGCGGGCTGCTCTTTTTCGAAGGGTCCATGGTGGACGTCACCGAGCGCAAGGACCGGGAAAAGGCCGAACAGGAACGGTCCGTGGCCGAAGCGGCCAACGAGGCCAAGAGCTCGTTTCTGGCCAACATGAGCCACGAAATACGCACCCCCATGAACGCCGTCATCGGTATGACGGAGCTGGCCCTGAAAACCCAACTGACGGTCAAGCAAAGAGATTATCTGGTAAAAATCCAGGCTGCCTCGCGCTCGCTGCTGGGCATCATCAACGACATTCTGGATTTTTCCAAAATAGAAGCCGGCCGCATGGACCTGGAGGAAACAGAGTTTCAGTTGCAGACGGTAATGGAGGGGCTGGCGGACATGCTCGGCGGCCGGGCCGCGGAAAAGCATCTGGAGTTTATGGTTTCCATAGCCGACGAGGCGCCGTGCTCTCTGATAGGCGACCCCCTGCGGCTGAGCCAGGTGCTTATAAACCTGACCACCAACGCCATCAAGTTTACCGGCGAGGGCGAAGTGGAGGTCCGCGCCGTGCTGGACCCGGAACAAGAAAACACGGCTGAGACGGTCCATTACCTATTTACCGTGCGGGACACTGGCGTGGGCGTGCCCGAAGAAAAACTGGAGGCTTTGTTTGAATCCTTTTCCCAGGCAGACGTCTCCACCACCCGCAAATACGGCGGCACCGGCTTGGGCCTGGCCATTACCCGCAGGCTGACGGACATGATGGGCGGCTCCGTGCAGGTGCAGAGCGAGGTTGGCCAGGGAACCACCTTTACCGTGCGCATTCCCTTTGCCCGCCAGGCCGAGGAAAAAGAGTACATACCCACCTCGCAGTCCACGCTACGCGGGCTGAACGTGCTTGTGGTGGACGACAATGACAACGCCCGGCAGATACTGGAAGAGATTGTCGCGTCCTTCTCCTTTAAGGCGCGCACGGCGGCCAGCGGCGCCGAGGCCCTGGAGATGCTGCAGACAACAGAGTCCCCCTTTGATCTGGTGCTCATGGACTGGTCCATGCCCTCCATGGACGGCGTGGAGACCATCCGGCGCATGCGGTCCATGGAGGGATTCGAGCGCAAACCCATGGTCGTCATGGTCACAGCCTTTGGCCGCAGCGAGGCCATGGAAGAGGCCGGAGACCTGAAGATAGACGGCTTTTTGGACAAGCCGGTGAATCCGTCCTTTTTGTTTGATACGATAATGGACGTTTTCGGTCAGGACCTGGCCATGTCCACCACAGAAGCGAACGCGCAACAGGCCGCAGAAAAGCTGGCCGGCGCCCGTATACTGTTGGTGGAGGACCAACCCATCAATCAGCAGGTGGCCATGGAGATGCTGGAGGATGCAGGCGTATCCGTCAGCGTGGCGGAGAACGGACGCCAGGCTCTGGAGGCGCTGCAAGCCTCCGAGTTCGACGCTGTGCTCATGGACCTGCAGATGCCGGTCATGGACGGCTACGAGGCCGCCCGGCGCATCCGGATGAACCCGGCTTGGGCGGAGCTGCCTGTCATCGCCATGACCGCCCACGCCATGCAGTCCGACCGGGAGAAGTGTCTGGAGATAGGCATGAACGACCATATTTCCAAACCCATAGAGTCGGCCCGCTTGTACGCCACGCTGGCAAAATGGGCGCAGGGCCACGGCCGGGCCGCCACGGCCCGCGCGGACTCTCCGCCAGAGGCGCCGCTGCGCGCTGCAAGGGAAGGAGCGGATATTCCCGACGCATTGCCGGGTCTGGACGTGCAGCAGGGGCTGCGCCGGGTCAAAGGCAAGACTGGCTTGTACGCCAGGCTGCTCAAGGAGTTTCACCGCGACTTTGCCGCAGCTGGCGAGCCTGTTCGCCAAGCGCTGCAGGAGCAAGACCCGGCCCGGGCGGCCAACCTCGCCCACGGGGTCAAGGGCGTGGCCGCAAACATAGGGGCGGATGCGCTGTTTGAGGCTTCATTGCAGTTGGAAACCGCCTGCAAAACCGCAACGCAGGACGCAGAAACCATGGGCGACGCACGCCGACATTTGGACGCCTTTGAGGCCGCCCTGGCGACAGTGACGGCGGGGTTGGCCCAATGGCTCGGGGCAGTAGAGAAAGGCGGCGATTCCTCCAGCGAGATAGACGTGGAGACGTTGCGCCCGCTGTTGCAAGAGCTGGCCGGCCAGCTAGCCGCCAACGCCTTTACCGCGCCCCAAGCCCTGGAGCCATTGAAGCCGGCGCTGGCCGGGGGCGAACACGCCGAGCGTTTCGCTGCGTTGGAAACAGCGGTGTCGCGGTTCGACTTTGCCGCCAGCCGGGAAAAGCTGGAAGACCTGGCGTCAGCGCTAAGCGTTTCCCTGTCAGTTTAGAACATTTTCGCGTTGAGACGACGCAAAAATACGCTTGAGCAGCCTGCGTAAAAGGACGTCCCAACAGTCAGGCAAGATCGGTTATGCAGCAGACAGGGCCTCCTGGACAGCCTGTTGCACAGCAGCCAGGTCGCTGGCGTCAGGCCGGCCGGCCGCAGCCGGCGCGTCCTTGGCCCAGGGCGGGGGCGTTGGCTTGGCGTTGACCATTTCCAGGTGCTTGGCGTTCACCTCGCCCGGGCAATTGAAGTGGCCGGCAACATTGCCCCCAGCTGCCAGTTCCCGGGCTGTGGCCATGCCGGTTGCAGCGTGGCTGGAGTCCGCAGCAGCGCCGTGGGTGGCGAAGAGAAAGACCTTCGCGCCTTGTATTTTTTGCAGATACTCAGCGGACTTGGGGTCAGGCTGCCCGGCCTTGAACCAGAAGCCCACAGCCACAAAGTCATACCCCGCCGGCTCCGGCGCCTGATCCACAGGCAAACATTCCGTCCCCCCAGGCAGCGCGTCTTGCACGGCTTTGGCCAGTTTTTCCGTATTTCCCGTCTGGCTGGAATAAACCACCAATGCTTTCATGGCGCATCCTCCTTTTTCTATTAACTACGCCATTGCTCCCGCGCCCGGCGTTGACGCTGGTCAATGCAGGGCGAAAAAATCAATCGCCTTTCAGTGTAATGGTTATTTCGCCCCCAGCGTACCCTTTGAGCGACCGGATCATGCCCAGCAGGCCGCCGGCTACGATATCCTGCACAAACGGCCCCATAGCCAGGGTTTTGCCGTTAATCTTTACCTCCAAGTCTGGCCCGGCCGCCTTGCAGTCCGTGGCGTCTGCCTTGCCGGCCACAATGTCCCGGGCCAGACCGCCGCAGTCGTCGCGCTTGCAGGCTTTGCAGTTCAGTCCCTGCAGGGCAAAACCTTTGGCCAGCGCCAGGTCGGCCAGGTCGCCAG
>CAYTSA010000140.1:0-4891 GCA_964440345.1 uncultured Desulfovibrionaceae bacterium | reverse complement strand
AGGTGGAAATGTGCAAAACAGGGGTTTGTTCGGAAAGAGGCGGTGGATTCTGGCCTGTGCAACCTGTTGAAAATCCATTACACACGTGGTACAATAAAAAATGTGTATGCTTGGCAAAGTATATTGATTGCGTTTGCTGCATTCCTGCAACTTTTTCCTCTGTTATGAAACGCAGTCTCTTGATTTCTTTCTTCAGCCCATAAAAACGCCACAGGTGGAGGGTTCTGGGATGGTGTGGAAATTTTACGTTGTTCGGGCGGCGCTGCTGCTCTTGGCGTACGTTTTGACAACAGGAGCAGCGCTGGCCGCCAGCGACCCGTTTGGCCTGGGAGGATCCGCGTCCCTGGCCTCTAAACCTATCTACTGGTGGCAGGGCGACATCAAGCAACACGCCTGGATGGCTTTGGATGAGGCTGCTGTTCTTCGCGGCCGGTCCACGGCTTCATCCCGCTACTTGCCGTTGCGGATCACGGACCAGACTCCGGCTCAGGAAATCATCTATGAAAGCGACAGCATCGCGTTCATCTCCCTCAACTCTCCTCTGAACGGCCAAAACCCCCGAGAATCTCTGCCGCAGTATGCCTCCCGGGGGATACAGCGGCCAGTAAGCCCTATTTTTTACCCTGGCCGCACCAAGGAGACCCTGGCCCGCATGGCCTTGTCCGGCGAAGTGATTGCCAAGTTCAAACCGCACGTTTCCGACGCTGAGATACAGTCTCTGGAAAAGCAGTTCTCCCTGCGGCGCATGAAAACCCTTCCTTACGCTGAAAAATTGTATATTTACTCTGCGGCAGATCCGCTGGCGTCTCTGGACGCAGCCAACGGCCTGTATGAAACCGGCAAGACAATCTACTCACATCCCAACTGGTATCGTACATACGAATATTGCGACACGCCCGGCGACCCCCTGTTTCCTGACCAGTGGCATCTATACAACACGGGGCAAAACGCCGTCAGCGGCTCCACCATTACCCCGGGCGAGGACATAAACGCACTGGAAGCTTGGTCTGCCAGGGACTCGAGCGGCCGGCCCATCCGCGGCGACGGCCAAGTCATCGCCATTGTAGACAGCGGCGTGGACATCTACCACGAAGACCTTGTGGACAATGTGCTCACCGGACGCAGCTGGAACTTTGAAAACGAAAACACCTCCATTATACCGAACGTCCACGGCACCATGATAGCCGGCGTAGCCTGCGCCCGGGGCTTCGACCGGGCTGCACCGGCCCAGCCCCTGGTCGGCGGCACAGGCGTTGCCCCCCACGCGCAGTTTGTTTCGCATCAGATCACGTCCGCAGACGTATTTTTGTGGACAACGGAAATGGACTCCATCATTGCCGACTCCTTTTACCGCAACAGCCAGAATCTGGTAGACATCTATGTTTTTGGCTTTGTGCATAATGACGAATCTTACCTTTACCCGGCCAATACTGTGGTCCCGGACGCGGTCAAAGCCGCTGTAAACCACGGCCGCCCTGGCAGCGACGGCAAGGCCCTGGGCCCAGTCTACGTTATTGCCGCCGGCAACTCCGGCTACAGCTGGCTCAGAAGCAACTCCAACCTGAACGCCATTACCAACCTGCGGCAGATGATCGCAGTGACCGCCACAAACGACGCCGGACGCCGGGCGCCATACGCTGAACCAGGCGCCAACATATTGGTCAACGCCCCTTCCGGCGGCGGCGAAAATACCCAGGGCATAACCACGACATACAGCTACCATAATGAAGAAGGCGGCTTGGAAGAAACTAATCCCGCCTACACCAGCGGCTTTTCCGGCACATCCGCAGCCGCCGCCCAAGTAGCAGGCGCAGCGGCGCTTATCCTGCAAGCCAACCCGGACCTTTCCTGGCGGGATGTACGGCACATCCTTATAGAATCTGCAGAACGAAATGATCCTGGGCACAGCGACTGGACTACCAACGGCGCCGGACACTACATCAATCACTATTACGGCTTTGGCCGGCTGGATGTTGGCAGGGCGGTCTCTCTGGCCAAAAACTGGACCACGGCAGAGCAGGAACTGGTTGCTGAAGGAGCCGCCACGCCGAACCGGGCCATACCTGACAACAACGCTCAGGGCGTATCCTCCACTATCACCATCACCCGCGAGCTGCATGTAGAATTTGTCGAAGTCTACTTCTCCTCTACAGACCACACGAACTGGGAAGACTTGGAAATTGTGCTCACCTCTCCCCAGGGCACAGAAAGCGTGCTTGTCGAAACCCGCTTTAAAGACTTGCCGGATTTGGATGAAGAAACCGGGCAGCCCCTTTTGGCCTACGACAACTGGCGGTTTGGCACAGTCCGGCACTACGAGGAGTTGTCCCAGGGAGCCTGGACCCTGACTGTACGCGACAACCTGGGCCAGGACACCGGCACATTTCAGAAATGGTCCATCCGCATCTACGGCGCTGACGCCTCCACCACGCCTGTCGGCCAAAAGAGCCTGGCTGTCCAGACGTCCGGCGACGGGAACGGCCTGGTAACCTCCACGCCTGCCGGGATTGATTGCGGTTCAGACTGTTCGGATTCCTTTTACGAAGACTCCTTGGTTACTTTGCTCGCCACGCCAAATCCAGGTTCTGTCTTTGCCGGCTGGTCTCCAGCTGGCCTGTGCAATGACTCCTCGTCTTCCTGCGACGTGCTCATGGACCTAGACCGCACCATTACCGCCGTATTCAACAGAGACTCGGACGCAGACGGCGTGTATGATTCCGAAGAGGCGGGCGGTTTGAACAATGGCGATGCAAACGGCAACGGCGTTCAGGATTCCCTGGAGGCAAACGTCGTGTCTTTCAAAGACGCCAATGGCGCCTACAACGCGCTCATTGCCGCCTCTGACCTTTTCTTTACAGACTTTGCCCTGGCCGAAGTCGGCGCAGACGCCACAGTGTGCGAAAACGAAGATGAGCTGCCCGCGTTCCCTGTCGGGGTTGTCAGCTTTGTGCTGCAAAAGGGAGGCTTTCCCGTCTATACGGCTGAAGTTTCCTGGCTGACCCCGGCGAACCAAGACTTTATCAAGTTCTCCTACCTTTCCCAGGCCGAAGACGATTCCCAATCATGCTGGAAAACAGAGCAATTCATCGAAACCGGCGGCGCCTCAATCTCCCAGGAAGGCGACCTGACCCGCATAACCCTGCGGTTGCAGGACGGGGCTTTTGGCGACAGCAAGGCCGGGGAGACTGACAACGCCGTCATCTTTAAAGGCGGTCCCGGCTCTGAGGAGACGTTCAACCCTGACACTGACAATGACGGCGTTGCCGACATCTATGAGGACGACGGCTTGGCCAACGGGGACGTCAATAACAACTTCATCAAAGACTCCAGTGAAGCCTATGTGGCCAACAACATCAACGGCGACGGCAACTACGCCCTGGTGGCCCCCTCCGACAGCGCCTTTACCAGTACTGCGGCCCGTAACAATCCGTCGCGGCTCACCGGTCCGGAGGAAATTGAATACATCGCCTCGCCCAGCACCCTGGATTTCATTGATTTCAAGCTCACCCAGGTGACCCCAGGCGGCTGCGTGGACGTTACCCTGCTCTGGCCCTTGAATTCGCTCATCACAACCTACTACATCTATGGCCCGACCCCATCCAACACCTCCAGCCACTGGGAAAAATTCTCCTACGACGGCAAGACAGGGGTGAAGGTCTCCCAGGGCGAAACATACACCTCCATTGTCATGCACCTGTGCGACGGGCAGCGGGGCGACCTGGACCTGGACAGCACCAACGGCATCATCCTCAACCTGGGCGCGCCGTTCACCGAACTGTACGATGAGACCCTGGACTATGACAATGACGGGATTCCCAACAACGCTGAATGGGCCGGACCCAACTCCGGCGACGCCGATGAAAATGGCGTTGATGACGCCACAGAAGCCCGCGTTGCCTCCTACCTGGCTGTGGACAGCGCCGGCATCTCCACGTACCAAGTTGGCGTTGTTGCTGAAGAAACCGGCGAGACCCTGTCCAAAGTGACGCCGGTGCTTGTGGATAATGTCTCAGGTCTGTCAAACAAGTTGACAATGCCCGCCGGCGCCATCGACTACTACATCAACGGCGTTGAGGCCGGGCAGTGCACCCAGACTGTGCAGTTGTTTGTTTCTGCTATTATCCCAGAAATTTCGGGCGGCGACATCACCTATTACACTTACACCGGCGAACTGGACCGGGACGACGATGGGCTGCACGAGTTCACCTCCGACGGCCAAACCGGCTTCACCCTGTTTGAAGACACCGGGCGCTCCCGGTTTGTGCTGGACATCTGCGACGGCGGCCGCGGCGACGCGGACGGAGCCAAAAATGGCGTTATCCGTGTCTTTGGCGGGCCCGTCGTTGAACGCGCCGACGGCGGAAGCGGAGGCGGGAACACGGACTACAAGGCCGGCAGTTCCGGCGGCGGCTGCACCGTGAACCCGCACGCCGAGCACGGCGCCGCATGGCTCCTGCTGCTGGCCGGCGCCCTCCTGCTGCTGTGCAGAAAGCGGTCCTGAGCAAGCATAAACATCACCCTATCAGCAAAAGCGCCGTGGACAAAACGTTCACGGCGCTTTTTCGTCCATGGTCACTGGAAAAATGTGAGAATACAATGAAGCAGACTTGGCTGGATTATGATGTGGCGGAGGGAGAGGGATTCGAACCCCCGGACGAGTCACCCCGTCAGTGGTTTTCAAGACCACCGCCTTCAACCGCTCGGCCATCCCTCCGCGTGGCAGGATATTGCAAAGAACCGTACTGCCCCTTGCAACCGCCTGGCAAACTTAACGTGTACCCCATTCAGTTATTATCTGCAACGGTCTCCTTTCCCAGATTCCACCGCCTAAAAATCAAATGTGGCTATGCCCTTTGCTCCGAAGCTCCCACATCTGTCAGTAAAGTCGAGG
>CAYTSA010000139.1:0-4948 GCA_964440345.1 uncultured Desulfovibrionaceae bacterium | reverse complement strand
TCCAAATTGTTGCTGACGGAAATGTATGGCTTTTGACTACCAAGGCATTTCTTAAAGGGCTCGAACAGCGGGGCATGCTGCCTTCTGCCGATTCTGTCTGGAGTCAGATTATTGCATCAGGCCGCAAGCCTTCAGAAAGCGCCATTGAGCGCGAGCACCAAGGTTTTACCCCCAGCTTTTGGTAGAATTTTTATTCACTGCAAGGCGTTGCAGCACGGCAGAACCCGAAAAGAGCAAGGGGATGTCGACGCAGACCGGTGAGACAAAGTATTCTGTTCTTCTTGATAAAGTAGCCTGCGAAATTGCAGGCGCGCCCCCCAAGCCCCCCGGGTTTGCGGGTGGGTAGCTTACCCATCAGACCCCTTCCGCAGCTTTGTTATCAGCGCCGCGGCCATGGCCGAATCCACAGGCTTGGAAAACATGAAGCCCTGGGCGTTGTGGCAGTTGTATTCCTTCAGGCACTGCAGTTGGTCCATCTGCTCCACACCCTCGGCCACAACGTCCAGACCCAGGTTGCGGGCCAGGGAGATGATAGTCCGCACTATCTCCATGTTTTCGGCGGAGTGGTTCTGGCCGGAGATGAAGGAACGGTCGATTTTCAGGCTGTCTATGGGGAAGCGCTGCAGGTAAGACAGAGACGAATAACCCGTGCCGAAATCGTCGATGACCAGCTGTACGCCCATGGCCCTGAAGCGGCGCAAGGTTTCGATGGCGCTGGAAACGTCGCGCATGATGGCGCTTTCGGTTATCTCCAGCCGCAGGCAGCTGGGGGACAGGCCTGTCTCCTTCAGGGTTTTGGAAACGAATTCCACCAAATCAGGCTGCTGGAACTGCCTGGCGGACAGGTTCACGCTGATGGTCAGGCATTCAGAATCTTCGTAGCTGGTCCGCCATTCCTGGGCCTGGCGGCAGGCTTCGACAATGACCCATTGGCCCAGGGGCACGATGAGCCCGGTTTCTTCGGCCACCGGGATAAAATCCGACGGGCTGACCAGGCCCCTTACCGGATGGTTCCAGCGCACCAAAGCCTCAAATCCCTGCAAGGAGCCGTTTTCCACCGAAACAATGGGTTGATAGTGGAGCAGCATCTGTTCCTGGGCCAGCCCCTGGCGCAGGTCCGTTTCCAGCTGCAGGGCCTCCACCACTTTTTTGTGCATTTTGCGGTTGAAAACCTTGTAGCGCGCCTTGCCGGCTTCCTTGGCCCGGTACATGGCAATGTCCGCGTCGCGCAGGATGTCTTCCGGGTTGTCATAGTATTTGGTTCGCACAACCATGCCCACGCTGGCCGTGGTGACGATTTCCGAACCTTCCAGCAGAAATGGCGTGCCCATGACCGCGTTGATGCGCTTGGCGATGGCCACGACTTCCCGGGGGTGGGCGAATTCCTCCAGCAAAATGGCAAATTCATCACCGCCCAGCCGGGCCACAGTGTCCACAGCGCGTACGCAGGACTCCAGCCGTCGGGCAATGCCCACCAGCAGCTCGTCCCCAGCTTGGTGCCCCAAAGAGTCGTTGACCCATTTGAAGCGATCCAGGTCTATCATGAGCACGGCGTAGGCGTAGTCGTCCCGGCGCTGGGCGCGTTTGACGGCGCGGCCCAACCGCTCCTGGAAGAGCACCCGATTGGGCAGTCCTGTCAGCGCGTCGTGAAAGGCCTGGTGGGAGAGTTGTTCCTCAAAGGCTTTGCGCTCGGAAATGTCCGAATAGATGTAATACACCCCGGCCAAGGCGCCGTTGATGGCGATGGGAAAACCGAGCACAGACACAGGCAACAGCCGGCCGTCGCTGTGCTTGCGGAAAGTCTCCCGGGAGACAACGTGCCCGCTCATGACCAGCTTGTTGAAGGAAGCGGCCTCGGTCATCAGTTCGGAGGGAACCACCACGTCGCGGTTTAGCTTGCCTTTGATGTCCTGCAGGGAGCGGCCGAACAGCTCCTCATAAGCGGCGTTGGCGTCGCGGACATGGCCTTCCACGTCGATGAGGACAATAGCCTGGGGCGAATTGGCGAACAACTCCAGGAAATACGCTCGTTGCTTCACCAGGTCGGCTTCGGTCCGCTTGAGTTCTGAAAGGTCCAGAAACGCAGCCAGGCTGCGCTTGGTCCCGGGGATGAGCGACACCGTCAGGTGCACGTCCTTGAGCCCGCTGTTTTTGACGCGCAGGGTGGATTCGTAGTTGCGGGGGGCCTGGGACGGGTCCTTGCGGCGCAGCCGGTGGTAATGTTGCAGCCGTTCGTGCTCAGACTGGGGGAAAAAATCGGCGTAATGCATTTTTCCTTCTATTTCGCCTTTGCCATAGCCTGTGAGTACTGCGAACTCTGAGTTTGCCAGGGAGATTACGCCGCTTTCCTCGATGATGATGGAAGCAGATCCCGAATTTTCGAAAAAGGACCGGTACTGCGCTTCGGAGCGGCGAATGGCCTCGGCCGCCTCCTTGCGCTCGGTAATGTCCACCACCGTGCCTTCAAAATAGTCGATGTCTCCGTCTTCATCGTACACGGCCCGGGCGTTCTCGGTTATCCAGATGACAGAGCCGTCCTTGCGGTAAATCTGGGACTGGAAGTCCCACACTTCGTGGTCTTCCTGCATCACGCGCACAAAGTCGTCACGCCGGTTGGGGTCCACGTAGAGTTCGTTCTTGATGTCTTTGAAGTGCTCGATGAGCTCCTCAGGGGATTCAAACCCGTAAATGCGGGCCAATGCGGGATTAACGCGGATGTAGGAACCTTCAGGCGTGGTCTGAAAGATGCCCTCCACCGCGTTTTCAAAAATGGACCGGAATCTGGCCTCGCTGCGGCGCAGCTCCTCCTCGGTTTCGCGTTTGGCGGCCAGTTCCCGCAATACACGGCAGAGAAGGGAATTCGCCTCGGCGCAGTCCACTATGGGACCGGCGTCAACAGGGCGGGGGAATTGCCCGTTCACAGAGATAGCCGCCCCCTCGGGAGGGTCCACGGCCATGAGCAACCGCGCAGTGGGGGAAACGGCGTTAAGCAGCCAGAGGGCGTTGAGGGAGGTGGCGTCCATAGTTTGCCGGGGGCTGGGGATTATATAATATGCTGTGATCTAGAAATTTTTTTGAACCATATTCAGTTGTCACCTGTTTGTCAATTTGCAAGAAACAGATTTCTGCAAATAGTACTGATTTTGAACATAAGCAGTTCGTATTGAGCAGCTGGGAGGCATGAAAAGATGTAGATATTGAAAAACGTAGCCGAAAATGGAGTAAGTAGCCAGATTCTTTATGGTGTGCCTAGATTTCAACATAGACATGATCCGCTCCCTCATGGACCAACAAGGCTTGAAGCAGAAGGACCTGGTCCCCTACATCGGTTCAGAGGCTCGCGTTTCTAAAGTGCTCAATAGAAAGCGCAATCTCACCCTGTCCATGATTCGCGAGTTGAGCCGCGGCTTGCAAATACCCGTAGAGCAGCTTGTGTTTACGGACTATCCTTCAGACGCCGTCCCTTGTCCGGAACACCGCACTCACGCTGCGTCATAACCGCGACCCTGCCGCCGGCGGGCTGGGCCTCAGCTTGGCCGGCCAGTGAAAGGGGAGCGATACAAGCCAGCCAGCGGCCAGGCACAGGGCCCAGACCAGCACCGGAAAGACCGGCTGCCACCACAATTCGCCCAGGCAGTCCCAGTCCGTCCGCTCCAGAAAGTTGACCAGGAACATGTGCGACAGGTAGACGCCTGCCGAGTACTTGCCCAGTCGGGACAACCAGGATGGGCGGCCGCCGGCCGGCCGTGAAACCGCCCAGAGCACCAGGCCCAAGCCCAACGCAGCAGACCCGACGTAGTAGTGCCCATGCCAGGATTTGCCGGCAATGGAGTGGATGAGCAGCTTTTCCGCCACGATGCAGGCCATGCCGCCAGCCGCCAGCCACGCGCCGCCGCGCAACAGCCGTGGGCTGGCGGTGTTTGCGGCCATGCCCAGCGCAAAGGGCAGCGTGGCGAACCACGGGCCGATTCGCGTGTTCCAGTCCGGCGTCAAAGGCAGATACAGCGCGCCGTACCCCTGGTTCAGCAGACCGATTCCGTAGAGCAGCCCGGCCAGAGGCAGAATCCACGCCCCCTTGCCTATGCGCAGCAGTATGCTGCAAAGAACTGCAGCCTGGCACAAAGAAGAGAGGAACCACAGCTGTATCTCCCCGCCAACCAGAAGCATCCGGCCCGGGTCCTTGGCTGCGGACTGGAGCACCCAGCGCAGCTCTTCCGCGCAGGCCAGCGTCAATCCTTTTTCCGACACCGCGTCCAGCGTTGGCATGATCCAGTACAGGAGCGTCCAGAGCAGGAACAGCCCGGCGTTGCGTTGTACAAACAATCGCAGCCCCGGCCCCAGGCCGCGGCGCTGCACAGACCAGGCAAAGAAGAACCCCGACGCGGTAAAGAAAAAAGGCACAGCAAAGAGCGTCAGCGTCTCAATACTGCGGTAGAGCATTTCCGTCACTGCAGAAGAATCCAGCGTAACGCCTACGTCAAAGGGGCCGGTGTGAATGGAAACCACTGCCAGGCAGGCAAACAGACGAATGGCGTCAATGGCGTGAAAATGTTTTGTGGGCTCCTGCATGAAAAGGACATGGAGCTTTATGGAAATATAGTCAACAGAAATAATTGAAGAACACTGTGTTACGACAATTATTATATGTATTGAACATTGTCGCCACATTCAACTGCATTCATTATTAAGAACATGTGGCTATGCAGCTAGCTCCGAATAGTGGTAATTAATGCGGCAATGGTTGTTTTCTGCCTGTCTACACGGAGGTTGGTTGTGGTCTTCCACGTAATGGACTCAGAAGAGCATTTGTATTCTGCGCCCACAGGTGTCCAGGGACTTTGACTTTTCTGCTCCACGAAGCCCCCGTATGTCATTGCCCGCGCAGGCGGGCAATCCAGGGACTTTGACTTTTCTGCTCCACGAAGCCCCCGTATGTCATTGCCCGCGC
>CAYTSA010000138.1:0-4992 GCA_964440345.1 uncultured Desulfovibrionaceae bacterium | reverse complement strand
AATATGATAGCTAGACATTTTCTAGACCTCCTGCGCCCCAGCTATCCTTGTTTAGAGTGCGCTGTCAAGTAGGCTTACAATTGTGGCTAACCAAGTAATATTAAACGCAAACGTTACGTTGGACCTCTCCCTGCTTTAAGCCACTGACAGTTAAAACCAAGTAAAATCTTCTTGACTCTGTTGACCGCTTCTATGGGGCTCGCCTTTCCTCCACGCCGCCAGCGTGGAGCGGAGCTCGTTTCCGATAGTGGCCGCCGAAGGGATGAAGGCGCAGCGATGGCGGCCGCGGAGAGGTTCCCCTCAGATTGGTTGCCTCTTTGAATACTCCAGCCGGTATTCGGTTGTTCAAATCAGTTTTTGCACTACCGAGGCGCCCACCACATATCTATGATGTTCCGCGGATTGCCGATGCCACTGTAAAAATTCCGGAATATCTCCTGTATTCCAGCCAATAGGACCGCCTGTTGCTAC
This sequence comes from uncultured Desulfovibrionaceae bacterium, assembly GCA_964440345.1. Classification (GTDB taxonomy): domain Bacteria; phylum Desulfobacterota; class Desulfovibrionia; order Desulfovibrionales; family Desulfovibrionaceae; genus CAYTSA01. Next base: position 4,521 of record CAYTSA010000138.1, on the reverse strand, counting down.
ATCACGCTGGCTCCAAACCAACTCCTCGAATTCTCTCATGGTCAGAGCTTTTCCGTTCCATTCCGGAAAGCTCATGCCCATCTCCTCTTCGCATATGTCAAAAGACAAGACCAACAGGCCGCCGGGCTTGAGAACGCGAAGCGCTTCAGCAACAGCAAGCGCTTTGTCTGGCTGATGCTCAATGACAGAAAAACTTGTCACCACGTCAAACATGCTGTCGCGAAACGGAAGCGTTTCATTCTTGACAATCTTCCACGACGGCTTCAGGCCCGTGGTCTTTGAAACGCGCTTCCACTCAGGAACCCACTGGCCGTCATTTTCCACCATCGTCACTTTGGCGCCCTTGCTCTCCATGAACCAGCTCATGGGGCTGATTTCGCTCCCAATATCCAGCACGCGAACGCCAGGGCCAACAACCCGCCGCAAGCCGTGAAACCAGAGCCATGGGTACTCCCATATCTTTGACCAATCCGTAAATTGCCGCAGCCCCAGTTCTGCTGCAAAAGCGTTCATTTCTTCCATGAAATTCGTGAAACGGGGTGATTGCAGCTCCGCTACAGAAGCAAGCCGGGTGTGCGGCTGTACAGGTCCCATGAACTGCGCCACGTGGTGAAACAGATTTTCCGAGCGCTTGGCGAGACAGCGGGCCGCCCTTGATTGACGCTTTCTCGTGGCTGCCGGGTTTTCAAGAGTTTCCTTTATGCGCCGGTACAGCGTATCCGGGTCGCAGTCCTCCATGGTTCCCACGGGCTCTTCGTCAAACTCAGCCAAGAGTCCGGACATCTTTTGCCCCCGGGCAAAGGAGAGGCAGGGAGCCTTCGCCGCCACGGACAGGACCGTATAGTGATAGCGCTGCGACATGGTCAGGCTGCAGCAGGCAAGCAGGGCGGCCATCTGGCTAGGCGTTTGATACACAGACGGCGCCAAAACAAGCTGCTCCTGCATCAGCGAGGCCAGCTCGTTCGCCGCCGCCGTGTCAAAATACTTGCCCGGCCGCACTTCGTTGCACACAGCAGCGGCCTGAACGCCCAATTCCCGCACGGCCCTGTCCAAGGAGCGCGCCAGCGCCTCCTTCACAGAGGTCTTGCCCGGCCAGCGTTCATTGACCGGGTTAACAGCAATAATCGGCTTTTCCGGGTCAATTCCCCACTCGCGCCACTGCGCGGCGGCCCAGTCTTCCAGCCCGGCGTCACGCGTAAACAGCCACGCCAGGTCGGCTCCTACGATGACGTGTTCCTCGTCCACGCCCAAATCCAACAGAGCCTGCCGGCAACGGTCCGTGCGGACAGACCAGCCAGTTAGAGTGCGGAACGCTTCCCGAAACAAGTCTTTGGCTTCAGGGGACTGCAGCGAATCCACGCCAACGCCCACAGCATAGACCGGGACCTTGTATGACCAGCAGTACCGCAACCGTTTGGCCAGAGCGCGCATGGGCCAATCCAGCCCCCATTCTTCTGCGATGGGCGTTCCCCCCACCAGAAAAGCGGCGTCTGCTTGCTGTATGGACGCTTCTGCCGCCTGGTCGTTTTCAAAGTGGATGTAGTCCGCATGGCGCGGGAAAGTTTGCACCACAGCAGCGGAGGGGTCATACACCTCCACAGTCGTTTGCAGAGGCAAGCGAAAATGAGCGCAAAAGCCGGCAAACATAGCTTCGTCGCCAATATTTCCGGCGCCCAGGCCGGTAAAGAGCAGATGGAGTCGCATGTTCTTCATGAAGGGGAACAGTCCAGGGGAGAGGTTAGAAACATCATTCTGCTTCGGGATTCATGGCAATCTTTGCTTCCAATATGGTCATATATGCTTCAATTTCCATGCGTTGGCCAGAGTTATCAGAAAAACGGAGGGATTGGCCGGCATGGTGCAGGGCCTTTTGCAGACTCCCAGATTCTTCAAAGAGCTTTGCCAACTGAAAATGCTTTTGCAAGCGGTTGTCAGTGCTTTGAATGATTTCTTCCATGAGTAGCAAGCCTTCGTCCCGTTTGCCGGAATAACACATCCAGAGTCCTTTGAGCCATAGCGTTTCAACGCTTTCCGGACGTAAGGCAAGGGCGCTGACGATGGCTTTTTGCGCAGCCTGCAAACGCTCCTGGCGCTGTGGACCGGCAGGCGTATGCAGAGCGTACTGCAAGGCATACTTGGCGAGGTAATGCCGGTAAAGAAAAGACCGTGGCGTCAAGCGGACCGCTTCCGCCGCGGCCTCCGTCGCTCTGCTGTAGTGTCCTGCTTTAGCCTGCGTGCTGCGTTTGGCCAAAACTTCATGGAGGCCGGCCAGTTGGAGCTTGCGAATTGGGTGCTGGTCAATGGCGAATGCTTCCGAGTAATAGCCCGAGGCCCTCTTCCATTGCCTGTGTTCCTGCATGGCTTTGCCGGCGGCCATGTAGTTGTCCGCAACCAGGGATTGCTGCGTTAGCGCCCAGTTCACGCCAACGCCAATGCATACGGCAAAAAAAGGAACGCCTGCGTGCAGCCAGCGGGGCCGGCCCGGGGAAAGTTTTTCTGCTTGCGGGAGAAGCAGGGGATAGGCGACACAAAGGCCCAGTATCACGAAAAAAAGCGTCAGCCTGAGGTTCTGCTGCTCCACAAACTCTTGCGGCCAATAGACAAGGATCACAGCGCCGTACAGCAGCAGCGGCAGAACAATACACGCCACAGCGCCGACCCAGTCTTGCAGCCGGGAGTGCGGCGCAGCGCGTTGCAGTTTTGGAGGCCCATACAACATACTGGCCAACCCAAGCGCCAGCCCGACAAGGGCTGCATACGCCGCGAACCAATAAACAGTATTGGTAATGAACGAATAGTAGCTGTATCCCAGCGATACCGCGACTGCAGCGGCGTGAAACACAGGGAACAGGGATTGATTGTGGCGCAGGGGTAGTAGCAGATCATCATCATTTTTTTGTGGCGAATGCTCAGACGATTGCCCGGCCGCCACGGCCAGACCGGCAAAGGCCCAGAAATACACGTTCGTTGTGGACCAGGGAAAACTGAACTGTATTTCAGCAAGATGACCAAGCAGGGCGGCGAATATGGCCGTCAGTACACCAAAATGCGGATGCGAGAACCGGTCCTTGCGTGAGCCGGCGCAGCAGCCAACGCCGAAAAGGTAAAAAAGCGCCCCGACCGTGAGCCCGACGCCAAAACCAAGGGGCGCAAATCCCCAGCCCAGGAGAGACCCGAAAAGCACGCCGGCGGCGCAGCCGCACCCGACAAAACACAGATAAAAAACCCATTGTTCCTTAGTAGAGGCAATAAAGCCAATGCGGCGCAGAATGAAAGAAAACAATACGGCAAGAAGCGCAACGTAAGCAATAACCCCGACGAAGCCCTGGCCGTAGAGCAGATCAAAAAAATGGTTGTGCGTCCGGTCCGGCACGGCAAGGGCGTTTTCCAGTTTGGCAAACTCCATGGGCAAAAACTTTGCAAGGGACTGGTCAAGGGTCTCTGGCCCGAAGCCAAGCGCCAAGCGCGAAGGATTGGTGGCCAGCATATCAACAGTGCTGTTCCAGAGAAGCTGGCGCACGACAGCGGTCTCGGCGGAAAAGACAGCAGCAGCCTTTTGCAGCGCTGGATGCAGGGTTTGTACGGACGGGATAAACAGCACGGTCCCTGTGGACAACACTGCAACAAGAAACAGTCCCCCAGCCATGCGCGGCCATAGCAGCTTTGTGGTCAACTGCGGAAGCCGCAGAGCCAACAACGAAAGAACAATAACCCCGAATCCGATCAGCGGTCCGCGGCCTTTAGAAAAAAACAAGGCGGCAACAAGCACGGCAACAATGACGCTGGCCAGGAGCCTTTGCGGCCTTGATGCAAATGAGTGAACAACGCGGTCTATAGCCAAGGGCAGAGCAAACAACAGCGCAGCGCCCAAGGCAATGGGATTGCCAAGGGGGCCCCATATACCGCCTTTGAAGCGTTCGGTGCTTAAATAGCCGGGGTCCAGCCCGGCCAGTTGCAGCAAGGCCAACACAGCGGCCAAGACACAGCCAATGACCACAGCGGCGCTGGCTTTGCGCTGGGCGTCAGTGGTTTGCAAGGCATGAGCGGTCAGAAAAAATAAAAAAATACAGCATGCGAGATGCAGCAAGCCCTGGCCGCGCAAAAAGCCGCCATACAATGAACGGCCCGGGTCAATGCCTGCCAAAGCCGTAAGGAGGTAAACGCCAAAAACGGAAAGGGCGGCAATGTGAACCCGTGTAAAAGAAGAAAGAAGCGGCTTGATACTGAAATGTAGCCGGTTTTGATACACAGCTAGACCGAGAAAACAGACTGACAGGACGCACAGCGCATGGAAAAAAACCACCTTGCCGGCGTCAAACCCGCGGTTGCCCATGGGGTTGAAAAACAGCGGCGTGCAGGCCAGCGCCACAATGATGCACGCCTGGATGCACCGCCATGCAGTGTCAGGTGTTCTGTTCATGGCGTATAACTACGAGTTGAAAGAATGACACAGTAAACACAACAATAAGGGTCCTCGACGCTGACTGTGGATTTCTCATGGCGCCAGTAGCTCCTTGATGG
>CAYTSA010000137.1:0-5141 GCA_964440345.1 uncultured Desulfovibrionaceae bacterium | reverse complement strand
AAGTTTCTCCCCCGGACCCCCTCTTCAAAAACTTTTTATGAGTATGTGAAAAGTGGGTTTGCAATAGTCCTCGACCGCGCGAAGCGCGGACGTCGTAAAAAGTTCTGGAAAGGGGAGTCTGAGGGGAAAACCTCTTTCAAGAGGTTTCCCCCTCAGGAAGACAACCTTTTTTTAAGGAGTCCCAATGACGGTGTATTTGATAGGCGCGGGCCCGGGCGATCCCGGGTTGCTGACGCTCAAGGCCAAGAAAATATTGGAAACGGCGGACGTGGTGGTTTACGACTACCTGGCGAACAAGGCTTTTCTGGACTTTTGCCGGCCGGACGCGGAGATGTTCTATGTGGGCAAGAAGGGCGGCGACCACACCCTGCCCCAGGACAAGATAAACGAGCTGTTGGTGCAGAAGGCCAAGGAGGGCAAGGTGGTGGCCCGGCTCAAGGGCGGCGACCCCTACGTCTTCGGCCGCGGCGCCGAGGAAGCCGAGGAATTACTGGACGCGGGCGTGGAGTTCGAGGTGGCGCCGGGCGTGACCTCGGCTGTGGCGGCCCCGGCCTACGCCGGCATTCCGCTGACGCACCGGGCCTATGCTTCCAGCGTAAGTTTTATTACGGGCCATGAAGACCCGGCCAAGGACGAGTCCGCCCTGCACTGGGACGCTTTGGCCAAGTCCGCATCCACACTGGTCTTTTTCATGGGCATGAAGAACCTGCCCATGATCGCCAAGAATTTGATGGACAACGGCCTGGCGCCGGACACGCCCGTGGCCCTGATCCGCTGGGGCACGACCTGCCAACACCGGTCGCACGTGTCCACCCTGGACAAGGTGGCTGACGAAGCGGCGGCCCTGGGCTTCAAGGCCCCCAGCCTCATCGTGGTGGGCCAGGTGTGCCGGTTGCACAGCCGGCTGGGCTGGTTTGAGAACAAGCCCCTGCTGGGCAAGGGCGTGGTGGTCACCCGGGCGCGGGAGCAGGCCAGCGAGCTGGCTAACATGCTGCAGGACCTGGGCGCCTGCGTCTACCAGTTCCCCACCATCGACATCCAGGCCCTGGACGACTACGGCGCAGTGGAGGAGGCTATTTTCGGTTTGGCTCACTACGATTGGCTGGTCTTCACCTCGGTGAACGGGGTCAAGTATTTCTGGAAGACGCTGGCCGAAACCGGTCTGGACACCCGCGTGCTGGGAGGCATTTCGGTAGCCGCCATAGGCCCGGCCACGGCCGCGGCCCTGGCGGACAAGGGCGTGAAGGCTGACTTCGTACCAGACAAGTACGTGGCCGAGAACGTGGTGTCGGGGTTGCTGGAAAGAGGCGTGCAGGGCGCCCGGGTTCTCATCCCCCGGGCCAAAGAGGCCCGGGAGGTATTGCCGGAAGAGCTGCGCAAGGCCGGGGCACAGGTGGACGTGCTGCCCGTGTACGAAACCAAGCCCTCAAACGAGGGCCGGGACGAAGTGCTGGAGAACATCAAGCAAGGCGCCATCCACTGCGTCACCTTTGCCAGCTCGTCCACGGTGGAGAATTTTTTCACAGCCGTGGACCCGCAGACGCTCAAGGACAACCCCCAGGTGAAGCTGGCTTGCATCGGCCCGGTGACCGCCCAGACCCTGGAAAAGCACGGCTTTGCGCCAGACATCCAGCCCGAGGACTACACCATCCCGGCCCTGGTGGAGGCTGTGGCGAAGGCGTTTATAGTGAAGAAATAGCGGTACAAGTTTGCATTTACTTTCACCATCTTCGCCGCCCGGTCGACTTTTTTTCGTTAGCCGGGTATCTTTGTATTCCATCACGCACCCAACCGGAGGACGCTCATGCTTTTGAAAGGAAAAAAAGCCCTCATATTCGGCATAGTCAACGAACGGTCCATCGCCTACGGCGTGGCCCAGCAGTTCAAGGCTCACGGCGCGCGGCTGGCCTTCAGCTATTCGGCGGACGCGGTGAAAAAGCGCATCGAGCCCATCTGTAATGAATTCGACGGCGAATTTTTGATGCAGTGCAACGTGCAGTACGACGAGGACATTGAACGCGCCGCGGCCACGGTGAAGGAAAACTGGGGCGATGTGGACATCGTTATTCACTCCATCGCCTTTGCCCGGCGCGAGGACCTGATGGGCCGGTTCATAGACACCAGCCGCGAGGGGTTTCAGATAGCCCTGGACGTTTCGGCCTACTCGTTGGTGGCGCTGTGTCGGGCCTTTGAGCCCATGTTCAACCCGGGCGGGTCGGTCATCACCATGAGCTACTACGGCTCTGGCAAGGTGGTGGCCAACTACAACGCCATGGGCGTGGCCAAGGCCGCGCTGGAGTCCAGCGTGCGCTACTTGGCCGTGGACCTGGGACAGAAGGGCGTGCGGGTGAACGCCATCAGCGCCGGGCCGGTCAAGACCGTGGCGGCCTCGGCCATCAAGGACTTCAAGACCATTCTTTCCACCATAGAAGAGAAGGCGCCGCTGCGCCGGAACATCACCTCGAAAGACGTGGGCAAATGCGCGCTGTACCTGGCCTCGGACCTGGCCTCAGGCACCACGGGCGACGTGGTGTTTGTGGACTCTGGCTACAACATCATGGGCGTGTAAACCCAACATCGCTAGTCAAAGCGGAATAAAGTGAGCAGCCCGAAGCCGAAGGCGGGGGCGCGCGCAGCGAGCCCCAGGGCTGCGACAGCCGCATCCCCGTAGCCGCGTAGCGGCGCAAGGGGGCGGCGTTATATGGTAATTTTTACGTTCACCGTGCGCAGCACACTCTGCGCTTGGCAGGCGGCCGAAGCGAGGGGCCTGGACTGGGCATAGCGGGCTACGTTTTTCGTCTTCACGCTCGTGTGTGACTCTCTGCGGTTACTCCTCACGCCTTGGCCTGGCCAGCCAGGCCAGCAGCATGGCCAGCAGCAGCGAGATAGCGGCAACACTGACCATGGGCAGTGCGTCCCGCCAGGCGCCGGCCAGAGCCGCGTCGGTATCCTGAATGAAAACAATGTACAAGCCGCCGGGCGCCTCTTCCAGCGAGGCAAAGCCGGCCAGCACCATGCGGCCCGGCCCGGCCCGATACTCCCGGGCCCCGTTGTGGTGTTTAAACACTAGCTCCCCCAGCGTAGTGCGGCCCATGGAGGGGCCGCCCTCCCCGGACTGCGCAAAGGCGGTGAGCACCCGGCCGCTACGGTCGAACACCACGGCCTCCACATCGTGGGTCAACTGCAGCGCAGTCAGTTGGCTGAGCAGCCAGTCCATGTCCAGCCCAGCGTTCACCGTGCCCAGCACACGCCCTCCAGCGTCCAGAATGGGCAGGCTAAAGACGATGACAGGCTTGCCTGTGACCGGGTCTGTCGTAAAGGAGCTGAGAGCAAAATGTCGAGTCCGCACTGCGTTTTTGAAATGCTCGGCCCCGGAGACGTCTCTGCCGGCGGCGTTCAGCTGGGAGGAGCTGCATATGATGTGTCCGTAAGCGTTCACGCGGGTAAAGCTGATAAAACGTTCGTACTGTTGGTCAACCCGGTGCAGAACATCACTGCAGCCGCCAGGCTGGCCGCTGCGCACGTCCTCCACCTGGGCCAGGGCCTTGAGCATGTCCCGCCCAGCAGCGATGAGTGCTGCATATTCCACGGCTGTCTCCCGGGCGTTCAGCTCCAAGGCTGCTAAAGCTTCTGTGCGCCGGTCGGAGCGGGCGTCATGCACGGCATAGCCGGCCACGCCGGCCATAGTGACGCAAAAGAGCAACAGGGCCGCGGCCAGCCAGGAGCCGGAGCGTTGGGGCGGGGAAAAGGAGTCTGGGGTGGATGTCATAGCTGTCTCGTGGAGAATGGGTCATATTTGCGCATTTGCACTCGGAGCGCAAGACGCAAGCAGCCCATGTGAGGATTTGCACGCGGCTTGCCCTGTCCGCTCGGGATAATATAGCCTGTATGCATGTCTGATACGTTGCCAAAACTTGACGAAAAAATATTGTACTATATCCACAGGACCGGACCAGTGTTCATCACCAAGCTGGCCAAGCGGCTGAATGAGGACCCCCAGCGCGTCAAGGACCGGGTCAAGGCGCTGGAGAAGGCACAATACCTGGAGCGGGTGACCGGAACCATGATCAGCTACCGGCTTGACAAGCGGAACAAGGTCTCCAAGCACCGCAACCACACCTACTACAGCCTCACCCGCAAGGGCCGCCGCCACTTTCGCAACAAGGACGTGGATCTGGACGTGAACCTGAGGCCGCCGTACTTGCAGGCATGATAGACAAAGCCACCGCCCTGGACACCGTGCTGCAGAAGCTGAGCGCCATGCCTGTGGGGCACTGCCTGGAGCTGCGCACCTACAAGCGCAACCGGTCCGTGCTTTTTTCCCGACAGGGCGAGAATTCCTTTCTGGTGCTTGAGGAAGGCTTTCACGCCGAGAGGTTTGAGGACATACCCCAACGCAAATTGCGCAAGCTTTTCAAGATATTGCTCAAGCGCGAGTTTCCCCGGTCCACCAAGATACGTTTGTACACCCACGGCGAGTGCGACCCGGAAGAGGTTTCGCGGCTGGACCGCAAGAAACTGTAATCACGTCCAGAAAACGCCTTTTGCAAGAAAATGCAAAACCGCGGCTAAAGAACCGCCCTCATTGCGCCGATATGTAACAGTGAAACGCACACATCCAATCTTTGTGGAGGGGACCCAATGGATGTTCTCACAGCTCACTCAGGACTCGGCGGAATGGCAAATGCTCTTGACTTACAAAAACTGGCTGCAGACACAGCCGCAAAAACCGTGGGCCAGGCCGACGCCAGCGGACTGCCTGGACCGGAAACAGTGAAGACGCAAGGTCAGACCCGGCTTTCCGCCCAGGCCGTCACTGGCGTCGGCGGCAAGCTCGACGTCACGGTCTGAGGCCCCGCAACGCAAGCCGGCGTATTGCAGGCGCACCCGTGCAGCCAGCGCGGAAAAGGCGGCACGGACGTTATCCCGATTGCCCGACGGAGGAGGGTTCCTCCGTCGGGCGGTTTTGCATAGCAAATTTTCCCTTACATTGCAGCCAACTACCGAGAAACAATAGCCTGTCTAGATGGGCTGGTTGTCCTCTCATATACAGCTTCCTCTGTTAATCAACCTAGTTCAATTATCAAAATGTGGCTATGCCCTTTGCTCCGAAGCTCCCACATCTGTCAGTAAAGTCGAGG
>CAYTSA010000136.1:0-5832 GCA_964440345.1 uncultured Desulfovibrionaceae bacterium | reverse complement strand
GAAGCGGGGGATGACTGTAGGGGTAAGGCGGGGGCCGCAACGCTTGAAAGCGGGGGATGACTGTAGGGGTAAGGCGGGGCCGCAACGCTTGAAAGCGGGGGATGACTGTAGGGGTAAGCCGGGGCCGCAACGCTTGAAATCAAGCGCAACACAGCTATTTCTTGGATGCAATTTTCTCAGAGACCTCGACTTTACTGACAGATGTGGGAGCTTCGGAGCAGAGGGCATAGCCACATTACCATAATACATCGATCACCAACGAGGTGCAGCCGCCGCCATGCTCAATGGAGCATCAAGACAGTGCATTAGGGCGGCTGCATGGTCGCCGTCGTCCATTGCGCCAGTGCTGTTGTTCAGCGAATAGACAACGTATGCTGGGTGCTTAATTCCGGTTGTGCACGCTTTCCAGCGTTTCCCAGACCATCTGCGGCGAAATATCTTCCAGGCAACGCCGGCTGTGCGGACATGCGCCCCGGCCGTGCAGCGAGCAGGGGCGGCAATTCAGCTCCAGCTCCACCACGCGGTCCCGCTCGCCCTGGGGGTAGAAGCCCCAGGCCCGGTCAGTGGGGCCGAAGAGGGCCGTTACCGGCGTGCCGACTGCGGCCGCCAGGTGCATGGGTCCAGAGTCCGCAGTAACCAGCACGTCCGCCTGCTCCAGCAGGGCGCAGAGAATGCGCAAGTCTGTGCGGTTGATCATATCCCTGTCCGGGGCGCCGGCAAAACCCTTGAAAGGCGAATCTCCCACGCCGACCGAAAACCATTCCCAGCCGTTGCTTTCCAACTGCCGGGCAAACTCGCGCCAGTGGGCGGCTGGCCAGGCTTTGTTCTCGTGCGTGGCGAATGGATGCAGCGCAGCCAGGGGCCGGACCTCCTGCAACAGAGACCGCAGCATGGCCTCGGCCTGGGCGCGCTCGGCTTCCTGCAACCAGACCTGAGGCAGCAGGCTGCGGGGATTGGGCGGCGCATCCTCCAGAGCCAGCGCGTACCGTTGCGTCACCGTGGTCTGGCGTAACAACCGGCCAGCCCGGGCCAAACGCAAACCGCCGTACAAACGCCTTTGCAGGGAAAATTTCGGATATCGCCGCACCGGTCCGCGCCACAGCGAGGCCAGTAAACGCGAGCGCGGCGTCACATGCAGGTCCAGCAAGCCGTAACCGGCATAGCCGCTCGCCAGCCGCCGGGCGGCCCGCAGCCAGCCTTTGCCAGTCAGGTCATCCGGGGTCATCCCCTCTACAGCCTCCACGGCCGGGTGGTCCACAAACAGCGGCGCCAAAGATTGCCGCGTGCACACGGCAAAGGAATAGCCGCGCTGCTCGCTCCACCAGCGCAGGGGGCCGGTGGTCAGCGCCACGTCGCCAAGCGCGCTGAGCCGCAAGGCCAACCATTTTTCGGGAAGTGAACTCGCCGTCATGCCGGGCGCAGAGTACCCGCTTTCATTGGAAAAGCAAACTGACCCAGCGCCCCTTACACAGCCGCCCTTTGCTCATGCTGTTCTGGGCGCTGCATGCACAGCGTTTCGTCCATGCGCCGCACCTTGCTCATGGTCGCCTTCACTATGCGCGAAAAGGCAGACATATCGGCCGGCGTGTAGACCCCGGCTTTGCGGGTCAGCCCGGCCACGTCCATAATTTGGTTATACAAATACGGCACGTACAGCGGATCCTGGCGCATGAATATGTGAACTTCTGAGAAAGTCTTCCCGATTTCTTCCTGATTTTTTTTGGGTTTCTTGAACAGCTTGTCCAACCTTTTCGACACTTTTCGCAAGGAGACGGACCATTGCGGCCCACGCGGCTCGAACACCGGCACGGGCCGGGGCGTGCGGCACACCTCCATGGCCCGCTCAAATGCCTCCAGCCGGCCTGGAGCCGACGCCAGCAAGCCTTGCTTGCGCACGGTCTCCATGTCCACGTTGGCCGCGCCTTGGATGACTGCGCCGCCGCCGTAGATATTGTAGGCTTCCACCTCAGAGCCAGCGATGTCTTTTTCCAAGTCCCGTAGCGCGGTGGTAAATGACTGCGCCGAGGTGATTTCCTCTCCGTCGGCGTTTTGCAGCTTCACTATGGTCAGCTGAGACTGGTCAATGGGACTATCCGACGTGTGGTGGCCGGCTACGTGGGTCTGGCCGCCCAGCCAGGCAAAATCCTGGCCAGCAAAGAGCATGCGGTCCACGCCGCTCCAGCGCAACAGCCGAAAAAGCGCCACGGACACGTTGCCGCCGGCGTCCAGCACTGGCTCCACGTCCTTGAAAACATATGTGCCCAGACCGCCCAGAGTCCATACCGGCAGCCGCGGGCCGGGATAGCGGCGCACCACCTCTGGGTCCGTCTTGGTTGAGTAGACCAGAGGCACGTCTGCAGCCCAGACCGGGTCCAGACGATTATACACTGAACGCAAGGTGTCGTTGAAATCGATGGACATGCAAAAATGCGGCTTCAGCCCCACATGTTGCAGGGCCGGCAGAGTTTGAAACGCGCTGACGTACAGAGCGTATCCCGGGTCTTGGGCCAGTTGCGGGCCTGTTGCGGCCAACGAGGGACCGGCGCCCAGAATAACAGCGGTTAAGCCTTTGGCGCTCGACTCCAGGCTGCCCACCCCTCCGTCGGTCATGGCCAGGGTGTAGTTGTCCAGTTCATTGGACACCATGGCGTCCTGGCGGTTGCGCAGGGTGGCCAGCTCCACAGAGATGTTTTCCAGCACGTTCTGGCACATGCGATGAGTCTGAGCGTAGACAGAGCTCATCTGCCGGCTGGGCAGGTCCAGCCGCAGATATATGCGGCCAAAGAAAAACTCCACGTCCAGCAGCTTCATGGCGTCGAAAAGCGGCTGAGGATCGGGCGCGAGAAATTGCAAGCGGCCGGATTCGATGAACGGGGCGTACTCTGTTTGCCCCAAACACGCCAGTAGCATGTCCGGGTCCGGCTCCACTACCAGCACCTTGTGCCCTGGCGGGGTCTTGGAAAGGAGCTCGTTGATTCCATAGCCCAAGTTGGAGCCAACCGCCACAGTGGCTGCAGGCGCAGGTTTGTCCAGGCGCAGCCAGGAACCGTAGCAACCGCCGGGATGCACCTTGCTGAACAAGGTTTCGCCATTCTCCAAGGTCCAGTCCAGCAGGCCGGCTGGTCCTTGCCCAACGCGGCTGGCCACGACCTCGGGGTCAGGTTTGCAAGCCGCCAGCCAAAAAGCGGCGGACTGGCCGGCCTTGCCCATTGCTTCCAGATTCTGCCGCAAAAACGGTAGTGTATGCATGCTCGCTCCTTGTTCCGTTATAATCTGCCGCCAAATATTGCAACAAGCCTGCCAGCAGTTGAATTTTCCTACGGGTTGCGCTTCGCCGTGTTATCGACTAATCCACTATGACATACTGAAAACAACCGCCATTGCGCTTCTGGAGCAGCCTTTCCATGCAGATACACCCGAACATACTCTCCACCCTGGGCAAAACCCCGCTCGTGGCCTTGAACCGGATGAACCCCAATCCCGCTGTCAAATTATTGGCCAAGCTGGAGGCGTTCAATCCTGGCGGCTCCATCAAGGACCGCGTGGCCATGGCCATGATCCAGGCCGCTGAGCAATCCGGCGAACTGACGCCAGATAAAATAATTATTGAAGCCACCTCCGGCAACACCGGCATTGGCCTGGCCATGGTCTGCGCTGTGAAAGGCTACCGCCTGCGGCTGCTCATGCCCGAAACCGCCTCGGAGGAGCGGCGCAAGATCATGCTCGCCTACGGAGCAGAAATACAGCTGACTCCCGGCCACCTATCCACGGACGGAGCCATAGAAGAAGCCTACCGCATGGCCCGGGAGGAGCCGGACACCTATGTGCTCATGGACCAGTTCAACAACCCGGCCTCCATAGACGCCCATTACCTGGGCACGGGCTTGGAAATATGGAAACAGACAGAGGGCCAGGTGACCCACGTGGTCAGCGCCTTGGGCACCTCAGGCACGGCCATGGGCGTGACCAAGCGCATGAAGGAAATGAACCCGGCCGTGCAGGTCATTGCCGTGGAGCCCTTCCCGGAGCACAAAATCCAGGGGTTAAAAAACATGCAGGCCTCCTACCCCCCGGGCATCTATAACAAACACGCGCTGGACCGCATTGTCCACGTTGAGGACGAGGAAGCCTTTGAAACCACCCGCCGCTTGGCCCGGGAAGAAGGAATCTTCGCGGGCATGAGCTGCGGCGCGGCCGTGGCCTCAGCCATCAAGCTTATCCGCGAGGAGCTGACCGAGGGCGTGGTGGTGGTCATACTCCCAGACTCCGGCGAGCGCTATCTCTCCACCCCCCTGTTCGCCCCGGTCGAGAAACAAGGCGTCAATATTTTGGACGCCTCCACGTCCAAACAGACTGTGCTCTCTCCGGGCAAGGACGGCGCCGGATTCTTCACCATGGGCCCGCCGCTGGACAACCTGGATGACCTGGACGTGTGGCGGCGGGTGGTCCTGCTGGACGCTTTGGGAGCCTATCTGGAAAGCCGTACTCCATCCGGCCGGCCCGCTCGAGTGTGCGTTGGCGTGGCGGACATGGACGACCGGGCTGTGGCCGCCGCCAGAAGGCATAACCTTTCCCTGGACGCCTTCCGTAAATACGCCGTGGAAGAACTGCAACGCCGCGCCGCTCTCCTGGGCCTGGGCAAACGCGTGGAGTTCGCCCCGGCCGGCCCGTCCATGGAAACCGTACTGAACCTGACCCGCAAGCTGCTGGCCCGTGGCGCAGCCTATGAGAAACTGCGCTCGGTCTATTTTGACGTGCTGAGGGATTCAGCATACGGCCGCATGTCCGCCATGGACCTGGACAAGCTGTTTGCCGGCAAAACTGTGGACCTGGCCGACTACATCAAGGACAATCCCAAGGACTTCACGCTACTCAAACGGGCCACCCTGCAGGACCTGAAGATTGGCGACTTTGTGGCCACGGAATGGGGCAACGTGCGGCCCAGCTGGTTCGTCCAGCACGCAGCTGTAGCCCAGGACCGGTTGCCAGAGCTGACGGCGTTTGCTTCCGGCGAAAAGCAGCGTTTCCCGCACATGGAAAATTTCCGGGCCATCTGGTCTCTGGCCCGCGCGCCCCTGCCCCAAGCCTGGATGGTCTTCCAGCCAGTGGTTGGCGGCGACAAGGGCGCGCCCGCGCCAGGCCTGGACTGGCTGCTTGCCCAACAGGCGGAACCCGGCGCCTTGCGCATGTGGCTGCTTTCCACCTCCTACCGCAAGCAACTTACTTGTACGCCAGACAACCTGGCTATGTGGCGACGCAACTGGCTGCGGGTGCAGAACCTGGCCGCCTCGCTGACCAGCCTGGCCGGCGAAGCCGGCTCTGGCGACAAGCCAAAGCAGGAAACTGAAGAGGCGCTGGCCGGCTTGAACAAGGGCTTTCGCGACGCCATGGAAGACGACTTGGCCCTGCACCATTTCTGGCCTTCGCTCTTCACCTTCTGCCGCCAGGCCCAGTCCTTGCTTTCAGAGGGCAAAATGGCGCCGGCCGGAGCCGAGGCCTGCCTGGAGCGGCTGTTTACGGTGGACGCCGTGCTCCGCGTGCTGGACAGGGAAAGTTTGCCTGTGCCGCGAGCCAAGTGGCCGGCCGAGGCTGCGCAACTGGTGGAGCAACGCAACGCCGCCAGAGACGCCAAGGACTATACCCGGGCTGACAGCCTGCGGGCAGAGCTGGAGCAAGCCGGCTTCCGCGTGGAAGACACTTCCCACGGAGCACGGCTTTTTCCGGTCTCCAGCAGCTGATCCTTTTCATCGAGCAGGACGGGGGCCTTGCGGCCCCCGTCCTAACCCAGCATGGCCGCCTCGTATGCGATTCCTGTTCGTCAGGCCAGCGCTT
>CAYTSA010000135.1:0-6202 GCA_964440345.1 uncultured Desulfovibrionaceae bacterium | reverse complement strand
GACTTTGACGTAAGTTTTTCCAAACGCCAATTGTAGAGCCACATGCGCAAATAAACCCCCGACGTCACGCAACGCCGGGGGTTTTCACATTCAGTGTCTTGCTGTCTTCTTTAACCCAGCGCCTTCTCCAGCTGGGGCTTGGCG
Source organism: uncultured Desulfovibrionaceae bacterium (assembly GCA_964440345.1). Lineage (GTDB taxonomy): Bacteria > Desulfobacterota > Desulfovibrionia > Desulfovibrionales > Desulfovibrionaceae > CAYTSA01. The sequence goes on along the minus strand of CAYTSA010000135.1, from coordinate 6,058 downwards.
TACAGTTCGCCGCCGTGGCAGTCGTTGATCACCAGCAGGGGGAAGCGCTCCACGGTCAGTTCGCGGATGGCTTCCGGGCCCAGGTCTTCGTAGGCGATGACCTGGGCTTCCTTGATGGCCTGGGAGAGGAGCGCGCCCGCGCCGCCCGTGGCCCCGAAATAGACGGCTTTGTTGTCCTGCATGGCCTGCTTTACCTCGTCGGAGCGTTTGCCCTTGCCGATGGTGGCCTTGAGGCCCAGCCCGTGCAGCCGCGGGGCGTAGGTGTCCATGCGGTAGCTGGTGGTGGGCCCGGCTGCGCCGATGGGCCGGCCCGGAGGGGCCGGGCTGGGGCCCACGTAGTAGACAGCTGCGCCTTGCAGGTCAAAGGGCAGCTCCTCGCCGGCGTCCAGGGTCTGCATCAGCCGTTTGTGGGCCGCGTCGCGGGCGGTGTAGATGGTTCCGGTCAGAAAGACCACGTCGCCGGCTTTGAGCTGGACGATGTCCTCGTCGGTGAGCGGGGTGTTCAGGGTGTATTCAGCCATCAGAGTATGACCTCCTGGTGCCGGGAAGAGTGGCATTGCACGTTCACGGCCAGGGGCAGGCTGGCCAGGTGGCAGGGCTCCATGGCGATCTTCACGCCCAGGCAGGTGGAGTTCCCGCCCAAGCCCATGGGGCCTATGTCCAGCTTGTTCACGGCTTCGAGCAGCTCGGCTTCCTTAGCTGCGGTGTCCGGGTCCGGGTGCGTGTCGTCCAGTTTGCGCATCAGGGCCTTCTTGGCCAAAATGGGCGCGTAGTCAAACGTGCCGCCCACGCCAATGCCCAGGACAATGGGCGGGCAGGGGTTGGGCCCGGCCTCGGCCACGCGCTGGATGACGAACTTCTTGATCCCCTCCCAGCCCTGGGCCGGGGAGAGCATGGTCACGCGGGACATGTTCTCGCTGCCGCCGCCCTTGGCCATGAAGCTGATCTTCAGCGTATCGCCCGGGACAAAGCTGGTGTGGATAATGGCCGGTGTATTGTCCCCGGTGTTTTTGCGGGTCATGGGGTCGCAGGCGGATTTGCGCAGGTAGCCTTCGTCGTAGCCCTTGCGCACGCCGGCGTTGATGGCCTCGGTGAGCGTGGCGCCTTCCACATGCACGTCGCCGCCCATCTCCACCAGAAACACGGCCAGGCCGGTGTCCTGACAGAGCGGCAGGCCGGACTCGGCGGCCAGGTCTGCGTTTTCCAGCAGCTGGCGGTAGATTTCCTTGGCCACGTCGGTGGCTTCGTTGGCCTGAGCCTTTTCAAAGGCCGCGCGCACGTCCGCCGGCAAATACCGGTTGGACTCCATGCACAGCCTGGCCACGGCCTCGGTGATGTCCTGTGCGGGTATGGTTCTCATGCTGTTCTCCAATACAATGGTTGCAAACAGATTAGCCGCAAGTGGTTGTCTGCGCCAGTCTGCGGTGAACTATTCATGTACAAAGTCAGTCGTCTAGTCCTCTCGCTTCGCTGCGCTCGCGACCGGCTTCGCCTTCGCGTTGCTCACGTTCATCTGCGGTGAACTATCCATGTACAAAGTCAGTCGTCTAGTCCTCTCGCTTCGCTTCGACCGCACGCCAAGCGCCGCATGTGCTGCGCACGGGGAAGTGTGAAACTGCCATATGCCGCCTGCCCCCTTCGCTGCGCTGCGGGGATCAGGCTGTCGCAACGCTGTCGCAACGCTGTCGCAACGCTGTCGCTTCGCTGCGCTCGCGACCGGCTTCGCCTTCGCGTTGCTCACGTTCATCTGCGGTGAACTATCCATGTACAAAGTCAGTCGTCTAGTCCTCTCGCTTCGCTTCGACCGCACGCCAAGCGCCGCATGTGCTGCGCACGGGGAAGTGTGAAACTGCCATATGCCGCCTGCCCCCTTCGCTGTCGCAACGTCTAACAGTCTGTTGAGAAATCCGATTTCGCAGGCTGTTCAAAAAACACGAGGGCAAGGCGCAAAAAAAGTTCAAGATCGACGCGTATATCCAATACGCGAGATTTTGAGCTTTTTGAAGCAACGCAGCCATCGTGGATTTTTCAACAGCCTGCTTCGCGTTGCTTACTTGCCAGGCAGCACATGCAGAGCCATCTTGCGCCGCAAAAAGCCCAGCTGGTCCTGCAGGGGCAGTTGCTTAGGGCACACGTCTTCGCAGCCCAGCAAACCCATGCAGCCGAATATGCCAGTGTCGTCGCCGATCAGCTCGAAGAAGTCTGCGTCTGTGCGGTTGTCTCGCGGGTCCACCCGGAAGCGGCCCACTCTGTTGAGCGCTGCCGCGCCCAGGAAGTCGTCGCGCATGCGGGCCGTGCCGCAGGCTGCGATGCAGCAGCCGCACTCGATGCAGCGGTCCAGCTCATATATTTCGTTGGCTATGGCGTTTTCCATGCGCTCTTCTTCGGCGTTGGGGTCGAACTCCTTCTGGGTGTGAATCCAGGATTCCACGCGCTGGTACATGTCGCGAAACCACGTGCCCGTGTCCACGGACAGGTCGCCCACCAGCTTGAAGAAGGGCAGGGGCATCAGGGTGATCTTGGCGGGCAGGTCCTTGGTTTTGGTGTGGCAGGCCAGCCCGGGCCGGCCGTTGATGACCATGGCGCAGGAGCCGCAGACTCCTGCCCGGCAGCAGAAGTCAAACATGAGCGAGGGGTCCTGCTCTTCGCGCAACTGGTTGAGCGCGATGAACAGGGTCATGGACTCCACCTCGGGCAGCACGTAAGTGTCCATGTGCGGCACGGAGTTGGGGTCCTGCGGGTTGTAACGGAATATGGAAAAGGTCAGTGTTCTGGCCATTGTATAATCCTCTTATGATGCTTTTGGGGTGTCTGCGCTGATGATCTTGCCGCCGCCGTAGCCTCGGTCGCCCGGAGGAATCTCCATAGTGGGCGAGGCTGTTTCGTACTCCAGGCGGGGCAGGTCAGCGCCTTCCTTCCAGTAGGCCAGGGTCCTGACCAGCCAGTCGCGGTCGTTGCGTTCCGGGTGGTCGCTGCGGGTGTGGGAGCCGCGGCTCTCGGTGCGGCGCAGGGCGCCGTAGGTGACGCACAGGGCCAGACGGACCATGCCGGGCAGTTTCAAAGCCAGGGCCAGCTCCGGGTTGGCGCCCAGGCCGTTGGACTTGAGGCCTATTTTCTGCGCCCGTTCGTGCACGGCTTGCAGCTCTGCCACGCCGCGCTCCAGGTCTTCGCCGTTGCGGTAAATGCCCGCGGCCCATTCCATGATGTCGAACATGGCGTCGCGCACAGCATAGACGTTTTCGCCTCCCTTGGCCCGGGTGGCCAGGTCGCTGATGCGCTGTTCGCACTTGGCGGCGGCGTCGCGCACTATGGCCGTGTTGATGGCTGTTTCGTAGCCTTGCAGGAACTCCACAATCTTGGCGCCTACTATGCCGCCGGCCACCACGGTTTCGGACAGGGAGTTGCCGCCCAGCCGGTTGAAGCCGTGCATGTCCCAGCAGGCGGCTTCGCCTGCGGAGAAGAGGCCTTTCAGCCCGTAGGCGTGTCCGTCCTTATTGGTGCGTACGCCGCCCATGGAGTAGTGCTGGGTGGGCCGCACGGGAATGAGTGAATGCAGCGGGTCTATGCCCAGGAAGTGGTGGCAGATTTCGTCCACCTCGCGCAGCTTGACGCGGATGTGCTGCTCGCCCAGGTGGCGGATGTCCAGCCACAGGTGGTCGCCGTAGGGCGAGGGTACGCCTTTGCCCTTGTTCATGTGCTCAGTCATGCGCCGGGAGACCACGTCGCGGGAGGCGAGCTCGGCCTTTTCCGGCTCGTAGTCTGGCATGAAGCGGTATTCGTCAACGTCCAGCAGGGTGCCTCCGTCGCCGCGGCAACCTTCGGTGACCAGAATGTCCGTGGGCACGATGCCGGTTGGGTGGAACTGCACGGCCTCCATGTTGCCCAAGGGCACGGCGCCGGTGTCCAGCACGCAGGCGTGGGCGCCGCCGTCGTTGATGACGGAGTTGGTGGAGGCGCGGTAGATGCGGCCAAAGCCGCCTGCGGCAATAAGAGTGGATTTGGAAAGATAGACAAGCAGCTCGCCGGTGCGCAGGGAGCGGGCTACGCAGCCCATGCAGGTCTCTGCGTCGTGGATAAGGGAGATGGCCTCCACCCGGTCGTGCACTGTGACGCCCAGCTGGGCGGCCCGGTTGTCCATGGTGTAGAGCACGGCGTGTCCTGCGCCGTCTGAGGCGTAGCAGGTCCGCCACTTGGCCGTGCCGCCAAAGGCCCGGGCGTGGATGAGGCCGCGGTTTTCTTCCTTTTCCTCGGCTTCAAAGGGCTTGCCGCCCTTGTAGTAGGTCTTTACGCCTGGCTCCACGCGGTTCCACGGCACCCCCCAGTGCGCCAGGCGGCGCATTTCTATGGGCGCGGTGTCCGCGAACATGCGGGCCACTTCCTGGTCGCAGCCCCAGTCTGAGCCTTTGACCGTGTCCTCGAAGTGTACGTCCGGACAGTCGCCCTCGCCCATGGCGCAGTTGCCCAGGGCCGCCTGCATGCCGCCTTGGGCGCACACGGAGTGGGACCGCCGGGCGGGCACCAGGCTCAGGCAGATAACGCTAAAGCCGGCGCCGGCGGCTTCCACGGCCACGCGCTCGCCGGCCAGGCCTGCGCCTATGCACAAAACGTCGGTGTAGTAAGTTTGCATATCGCTATATCCTTAGAATGCTGGAGTCAGAGTGAGGAAGCGCAGCAGCGTGACAATGCCGATGGCCAGGAAGACGAAGAGCAGGATGCGCTCGATCTTTTTGCCCTTGGCCCGGTTTTCGCGCTTGATGAAGCCCCATTTCACGCCGATGCGGTAAAAGCCGATGGAGACGTGCAGCTCCACCATGGGCAGCAGAATGAGGTAGAAGAGCGCCCACTGCCAGTTCTGCACCCGGGCGGCGGATTTGGCCGCGGTGATTGGCAGGTCGTTCAGGACTACCCACATGTGCGCGGCGCCCATTATAAGGATGATCATGGCCGTGCCGGCCTGGACCAGCCAGAGCCAGGTGTCGGTGTGGCGCATCATGCGGGCGTGGGACCAGATGGTCTTCTGCTGGTCAGCCCGGAAGGGGACCTTGCGCGCGGCCAGGAAGAAGTGAAAAAGAAATATGAGGCCGATGACCGGTCCGCCGATCTGAGCCATGTAAGTGGCCTCGAAGAACCAGGCTATGCCGTTCATCACGCCAGGACTGATGATGACGCTGGAGACAAGGATCATGTGCGACCACATGAAGAGGATGAGCACGGCCCCGGAGAGCATCTGCAGCCAGTCGAAATAGGCTGCAGCCTTGCTGCGGGCAGGCACGTGCATGTGCGTATCGACGTACGAGGACATGGATTTCTCCCTTAAGAGGTGACGCTGAAAACGAATAACCTGAGCCGACGGCGCCTGAGACGGCGGGAACGCCTAAAGGCGTGAGCTGAAAAAGTAGCGCAAACTGTGAGGGTTGTCCATTATTTGCTGGAGATAATCGGACGCACCGGCACAGGGGATAGAAGGCGGGAAAGCACACGAAAGCACGCCGCCGTTGTTGCGGCGTGCTTTCGTGTGTGTAAGCGGTAATGTCACGCAGTCAAGGCTGCGTCAGTTGCTGGCTCTACAGCTGCTGCAGCACCCACACCGCGCGGCCGATGATGCGGTCGCTGCGGTTTTCCACCGGCATGAACTGTTCCGGATGCTCTTTGTTTTCCGACCGCAAGATGAACCGGTTGTTCTCTGCGTCCAGAAAAACACGCTTGAGGGCCAGACCTTCGTAGGGAACGAAGACGCCATAGAGCTCGCCGGAGACGATATTTTTCTGATCGGTGTCGATGCCTATGAAGGCGTTGCGCTTGATGAACGGCTCCATGCTGGAGGCGCTGACGCGGACAACCATGACGGAGGGCCGGGCGTAGGACTGGGGCACGGACAGTTTGCCCACAGACTTGGGCGACCATTCGCTCTGTTCAGGTCCCTGGCCGGTCATGGAGTACACGGTGACGATGGCGCTCTTGCTGTCCGGCTCAGAGTATTGGGCGGCTTCTTCGCTGATTTTGGAGGCGGCAGGGCCGTCAAAGGGCTCGTAGCCGCGGTCGGACTTCAGATACATGG
>CAYTSA010000134.1:0-6345 GCA_964440345.1 uncultured Desulfovibrionaceae bacterium | reverse complement strand
AGTGAAGCGGGGGATGACAGTAGGGGTAAGCCGGGGCCGCAACGCTTGAAATCAAGCGCAACACAGCTATTTCTTGGATGCAATTTTCTCAGAGACCTCGACTATACTGACAGATGTGGGAGCTTCGGAGCAGAGGGCATAGCCACATTAAAAATTCTGTGCTTCGTTTGCCATTATCTGGCAAAACCGTTGCACTTTTCTTGATTATAGTGGAAGTTGATACATCTGGCCGCAGCGGGACGGGAAATTTGCATCAGGCCATTCACATTTCTGTATGACGTCGCCGTCCGCTCCCGCACTTCTCACTGTGCGCCACAAAGGACGCTCATGACTCCCCTTTTCAGCGTCATTACGCCCACCAGGGGCGACAGGCCAAACGGGCTGCAACTGGCCGGGCAAAGCCTGGAAGCAGCCTCCAACGCCACAGGGCTGAACGCTGATGCTGTGGAATGGCTCATCGGATTTGACGGCGTGAAGGGAACGCCGCCAGAAACATCGCTGCCGTTGCAATGCGTGGACTTTCCCATGCTGGGCCATTTCGGCAACTACATCCGCAACCAGCTGCTGGCTGCAGCACGTGGTGAGCGAGTCCTCTTTCTGGATGACGACAACGCATACACCAAGGCCGTGTTTACCGCCTTTCTTGACTATCCAGATGTAGATTTCTGCGCGGCCCGCATCGACGTCAGCCGGGCCTTTGATATACACCTGCTCCCCCGCCTGGAAGACGCTGAGCGCACCTTTGTACGGCAAGGCAACATCGATCCGCTGTGCCTGTGTCTCTCCAGAGACCTGGTGGTGGAGCGGTGCGGCGGCTGGAAAGACGAGGGCGGTTATGAGTCAGACTACCTGAACATTTTGCGCTACTACCGGCGGGCTCGATCGCGCGTGCTGCTGGACTCCGTGATAGGAGTGTACGACGCTGGAGCCGGGCTGGACAGCGATGGGATAAACCCCCGGCAGGCGAAACGTGTGCGTGGACAAAAGAGCTAGCCCCGGTCCAGATACCGGTTCACGTAGTCCTTCTCTTTGTCGGTAAGCAAGCGCTTTTTCAAAATAACGTGCATCTCGTCAATGGTCCTCGGGGTCAGGGCTATTTCTTCCAAAGACGACCCTTGTTCCTGCAACGCCTTGCCCAGACCGCTTGGGACCAGCTCCAGCTTTGCCAAATCGAAACGGGCCTCAGTCCAACCGGTGTACCAGTACCAGTTGGTATAGTACCACCAGCTGCGCTCGTTAAACGCCCGAACGTGCGTTGGGTCCTGCCACGCGCCGTACGACAGGTCGTAGGGAACCACGATATGCATTTCCCCGCCCAGGGCCAAAAGGTTCAGGCAGGTGGTCATGGCCGTGCGAAGTTGGACCAGGTGCTCAAGCACGTCCTGAGCCAAGATGAGCTGTAACGAGCCGTAGGCAATGGAAATCTCGCCAAACCTTTCCGTGAAAAACGCCTGCCCGTCAGGCAGGGTCTCGTTGAAGTCCCAGACAATGTCCGGCCTCCAGTAGGCGTCAATGTCTGCGTTAAGGAACTTGGCGTAGAATTTTTTGCCGCTGCCCAGGTTAAGCATGGGCGGAAAAGCCGCTGTATGCGTCATGAATGCATTCCCATTGTTTGCAACGCCCGGCGCACTGTCTCCACCATGGGGTAGTGCGCGGCGAAGGCTGCTGCGTTGGCGTTGCGCAAATCCTCGCGCATGGTCTCGTTGCGCAGCAAAGCCAGGCACGCGGGCGCCAGCTTTTCGTACTCTGCCGTGAACAATCCTGCAAGCTTCAAGGGATTGGCCGCCGCCGCCTCGCTGACAACGCAAATTTTATTGTTCAGTAAATGGCACAGCCGTACGGTCTCCATGATCATTGTCGGATAATAGTGGACGTTGAGCACTATTTTGGACCGGGCTATGTATGCGTCCCGCTCCTCTCCCCACACGTCCTGCAGCACTTTCAGGTTCACGCCGGCTTGAAGCAACTGCTCCAGTACAGCGATGCGCCTCTCGTTCAAGGCGCCGTAAAAAAGTACATCGATATCCTTGTGTTCTGTTTCAGGCAGAACAGTCCGGCCGGGATGCCACCCCAAAGGGGCATACACGGAATCTATGCCCTTTTTGTGCAAGAATTCCCTGTTTTCCTGGGCGTACTCCCAGACCCAGCTGGCGCAATCCAGGACCTTGCGTGCGTTTTTGGTGTAGCGCCCGAAATCCTCGCTCAACTGTTCGAGCTGATACGGGACATAGGCAAATCTTCGCAAATCTTCGCTGTAGGGGATGTTGTGGTAATCCAAAATGATATTGCAAACATGGGGATGCAGCTCAGCCACTCTGACATCGGGTTCGCACCCGAGGTCCCGCAATGAAAGCCGCAACAGCTCTGCGACTTCCCGGAAATAAGGGACAGCTTGCTGTCTGGCGTAGCAAATACAAAACCTGGCGGAGCGTGAAGACATGGGGCCTTTTACCGTAAATGCGGCAAAACCCCAAGCTCAGCACGCTGCCCAGTCTGTTGGGGCGCGGCGCCTTCCATCATGCGGGCTGATATGGCAACGAAGAATGATGCAGAAAAATGCGCAGCTTGCCCTGACCGTCGGCTGCGTAGCCCAACGTGTACTCTACCTTGATTTCCCCGCCAGTATTCGCGTCAGTGAAAAAGTAGTTTCCCTGCGCAAAGGCGCTCTCGCCATGCACGGATATGGCATGATTTTCAAAACGCACCTTGGACCAGGGCTGCAGGGCGAAACCCAAGTCTTCGGCAATGGCGCCGCCTACAAAATATGACAGCGCGTCTTCACGCGTGGGCCGGAACTGCTGCTGCGCAGCCTTGGTGGGCTTGAACAACACCTCGCACAGGCCATAGGCGTACAGATTGTCAATAATCGCCCCGGCCAGCGAAGACGTTTCTACGCCATGTTGATGCGCCTCACCGATGGCGACGATAGACTGAGCCCATTCTTCCTGGGCGCGTTGAACGAGTTCGGGAGTGATTGTTTGCCTGGTCATGGAGGCTCCTGGATTAAACTGAATGCGGTGTTGTCGATTGCCGAAAAGACTTTTGAAAAGTGCTACCCAGGGAAACAGTGAAGGTCAAGCAGGCAGCCACACCCAGTTAAGACAAGACCTTTACACAAAGAGGCAATGACCTGCCTATGACGCCTCTTCCGCTTTGGCGTCTCTTGAATACTGGCCCGTCCCGCAAACACAATTGCGGCCAGCCGCTTTGGCGGCGTACAAGGCGTTGTCTGCAGCCTTTAACAAATCTTCATAGGTGTATTCCCTATGCGGCACAGCGGCGGCATAACCGATGCTGACCGTAACCACGCCAGGGGGAGAGCCTTCGTGGGACATGGCCAGGTCGAGCACAGCCTGGTGGATGCTGCGGGCCAGCACTGCAGCGCTGTCCATATCCGTGTAGGGGCAGATCATGCAAAACTCCTCGCCCCCGTAGCGGGCAGCCACGTCGCCAGCGCGCTGGGCGTGACTCTTGAAAACAGCGGCCAAATTCTTAAGACATGCATCCCCAGCCTGGTGGCCATACCGGTCGTTGAATTGCTTGAAGAGGTCCACGTCCAGGATAATGATGGCAAGGGCTTTTCCACCATGGCCGGCCCGGGCCCACTCCAGCTCCAGCGCCTCGTCAAAGCGGCGGCGGTTGAAAAGCCCGGTCAAAGGGTCTCTGATCGAGAGTTCTGTCAGTTTGCTGTTGGCGAGTTCGAGTTCGGCTTTCTTGGCCTCCAGGGCCTCCATGATCTCCTCAGCCCGCTGGTTGCTGGCCTGGAGGGCGGCCTCTCTTTCCCGGGCTTCAGCTGCAGTTGTGCGGAACTGGCGCAGAGCAGCGCCCAGACGGCCAAGCTCACTGTTTCCGGCCGGCGGCAATTTTGTTTCCAGACGGCCGGAGGCCACGTCCTGCATAGCAGTGCTCAGCCAGGTCAGCCGGTTAATCACCTCCCGGTTCACGTAGAAATGCATCAAACACGCCACGCCAAGCAATCCCAGCCCAGCCACGAGAACGAGTATAAGCATTGAACGCTGGCGCAGTGACAGCAGCTCCGCGCCTGTTCTGCTCATCCTGTTTTGGCTGGCGCTGACCATCCGCTCAGTTTTGGCGTTGACGCTTTGCAGGATAGTCTGGTTGACAGCATTTAGCTTTTGTATCTCCTCAAGCAACAGCAGCTCACGCTCACGCAGGTGTATCAGCCCGTCATCGTACAAGATAAGGTCGTTGAGCTCCTCAACAGGCCGAATCAAATCACGGCCCAGTTCTATGGGAATTGTCTCCAGAGACTCGCGCAGGCTGGCCAGGGAAAGGGCGAGTTCCTGACGCGAGGTGTTCAGAATTGTCAGCGTAGGGCTCTGGCTGGCCGCCAGAAGCCGTCCGTTGATGGACTCCACCGTGGCGTAGAAGCGGGCCACAGGCAGCAGCTTGGCGAGCTGCACGGACATGTTCGCAACTTTTTCCACTGGCGGATCAGGCTGCGCCATCAAACGGCTGATGACGTCTCCGTCCCCTTCCAGAATACGAATACGGAAAGTCAATAGCCGCTGAAAGTCCTGCAGATTGGCAAGCAAATGTTTCCTGGCGTTCGCTTGCCGGCCCTGCAGCAGAATTCTGTCATCAACGATCTCCTGAAGACGGCGCAGATTTTCGTCAAGGTCTGCAAACAAGCTCAGCGGCGTCATATCCATGCCGGCGGCAAAAGGTCTCAGGTCTTCGAGTGTTGCATTCAGAGACTCAAGAGCTCTGTTGACCCGCTCGAAGGCGGCGTTCCGCGCCTCTGTGGTCGACAGCGTTGCCAGGGAAAGGCCGGACGACGCCAGAGCGTCTGCGGCGCGGGCTACTTCGAAGGTATGCACTGTGGCCGGGAGTTGAGATTCCAGTATGTCGCTGATGGCGGCGTTGACTCTGGCGTAAAAATACACCGCCGCAAGAACGGACAGGACCATGATCCCGGTCATGGCGCCAAATCCCAGCAACAAACTGGAGCGGATGCCCAACTTCATCAACAGGCTGGATTCACGGGGGCCTGATCGTGATTCGTTGACGCTCACAGTCTCAGTCCAAGTGGATACGTTTTCCGTTCTTCCAGGCATACCACGCAAAAGGCGCATAAGGCGTTATTATATCGCCTTTCGCGTCAAAAGACACCTTGCCCAGAACCGTTTGTATGGGCTCTTGCCGTATGGCCGCCGCCACCTTCCCGGTCTCGAACGACTGCGCCCTTTCCACCCCGGCGACCCATACTTGGGCGGCGGCATAAGCCAGCAGGGTGTAGCCGGCCGGATCATGACCCATGGCCTTGATGGTCTCCACCGCTTGGGCTGCTGATGTCAGCTGCACTGCCTCAAGAGGAAAAGTGAAGGGCGCCCCGTCCGCCGCATCCCCAGCAGTCTTTGCAAAAACTTCAGAAACCAGCGTGTCACTGCTGACAACTTCGAACGCTGCGTCCATCTGGCGCGCCTGGCGCATGAAGATGCCGCTGTCCAAAGCGCCGCCCACCAGGTAGAGGACTTCTACTCCGCTGCTGACAAGCATCTCAATCTCGTTGGTGAAGGAAGCCCCGCTCGCCTGGCCCTCCACCACGGCCACAGGAGTTATGCCGCGCTCCGCCAGGGCTGCAATGGCCACTCTGGAAAGCCCGGCCGAATACTCGCCAGGAAAGTACAGCACGCCTACCCGCTTCCTGGCGTGTTTCTTTGCTATGCGCTCAGCCGCCAGCTCCCCCTGAACATCGTCGCGGCCTATCATGCGGAAAATGGTCGTGAAGCCCATCTCCGTAACTTTAGGGTTTGTGGAAGCTGGCGTAATTTGCAGCACATTATGTTCGGCATAAATTGGGGCCGCCGCTATCGTGGCGCTGGAACATGAATGGCCTATTACCACAGCAGGAGGATTCTCCACGATCTCTTGCGCCACAGCTCCTGCAATGGATTGGTCGCAGCTGTCGTCATACAGAATTATCGCCACAGGGACGCCCAGCAGTTTTCCACCGGCAAGGTTGCTCAACGCGGCAGTGACGCCGACTTTGTATTGTACGCCCACTGAATTGCTGGTGCCGACCATGGGGCCGGCAATAGCCACAGCCGCCCCTTCTGAAGCATAAAGAACTCCTGGGAAAAACAGACTCAGGCACACAATAACCGCGGCCTTGACAATCAACTTGTTCACAAGCCCCCTTTGTTGTAACAAAAACAACCGAAACGCCACGCACGGCAGAACGTTCCCCCGCCGCTTGCCCCCTGCCGGAACACCTGAACCCGCCGCCACACTGAACCATGCGAAAAATGATGCTTTTACATTACCAAACTCGACTTTCGGGGTTGAAACTACAGTTCAAACAACAATCAGTATTTTGAAATA
>CAYTSA010000133.1:0-6834 GCA_964440345.1 uncultured Desulfovibrionaceae bacterium | reverse complement strand
GGCTGAAGAACTGGACGTGCTGCTCAAACCACTGGGACCGTTGCTGCCCCGGGTCCGCAATGTGATGGGCATGGCCGTGCTGGGCTCAGGGCGGCTGGCGGCGGTGCTGCACCTGCCGGATGTGATCAAGAGCGCCACGGCCAGCCGGGCTGCGCAGCGCAAAGGCGCGGCCGAAACTCATACGGCCGCGCCGGCTACAGTGCTTGTGGCTGAAGACTCCATTACCTCGCGCATGTTGTTGAAAAACGTGCTGGAAGGGGCCGGCTACCGGGTGGTGACCGCAGTGGACGGCGCTGCCGCGTACGCCGCCCTGGGCGCTGGCGCAGTGGATATTGTCGTTTCTGACGTGGAAATGCCGCACATGAACGGGTTTGAACTGACTGAGCGCATTCGCAAGCATCCGGCGCACCACAGCGTGCCGGTGGTGCTGGTGACCTCGTTGAGCAGCCAGGAGCATCGCCAGAGAGGAATGGAGGCGGGCGCCAACGCATACATTGTAAAATCCAGTTTTGATCAGAGCAATTTACTGGAAACTCTGGAAAGGCTCAGGTAGGGTGCAACGCATGATACGTGTTCTCATTGCAGACGATTCCGCTGTTCTGCGCCAGGCGCTGCGCTACGCCGTGGAGCGCGACCCAGACATGGAAGTGGCCGGCGTGGCTGAAAACGGCCGCCAGGCCGTTTCCCTGGCGGCCCAGTTGAAGCCGGACGTTATCGCCATGGATTTTCAGATGCCGGATATGGACGGCATAGAGGCTACCCGGCGCATCATGCAAGACACGCCAACGCCCATTGTCATTGTCAGCGCCGTGTTGGACCCGGAAGAGGCGGCGGCAAACTTTCGGGCGCTGGAGGCCGGGGCTCTGTCATTACTGCAAAAACCAAGGCTGAGCGGCGAAATGGCTGTTGAAGCCCTGGACGAGATTGCCAGCAGCATTAAACTGATGAGCGAAGTCCGGGTGGTGCGGCGCATCCGCCGCCCGGAGCCGCCGCCAAAACTTGCAGTCCTTCCAGCCAGGCCGGCGCAGCCAGTCCAACTTGTCTGCATGGGCGCCTCCACTGGCGGCCCACAGGCCTTGCAGACAATATTATGCGAGCTGGACGCACATTTTGCCGCGCCCATACTTGTTACCCAGCACATTTCCCCCGGCTTTTTGCTGGGAATGGTTTCCTGGTTGAACAGTTTTTCCCAACTGCAAGTTAAGGTGGCTGAGCACGGCGAACAAGCGTTGCCTGGCTATGTGTATTTCGCCCCCGAGGACAGACACCTGGCCGTGGACGGCAACTTTGTTCTTCGTGAAAGCGACGACCCGCCAGTGAACAGGTTGCGGCCGGCTGTAAACTACATGTTTACTTCTGCGGCGGAGGCTCTGGGCGCCAGGGCCCTGGGCGTGTTGTTGACCGGTATGGGCAAGGACGGCGCAGAGGGCTTGCTGCGCATGCGCACCAAGGGCTGTCTGACCGTGGCCCAGGACAAGGAAAGCTCTGTGGTGCACGGCATGCCCGGAGCCGCCATAGAACTCAACGCCGTGCGCCACATTGCTCCGCTTTCGGCCATAGGCGGGCTGTTGGCAAACGCCGTCAGACCCCGGAACGCCTCCAGCCTGGAGAAGCAAATATGAACAATAAACCGCGTGTACTCATAGTGGAGGATAGCCTCACCCAGGCTTTGCGGCTGCAGCGGGCCCTGGAAAAACGCGGCTACGCCGTCGCTGCCGCGAAAAACGGCATGAAGGCGCTTGATATAGTGCAAAACCCCGCCAGTGAGCCTCTGGACATCGTCATCAGCGACGTGGTCATGCCAGAGATGGACGGCTATGAACTCTGCCGGCGGCTGCGCCAGTCCCAGGCCAGTGCAGCCTTGCCGGTCATTCTGTTGACCACGCTTTCCGACCCGGAAGACATTATCAAGGGCCTCAACTGCGGCGCCAACGCCTTTGTCACCAAACCGTACGACGAAGAGTTTTTGGACCAGAAAGTCCAATATTTATTGACCAACTTGCCGCCGACATTCACTCACGAGCTGGAGCCCATCACGGTGTTCATGGCTGGACGAGAACGGCAGGTAAACGCTGGCCGGCGGCAAATGTTTGATTTGTTGCTCTCCACCTATGAAAATTCACTCCTCCAGGCGCGCCGTTTGGACGCCGCGTATTCGGAGCTGCGTAAGCAAGAAGAGTTGCTGCGCGGAGTGCTCACTTCCCTGTCTGCAGACATTGCCGTGTTAGACAGCCAGGGCGTGGTCATAGCCTCGAACCAGGGCGAAATATGCCACGAGGCCCGGTGCTGGCTGAACCCCTGCTCCACGGGCGAGAACTATCTGGATATGCTGGACTCAGACAGCCATTCCCGCCATGGTGGAGAGAAAGACGCAATGCAGGCCGCGGCCGGTATTCGGGATGTATTGCGCGGCGAAAAGGAAAAGTTCAGTCTGGAGTTTTCCTGTCATGAGGAAGGCGAGGGCGTTTTGGCAAACTGGATACTGCTGGACGTGACGCCTCTAACCGGCGACAACGCTGGGGCCGTGGTCTCAGCCATAGACATTTCCCAGCTGAAACAGGCAGAGCAGGACCTGCGCGAACAGCGCAACCTGTTCAGCGCCATTTTGGAAGCGACGCCGGACTGCATCGCCCTTAACGACGCCAGCCACATCTACCAGGCTGCAAACCCGGCATTTTGCGAGCTGGTGGGCAAAAGCCTTGAGGACGTGGTGGGCAAAACAGTGTTCGACCTGTTTCCCATTGACGTCTCGGCCAGCATGGACAAGGTGGCGGCGTTCGTGCTTCGCACCCGAAAGCCGGATGTGCGAGACGAGCGCATTCCGGGCAAGGAGGGCGACCGCTGGTTTCAGGTGGCCAGAACCCCTGTGTTTGATGACGATGGGGCGGCCAAAGGAGTGCTCATATCCATGCGCGACATGACTCAGCGCAAGCGCATGGAAGAAGAACTGCAGCTGGCCTTTGACCAGGCCGAGGCCGCCACTCGCTCCAAAAGCGAGTTTCTGGCCAATATGAGCCACGAAATCCGTACGCCCATGAGCGGCATTATCGGCATGACCGACCTGACGCTGAGTACAGAGCTGAGCGACGAACAGCGCGAGTATTTGAGCATGGTGCGCCACTCGGCGGACGTACTGCTTTCCCTGCTGAACGATATCTTGGATTTTTCCAAAATAGAGGCCGGCAAGCTTGAGTTTCAGAATGAAAATTTTGATCTGCAGGGCGTCGTGTCCTTTATGGAGAAATCCTTCATGCTCCAGGCAAAAGGGAAGAATCTGGAATTTGAAACTTGCATGGATGACTTCCTGCCCCGTTTTCTGTATGGCGATTCAGCCCGGCTGCGCCAGGTGCTCTTTAATCTGCTGGGTAACGCTGTGAAGTTCACCGAAAAGGGCAAGGTCGCATTGCGGGTCCGCCGGGCCACAGACGAGGAAGGCGGTGAAACCGGGCAGCAATCTTTGCAACTGTCTGGCAAGTGGCCGGAAAAACTGCTTTTCGAGGTGACGGACACTGGCATTGGCATTTCGCCTGAAGACCAGGAAAAATTGTTCAAAAGCTTCACTCAGGTGGACGGGGCGCTGTCGCGGCGCTATGGCGGCACTGGCTTGGGCCTGGCTATTTCCCGCCAGCTGGTGGAGATGATGGGAGGGACCATCTGGCTGGAAAGCGTTCCCGGTAAAGGATCCAGCTTTTTCTTTACCGCCCGGTTTTCACTGGGCGAGAACATGGCTCTGGACGCAGAATCGCCGGCGGAAAACGCCGGAGCAAAAAAAGCGAAGAAAAGCGGTCTGAACATTTTGGTGGCTGAAGACAATCGGGTGAACCGGCTGTACGCCCGCAGACTGCTGGAGCGGCAGGGGCACTACGTCACCGCTGTGGAGAACGGCCAGGAGGCCTTGCAGGCGTTGGCCAATCATTGCTTTGATCTGGTGCTCATGGACGTGCAGATGCCGGACATGGACGGCGTAGAAGCCACCCGGGCCCTGCGCAACAACGAGCAGGGCGTATACGATTCGCAAACGCCAGTCATTGCGCTGACAGCCCACGCCATGAAAGGCGACCGGGAACGGTTTTTAGAATCAGGCATGGATGAGTATGTGGCCAAACCGCTGCAGGTGGACGAGCTGGAAGAGGCCATGGAGCGGGCCATGAAGGCTCGGGGACGGGAGTATTGCCGGTCATAGCTGTGGCCATTGGCTGCCTATAAGGGGATGGAATGAGCGGCGGCGCAAAGCGTGAAACACATGATGCTCACACGGTGCTGGCTGTAGGGGGTCAAGAACTCACTGTGGCCACGGCCGGGGACTTCAAGAAGCGGCTGGACGAGGCTGTGGAGGCTGCAACACAGGATGTGGTGGTGGATATGGCCGGCGTCGACATTCTGGACTCTGTGGCGCTCAGCGTGTTTATTGGCGCGCACTTGAAAATGGCCCAAAAACATGGCCATTTGCGCATCGTCAACGCCTCAAGCCAGATTCGCGAGCTTTTTGAATCCATGCGGCTGGACAAACATTTTTTTGTCCAGGGTGGGGAATAACGTCCGGTGGCGGTTCCCCATTTCAGCGACGTTCCTTTGAAATATCTTGGGCCCAAAGAGTGTTTTCTGAGCCCGGAGCCGACGCTTGTCTCCACGGTGCTGGGTTCCTGCCTGGCGGTGACCATTTTTGATCCGCAGCGAAAGGTGGGCGGCATTTGCCACGCATTCTTGCCCCGGGCTGGGCAGTACCGGGCCATGGAGGATCCAGGCTGCATGTTTGTGGACAAGGCTCTGACAGCCTTGCTGGACAGGTTCTGCATTATTGGCAGCGACTGCCGTCGCCTGGAGGTCAAGATGTTCGGCGGCGGACAAGGCATAGGCGCCAACCAAAGCCCAGACTTGAAACGGGTGGGGCCGGAATCACTACAATTCAGCGTGGGGCCCAAAAATATCCAGACCGCAGAAGAAGAGCTGGCCAAACGGCGCATGCCCATTGCCGCGCGCGACGTGGGCGGCTTGCTGGGCCGCAAAGTGCTCTTTCTCACCCATACCGGCGGGGTGTGGGTGAAGCGGCTGGGAAAAGCAAACACTGCTTCACCGTCATGACTACACAAAAGCGGGTCATTGTCCAGACCATGCGTGAGTTGAATATGGCCCTACAGCAACGGGAATACTCTATATGGGTCAAAGGCGACTTGGCGAGACAGGTGGTGCGCATGAAACGTACTCAAAAAAAGCTGTGGGGAGCCTCGTTTCTGTTTGTGGTCTGCTCCGTGTGTCTGTTTCTGCTTACCCTGGCGGCGCAGCAGACTGCAGAAGCCAAACAATTAGGGCTTGAAATGGTCAGCACTGTGGGCATATCTTTGACGGTGTCGTTTTTGCTGGCCGGCTTGTTCTGCGCCTTGGCCGCCATGGCCAGCAAGGTGCGCAAGTACGTTATTATTTCATACACCCCTGGCGTGGCCCATTTGCAGCGAGTTCTGGTATAGCGCTTCTCGCAGGAGAGTGACCAATGAACGAACTATTGTTGCCAACCGACGTGTACGCCTACCTGGGCGCCAAAACTCTGGGCCAGGACGAGGTGCTGCGCAAGGTCTCTGTGGCCGTGTATAAACATATCAACGGCTTGAAGGCCGGCAACCTGTTGCTTATAGGCAACTCAGGCACCGGCAAAACCACGGTTATGAACTCCATCCGGAAGTTCTACTATGATCATGACCACCTGAAGAAGTACAAGGCCATGACCATCATGAACGCCAACATGCTCATGGGCGAAGACACCGGCGACGTAAATCTGACCCGGCTGATAAAAAGTCTGGAAATCGCAGTGTACAATACCTTCGGCTCCTTTGTTACTGACGAAAAGCTTAAGGAATATATGGAAAACGCCACAGTCTGTATCGACGAAATCGACAAGATTTCCGCCAACGTGGCCGGCAAGGTGAATGTCACTGGCATCAGCATCCAGCACGCGCTGCTCACCCTTATCGAAGGCGAGCGCGTGCTCTTCGAAACCACCCGCGATGCAACAAGCAAGCAAAAAAAAACCCGCCTGACTGTGGACACCTCCAAGATGCTCTTTATCTGCGGCGGCGCCTTTGAGGGGCTGTTCGACCAGATACTGGGCAAAATCAACGCTGGAACGGATGACCGCAAACTGGAGGAAGTGACCTACTTCGATCCTGAGGGCAAACCGCACACTGAACGCAAGCTGGTGCTGCGGGAACAGCTGCGGTTGGAGGACCTGTTTGCTTACGGCATGTCGCCCCAGTTTATTTCCCGGTTTAAATCCATCGGCGTGCTGGAAGACCTGGGGGTCGAAGAGCTGAAAAAAATCATGCTCACCGCGGACGATTCGCCTTTGCGCTACTCCATGCGTTACTTCAAATCCATGGGCATTGACCTGCGCATCACCAAGGACGCCCTGGACCTGATTGCCTACCACGCTGTGCGCAACACACGCATAGGCGCCCGGGCCTTGTCCGAAGTATTCAGCAAGATCGTGGACAATCTGGAGTTCGACCCCTCCCAGTCTGACAAGCTGCAGGAAGTGGAAAACGGCCTCAAAGCCCTGACCATAGACAAGGAAGTGGCGCTGCGCCACCTTGTCTGACAGGCAGAATCCACTGCCTGGCGGCGCAGGCCAGGCAACCCGGCTACAGGTCAGGGAGGAGTTGACTCAGGTCAGTACATGCACGATATGTTATATCAATGTGGCTGTGCAGCTAGCTCCGAATAGTGGTAATTAATGCGGCAATGGTTGTTTTCTGCCTGTCTACACAAAGGTTGGTTGTGGTCTTCCACTTAACCCAAGTTTACCATGCTTCAGTAAAAAAATGTATTATATCAGTTGCATGG
>CAYTSA010000132.1:0-6876 GCA_964440345.1 uncultured Desulfovibrionaceae bacterium | reverse complement strand
TCTGAAACAACCGCACATTGTTTCAGGAGCGAGCGTTGTCTCAACGCGAAAATGCGCCAGGGGCTCCGGCGCCATGCTCAATCAGCATGTCTATGGCGTATTGATATGAAGTATCGTGAGTGTACTGACCTGAGCCAACTCTGGCCAGACCTTTAGCCGGGTTGCTTGACCAGCGTTGCCAGGCGGCGGATTCTGGAAATCGAGTAGCCGAAGCAGCGCTTTCCGCGCTGCTTCGGCCATGATGTATTCACAAGGAGTCAGATTTTTGCTCAAGGACCGGGCGATTCTTCTTTCTCGCCGGGCTTTTCAGCGTCCGCTTCGGCGTCTTCCGGCTCTTCTGTCTTTGGCTCCCCGCCCTCGGTCTCGTCTTCTTCAACAGACTCTTCGTCTTCGTCCGTGGGCTTTTCCTTTGGCTTGCGGCCGAATACCAAGGCCACGATGATGGAGAGTTCCCACAGGATGATTAGCGGGCCGGCCATAAGGCATTGAGAAATGACGTCCGGCGGGGTGAGCAGCGCAGAAACGATGAAGCCAAGCAATATGGCGTATTTGCGAAACTTGCGCAAAGACTGAGCCGTAACCACGCCTAGACGGGCCAGAAAAAAGATGAACAGCGGCAGTTCAAAGACAACGCCAAAGGCAAAGAGCAGCTTGAGCGAAAAACTCAGATACTCTTTGAGCGACGGCATCGGCTGGATAAGCTCCGTGTGGAAGCCCATGAAAAAGTCGAAGGCAAAGGGGAAGACGATCATGTAGCCGAACAGGGCCCCGCCGGTGAAGAACAGGCCGGAGACAAAGCCTATGGGCAGCAGCCACTTGCGCTCTTCCTTGTACAAACCCGGCGCCACAAACAGCCAAATCTGATAGAAAATATACGGGCTGGACAGCAGAATGCCGGCCACGATGGCCACCTTGATGTAGGTGAAGAAGGCCTCGGGCATGGCTGTGTAAATAAGCTTGGATTCCGGCGGCATGGCCGCCACCAGGGGGGCCACCAGAATGTCGAATAGCTGCTTGGAAAAGCCGTAACAGGCCAAAAACCCTACGCCGACAGCAATGATGCACCGGGTGAGCCGCAGCCGCAGCTCATCCAGATGATCAAGAAAGGACATCTCGCGCAGCTCTTCCTTGTCTTCTGAAGAATCATCGGCGGACGCAGCCGCGTCCTCAGTGCCGCCAAGCCCCTCTTCTGCAGTAGCGGCGTCCTGCTCGGATTCCTGGGCGGTTTCTTCTTCAGGCTCCTGTTCAGGCCGGGGTTTCTTCTCGTCGCTCATGCTTTTTTCTCCGACCCGGGTACAGTTTCGCCGGCCATTTCTGCGCCAGCCTGCTCGTCGGCTTCTGCTTCGTAATCCGGGGAGGCGGTGTTTTGCACAGGCTGCGCCTCGGCATTTTCTGCAGCGACAGACTCCGCCGACTTAGGCGCCGCGTCCGTGGCTTCAGCAGTTGAGGCTGTTTTTTCGGCTTCTGCTTTACGCGCCGAGAGTTCCTTTTCCGCCTTTTTCTTGCGCTCCGTCGCCTCTTCGCGCTCCACTTCCGTGTTGATGGTCCGCTGTACGTCGGTGGAGACTTTCTTGAATTCAGCCAAGCCCTTGCCCAGAGTGCGGGCGATTTCAGGCAGCTTCTTGGGGCCGAGCACAAGCAACGCCACGACCAGGACTATGAGCAGTTCTGTAGTGCCAATGCCGAACATATCATTCCCACTCTATGGTTGAAGGCGGCTTGGAGGAAATGTCCATCACCACCCGGTTTACGCCTTTGACTTCGTTGATAATTCTGTTGGACATGCGGGCCAGCAGCTCGGAGGGCAACCGCGTCCAGTCCGCGGTCATGGCGTCCACGCTGTCTACTATGCGCAAGGCGATGACGTGCTCGTAGGTTCTGTCGTCGCCCATAACGCCCACAGTCTTCAGCGGCAGCAGCACGGCAAAGCCCTGCCACACCTTGTAGTACCAGCCGGAGGCCATGAGTTCTGACTGCACGATGCGGTCTGCCTGCCGCAGAATGCGCAGCCGTTCTTCAGTCACCTCGCCCAAAATCCGGATGGCCAACCCCGGCCCGGGGAAGGGGTGCCGCCAAGTGATGAAATCCGGGAAGCCCAGCTCCACAGCCACCTTGCGGACCTCGTCCTTGAACAGCTCCCGCAGGGGCTCCACCAGCTTCAGGTTCATTTTTTCCGGCAGGCCGCCCACATTGTGATGGCTTTTGATGACTGCAGAGGGGCCCTTGAAAGAGCAGCTTTCTATGACGTCTGGATACAGCGTGCCCTGGGCAAGAAATTTGACGCCCGGAATGCGTTTGGCCTCACGGTCGAATACTTCGATAAACGTGTGGCCGATGAGCTTGCGCTTTTCTTCGGGGTCTTCCACGCCCTTGAGCCGGCCGAGGAATTTGTCCTGGGCTTGAATATGGTGCAGCTGCAGGGTGAAATGCTCCTGCAGGTAGCCCATCACCTCGTCGCCTTCGCCTTCGCGCAGCAGACCGTTGTCCACAAAAATGCAGTGCAGTTTCGCGCCCAGCGCCTTGGAGAGCATGGCCGCCACCACCGTGGAGTCGATGCCGCCGGAGAGCCCGCAGACCACCAAGTCGTCGCCAACCTGGTCTTTTGCCTGGGCCAGGGCGGTCTCCAGAAAGGAGGTCATGGTCCACGTGGCCGAGAACCCGGCCACTTTGAACAAAAAATTGCGCAGCATCTGCGCGCCGTCCTCGGTGTGGGCCACCTCGGGGTGGAACTGCACGGCGTAAAACTTGCGGTCCACGTCGGCCATGGCGGCCACGTCCACATTGGCGGTGCGGCCGGTGACCACAAAACCCGGGGGCGGCGCCAGCACTTTGTCGCCGTGGGACATCCAGACCTTGTGGCTGGGCTTGTTCTCCAGTCCTTCCCACAGGGGGCAGGAGGCCGTCAGCTCCAGGTCCGCCCGGCCGTATTCGCGGTCCTCTGACCGGGCCAGCTTCCCGCCCAAACCGTGGGCCATCAGCTGCATGCCGTAGCAGATGCCCAGAACAGGCACGTCCATTTCCAGCAGCCCCGGCTCATACGGCGGGGCGCCTTCTTCGGTAACGCTGGCCGGCCCGCCGGACAGTATAAGGGCGGACGGCTTCATGGCCTTTATGGACTCCAGGTCCATCTGGCAGGGGTGTATCTCTGAGTACACGCCGGCCTCGCGCACGCGGCGGGCAATGAGCTGGGTTACCTGGGACCCGTAATCAATGATGACGACTTTTTCCTGTATATCCATGCATGCTCCCGGACCTTTTCGGGTCCGCTAATATTGGTCTACCCGGTAGTTGGGCGCTTCCTTGGTGATGATCACGTCATGCACGTGGCTTTCGCGCAGCCCGGCAGGGGATATCTGGATGAACCGGGACTTTTCTTGCAGTTCCCGGATGGAGCTGCAGCCAGTGTAGCCCATGCCAGACCGCAAGCCGCCGATGAGCTGATAGACGGTGTCCAGCACCGGGCCCTTGTAGGGCACCCGGCCCACGATGCCTTCAGGGACCAGTTTCGACGATTCGTCTTCTCTTCTTTCCTGGAAGTAGCGGTCAGAGCTGCCTTCTTTCATGGCGTCTATGGAGCCCATGCCCCGGTAAATCTTGTAGCGCCGGCCTTGGTACAAAATGGTTTCCCCCGGGCTCTCGTCCGTGCCGGCCAACATGGAGCCCATCATAACCGAATCTGCTCCTGCGGCAATGGCTTTGACGATGTCGCCGGAAAATTTTACCCCGCCGTCTGCAATGACGCACCGGTCCAGCTCCCGGGCGGCCCGGGTGGCTTCCATAACAGCGGAAACCTGGGGCACGCCCACCCCGGCCACGATGCGGGTGGTGCAGATGGAGCCGGGGCCTATGCCTACCTTCACGGCGTCTGCTCCGGCTTTAAGGATGGCCCGGGCGGCGTCGTAGCCGCCAATGTTCCCGCCAATCAGCTGCGCTTTGGGAAAAGCAGACCGCAAGGCTTCAACGGCCTTGAGAATATTTTTGGAATGGCCGTGGGCCGAGTCCAGCACCAGGAAATCCACCCCAGCCTGGAGCAAGGCTTCGCCCCGGGCTTGGCCTTCCTCTCCAACTCCTACAGCAGCGCCCACGCGCAGCCGGCCGTTTTCGTCCTTGCAGGAGAGCGGGTATTTCTTGATTTTTTCGATGTCCTTGATGGTGATCAATCCCTTGAGCCGGCCCTGGTCGTCCACCACCAGCAGCTTTTCAATGCGGTTCTCGTGCAGATGCGCCTTGGCCTGCTCCAAAGTGGTTCCCACAGGCACGGTGATCAGCCGCTTGCTGGTCATCACATCGCGAACCAGAATGTCCATCTCCGTAACAAAGCGGACGTCTCGGTTGGTGAGTATGCCCACCAGTTGTTCGCCCTTGACCACAGGCAAACCAGAAATGGAGTATTCCGACATTACCTCAAGCGCCTGGCCCACAGTAATGTCCGGCTCGATGGTCACAGGGTCCAGGATCATGCCGGATTCGGACTTCTTCACCTTCTCCACTTCCAGCCGTTGTCTTTCTATGGACATGTTCTTGTGGATAACGCCCACGCCGCCAGCCCGGGCCATGGAAATGGACAGCCGGGACTCGGTCACCGTGTCCATAGCTGCGCTGACCAGCGGAATATTCAACTGCAGTTCCGGCGTCAGCCGGGTAGAGACGTCCACCGTGTCCGGCAACACCTCGGAATAGGCAGGCATCAGCAGCACGTCGTCAAACGTGAGCCCATGCATTATGACTTTTTCCATACACTCGCTCCGTGGCGTGAAAGGTCTGCGGCGCTACTCCATGCCCAAATACGCCGCCCGCACCTGCGGATTGGCCAAAAGCTCTTTGGAGTCGCCTTCCATTATTACTTCGCCTGTGGCCAGCACATAGCCGCGATTGGAAATCTGCAAGGCCATCTGGGCGTTCTGCTCCACCAGCATGACAGTAACGCCGTCGGCGTTTATCTGCTGGATGACGTCGAAAATATTCTCCACCACTATGGGCGCCAGCCCCAGGGAGGGTTCGTCCAGCAGAAGAATCTTCGGCCTGGCCATGATGGCCCGGCCTATGGCCAGCATTTGCTGCTCGCCGCCGGAAAGCGTTCCCCCGGCTTGCTTGCGGCGTTCTAGCAAGATGGGGAACAGCTCGTACACGTAGTTTTCGTCCTTGCGCTGGGCCTCGCCGTCGTTGCGCAGATAGGCGCCCATGCGCAGGTTCTCCTGCACAGTCAGGCGGGGAAAGATCATCCTTCCTTCCGGCGCCTGGGTAACGCCCAGGGCCACGATTTTTTCCGTAGCCGTTTTGGTAATATCGTTTCCCTCAAAGACAATGGAACCGCTTTTGGCCCGCTGCACTCCGGAAATGGACATGAGCGTGGTGGTCTTGCCGGCGCCGTTGGCGCCGATAAGGCTGACTATTTCGCCTTTGTAAACATCCAGGGAAACGCCCTTGAGGGCGTGGATGGAGCCGTAATACGTGTGGATGTCGTTCACAGACAGCATGGTCTCAGGCATCAGCCGCTCCTCTTCCCAGATAGGCTTCAATCACTTGCGGGTTGTCCTTTATCTCTTTGGGCTCTCCCTCGGCAATTTTTACGCCGTGGTCCAGCACCACCAGGTGGTTGCAAATGGACATGACCAGCTTCATGTCATGCTCAATGAGGATGACCGTCACGTCAAGGTCCAGAATGCTGTGGATCAAGTCGTCCAGAGACCGGGTTTCCGACGGGTTCATGCCGGCCGCGGGTTCATCCAGCAACAGCACCTTGGGCTCGGTGGCCAGAGCCCGGGCAATCTCCAGCCGGCGCTGGTCGCCGTAGGAGAGGCTGCTTGCCGAATCCAGGGCCTTGGGACTCAGGTTCACGAAATCGAGCCAGCGCATGGAGTCGTCGATGATCTGCTTTTCTTCGGCCTTATGCGCCTTGGTCCGCAAGGCTGCGCCGAAAAAGTTAGACTTGGTGCGGCAGTGGCGGCCAATGCGCACATTGTCCAGCACGGTAAGGGACGAGAAGAGCCGGATGTTCTGAAATGTCCTGGCCACGCCCAGTTCGGTCATTTTTTCCGGTTTCTTGCTGTTTACTCGTTTGTAGCCGCCGTTTTGGCGCAGCAGGATGTCCCCGCCCGAGGGCTTGTATACGCCGGTGATGCAGTTAAATATGGTTGTCTTGCCGGCGCCGTTGGGGCCGATGAGTCCGAAGATGCGCCCCGGCTGCACCTCGAAATCCACGCTGTTCAGGGCCATCAGCCCGCCGAAGCGTTTGGTCAGTCCGTCGATTTTAAGTATGCTTTGCATGAGTTAGGCCTTTTGAGATTGCAACTTTTGCCGCAATTCTATGATCAGGGGGTTGTTTTTCCCTGCGGCCGCAATGACAGGCATAATGCCCGAAGGTTTGTAGCGCATGATGAGGATCATCATAAGCCCATACGCCAGAAAACGCGTTTCTGTGGGCAGGCCCAACATGGGCAGCGCCACCCGCAGCGCCTCGCCCAGAGCCACCAGAATAATCGCCCCGATGAGCGCGCCGTGCAGGTTGCCCAAACCGCCCAGCACCACCATGCACAACACCAGGAAGGATTCCCAAAACTTGAACATGTCCGGAGAGAGAAAGAGCATCCAGCGAGCGAAAAAGCACCCGGCCAGAGCGCCAATGCCTGCAGAGATGGCAAAGGCGATGACCTTGTAGACCAAGATGTTCACCCCGGCGTTGGAAGCCGCCAGCGGGTCCTCGCGAATGGCGAACCAGGCCCGGCCCAGCCGCGAATCCTCCAGACGGCGCATGACAAACAAGACGGCCACGACCATGAGGACGGCCAGATAATAATACGGCGTCTCGCCGTTAAACTCCCAGTACCAGTCCCAGTCCGGGTTATTTTCATACTCAGGATCGTTCGAACCGATCCA
>CAYTSA010000131.1:0-7353 GCA_964440345.1 uncultured Desulfovibrionaceae bacterium | reverse complement strand
GCTGGGGTTTGATTTTTCCTCTGGCCGCATGGATGTTTCGGCCCATCCTTTTTCCATAGCCATAGGCCCTGGCGACGCGCGCATTACCGTGCGCTACAAACCTGGGAATTTTACAGAAGGCTTTTTCAGCGCCATCCATGAAACCGGGCACGCCATCTATGAGAAGGGCTTGCCCCCGGAACACTGGGGAACGCCTGCCGGCCAATCCGTGTCCCTTGGCGTGCATGAATCCCAGTCCCGCATGCTGGAGAACATGGTCGCCCGGTCTTTGGGGTTCTGGCGCTGGATGCAGCCGCAGCTTGCAGAGCGGTTTCCGGCTTTGGCGTCCTTGACGCCAGAGGATATGGCCCGAGCGGTAAATGCGGCGGCGCCCAGCCTTATTCGCACTGAGGCGGACGAGGTGACGTACAACCTGCACGTGCTGCTGCGCTTTGAGTTGGAGCTGGCCCTCTTCCGTGGCGAGCTGGAGCCTGCAGACCTGCCCCAGGCCTGGAACGAAAAAATGGAGGCGCTGCTGGGAGTGCAGCCTGGGACGGCGCGCGACGGGGTGATGCAGGACGTGCACTGGTCGGCCGGCTTGTTCGGATATTTTCCTACCTACACCTTGGGCAATGTGTACGCCGGTCAGCTGTATTGGGCCGCTGCGAGGGATTTGGGCGATCTGGAGGAACAGTTCGCAGCTGGAAATTTCTCGCCTTTGCTCGGCTGGCTGCACGAAAAAATTCATTCCCAGGGGATGCGCTACTGGCCGCGGGAGCTGATGCTGCAGGCCACAGGCGAAGAGGCTGGGGCAGGGCGGTTTGTCACATATTTGCAAAACAAGTACGCTATGTTATATTTTTTGACACTGTGAAAAGAGAAAACAACCATGCGCAAACACGAATTCATCAAAGAAGATTGCAAATGTTTTCGCAAAGCCACGTATTACGTGTGTAAGCATTGCAAAACCCGCATATACCGCAGCCGGAATGAGGTGTCCCGGCTCCCCCGTAACGAGGCCATGTGCTTCTCGCCTGACGCGCCGCTTGCAGACCCGCAGGAGTCGTTCAAAGGGTTTTTGGGCGGGACCTTCGATTGCACGAGCAAAGATGAAGACGCCGCTGAAACCGCTGCATCGAATTGATTTTTAACCTGTTGTAATTTTGCATATTTTTTTTGATTGCGCGCAGAGCTGATTGAAAATTGCCGCTCATTCCAGTATGTGCTATGACCTCCATCTTGTCTGGCTAATAGATTCAATTATTTTTATTTTTTTCATATAGTTAAAGGAGATGCGCGTGAGTGATTTAAAGTCCATGTACAAAACCGTTCTGCAGGACGCATTTGCCCCGCAGATGCGCATACTCATGGGCGATCAGGAGCTGGTGTTTCGCAAACGGACCTGGACCATTAACGGCGAGGAAAAGGGCTTGCGCTACGGCGAGAACCCGGACCAGCCGGCGGCGCTTTACGAGCTTATAAAAGGCGGCCTGGAGCTGGACGGCGTTGTGTTTCGCGGCCCTGGGCAAGGGCTGGTTTCATCGCTGCGCGAAGAGCACATGCTCCAGGCAGGCAAGCACCCGGGCAAGATCAACCTTACCGACGTGGACAACGGGATCAACATGCTGCAGTACCTTACGGCCAAGCCTGCTGCCGTGATATTGAAGCACAACAACCCCTGCGGCGCGGCATGGACAACCACGGGCCCGGCCGCAGCATTGGAAAAGGCCTTTTGGTCAGACCGTATTGCCGCCTTTGGCGGAACAGTGGTGCTGAACCGGCCCATGGACATGGCCGCCGCCGAGCTGATAGACGCGGCGTATTTTGAGGTAGTGGCTGCGCCCGCGTACGAAGAAGGCGTGCTGGACGTTCTTGCCCGGCGTAAGAATTTGCGCATTCTGCAGATTCCCGGTTTGGATGAGCTGGAAACTTTGGCCCGGCAGCCTTTTCTGGACATCAAATCCTTGGCGGACGGAGGCTTGGTGGTCCAGGCTTCTTTTGTCAACCGCATCCGCACGGCGGATGACTTCATCCCCGCCGTGGCTGAAAAGGACGGGACTACCTATGCGGCCCGGGCGCCCAGCCCGGCTGAGGCGGACGACCTGCTCTTTGCCTGGGCTGTGGAGGCCGGGGTCACGTCCAATTCGGTGATATTCGCCAAGGACGGCGCCACGGCCGCTATCGGCACGGGCGAGCAGGACCGCGTGGGCTGCGTGGAGCTTACCGTGTACAAGGCATACACCAAGTATGCAGACCAACTGGCCTTTACCGAGCGCTCTGCCTCGCTCTACGAGCTGCGGCAAAAAGACCCGGAAGCTGCTGAAGCCTACATGGCCAAAGCCCGGGAGGCCCGGGGCGGTCTGCCTGGCTCTGTCCTTGTTTCTGACGGGTTTTTTCCCTTCCGGGACGGGGTGGACGCTGCCCTGGCCCAGGGCGTGACCGCCATTGCCCAGCCCGGCGGCTCCATACGGGACCACGAGGTCATCCAGGCCGTGAACCAAGCCCAGCCACAGGCGGCCATGGTTTTTACCGGACAGCGTTCTTTTAGGCACTGATGACGAAAGTGGAGCTCATGCGCAATCTAAAGCCCGGCTGCATTGTGGAGTTCATGCAAGCCAGCCGGCCTGTGCTGGCCTGCGTGCTGGAGCAGCAGGAAGGCAAGCTGCGGCTGTATACGCAGAGCCAGAGGGAGTTGAAGCTGGCTGCTGCTAGGCTGCTGCCCTGGGCCGGCCCCTGTCTTGCAGAAGACTCCAGCCGTCAGGAAATGGCCGACGAATTAGCCCGGCGGGCGGCCCGCCGGGAGAAGCTGCTGGATGAGGTCGATCCTGTGCAGATGTGGGACCTTTCTCAGGGCGAGGTGGAGACCGCGTCGGCGCTATGGTTTGCCGAACTCGCCTGGGAGAACCCGGACCCGGATCAGATCGCGGCCATGGGCCGCGAGTTGCTGCTGTGTAAAACGCATTTCAAGCTGTCCGAAGGCGAGTTCCAGATATATTCCCCAGAAAAGGTGGAAATCCGTAAGAGGGAGCAGGAGCTTGCCCTGCAGCGCGACCGGCTCGCCGCCGCCGGGAGCAGTTTTTGCCGCACCCTGTGGGAGCGGAGCAGAACCGGCCAGACAGAGCCGCCGCCCGAGCTTGAACCGGACATGAAAGAGGGGCTGCAGCGGCTGCTCTTTACTCGCATGGCAGACCCCGAGGACAGGGACACCCAGCCGGTGTGGGACATCGTGCGCAAAGGGCTGCCCGATGATCCGCACCTTGCCGTGCGCTTGGCCCGGGCCTGGGGATTAGTTCCAGAGCACTACAACTTTCTTCTGGACCAGGCAGGATATGAAGAGGGCAACAGCTGGGCCGAAGCGTATGCAGACGAAATTCAGGCTGCTGCAGAGCGGCTGGCAAGGTGTGCGCTGCCGCCTGAAGAGTTGACGCTGGTCTCCATAGACTCTGCAGACACGGCGGATATTGACGACGCCATGCATCTGGAAAAGCGCAGCGACGGCGGCTACATAGTGACGCTGGCCCTGGCTGCGCCGTCTCTGGGGTGGGATTTTGGCGCTCCTTTGGACAAGGCCGTGCGCAACAGGGCAACCAGCCTCTATTTGCCCGAAGGCGTCAGCCACATGTTGCCGGAGCAGTTGGGTCTTGGTTTGTGCAGCTTAGACGAGGGCGAGACCCGGCCTGCTTGTGTGATGCAGATACAGCTGGACGCCGAGGCTGAGCTGGAAAATGTTGACATCCGGTTGGCCTGGGTACAGGTGGCGGCAAACCTGAGCTATCATGGGGTTGAGCGCTGCCTGTGCGAGCCGGCTGCCTGTTCGGGGTTTTCACTGGCCGCCGGTCTGGACTGTGGCGACAATCTGGCCGACGTATTGCGCAGAAAACGCATAGGCCGCGGCGCCATTGTCATTGACCGGGAAGAGCCGCAAATTCGGTTGCAGGGGAGCGTCCAAGAGTTGGGACACAGCGTGAAAGTGGAGTTGGCGCCCAAGCCCAGCGCGCCGGCCGCCCAGAGGCTGGTCAGCGAATTGATGATTCTGGCCAATGAAGCTGCGTCTGCATGGGCTCGGGAAAGAGGGGCCCCCCTGCTGCACCGCACTCAGGACGTTACAGTAGCAAAGGAAAGCGCCGGCGTGTGGTCGCTGCCGGAAGACATTCACTCCGTGGTCAAGGGCATGGCGCCGTCCATACTGGAGCCGCAGCCCAAGCCCCACGCCAGCCTGGGAGCAGACGGCTACAGCCCGGTCACGTCGCCGCTGCGGCGCTATGTGGACTTGGTGAACCAGGCCCAGATACTGGCCTGTGTGGACACGGGGCGGCCCGCATGGAGCCGCGACGAGCTGGCCGCCATGGTTCCTGTGCTCAGCGCTCGCCTGGAGGTTGTGGGCAAGGTGCAGCGGTACCGGCCCCGGTATTGGAAGTTGCTGTATTTCAAGCAACAGGACCCGAAACGCCGCTACAGAGCCGTGGTGGTGGACGAGGGCGCCCGGTTTGTGACTGCGGCCCTGCCGGCGGAGCAGATTTTCGTACGCGGCCCGCGGGAACTCTTTGGCGACAAGATTCTGTCAGGCCAGCGCTATCTGGTGCGGCTGGGCAAAATAGACCCCCTCGGCAACGAGATAAGCGTGCTCGAAGCGTGGGAAATGTAGCTGCTGCGCTGCAGGGCCGCAGATGCTCCCCGCGTCATGCCCCCGTATGCGGCTTCTGCCCGCTCGCCTTTCTCTGGCGAACATGTACTGTCTCCGGGTGCATCTGCGTTTACGTGCGCGTTGCGTTTGCGACCGCCGCCGGCGTATGTTTGCTGCCCAGCTTTATCCCTGAATTTTTTGCCGGTTAACGCTGCCCAGCTTGGCCCGGGCCTCCAGGGCCAGGGAAACCAAGGTATGGTTGGCGAAAAATTCGGGCTCTTCCAGATAGGCAGGGTGGCAAACCAGGGCCTTGACGAGCCGCCCGGCCGCCACCGCCCGGTCCTCTGTTTCGGTAAGCGCTTGCAATGTTTGATGCTTGAAGCTGGTGTACGCCAGCAGCCGCTTGCTGTATTTTGACTTTTTCCGCTCTTTCAGGACATCTTCCAAAAAGGCCTTGCAGCGTTGCAGCTCTGGTTTCTGTGTGTTCTGAAGCGCTTTGAGGCGGTCCTTGATAAAGTTGATGATCGCTTTGCTGGCGTATATCTGTTCCCGATAAAAGAAGTCCGGCATCACTTCATACACGTGCCACAGCAGCCGGAACGCCGCCTTGGCGTTGCCGGCCATGACCATGCCTTCCAGCCGTTCTTGCAGGTCCACAGTTTTGAGCACCAGGGGCGGGGTTTGGACCTTGTCGGCCTTGGCGGCCACAGTGTCCAACACCCGTAGTACTTTGCCCAGCACCTCCAACAAAACCAAGTTGTTGTAGAACACAGCGTTTTCTGGCAGCGTGGGATCAGTGTACACTGCCTGGACAATGGCGTCGGCGGATTCAAGCTCGTTTTTGGAGATGGCTTGGGCCACCGCAAGGTTGTAGTTCACCGCTGCGCTGTTGGGCGGCGATAGCTCCAGAAGTTTTTGGTAGATGCGTATGGCTTCGTCAGAGCCTCTCTGGCGGCGGGTCACCGTGCCCATGTAGGTGATTTCATTGCAGGCGTCAGTAAAGTGCTCCTTGTCTTGCGCCGCCCGGAACAGATAGTCTTCTGCCTCGTCCCATTTCTGTTCGTCCAGCGCGGCCAGGCCAAGAAAGATGAGCTGGTCAGCCGGCATATTGGTCATGTCGGTTTTGGCCACGTCCTGAAAAGCTTCACGCGCCAGGGACCCCAGACGTTTGACTGCGGGGTGGGTTTTCCCCAGCAGGTTTTTCAGGTTCATCTTGACCAGAGCCCCCGCCAGACGCGTCACAGCCTCTACGTTCCGTTGCCGCGATTCGCCAGGCAGCAGCGGCTTGATGGCCGCGGCTTTTTTAAGGGCCGCCTCATAGTTCTTCATGGCGTCGTCCAGCAAAATTTTGACGGCGGCTGAGTTGGGGGATTCGCCCATGTCCAGCCGTTCGCGGACCTGAAGAATGCGCACGTCGCCGATTTCCTTGTTGGGTTCCGGGATGTTGTCAGCCACGTCTTCAGCTTGGGAGAACCGCAGCAGGGCCTTGGGATAGCGCTTCATGCGCACGAAAACCTTGCCGCTTTCCAGATAGGCGTAGGGGTCGGCAGGGTAGATGTCTATTGCCTTGGAAAAGCACTGCACGGCGTATTCGTAGTCTTTTTTCACCCGGGCCTGGCGGCCCTTGCGCATCCAGCTGTCGGCTTCGTGCTTGCGCTTGGAAAGTTCAGCCTCTTCCTGCTTTTCCATCAGCTCCGCCACTGCGCCGTCCATGTGCGGCAGCAGCTCGGTCAGGTACTCTTTCACTTCCCAAAGCCGCTCTTTCAGATACTCTTCCAGCCGCAGCCGTTTCAATTGCGGCGATATCTGGCCCAGCGGCTCTTGGGGTTTGAAGATAAAGGCGCCGCAAATGCCGAATCCGGCCAGCTGCAGGAGACTCTGCTCGCGGCGTTGGGGCATCTGCATTTGCGTGAACACGGGCACGCATTTGGATATGGTCTCTATGGGGTCTTTCTTTGATCTGGAGATGAGAAGCTTCACCCCGCTGAAGAAGTCGCCTAGGTCCTTAGAGACTCGGGATTTGCCGTCTTTGCTCACAGTGGACAGGGGCGGGTTGACGAAGAACAGGCAGTCCTCGTCCTGTCTGAGCAGCATGTCAGCAAGCTGGCGCATGGCCTGCAAATAGCCGTTTGGCGGGGGGTGAACAGTGATGCGCACAAACTTGAGGGCCTGCAAAATAACCCGCATTTGCTCCCTCAAAGCGCGGTCAAAGATTAGCAAATGCAGGGGCTTGCTTCTGTAAGGGGCAAGTGGGTCTTCCGCCATTTCTGGCCAGTTTTGCGATTTGATCATGCCTGGTTGCGTGGTGTAAAAATGGGGCTCTGAAAGTCATGCCGGCCAAAGCCGAAAAAAAGCGTACATTCACGAGCATGCACTCTTATCCATGAGCGTTTTCTCGGAGAAGGTCAAGACCGTGAACGCCCATAAATCCACCGCCGAATAGCGCTGGCCAGGCAAGCTGGCTACAAGTCCGGGAGGAGTTTGCCCAGGTCGGCATATGCACGATACCTTACATCAATAACGTCAGTGTAGAGGCGCTCCTTGCGGTCGCCCGCCCTAATGGTTTGTCTTGATGCTCCATTGAGCATGGCGGCGACGCCTCGTTGGTGATAAGTTTCGTGACTGCAAACACAATCTATCTGTTTGGTTTGCCAAACACAACGAGGTTTTTTTGGTGGTGGATCAGGGGGTGCATCAGGGCCAGCGCATCTAAATCCCAGTAAACAAGCGCCCTGCGAATTCAGGGTTCA
>CAYTSA010000130.1:1615-7422 GCA_964440345.1 uncultured Desulfovibrionaceae bacterium | reverse complement strand
GGGCGGTGGGCATGCTGCCCAGCATGGTCAACCCGGACGTGAAACAGTTTCTGGCCATCCACGCCAGCATGTTGCGCGTGCAGCCGCGCAAGGGCTTTGATCTGGACGAGGTCTCCTCGCTCATAGTGGTGGACGCCAACAGCTGGAAAAGACTGGATAAAATGGACCATCTGGCGGAGCGGGAGGACCTGGAGGTGATCTGCTGGGACCACCACATGGAAGGCGTGACCATCAACAGCCGCGAGACCCGCCGCGAGGAGGTGGGCGCGGCCGTCACCCTGTTGCTGGAAGAGATGCAGAAACGCGACACCCCCATATCGCCCATCCACGCCACGCTCTTTCTGCTGGGCGTCTACTCTGACACCGGGGGTTTGCGCTACCCTTCCGTGACCAGCCGCGACGCCGCCATGGTGAGCTTCTGCATAGAAAACGGCGCCGACCTGAACGTGGTTGCAGCGTTTCTGGACGATGCGCTGGACGACGCCCACGTGGAAGTCTTTGGCAGAATGCTGGAAGAGTCTGAAATCGTCACTGTGGGCGCAGTTCAGGTGGGCGTATGCGCCATGCCGGTGAAAAGCGGTCTGACGTCCCTGGCCGGGCTCGTGTCCAAATATCGTGAATTCAAGGGACTGGACGCCGCTTTTGGCGTGTTTCAGGCCGATTCGCACAAGTGTATGATCATAGGCCGGTCCAAGCCAAAGGTTATCGACGTGGGCCGCATCATGCGCTCGCTGGGCGGAGGCGGACACCCGGGCGCAGGCTCCGCCATTATCAAGGGGGCCAGCCCGGCCGAAGCCGCGCAACAGCTGCAGGCGAGCATTATCCAGGGTTGCCGGAACGAAAGCACGGTAAAGGAGGTCATGTCCGAACCGGCCAGGTTCATTGTTGACGCGGAAACAACCATGGCCCAGGCCATGGAAAAATTTACGGACAACACCATCTCCGGGCTCATGGTCTGCCAGAACGGCGCTTTTGTTGGCGTATTGACTGTGCAGGATTGCGTAAAGGCCGAAAAAGGAGGCCGCGCAAATACACCGGTCAAAGGAAGCGCCCGCCGCCATGTTCCCAAACTCGCCCCGGACGCCAACCTGCGCGAGGCCGTGGCGCTCATGGCCGCGGCAAAGGAAGGCGTCCTCGCTGTGCTGGAAGGCGAAACACTGGTCGGCGTGGTGACCCAGGCCGACCTGCTTCTGCAGGTGTATGATTTTTAAATCAGGGCCCGGAGACGCCTCACCGGGCGCCAGCCCCGGCGGTTTGCACCACAACCTCGATCAGCGCGTCGGCAAACTCCTGATCCATGGCCGCGTGGCCTACCAGCAGACGATACCACATGGCGCCGAAAATCATGTCCGTCAGAAGTTCAAGCTTGGCTTCGGTGGCGCTTTGCGCGGTCAGGTCTCCGGCCTGCGCCGCCTGCTGCAGAATGGAAAACAGCGCCTCGCGGCGTCTGGCTGCAAAGTTATCCCGAAACCGCTCGCGAAAGTCCGGGTCCGCTTGGGCCTGGGCCATGAGAAACCGCAAATGCGGGCCGCCGCCCTGCTCTATGGCCCGCATGGAAAGCTGCAGAAATTCACCGAGAGATTCGCGCAATGACGTGTACTGCGAGACCGGAATGCTCGCGTTGGCCTGGCGTAACACAGCCTCCAGAACAATGTCCGCTACTGACGGCCACCGCTGACCATAGCCCGGGCCATTGCCGCAGGTTTCGGGGCAAGCGATACGAAAATTATCGACATCACCACGCCGCAAGCCCGTGAACACCTTCTGCGCATTGGGGAAAACGAACTGCTCATCCTTGCCGCGCCGGTGTACAGGGGTCGCGTCCCAGCCTTGATACACGGCTGGCTGCGCGCCATACAGGGGCAGAACACGCCCGCTGTGTGCGTTGTGGTGTATGGAAACCGCGCCTACGAGAACGCCCTGCTGGAGCTTACGGACTTTGCGGCCCAAAGCGGCTGCATACCGCTGGCCGGGGCTGCGTATATAGGCGAGCATTGTTTCTCCCACGCCAGCGCTCCGGTGGCGCAGGGCCGGCCTGATGCGGACGATACGGCGCACGCCCAAGATTTCGGCCGCAAAATTCGCGAAAAGCTGCGCTCAATTGATGACGTTTCGCGAGCGCCCCGTGTTGCCGTGCCGAGAACGCGCTCCTACGGAGGCGTGACAGAGCTGTGGAGCCTGGACTTCAGTGCAGTGGACCATTCGTGCGTGCAGTACGGCTCGTGCGCAAAGCTGTGCCCCGTATCCGCCATAGCCGCCAACGACAGTTCACTGATAGATCAGGAAAAGTGCATCACCTGCTGCGCCTGCGTGAAGGGCTGTCCCAACAACGCCAGGACCATGAAACCCGGCCCGGTGCTGGACGCCTCGCACAGACTGCATGAATTCCACGGCCAGCCCAAACCGCCGCAGTGTTTTTTGTAAACACAATCGCGGACCGGTTCTTGACTCGGCAAAGCAATACATATAGCTATGCCGCGTTTTGTAATTCTATGTGGTTATAGATTTAGCTCCGAAGAGTGGTAATAATCTAGAAAAAGCCTAGAAAAGGAGCAGAACCATGACCACATCATATGAAAGCATGAGCTTCCTGGACTTTCAAAAGCGTTACCCTAACGAGAGTGCTTGTGAAGATAAACTCTCTTCATTTCGGTGGCTTGAACGCTTTCAATGCCCTAATTGCGGTTCAAGAGAGTATTACAATTTGCCAAAACGCGGCCTTTATCAGTGCAAAGCTTGCAAAAGGCAGACTTCCGTCACGGCAGGAACCGTATTGCACAATACAAGGACTCCGTTGATGAAAGGGGGGGTACAAACGTGGACGCGGGACGAGTAAAGTGCCTGTTGTTGTCATGGCCGCGACTGAAAACAACATCTCCACCTATACTCGCATGGAAGTGTTTGAAAATGTGAATGAAAAGACGATAAAACCCGCTCTTGAAAAATATGTAGCTCCCAATCAAGAAATTCAAACAGACGGGTTTTCAGCTTACAATGGAGCAAGTAACATGGGGCATGTGCATTCTCCTCAAGTCGTCTATCCAAAGCATGGTGAACCAAACTATAATTTTTAAAAGTGGGTTAACATCCTCGTATCAAACGCAAAAGCTTTTATCCTTGGTGCACATCACGGTGTCGAAAAGAAGCACCTTCAAAGGTATCTTGATGAATACTGCTACAGGTACAGTCGGCGGAATTGGCCCAGCCAGGCTTTTGATCGTGTACTCATGGCCTGCGCAAATGCCACCCTAGTGGTACTCGCGGAGCTAACGGCAGTCCACACATTCGCTTTCTTTCACCGCCATTGCGCAGTATTGTGTCACAATAGCGTCATACAGATGTTATACTATTGATACTATCTGTACACTTTTTTTCTCTGCCCCTTCACGCTATGGCGATACAGACAGACATCTCGAAAACAATGTCCGGCGGACACATTCGGCCTATACGCCGCAGCTTGACTATGGCTGTTATGGGGCTTGTGGCGCCTTTGGTGATAGTGATGTCTTTTATGGACTACTACTCCGCCCGGCAGGACCTGCTGCGGGACGCAGAACTTATGCGCAGCCAGGTGGAGGCGGCGGTGGTGACCGCCGTGCGCCAAACCGAAGCCGGTTACCACATGCTGGCCAACGCCCTGGCCACGGACATGGACGGCTTGTTCGCCATGCTGGAGCAAGAGTACCGGGAAGCCGGCGGCGATCCAGAGGCCATAAACCTGATTCAGTTGAAGCGTCAGGCAGGTCCCTCGGTGGAATTTTTTATAATCAACCGGCAAGGCACAGTGGTCGCCACGTCGTATCCTCCGGATCAGGACTTGGATTTATCAGGCTTTTCCGGCTTTATGGAAACGCTGGAAACCATTTTCGCCACAGGCCAAGAGCATGTGGGACCCGTTACTTCCGAGACTAAAACCGGCCGGCTGCGTAAATACGCCTATCGCCTGTCGCCGGACGGGGAATACGTGCTTGAGGTGGGCGTAACAGCCGAAATATTCCAGCGGCTGGTCACTCACATGGACTATCAGCGCATTACCGAACATCTGGCGTCCATTTCGCCGGACCTGGCGTCAGTCAAGGTGTATGAGGAAAACGGCTATTTGGATAAAGACCCCATGCGCCGCAAAGCCGAAGAACCCGCCTACAGCTGTATACGAAAATCCTACGACGAAGAGCAGTCATTCATCTATCCCGGGCCCGGCAAAACGCAGACAACCAAATACCTCTACATCACCGTCAATGCAGCAGACATGGGCTGGAACAAGGAACGGGTGGCCGAGCTGGTCTACGACTCCTCCCGGGTGGACGCTATTCTCGCCTCCCGGGCCTGGACGCGGGCTGCTGTAGCGGCCGTGTTTCTGGGCCTGGCCTTCATTCTTTCCTGGTTTCTGGCCCAGTTGGTGACCAGGCCGGTGTACCGCATCATAGAGAGCGTGAACCGCATCGCCTCCGGCGACTTGGAACACAAGGTGGAAGTGGCCAGCAACAACGAACTGCGCATCCTGGAACAGGCCGTACAAGGCATGGTGGACACCATCATGGAGCACGCCCGGGCCATTGAAGAGGCCCAGGACGAAATCCGCGACCGCAACGAAGAGCTGCAGGCGGAAATTAAAAACCGCAGCCGCGCGGAAGAGGCGCTGCGTGTCAGTGAAGAGTATTACCGCTCACTGTTTGAGAACACCGGGGCAGCCACAATCATCATAGAAGAAGACGGAACCATTGTCCGGGCCAATACGCAGACGGAGATGTTGTCCGGATTTCGCCGCGAAGAAGTGGAAAACAAGAAGAACTGGGTAGAATTTGTCGCTCCGGAGTACCGAGAGCTGCTCAAGTCCTACGAGCAGAACCGCATGGCCGAGGCAGGGACAGCGCCCAATGAGTACGAGTTTGTCCTCATCAACCGCCATGGCCAGGCCCGGGACGTGTTCTTGCGCATTGACAGGTCGCCCGGGTCCAAGCTGCGTATTGCCTCGCTGCTGGACATCACGGCCCGCAAGGGCGCGGAAAAGGACGCCCTACGGCAAAAAGCCTTCTTCCAGCAATTGTTTGAAAAATCTCCCCAAGCCATAGCCCTGAACGACGCAGACCACCGGGTGACCCGGGTAAACCGGTCCTTTGAACAACTCTTCGGCTATACCCAGGAAGAAGCCAGAGGCCGGCGGCTGCGGGAGCTCATTGTGCCCCTGGGCAGGGACGAGGAAGTGGCGCGCACAGCCAGAGCCCTGGAAATGGGCGAACACCTGGAAGGCGAGACCCTGCGCAAACGCAAGGACGGCGGCCTGGTGAACGTCTACAGCCTGAGCTTTCCCATCTACATGGAACAGGACATGGTGGGCTCCTACCGCATATTCTTGGACATCACCGAACGTAAACGCGCGGAAGAGCAGCTGGTGCACCAGACCTTTCACGACAGCCTGACCGGCTTGCCCAACCGGGCGCTCTTCATGGACCGGCTCTCCCAAGCGCAGGACCGCTTGCGCCAGTCCAGCGATGACGGTTTCAGTGTTTTCTATCTGGATATTGACCGCTTCAAGGTCATCAACGACAGCCTGGGCCGGTCTGTGGGCGACCAGTTCATCATGGCCCTGGCCCATGTCTTCCGGCGCACGGCCGGTCCCCACGCCACTGTGGCCCGGCTGGGCGGCGACGATTTTGTCATCCTTCAGGACAACGCCAAGACCCCGGCCCAGGCCATGGAGTTTGCAGCCAGGCTGCAAGAAGCCATCAGCCAGCCCATGACCCTGTCCGGCCAGGAAATCGTGGCCTCTGCCGGCATAGGCGTAGTTCTGGCCGACGCCGACTGCC
>CAYTSA010000130.1:0-1605 GCA_964440345.1 uncultured Desulfovibrionaceae bacterium | reverse complement strand
CCCAACGCTGAACAGCTCATGCGCGACGCCGACATCGCCATGTACCGCGCCAAGCACGCCAGTGAGGAACGCTGCGTTCTTTTTGCGCCGAACATGCGCGAACAGGCCGCAGACGTATTGCGCGTGGAGACAGAATTGCGCCAGGCCGTGGAGCGCAAGGAGTTTGTCCTCTACTACCAGCCCATAATCCGGCTCCGCGACCGCCAGATTGCCGGCTTTGAAGCGCTCATCCGCTGGCAACACCCCGGGCGCGGCCTGGTCTTTCCGGACGAGTTCATCACCGTAGCCGAAGACACCGGGCTCATCGTGCCCATGGGCGAACAGACACTGGTCCAAGCCTGCGAGCAGGTCCGGCACTGGCAAAACAAAACTGGAATTGAAGACCTGTTCATGACCGTGAACCTCTCCGCCCGGCAGTTTCGACAAAAAGACCTAGTGGACGAGGTGGAAAAAGCCCTGGCTGAAACTGGTCTGGACCCGCGCATGCTGAAGCTGGAAATCACCGAATCTGTGGTCATGGACAACGCCCAATCCGCCCGGATCATGCTGGAACAGTTGAAGGGTTTGAACGCCAGCTTGTCCGTGGACGACTTCGGCACAGGCTATTCCTCGCTTAGCTACCTGCACCAGTTTCCGCTGGACACGCTGAAGATTGACCGGTCCTTCATCTCCCGCATGACGCCAGAATCCGACCACGTGGAGATTGTCCGCTCCGTGGCTCAGCTGGCCCACAACCTGGCCATGGACATCGTGGCTGAGGGCGTGGAAACAGAAGAGCAGGTGGAAATAGTCACTGCACTGGGCTGCGAATACGCCCAAGGCTACTACTTCGCCAAACCCATGCCAGCAGAACAGGCCTGGGAGCTTCTGGCCAACTGGGAGGGGTAAAGACGGCCCCTGCATCCAATGGCGGCTCCGGACTCTCGGACCAGACCCATATCTATCGCAGTGAAGACGAAAAGCACCTCTATGGAAAACCTAAATCCACCGCCTACGGTCACTGGCCAGGCGGTGGATTTAGGGGCTCACCCGCACTCGACAACGTCCACCCATTCTGCCATAGCTACAGTAGACAAACCCGGAAACTAACGCGTTTTCGCATTGAGACAACGCTCATTCCTGCAACAATGTATAATTGTTTCAGGAAAATGCTCTAACGCACACTCTCTGGAGGGGAACATGGCCCAAGCCAAGGTCATGAACCGGTGGCTGGTAGTGGTTGGCGCAGTGCTCATGCAGCTCTGCCTGGGCGCGATATACGCCTGGTCGGTCTTTACCCCGGCCTTGCGCAAGGCCGGCTGGTCCGCCGGCGACACCCAGATCGTCTTTTCCGTAGGTTTGGCCATGTTTGCGCTGACCATGGTCTGGGCCGGCAAGAAACTGCCCGCCTGGGGGCCGCGCAAGCTTTCCATGCTTTCGGCCGTGGTGCTTGGCGCCGGCTACCTTTTTGCCGGGACCATAGGCATGGGCGACCATTTCTGGGGCGTGCTGCTGGGAGTGGGGATCATCGGCGGGGCCGGCATAGGGTTGGGCTACGTGGTCCCCATTGCCGTGGGCATGCGCTGGTTTCCAGACAAGAAGGGGTTCATTACCGGCTTGGCCGTG
>CAYTSA010000129.1:0-7761 GCA_964440345.1 uncultured Desulfovibrionaceae bacterium | reverse complement strand
TACGTGGAAGACCACAACCAACCTTTGTGTAGACAGGCAGACAACAACCATTGCCTCATTAATTACCACTATTCGGAGCTAGCTGTATAGCCACATATAAATTTCTACACAGGCGCATACTGGCCGTTGACCCGTTACTCCCGATCGCTATCCAGTTCTTTCAGCTGAATGTCGTCGAATTCTTTGAAGTCAATGACGGTTTCCAGGTAATCGGCTGCGTCCTGCTCGTTGCCGCTCGCGTCGGTCATGTTGATGTCTTCAAAATTAATATCAAAGTCATCGTCGTCGCCGCGTTTGGATTGGGGCGGGGTGTCCGGGGAAGGTTCATCGATCATGAATTCCACTTCCAGCTCGTCTTCATCGCTGGCCCCGTGCTGGGGAACGGCTTCGCCGCCCAGCCCTGGCTCGGCCTGCAGGTCGTCCAGGGTGAAGTCAAGAGCGTCTTCAGCAGCAGGGGAAGGGGCCGGGCTTTGGGCTGGCGCATGGTCCGCTGGGGCGTCGTCAAGGGTGAAATCCATGGCCTCGAGCTCTGTCTCTGCAGCTTCGTCTGTTTCTGGCGTTCTGGCGTCGGCTGTGTCAAGATCGCCCATCCCGACATCGTCCATCCCTATATCATTCAGGGAAAACTCCTCATCCTGGGCCTGGGACGCCTGCAAGCCGGGCGAGGTCTCTTCTTCCAGCTCAACGGACGGGCTTTTCAGGCCTTCCAGGGTGGCGTCCATATTGATTTCTTCGGGTTCAAGCCCGTCGTCAGTGGACAATGCTGCGCCTTTTGCCGCTGCTCCGGCAAAGGCCGCCGCTGCATCTTGAATGGATACGCTTTCAGAATCCGGGGCGGCGCCGGCCTCTGGCTGCAGTTCGTCAAGCAGGCCCATTTCCGGGAAATCGTCAGTGGAAAAATCAAGTTCTTCGCTGTCCTCAGCCGTTGCGCGCGCGTCTTCGCCGGCAACGCTGCCCAGCTCGTCGTCCAGGCTGAAAGCGTCAGCTTCAATCAGGTCGCTTGCGTCGGCTGAAGACATGTCGATATCGTCCAGTTCAGGTTCGCTCTCTGGTTTCGCTGGTTCTGATTTGTCCAGGTCCATGTCCAGGTCGAAATCATCATCTGGCTGTGCAGCTGTGGTTTCAGATTCTGCGGCGGATTCTTCTTCAAATAAGGGTTCTTCAGAAACGTCTGAGATGTCGAGGAGTTCTGTTTCGTCTCCCGCTGCATCGAAGCTGTCTGCAGCATCGCCAGGCGCGCTTTCAATGGCTGGTTCGCCGCCCAGGCCGAGGTCCATATCCATGTCCAGATCAAAGTCGTCGGGTGCGCCGGCAACGTCTGGCTGCAGCGCTGTTTCTTCTGTGGAAATCTCCGGCTCTGGGGCGGGCGCTGGTTCGCCGCCCAGGTCGAGGTCCATATCCATGTCCAGATCAAACGACTCTTCTTCCTGCTGGTCCGTGGGCGTTTCGCTTTCAAGAGAAGGAAAGGTCATGTCCATGGCGTCCGCCGGGCTTGCCTCGTGCATATCTGCAAAGCCGCCGGACAGGTCGGCGTCAACGAAATCATCCTCAGTCTCAGCATGCAGGGAAACATCGAGCAACTCGTCATCGTCCAGCATATCCTGGCTCGCGTCTGCCGGCTCGGTATCCGCCGGCGCCGCTGCTTCGGGCTGCTTGTCGTCCATGTCGATAAAATCGACAATGTTGGCTTCCGGGCTTTGAGGTGCAAGCTCTTCGGGCTGCTCCGGCATTTCCGGTACGGGGGGTTCTTCTGGCTGCAGCGCGGCTTCTGATGCGGGCGTGGGTTTTTCAGGGCCGGCTTCGGC
Organism: uncultured Desulfovibrionaceae bacterium; assembly: GCA_964440345.1. GTDB lineage: Bacteria > Desulfobacterota > Desulfovibrionia > Desulfovibrionales > Desulfovibrionaceae > CAYTSA01. Next base: position 5,956 of record CAYTSA010000129.1, on the reverse strand, counting down.
GGCGCGGGACGAAACGGGAATGACGCCGCTCATTTCTGCCAGGCTGGCCAACCCGGCCAGTCCGGCAATGGTGGTTGCGGCTTCATTTTGTTTGCGCAGAACGGTTTCCAGTGTATCCTGGATGGCTGCAAGCTCATTGGGCGCTTTGCCGGATTCGCCATCAGGCGCCCCTTGGCAGGCGGCCAGCTCCCGCAGTCCCCTGGCCAGCAATTTCTGCTGGGCGATGAGTTCTTGCAGCAAGCGGCCGATCTCGTCATTGGCGCCGGCAACAGCTCCAGAGGGTTTATCTTCCAGAACGCGGAACCGTTCTTTCAGTTCTTGATGGCTGCGGGCAGTTGTCCGTTCCAGCGAATCCATGGACTGCATGGTTCGGTAGAACATGACAATGAGGCCGGCAAAACACAATAGAATGAAAATCAGGACAGGGTTAACGCCTTGCAAAATGGCCATGAAGTCCATAGTTCCCTCGTGAGTGGCTTAGTGTTGATCCGGCCGGCGGGTCGGCGTGAGTGGCCAGGGACCGTTCGCACTACTCATTAATAAGGTATTCTGTGATGTTGTGAGACGACAAATTGTTCTGCGGCGTCTCCCGGCTGGCTGATTCGTTTGCATTCGGCTCTGTTTCTTGCACTACACCCACCAGCCGGCGCAAGTTTGCTCCTGCTTCAGCCTGCAGTTGCACCAGCGTTTCCAGGCGCTCATTCTGCGCGGCCAATTGGGCGCTTACAGAGTCTCTTTCTTCGCGGATGGATTTCAAAAGCTCGTCCAGTCCCCGCAACGTCTTGTAAAACATAAGCAAAAGTGCAGCCATTCCAAGCAAAAAAAACAACATGGCGGCTGAGAATCCTTCATTTAGGCCCAGCATGTGCATTCCTTCCCGCTAAAAAACATGTTAAGGTTATCACGTTATGAAGGTATCAGCATATTCAACCAAATACAACCCGAAAACAGATGTCTAAAGTTCGCCCCCGCCTCGTCTTTGCTGACGCCCAGGGCCGCATCTTTGACCACCCTTATTTGCAAATGCTCTGCCGGCGCGGCACAGAGCTGGCGACGCCACGGCCAGACGAGCTGACGGTCTTGCCTGAAGAGAGCGAGCTGTTTCTGTTGCCCGGGCGGTCTGCCGTAGGGTTGGACCCGGAAACAGGCCAGGCAGAGGCCATGGAGGAGAACGCCGTGGCGGCGTTCGTGGCGCCCGGCTACACCCTGGCCGCCTCCACAGCATATATGAGGCAGGACAAGGCGCCGGTGCTTCCCCTCTTTGCCTATGGCGCTGTGGGCTTTGCCGACGGCAAGTTCTACGTAGCCGCCAAAAAGGTTGACGAGAGCAAGCGCCAGGTGTTTGCAAACGTCAACCCCAAGCGCATCCAACAGGGCGCGCAGGCCTGGCTGAAGCGCAGGCCAGACAACCGGCTGGTGCAGCATTTGATGGGCTGCGCGTTGACAAACTGTTGCCCGGCGGCGCGGAATCTCTGTCTTGGCCGCTACGAGGCGCCCTTGCCCACGGCGCAGCGCTGCAACGCCCGGTGCCTGGGCTGTATATCTCTGCAACCAGAAAGTTCTGGCTTTCCGGCCACGCAAAAGCGCATCGATTTTACCCCCTCTGTGCAGGAAATTACCGAAATAATGCACGACCACGCCCGAAAGGAGCGCCAGCCCATTTTTTCCTTTGGCCAGGGCTGCGAAGGCGAGCCTCTGACTGAGGCTGAGCGCATCGCTGAGGCTGTGGCCGCCTTTCGGGAGGCTGGCGGCAGGGGCACGGTGAATGTGAACACCAACGCCAGCTTGCCCCTGGCCATGCCAGAGCTGGCCCGGGCCGGCGTCAACTCCGTCCGCGTGTCCATGAACAGCGCCTCTGCAGAGCTGTACGCCGCCTATTACCGGCCCGCGGGCTATGCGTTTTCTGACGTTGTCGCCTCCATCGCCGCAGCCAAGGCGCATGACATGTTCGTGTCGTTAAATTTTCTCTATTTTCCCGGCGTGTCGGATACGGAAGAGGAATTTGCCGCCCTCGTGGACCTGGTTCAGGCGCATCATGTTAATTTTATTCAAATGCGCAATTTGAATTTGGACCCGGAGCTGTATGTGCAGCTGGCCCCTGCTCTGGCAAAAGCTCCTTCCATGGGCTTGAAAAATTTTCTCAAGCGATTGCGAAAATCATGTGCTTGGATAGAGAATGGCTATTTTAATCCATATGTTGAAAGTTAATGAATGATGCAAGTTGGCTTTGCGGCAGGCTGTACAGTGATCATTTTTCGCGCTATAATTCACAATCACAGCTTCAGCTTTTTCGCATCACCTGCAACAAAGAGTGTCTCCCATGTCCCAGACAGACCCTGTCGGCTCTTTGGTTTCTCTTCGCGGCGCGGCTACCGCTACAAGCGCTGACGGCGAGCGTTCCCTGAATCTTGGCGACCCCGTCTACCAGGGCGACACGCTGCAGACGGCGGCGAAAAGCCTTGTGGAAATCGAGTTTATCGACGGCGGCAAGCTTTCTTTGGGCGCGTCTGCTTCTCTGAAAGTGGATGAATATGTCTTGTCTGACGAGCCTGCTGATTCCGGTTTCCTGTTCAACATTTTTTCTGGCGTCATGCGCATGGTCACCGGCGCCATTGCCGACCAGAATCCGGACGGCGCCAACCTGGCCTCGCCCCAGGCCACCATAGGCATTCGCGGCACCACTGTGGGCTTAAGGGTAGACCCTGAAACGGGCGAGACCTCTGTGGTGGCTGAAGACGTGGAGCCCGGCCGCTCCGTGGTGGTCACGGACTCCTACGGCCGGCAGCTGACGATCACCTTTTCCGGCGGCGCGGTCTTTGCCTATACGGACCGGCCCATGGGCGACGTGACCCAGGCTTCGCCCGAGTTGCTGCAGTTGATTCAGGCTCTTGCTCCGTTGATGTCTGAAGGCCAGGCCGGCGAAGAGGGCGAAGGCGGCGGCGAAGAGGGCGAAGGCGGCGGCGAAGAGGGCGAAGGCGACGAGCAGGGCGACGGCGGGCAAGATGGAGAGGGCGAAGGGCAAGGCCAGGGGGACCAGGGGCAGAACGGCCAAGGAGAGCAAGGGGAGCAGGGAGAGCAGGGAGAGCAGGAGCCGCAGGGCACAAACCAGGAAGTGAACGACATTGCCCAGCAGGTGGCAGACGCCCTGGCTCAGGGCAAGCAGAATATTCAGGTTCAGGTGAACAACCTGACCGACGTGGCCGGTGAACAATTTGCTCCGCAGGTGCAAGAGCCCCAAGAGCCCCAGGACCCCGCCGGGGAAGACGAGGACGAATCCAACGCCCCCCCCTCGGCCCAAAACCAGACGGCAACCCTGGAGGGCGACAACGCCTTGTCCGGCCAGCTGAGCGCTTCTGACGCTGACGGCGATCCGCTGACCTTCAGCCTTTTTGAAGACGCCGCCAACGGCTCCGTGCAGATAGCCGAAGACGGCTCCTTCATCTATACGCCCAACCAAGGCTTCAGCGGGCAGGATTCTTTTGTCTATCAAGTCTCGGACGGCGAGGGAGGCGTGGACACGGGCACGGTGCAAATTACCGTGGCGCCGCCGGCCGGAGCGCCCATAGCAGATGACGACGCTGCCGAGACCTCGGCCGGCCAGGCCGTGGCCATAGCCGTGCTGGCCAACGACACTGACCCGGACGGCGACGACCTTGCGGTTACGGGCTTTACCCCGCCAGCCAACGGCTCGGTGAGCCAGGCCGGCGACGCCTTGGTCTACACGCCGGACGATGGGTTCACGGGCGAAGACACCTTTACCTACACCATTACAGACGCTCAGGGGAACACGTCCACAGCGTCTGTGTCCGTGACTGTAAATGAGGCCGGCGGCGACCTGCCGCCCCAGGCCCAGGCGGACTCCGCAAGCACGACAGAAGGCCAGGCCGTGACCATTGCCGTGTTGGCCAACGACACGGATCCTGAAGGCGAAGCATTGACTCTGGAGAGCGTTTCCCCGCCGTCCAACGGGACTGCGGCAATCGATGGGGACTCCATTGTCTACACCCCGGACGAGGGCTTTGTAGGGGAAGACTCCTTTGCCTACACCGTGTCCGACCCGGCCGGGAACACGTCCACGGCCGTGGCGACGGTGACGGTGGAAGCGGACCCGGAAGAGGAGAACCAGCCCCCGGAAGCGCAGTCGGACAGCGCCCAGACCGTAGAAAACGCCGCGGTGTCCATTGCCGTTCTCTCCAACGACAGCGATCCTGACGGCGACGATCTGTCCATCGACTCTTTTGGCCCGGCGTCCAATGGGACAGTGAGCCAGTCCGGAGACAGCTTGACCTACACCCCTGATGCGGGCTTTGCCGGCACGGACAGTTTTTCCTACACGGTGACGGACGGCGAGGACACGGACTCGGCCACCGTGACTGTGACCGTGGCCAACGTCAACGACGCCCCGGTAGCTGCGGACGACAGCGTCATTGTGGAGGAAGACAGCGGCGAGACAGCCATAGCCGTGCTTTCCAACGACAGCGACCCGGACGGGGACGCGCTGGCCATCGCGTCATTCGGCCCGGCCGCCAACGGCTCGGTGTTCCAGCAGGGCAACACCCTGGTCTACGCGCCGGACGCTGACTTTTTCGGACAGGACAGCTTTTTCTACACCGTGAGCGACGGCCAGGGCGGGCAGGACTCCGCCCAGGTGTCCGTGACCGTGACGCCGGTGAACGACCCGCCCACAGCGGCGGACGACAGCGCGGCTACAGTCGAAGACCAGCCGATAACCATCGACGTGTTGGCCAACGACACGGATCCGGACGGCGACGAGTTGACGATACTCTCCGTGTCCAGCTCGTCCAACGGGACAGCGGCCATAGCCGGCGGGCAGATTCTGTACACGCCAGACGCAGACTTTTTCGGAGAGGATTCATTCACCTACACAGTGAGCGACGGTGAATTTGAGAGCACGGCCACGGTGAATGTGACGGTGGCGGGAGAGTCTGATCCGCTGCTTGCCCAGGACGATACGGCGACTACGGATGAAAACACCGCGGTGGTCATCGACGTGCTGGCCAACGACCTGGACCCGGACGGGACTGAACTGACGCTGGTTTCCGTTGCTGGGCCGGCCAACGGAACTGCTGCAATAGTAGGCAACTCCATCGAATACACGCCCACGGAAGGTTTTTTCGGCGAGGAAAGCTTTACCTATACCGTGCAGGACGAGGAAGGCGAGACTGCCACGGCCACGGTGACTGTGACCGTGAACGAGGTGGAAGACCCGCCCGTGGCTGGGGACGACACGGCGACGACGGAAGAAGACACGGCTGTGACCATAGCGGTGCTGGCCAACGATATAGACCCGGAAGGGCTGGAGCTGTCTCTTGTCAACGTGACCAGCCCGGCCAACGGCGTTGCGGCTGTGGACGGAGACCAGATAGTCTACACCCCGGACGCGGACTTTTTCGGCGAGGATTCGTTCACCTATACGATTCAGGACGCAGCAGGCGAGACCGCCTCGGCCACGGTGGCGGTGACGGTGACGCCGGTGAACGACCCGCCGGTTGCCAATGACGATTCCGCAAGCACCAGCGAGGGCAATTCCGTCACCATAGATGTGCTGGCCAACGACGAGGACCCGGACGGGGACGAGCTGACCATAGCGTCTGTTTCATCGGCTGTGGGCGGCACGGCGTCCATCAGTGGCGACAGCGTGATATTCAAAGCCTCAGGCAGCTTTTCCGGAACCACGAGCTTTACGTACACCATAGAGGATCCGGACGGCGAGCAGGACACGGCCACCGTGACCGTGACGGTGAACCCGGTCAACGACGCGCCGGAAGCTGCAGACGACACGGCGTCCACCACCAACGACAGCTCTGTGCTCATCGACGTGCTGGCCAACGACTCGGACGACGAAGACGGAACGCCGAGCCTGGCCTCTGTGGGAACGCCGGCCAACGGTACTGCAGTGATCAGCGGCAGCCAGATAGTGTATACGCCTAACAGC
>CAYTSA010000128.1:0-8084 GCA_964440345.1 uncultured Desulfovibrionaceae bacterium | reverse complement strand
CCAAAAGAAAAGGCGGCCACAGTGTTTTTCTGTAGCCGCCTGAAATATCTGGTCGGGATGAGTGGATTCGAACCACCGGCCTCAGCGTCCCGAACGCTGCGCTCTAACCAAACTGAGCCACATCCCGACACGGAAACGATACCCTTATCTGAATGTTTCGGAGGACGCAAGCAGAAAATTGCCCGTTGTCAAAGCTTCCGGTATTCCGTAAAGTCTGTTCAAGTCGCCTTTTACACGGCAAGGGACTAGTCACCTGTTGCTCAAAAATATCGTCTGTTTTTAGCTGGTTGCATGTAGCCAGCGTACTTTAGGAGCTGAACTTGATTACAGTTGTTGTTGTTGACGACTCCGCCTTCATGCGCAACGCCATTGCCAGCATGCTGGAGAAAGACCCGGAAATCAAGGTCGTCGCCACAGCCCGTAACGGCGTCGAAGGGTTGGAAATGATCCGCAAGCACGACCCCAAGGTTGTGACCATGGACATTGAAATGCCAAAGATGGACGGCTTGACGGCGCTGCGCACGGTGATGATGGAGATGCCGCGGCCAGTGCTGATGATCAGCTCGTTGACCACCGAGGGCGCTGAGGCCACCTTGCAGGCCATGGAGTTGGGGGCGGTTGATTTTATTCCCAAGCAGCTTTCCAAGGTTTCTTTGGACATCGTCAAGATAGAAGAACAGCTGCGGGCCAAGGTCAAAGAGCTGGGCCGCAGGCCGTTTCGCGCGCCCCGACCCGTGCGCGCCCGCCCGCAGCCGGCCCGGCCGGCCAGTCCTGCTCCTGGCCAGGCCCAGCAGCCAGCTAAGCTGGCTCCCCGGCCGGCTGGTCCAGTCAAGCGCGACGTGGTGGCCATTGGCGTCTCCACAGGCGGCCCCCCGGCCGTGCAAAAGGTGCTGTCTTGTTTGCCGGCCAATTTTCCAGCGCCGGTGCTCATTGCCCAGCACATGCCTGCGGCGTTTACAGGGCCTTTTGCCGCCCGGCTCAACGGCGTAGCCAAGGTCCAGGTCAAGGAGGCTGAAGACGGGGAAAGGGCTCAGCCGGGCTGGGTGTATATTTCGCCAGGCGGCAAACACCTGTTGCTGGAAAAACGCGGTCCCGGGATGGCGATCAAGGTGACTGCAGAGCCGGCTGATGCGTTGTACAAGCCGTCGGCCAGCGTGCTCATTGAATCTGTTTCCCGAGCGTGCGGAGGGCGGGCGCTAGGCGTGGTGCTCACTGGCATGGGCAGCGACGGCGCGGAAGGAGTCAAGGCTCTGAAGGCAAAAGGGGGGCGGGTTTTGGCGCAAAGCGACAGGACGTGTGTGGTCTACGGCATGCCTAAAGCCATTGTGGACGGGGGAATGGCTGACGAAATAATTGACATTGACGACATGGGCGACGCAATAATAGCCAATATCCATAAGTGAGCATGCGTCAGGCGTGCATGCGACAGGCGTGCATGCGACAGGCGTGCATGCGACAGGCGTGCATGAGTCAGGCGTGCAAAAAAGTTGGGTTGAGGCGAATTTGTCAAGAATTGTCCACTGTTTTGCAATGAACTATCCATGGTTTTGTAAAATAGTGGTTTTTTGGCAAAGAACAACTACGCCCATCATTCTGCGCTTGGGAAAACAGGGCGCTATACTACAGCAGTAAAAGGGGGTGAGCTATGCCGGCGTGCGAGGAACTGCTCAAACAACTGGCGGGCGACGATGTTGAAGCCATTCGCGACGCAGCCTACACAGCAGCGGACGAGCAATGCGAAGAAGCTGTCGAACTGCTGGCTGAGCAGTTGAAAAGCCGCAATCTCGGCGTGCAGGAAGCCGCCGACATGGCGCTGCGCAGACTGGGAGGCTCCCGCACTGTGCAGGCCATACTGCCGCTGCTGCGGTCAGACGAGGCCCCGGTTCGCAATTTGTCCATGGATATTCTGCGCGAAGTAGGCAGCCAGGATTTCAACGCTCTGGTGGCCCTGCTGCATGACGACGACGCTGACATCCGCATCTTCAGCTCTGACATTCTGGGCGCCACAGGCAATGTGCTGGCTGTGCCCGCTTTGTGCGAGGCCCTGCTCAAAGATCCGGAGGTCAACGTCCGCTACCAGGCGGCTGTGAGCTTGGGCAACATGGCCAGCAAGGAAGCCGCCGCTTGTCTGAACAAGGCTATGAACGACGAGGAGTGGGTGCAGTTCGCCGTCATTGAGGCGCTGACCAAGATACGCGACGAATCCTCTGTGGGCGCGCTGGTCAAGGCCCTGGACTCCTCTACAGACCTGGTTGCCTCCATGATCGTCGACGCCCTGGGCGTTATGGGCAACATAAAAGCCGTGGGCCTGTTGCTCAACCGGTTGGACTCTTCGTCCCCCCCGCTTCGCAACAAGATCGTCAAAGCCATCATCCAGATTCTTGGCGGCAAATCCCTGTCCCTGCTTTCGCAAAAGCAGCGGGAAATGCTCCGGGAATATCTGCTGGCGGCTTTGCACGACGACGACGAGGAAATCCAAGACGCCGCCATCCAGGGCTTGGGCGTCGTCGGCGGCGAAAAAGCTGCTGCAGAGATTTTTTCCATTGTTGAGGACCTGGACCCCGTAGCCGACCAGGACCGTCTTGAGCATATCTATGAAGCCCTGTCCAGCATAGGCTTCAACGTGAGCATGCAGACCATCATCCGCTCCGGGACGTGGAAACAGGGCATGGCCGCCTTACGGTCCATCGAGCGCATGCAGCCAGACGGCGCCACAGACTTGCTCATGGAGGTGTTCTGGGACAAGGACAAGGAAATGCAGCAGGAGCTGTCCAAGGCGCTGGCCGTGGCAGCTGGAGAAGAAGCCCGTGGATTTTTTATGGATATACTCACCCGGCACGAAGACGGCGACGTGCTCAAGGAGGCCATGGCCTTCTTGAGCGAAAAGCTCCACGCCGAGGACGCCGGGGAGCGTATGTTTGAATTGCTGGATCATCCTTTTGACGATGTCAAAGAAACCGCTTTGAACGCCTGCATTGCTCTGGGCGGTCCGGAAATGAACGAAAGATTCAAGCGCCTTATAGGCAGCGATGATCCATTGAACCGCATGATGGCGGCTTACGCACTGGGGCAGTTGGGCGTGCATGAAAACATGTCTGAGCTGAAGTTGGCCTTGGAGGACGAAGTTCCTGATATCCGCAAGGTGGCGCTGGAAGCCGTGGGCGACATCTGCTGCATGCTGGAGCCAGACCTCTCCCTGGTGCTTTCCCGTCTGAATGACGAAAACCGCGAAGTGCGGCTGGCGGTGGTAAAAATTCTCGGCCGTTGTGCAGACGATATAGACGTGCTGGAGCACCTTTTCCAGGCGCTGGAGGACGAAGACGACTGGGTCCGCATCCGGGCGGTGGAGGCGCTTGGCGAACGCAAGCGTAAAGAGGCGCTGCCAAGACTTGTTCCTTTGCTGGAAAGCGAGAACAAGCTGCTGGCAATGAAGGTGACAGAAGCACTGGGCGCTGTCGGCGGTGAAACTGCTTTTCGAGCCCTGTTGGATGTGGCTTCAGGAGACGACCCGGAGCTGCAGGAGGCGGCGGAAGAAGCACTGGCCAGAATGAAGGACGAGCAAACGCACCGCTCTGAGTCCCAAGAAGGGGAGTAAGGGAAGATGACGACATCTTCGCTGTTTTCAAAATCCATTACGTTGCGCAAAGAGCTGAAGATTACGGACGAGGAATTTCGTAATCTGCGGGATTTTATCTACGAGCAGAGCGGCATATACGTAGCCGACAACCGCAAATATTTGCTGGAGAACCGCCTTGCCAACAGAATCAAAGAACTAAACCTGAAAGATTACGGCGAGTACTATAACTATCTTCGCTACGACCCGGGCCGGCGCCGGGAGATGACAAAACTGTACGAGGTGGTGACCACCAATGAAACCAGTTTTTTTCGCAACCCGCCGCAATTGAAAGTTTTTCAGGAAAAGGTGCTGGCTGAAGTTATCGAAAAGCAACGGAAAAAGAACCAAAAACGCCTGCATATATGGTCTGCAGGCTGTTCCACCGGAGAAGAGCCGTACACCATAGCCATTATTTTGTTGGAAACACTCAAGTCTGAGATCATGTCTTGGAACGTGCGCATCACTGCCAATGACTTGTCCGAGGCCGTGCTCCAAAGCGCCAGAAAAGGTTTGTATAACGACTATGCATTGCGGACAACGCCCAAAGAGGTGGTGAAAAAATACTTCACCGAAGAGGGAGGGAAGTATAAGATCAAGCCAGAGGCCAAACGGCTGGTCTCCTTTGGACAAATAAATTTAAGCGACCGGGCCGCCCTCAAGCGCATTGAAAAATCGCAGATCGTATTTTGTCGTAATGTGATCATCTATTTTGATGAAGCCATGAAGAAACAGGTTATCTCATCTTACTACGACAACTTGCTCCCAGAAGGGTATCTGCTCATAGGCCACTCAGAGTCACTGCACAATATTTCCAGGGCGTTCAAACCAGTGCATCACCCCGGAGCCATTGTGTATAAAAAAGAATGACGGTAGAGGAATGGAAAGGGTTGATGAGATAATTTATGGGACCTCGTATACTGGCCATAGCAAACCAAAAGGGCGGCGTGGGCAAGACCACCACCGCCTTGAGTCTGGGCGGCGCTTTGTCCCGCATGGGCCGGCGCGTCCTGGTCATGGACCTGGACCCGCACGCCTGCGCGTCGATACATCTGCGGTGTTATCCGGAAAAACTGGAGCACACCTCTTTTGAACTGTTTATGGCGGACCCGGACGGGTGGAAGATTCTGTGGCCCAAAGCCGTCCGCTCTGGCGAGGATTTGCTCTTTGATTTCATCCCGGGCTCAATCCGGCTTTCAGAGTTGGAAATGGCCTTGGGACAACAGCAGAGCAAGGGACAGATTCTCAGTTCCATGCTGCAGCAAGAAGCGGTTGATTATGACTATGTGCTGTTGGACAGCCCGCCGCATGTTGGCGTTGTTTTGGTTAACTCCCTGGTCTGCGCTGACTTGGTCATCATTCCCATCCAGACGGACTTTCTGGCGTTGCACGGGCTGAAACTGCTTTTTGACACTATCCGCACCTTGAACCGGGTGTTGCCAGAGCCGGTGCAATACAAAGCCCTGGCCACCATGTTTGACCGCCGCACCGGCGCTTGCAAGCGGGTGTTGCAGCTGTTACGGCAAAAACTGGAAGACAAGATGTTTGACACAGTTATCGGGATTGACACCAAATTTCGCGACGCCAGCGCCCACGGCAAGGTGATTTACCAAATTTTCCCCAAAAGCCGCGGGGCCGGGGAGTACGAAAAGCTGGCAAAAGAGATAGAGAGCGCATGAGTAAAAGCCCGGAAGAATACTTCAAAGACCAAAAACTGGTCCCCCAGCCAGCCAAGGAAGGCGACTTCACTACTGCTGAAAAGGCGTTTCTTGAGCAATATCTGGGCTTGGAAGAAGAGGACATTCTGGAAAAGCTGGGCATGGAAGCGCCGGCGCAAACTGTTGACATGCTGGAACCAGAGCCCGAGCCGGAACCAGAGCCCGAACCAGAGCCCGAGCCGGAACCAGAGCCCGAGCCGGAACCAGAGCCCGAACCGGAGCCCGAGCCGGAACCAGAGCCCGAGCCGGAACCCGAACCGGAACCAGAGCCCGAACCGGAGCCAGAGCCCGAGCCGGAGCAGATCGAGGAGGAGGAGCCGGAACCGGAGATAGCCGCCAGCCCTGAGGTGGAGACGCAAAAGGAGCCGCCGCTGGACGACATGCTGCGCCAGCAGCCCGAACTACAGATGGTCAGCTTCAGCTTGCGGGGGCAGCCGTATGCTGTGCCCATTGAGGCTGTGCAGGAGGTTGTTCGGCTGGTGGAGCCCACGCAGCTGCCGGAAGCGCCGGAGTATCTTTCCGGTATTGTGAATCTGCGGGGCCGGGTAACGCCGCTCGTCAAGCTGGACTTGTTGTTGCAAATGCGCCGTGGCGAGCCGGACGAGCCGCATTTCATCGTCATTATCGCCAGCCGGGGGCTGCAGGTGGGGCTGCTCATTCCCACCATGGCCACCATGTTTCGCGTTACCCAGGACAAGATAGACTGGAACATAGAGTCAAAGCTTGGGGCCGGCATAGAACTGGTAACAGCCGTCTTGAGGGTGGGGGAAGAATTGGTCAACGTCATTTCTGCTGACCGCGTTGTGGATAAAGTGCTCAAAGGAGGAGGCAAGCCTCATGTCTAAACATATTTTGATTGTCGACGATTCCAAGACTGTCCGGAACCTCGTCGCGTTTATCATGAAAAAAGAAGGGTTCAGCATCACTGCCGCCGAGGATGGCCTGGACGGTCTGGAAAAGCTGTATTCTGCCGACAAGGTGGACCTGATTATTTCTGACGTGAACATGCCCCGCATGGATGGCTTTACCTTTATCAAGACTGTGCGGGAGCAGGACGCGTACAAGGATATTCCCATAGTCGTGCTATCGACGGAAGGACAGGAAAAAGATATTCAAACTGGACTGGGGCTAGGGGCCAATTTGTACCTGGTTAAACCTGCCCAGCCGGACATGATGCTGAAAAATGTCAAGATGCTGCTTGGTTAACTTGGCGGCGACCGGCGTCGAACGCGCTGGACAAAACCGTCGCCGCCACTGCGTAGGGGTGTATGCATGAGCCAGGATTTCATGGATCCGGAAATATTTTCCGATTTTATCATAGAAGCCAAAGAGCACTTAGAAACCATTGAGCCCAACCTGCTGGAGTTGGAGAAAAGCCCGGACAACCTGGGGCTGCTCAATGAGATTTTTCGGCCCATGCATTCGCTCAAGGGCGCATCCGGCTTTTTGGGGCTCAACGCCATAAACCGCCTGGCGCACCGGGCGGAAAACATTCTTGATGAACTGCGCAAAGGCTCCATGCCGGTGACCAGCGAAATCATGGACGTGATCCTCTCGTCCACAGACGCTTTGCGGACCATGATTGATAACCTGGAGACCCAGGGCGGCGAAGGCGATGTGGAGATTGAAGAGCTTCTCAAACTCATTGACTCCATCATGGCAGGCGAAACGCCTGCGCCGGCTGCAGCCCCCGAGGCGCCAGCAGAACCCGAAGCAGAACCAGAGCCCGAAGCCGCCGCTGCATCCGCTCCTGCTGCTCCCGCAGAAAACGGCGAAGCAAAATCCAAAGGCGGCTCCTTGGGCATGACCCGGGAAGAGTTTGCAGAAGGCGAAGAATACGCCCTCACTGCTTTTGGAGAGGCGCATTTGAATGATTTTCTAGAAGAAGCCCGGGAGATTGTGGAAGAGCTCAACAGCGGCTTGCTGGAGCTGGAAAAGGCCCCCGCCAGCGGCGGCGAAGTCGTCAACAACATTTTTCGCTATTTTCACAACCTGAAGGGCAACTCCGGCATCATTGGCTACAAAGAGCTTAACGGGCTGACCCACGAAGCAGAAACCTTGCTGAACAAGGTTCGCAAGGGCGAGATGGAGTCCTCCCGGGGGCTTATCGATCTGCTGCTCTCCGTGGTTGACATCATTGAGGCCCTGGTGGCGAGGGTGGAGCCTGCCTCTGGCAAAGTGACGCCCTTGCAGATAGAGCCCCTGGTGGAAGTGCTGCAAAAGGTCGTGGAAGAAGGCGTGGTGGATACTCCCGAACCCGAGCCCAAGCCCGAACCAGAAGCCGCGCTGACTGCTGAAGAACCTGCCCCGGCTGCAGACTCTGGCTATGACCCGGCTGACGTGCAAGTGTTTGAAAACACCGTGGTCCAGCAGCTGCTCAACATCCGCTACGCACTGGAAAAGCTCAAGGAAGACGCAGAGCAGAAAGATTTCATCGACGGACTGTATCGGTGTCTGACCACCATTCAAAATTCCGCCGGCTACATGGATTTTGAGGACCTGAAAGTCTACGCTGAACGCACCGCCACCTTGGTGGACCAGGGCCGCAGCAGCGGCATTGGTTTTGAGCCGCTTCTTGACATACTCAGCCAGGAGTGCGCCATACTGCGCGACATGGTGCTGGGCAAGCTGGAAGAGATAAAGGGCGAGCCTGTGGTTCTGCCCGAAGACGACGGGCCAGAAGCTCAGCCAGAAGCTAAGCCAGAAGCTAAGCCAGAAGCTAAGCCAGAAGCTAAGCCAGAAGCTAAGCCAGA
>CAYTSA010000127.1:0-8242 GCA_964440345.1 uncultured Desulfovibrionaceae bacterium | reverse complement strand
AAAACAACCATTGCCGCATTAATTACCACTATTCGGAGCTAGCTGCATAGCCACAAAATCAAAACTACTCAGTTATATGCGAAAAGCCAGATACATAGATTGCGCATACAAGCATCACCAAAGAAGCGCCGCCTGGGGGTGACAGCCTGGGTTGATTATGGTTGCTACCTGCTCCCAACCTGCGTACACTGGCCCGACTATTACAGTATACAACTTAAGGACAGCTTATGCAGCCTTTCAGCCAGTGTCCCGCAGCCGATCTTCAGGCAGTGCGCTATGTGCTCACTGACATTGACGACACCTTGACCACAGAGGGTCGCTTGCCTGCTTGTTCGTATGCAGCCATGGAGAACATGTGCAACGCCGGGCTCCCGGTTATCCCGGTCACCGGCCGGCCAGCCGGCTGGTGCGACCACATTGCCCGCATGTGGCCGGCGGCGGGCGTGGTGGGCGAAAACGGCGCGTTCTATTTCCGGTACGACGCGGACAGCAAGAGCATGCTCCGCGTCTATGCCCGCGGCAAGGAACATCTGCAGGAAGACCAGCGCAAGCTGGCCGACCTGGCCGAGACCATCATCGCCACCGTGCCTGGCGCGGCCATATCAGCCGACCAGCGCTATCGCATTGCTGACCTGGCCATTGATTTCTGCGAGGACGTGGAGCCCCTGGACCGTGAAGCGACGCTGCGCATTCAGCAGATGCTTCTGGACGCTGGCGCACATGCTAAGATCAGCTCCATCCACGTAAACGGCTGGTTTGGCGATTTTGACAAGCTTTCCACTGCCCGGCTTTTTTTCCAGGACATTTACGGGCTGGACCTGGACGCCGCCAAGGACCGCGTTGTCTACATAGGCGATTCCCCCAACGATGCGCCCATGTTCGGGTTTTTCCCGCTTTCTGTTGGCGTTGCCAACATCGCGGATTTTGCCGGCCTTCTGGAAGCCGAACCGGCGTACACAACCATGGCTAGGTCCGGCGAAGGCTTTGCAGAATTTTCCGCTGCGCTGCTGTCTGCTCAGGAGAACGCATGAGGCGCGACACGTTCACCCTGGACATATGCCGCGGTGCTGCAGGCAAGGAATGCCCCTATGCTTTGGAGACCGTCCCCGGCCTGGAGCAACAAATCGTTGACCTGGTGCATGGCGCAGGCTGGCCAGAGTTCTTGAAGGCGCAGCTGCCGGTAATACGCCATCACCAAAAATTTCACATAGTTGTCAGCGGCTGCGCCAACGGCTGCTCTCGGCCGCATGTGGCTGACGTTGGTTTCATTCGTGCGGCGGAACTGAACGTGGTCCAGGACGCTTGCCAGGGCTGCGCTGAATGCGTTGACGAGTGCCCGGAGCACCTGGTTGTAGTCGACGATTTCGGTCCTCTTGTGGACTTGAGTCAGTGTTTGCGTTGCGGCCGGTGCGCGGCGGCGTGTCCGGAGGATGTGTTGCAACTGGGCCGGCTGGGCTGGAGAATCGTCCGCGGCGGCCGGCTGGGCCGACGGCCGCGACTGGCTGAAGAGCTGCCGGGGCTGTTTTCCGACCAGCAAGTCTTGGACGAGCTGCGCTATTGCCTGGAGGCATACATGCGCGGCTGGGCGCCGGGCCGGCGTTTCAACGACGCGCTTCTTGCTGCTGCAAATCAATCCTGATAAGGAGTTTTTCATGCAAATGTCTCGCCCTGGGACATCGCCTGAGGGGTATCCCATCATAGGCCTTGCAGCGTTCTTTGCCCTTCTATTTGCCATTTTCGGCTGGCCGTGGCTCTCGACTATTTTTGTGCTTTTAGGGTTGTTTTCACTTTACTTTTTTCGCGACCCTGTGCGCTATCCTCCAGAAGACCCAGACGCCGTTATCTCTGCTGCTGACGGCAAAGTCTGCTGCGTGGACCGGGCCATGGACCTCCTGACCGGACTGGAACGGCAGCGCATAGGCGTGTTCATGAATGTGTTCAATGTGCACGTAAACCGCGCGCCAATAGCCGGGACCGTACAAAGAGTGGTCTACCGGCCGGGAAAATTCTTCAATGCCTCTTTTGACAAAGCCTCTGAACACAACGAGCGTCTTTCGCTTTCTCTTGTGTCTGCCGCCAACGAGCAATTCACAGTGGTGCAAATAGCCGGCCTTGTCGCCCGGCGCATCGTGTGCCGGGCCGAGGCTGGGGATCAACTGCCCCTGGGGGCTCGGTTCGGGTGCATCATGTTCGGCTCGCGGGTTGACGTTTACCTGCCGAGCGACTATGAAATAGTGTTACTAAATGGTGACAAAGTTGTAGCCGGCGAAACTGTTCTGGCTCGGCGAAAAACCGAGTGACGCTTCCTTGCATCGCCTGCTTCGCAACCACATTGTAACACAAGGCTCCGCCATGCCGGACTCAGCTCCTTTTCGCAAAGGGGTCTACATCCTCCCAAACCTTATGACTACAGCCAGTCTGTTTTTTGGCTTTGTGGGTATAACGTGGGCCATTGACGGCCGCTACGACCACGCTGCTCTGGCTGTGCTCGCCAGCGCCCTTTTTGACGGCCTTGACGGCAAGATCGCCCGCTTGACGAATACCGCCAGCGAATTCGGCGTGCAGTACGATTCGTTGGCCGACCTGGTCGCTTTCGGCTTGGCGCCGGCCTTGCTGATGCACCAGTGGGCTTTGGATGGAGCCGGCCGGGTTGGCCTGGCTGCCTGTTTTCTCTTTGCCGCCAGCGCTGCATTGCGGTTGGCCCGGTTCAATGTACAGACAACGTCCACCTCCAAGAAATTCTTTGTCGGCTTGCCGTCTCCAGCTGGAGGCTGCACGCTTGCTTCGCTGGTGCTCATCCAGCCTTACCTGCCAGAAGAGTGGGGCGCTCATATTCTGCCTTTAACCGCGCTGGTGTTGTGTTACGTACTTTCTTTTCTCATGGTCAGCCGGGTGCGCTACGCATCATTCAAAGAATACGGGTTTCTCAAGGCGCATCCATTCGGCTCCCTGGTGTCTGCTCTGCTTTTATTTGTACTGGTGGCTTCGCACCCCAAGCTGCTGCTGTTCCCCATGCTGGCTTTGTACATGGTCTCTGGGCCTATCTATACATACATAGTGCTGCCCCGCCAGCGCCCTGGCCTGCTCCGCGAAGGATCGCCGCAATAGTCTTTTCTTTTGCCCTCTGCCAAACTTGCCTCTCTGGGTATACTTGACGTATACTTTATGCCAATATGGGCAAGACATCTCACCTGTAGCAAGGGAGCTAGCACATGGCGGCGTCCTATTTAGTACGGAATTTTCTGCGCTACACTGTGTTGTTTAAAGAGGGCGCTCACGGCGAAACAGCCTATTTGCTGCAAGAAGGCCGTATAGAGCTTTCCAAGGAAGTAGCTGGCCGCAAAAAAGTGCTAGCGGTCCTTTCGCCCATCTCCATGTTTGGCGAAATGGCTCTTTTTCTGGAGGACAGCCGACGCACCGCCACTGCAGTCGCATTGGACGACGTTCGCGTAGTCGAAATCAAAAAAGACGACTTTGAACAGTTCGTGCAGCAGTCGCCGCAGATAATGCGCACCTTGCTGGACGTTTTGGTGCACCGGCTCAAGTCCGCCACCACTAAGGTCATGCGCGTGCCCAGCGTCTACCATGGAACCTGTCAGATCATTGCCTTGTGCGCCCGCAACGGCCTGCGCGAACTGGACTACATGTACACTGTCCGAGCCATTGCCCACTCTTTCCTTGTAACCGACGAACAAGCCGAAACCCACCTGGCTACGCTGAAAAATCTCAAGCTGATAGAGCATTATAGCGACGACTACGGCAACAAGCGTATCCGCATCCTGGAAGCCAAAGATTTTGTGAACAAAGCCGTGGAACGGCTGCGTCAACAGCGAGACGATTCTCGTGACATTAGCGCCAATGAGCTGTGGCAAGCTGTACAGCTCTAACAATTTTTCTGTTTTTCAACTCTGTTACTTGCCCGCGTTCCGCAAGTCTGCTACGTGCCTAAGTCCGGGTCAACGCTTGTACGCGTCAGACGCTTGACTCTGGAGCGAGGGGTAGAGGCCATTCTCCATCACCACACTAACTCGACGGGAGTGAATAATGGGTAAACGTTTTGCGTTCGTTCTGGCGTGCGCCGCAGCCGTTGTTTTGACATTCGGGGCAGCCTGGGCTGAAAAATCCTACACTAACGGCATTGATTTCGGCTTTCCGCCTTTTGGCTATGTTGACAAGCAGGGTAAACCCGCCGGGTTTGACGTAGAGGCCGTTGACTGGATCGCCAAGGAAATGGGCTTCACCATCAAGCATCAGCCCATGGACTGGGACGGCATAATTCCGGCTTTGACCTCCGGCAAGATCGATTTTATTGCTTCTGGCATGAGCGCCACAGAAGAACGCGCCAAAATCGTCAATTTCACTATTCCCTACTACACTGTGACCCAGGTGCTGGTGGTTCCCGCGGACGAATCCAAGTCCTTGGACGATTTCCTCAAAAGCGGCAAAAAAATCGGCGTGCAGCGCGGCACGGTGACCAATAAGCTCTTGGACGCTTTGGCCGCCCAGGCAGGCAACGATTTTTCAATTGTTTTATACGACTCCTCAGACCTGGCCATGGAAGACTTGTCCATCGGCCGCATCCAGGCCTCTGGCATGGACAGCTCCATTGCAAATGAACTGCTCAAAGGCAAGACTACGTTTAAAGTGGCTGGAACATTTGACGTAAAGCCTGAGAACTACGCCTACGCCGTACGCAAGGAAGACAAGGAACTGCTGGAAACCTTGAACGCCGGGCTGAAAAAGCTGATGGCTGATCCGTACTGGCAGGAACTCAAGGAAAAATACGAAATTCACTAAGAGCCGCTTTTGTTTCCGCGCCGGCGTAAGACGAGCCGGCGCGGATTTCTCTTCTTTATGTACACACCCTCTGCTGAACGCATGCCATTTTCTCAGGAGATATGATGCAGGAAGCCTTGGCCGCCATTTGGGAAGCTTTGCCATATATGTTGGGCGGCGTGTGGATAACAGTCGGCCTCATCGTGGGCGCTTTGGCCCTGGGCCTGGTCATGGGCGTGCCCATGGCTGTTGGCCAGGCATACGGCGGCCCTTTGGTGCGGCGGACAGTGGGGCTGTACGTCTGGTACTTTCGCGGCGTGCCCATTCTTGTGCAACTCTACCTTTTTTATTTTGGCATATTATCCTGGCTTTCCAGCCAGCCGCCTTTTCGCGGACTGGGACTGGACTCGGCGTTTCTGGCGGCGGTGCTTGTGCTGGGTCTGACCAGCGCGGCCTATCAATCGCAGATATTCCGCGGCGCCATCCAGTCCCTTCCGCACAGCCAGCTTAAAGCGGCCAAGGCTTTGGGCATGTCCCATTTTACTGCCATTACGCACATTATTTTGCCCCAGGCCCTGCGGCTTTCCATTCCGGCCTGGTCCAATGAATACTCCATCTTGCTCAAGGACTCCGCCCTGGCGTTTGTCATCGGCGTGTTGGAAATCATGTCCCGCACCCGTTCCGTGGCCGCAACCACGCACCAACCATTGCCGCTGGCGCTCGCGGCCGGGGTCATTTTTTTCATTCTCACGTTTATAGGCATAAAGGCGCTCCGCATGCTGGAAGACAAGGTCCACATACCTGGCTACGCCAAGGGAGGCGAGGGTTGATGGCTGACGCTCCCGCTATTCTTGAAGCCCGCAATATAGTGAAACATCTTGGCGGCCAGACTGTGCTCAGAGATGTGTCCCTGGACATGCGCAAGGGCGCGCTGAAAGTGCTCATTGGCCCTTCTGGCAGCGGCAAATCCACTCTTTTACAATGCCTGAATTTGCTTCATATTCCCGATTCTGGCGACATTTTTCTAGAGGGCCGGCCTGTGAACGCCGCCTCCCGCAAGAAGCTATACGGCTACCGCCAGCAGGTGGGCATGATCTTTCAGGATTTCAACTTGTTTGACCACCTGACAGCCCTGGATAACGTGCGCATAGCCCTGACCAAGGTCAAGCGCATGAACAAAACCCAGGCCACGAAGCAGTCCCTGGCTGAACTGGAGCGCGTGGGCCTGGCCGACAAGGCCAAGCTGTACCCGGCCCAACTATCCGGCGGCCAGAAACAGCGCGTCTCCATTGCCCGGGCTCTGGCCATGGACCCGAAAGTAATGCTCCTGGACGAGCCCACCAGCGCGTTGGACCCGGAACTCATTGGCGAAGTATTAACGGTAATCCGCGACCTTGCCGCCGCCGGCATGACCATGCTTATGGCCACGCACCAGATCAGCTTTTCCGCGTCTCTGGCCGACGAGTTTCTGTTTATGGAGGCTGGTAAAATCATTGAACGAGGCAGCCCCAAGGCGCTGCTGCAGCCCGACTGCGGCTCCCGCACGCAAACGTTCTGTAATAAAATCTCAGAACTGGCCGGGGAGCCCCTGTAATGGGCGATTTTCTCACCTTTGTGCTGGAGCGGGTCATGCCCGGCCTGAATAACGGCCTGTGGGTCAGCATCCAACTTATCGTCCCGTCTGCGTTACTGGGCTTGGCGCTGGGCGTGCTGGCGGGGTGCATCCGGGTTTACGCTCCCGGGTGGGCGATCCGTGTGGCCAACAGCTACGTATCGCTTTTCCGCGGCACGCCTCTGGTGGTGCAGCTGTATTTTTGGTATTTTGCCTTGCCCCAGGTCGTCATTGCCGGCTGGCGGCCCGTCCTCTCACCCATGGCCTCTGCCATACTTGGTTTTACGCTGTGCAGTGCGGCCTATCATTCCGAATACATCCGGGGCGCATTGCTCTCCATCCGGCGCGGGCAGGTCAAAGCGGCCCAGGCGCTGGGCATGAGCCCGCTCACAGTCATCCGGTCCATAGTGCTGCCCCAGGCCTTTCGCCGTGCTTTGCCCGGCTGCGGCAATGAGATTGTTTACCTCATTAAGTACTCTTCGCTGGCGTCCATCATTACCATAAATGATTTGACTGGGGTGGGCCGGGGCATCGCCAAGTCTACCTGGCAGGCCACAGAAACATACATTGTCGTTGGCTTCTACTATCTAGCTCTGGTTACGGCGGCCACGTTGCTGCTGCGGTGGACGGAAAAGCGATTGTCCGTGCCGGGGTTTGGCCAGCAGGCGACTTAGGGCGTTTT
Source organism: uncultured Desulfovibrionaceae bacterium (assembly GCA_964440345.1). Taxonomy (GTDB): domain Bacteria; phylum Desulfobacterota; class Desulfovibrionia; order Desulfovibrionales; family Desulfovibrionaceae; genus CAYTSA01. Next base: position 1,172 of record CAYTSA010000127.1, on the reverse strand, counting down.
TGCGTTGTGACAATGCTCGCTGCTGAATAATCTATAATTGTTTCAGGCAAATGCCCTGCAAGAAAACCCGGGCTTTTTGAGTACACGCGCCCATCACACTGTTACCAGCTGGCGCCAGCGGCGCTCTCGTTCACGCCAAAGAACACCTTGCGGCAGATGAACCCAGCCGTGTTTTCATTTTTTTATCTTTCCAGACGATGCACACGAAATTTTTTATTCCCACAAACAGTAGTAGCGCTTTAGGGCATTTTCTCGTTGAGACAACGCACCCTCCTGAAACAATGTACAATTGCTTCCAGAAAATGCTTCAGCAGTTCTAAAGTTCATGAAACCAACTTGCGAGTGCTTCATCGAATGGAGCTACGAGGCCAGCATTGCACTGCATCACAAACTGGAGAAAAGCCTGCGTAACATCAAACAATTGAGTTTTGGCCTCAATTTTTGTTATTTTTTCTTATGTGAAGCAATAATTTTACCATCAAAACTTGATGATGCCGTGTAACCCTCTCATGTTTATGTGATTACGAGACTGGCACGCTCCTTGATAAGAGTTTGGCAACGTGACGCGGAACATTGTTCTCTCAATAAACAAAAAACATTTTTCACCAAACTCTCCAGGAGGAGCATCATGAACAAGGGTTTTACACTCATCGAAATCATCGCCGTTCTGGTCCTGCTTGGCGTCCTCGCCGCCGTTATCGTTCCCCGCTACAACAGCATCATTGATGAAGCAAAAACCTCTGGCCTGCAACAGGCTGTTGCTGAAGGCATGTCCCGCGTGTCCCACGCCTCAGCTGCGTACGTACTGCGCCAAGGCGTGGTCCCAGACGCCACTGTTGCCCTCGCTGACCTGAATCTCACCACCCCGCAAGCCAGTGGCGACTTCAGCCTCGCTTTCGCCGCACCCGCTGCTACCTGTACAGAAAGCACCCAGGTAGGCACTCAATCCGCCGTTCCCGGCGACACTTTCACCGGCCCCAGTGTTGCCGTCACCGCTACCTATGCCGACGGCTCGCCTGGCTCCGCCACAGGTTGCGCAATGTTCCCGACCAACTAATCTGTCAACTAATGATGTACTGCAGACCCTCCGGACACATGTCCGGAGGGTTTTTCATTGCGGTTCCTCGACGCAGCACGTGGAATTCAGCCCCTTTGACTGTATGACCGACTGC
>CAYTSA010000126.1:0-8765 GCA_964440345.1 uncultured Desulfovibrionaceae bacterium | reverse complement strand
TCTATCTCTTCACCCAGAGCCACTATCTCGTCCAGAGAGCGCTTCAGCTTGCGTTTGAGCTGGGCCAATTGAAACAGCCGGGCCTCCACCTTTTCCAGCTCGGCCTCGCCGCCGTCTTCGCCCGTCACGTTTTGGCGGCGCAGCCGGGACTGCAGATCGTCCAGCTGATGACGCATGGACGAAAGCGTTTCCCGGTCTGCTACGTACTCCGGCAAGGCCCAGGCAATGGCGGCCACGGCCTCCTCCAGCCGGTGCAAAGCGTCGGAGAGCGAACCCTCCGGCCCGTGCAGCAACTCCAGGGCCTGCTCCAGATTCTGCTCGGCCTCCGCCGCGCCTTTCAGCTGAACCCGGCGCCCTTCCAGCTCCTCTTCCTCGCCCTGTCTGGGTTTTACTTTGTCTATTTCCGCCTGCTGGTACTCCAGGAACTCCCGCTTGTCCTCCAAAGATTTGCGCCGCTCCTCAATGGCCTGCTTGCGGGCGGTCAGGTCCCGCAGCTGGCGCAGCAGCGCCTCTTTTTCCCGTATGGGCTCCTGGTCCTCCAAAAAACCGTCCAGAATCCGCGCCTGGTTGGCCGGCTGAAGCAGTTTCTGCTGCCCGTGCTGGCCGGCAAAGACAATGAGCCGCGGCCGCAGTGACTTCACCGTGTCTTGAGAGCTGAGAGAATCGTTTACGAACAACCGGCTGCGGCCAGTGGCGGTCACAAGCTCCCGGCGCAGCACGGTTTCGCCGCCAGCTACGGCCGGATCGAGGTCTGTGGCCTCCTGGCCGGGTGGAGCAGCCTGCTCCGCCGGCGGGAGAACAAAAATGGCTTGGGCCGTTGCTTTTTCCGCTCCAGGCCGAACCATGTTCGGGTTCAGCTTGTCGCCGGTCAAAAAATTCAGGGCCTTCATTATAAAGCTCTTGCCGGCGCCGGTTTCGCCGGTAAGCACGTTCAGCCCTTCAGCCAGCTCCAGCTCCAGGTCCTGGATCAGAGCCAAATTCTGTATTCTCAGATATTCCAACATATGCGTTCATTTGTTCCAGGCGGCGTCCTGCATGCGCCGCCGCAATACGCCCGAAGGGTCCAGCCCCTCCAGATACCGTAAAAACGCCTTTTCCTTGTTGTGCTCCCAGGCCTTTTTCCGGGCCAGCCACAACTCCTCCAGCCCCTCGCGCAGCCGGCAGGCCCGCAAATTCACCGCCGCCAGGGTTGCTCCCGCGCGCCAGTTGTCTGGCTGCTGCAGCGTAACCGACGAAAGATGCCCAAGCCGCATATACTCGTATCCTGGCAGAAGCGCAAAGAGCGAGTCGAAGCGCCCGTCCAGCCCAGGCCGCTGGGGCTCCAACCGGCGCACAGCGTACAGACAATCGCAAGCCGACGCCGGCAGGTGCTTGCCAGCGTCAAACCGGCCGCCAAAATCAAGCACCCGCCCGCGCCGGCGCAGCTCCTCTTCCCAGAGCATGAACAGATGGGCCGGGCTCTCCGGCCGGGCCGGCGTTTCACTGCCGGCCGCCTTGCGCCAGCGGTACCAGAACTGCCGGGCCATATCCCAATTATCCAGCATCACGCCCGCGCCAGAGCCGAAAAGATTCACCTCCAAGTCGTCAGAAAACTGGTCCTTACTGACTACTGCAGCGCACACATCCAGAGCCTGACGAGCCAAGCCGTTTTCCGCTCGCAGCCGGATGAGCGCAGATGTGACAGCAGCCGTGGGCGGCAAGGCCAGTAGCGCTTGCTCCACCCGAACTGGGGTGATGGAGAAGCGGCCAGCCCGGCGCAGCGCCTCCACCGCCAGCATCTGAGCCTCTTTTGCCTCATGGCTCCTGGCGGCCTTGCAGTCCAACGTTGCTGCAAAATTCAACACGGCCTGGACCCTGTGGACGGGCAAATGCTCGGCCTGCACCCGCTCCCATGCGCGGCGGGCCATGGCCTCGGCCTGGTCCGGATGTTGCGTATAATGGGCCAGCAATTCATGCAGCTCCAGCACGTGCGCCCATATTTGCATCTCTTTTCCGGGCCTCAGCAATCCATCCTGGTCCGGCCCTACTTCCGGATTCAGGGTCAGGCAGCCGCAGGAAGCCGCCTCCAGCAGACGAAAATTCACCTCTCGGCTGATGGATTCGTTGGGCGCCAGCCGGATGTCCTGGTAGAAGGCGAACATCTCTTGCGTGCTCAGGTCCGTAGCCGTCTCGCCGCTCCACTCCTGCTCCAAAAACTCAGCCAGCCAGCGCCGGATGGGCCGGTGCTCGGAAAAGCGGCCCACAAAGCCCACGTTCCGCTTGCGCTCGGAAAAGGGCCGCCAGGGCAAGGCCTTGCCGTAAAACGGCAGCTGGGCCAGCGGCCGGTCGTGCAGCCAGGGCTTGTTCTGCAGCCAGGAACGATGAGGCGTCATCACCCCGTCGAAGAGACGGCAGTAGTGGCGCTGCCAGAACAGGTTCAGATGCGTGTCGATGGACCAGAAAATCTTGGGGCAGTCGAACTGCTCCAGCCCGCTCAGGATAAGCCGCGGACCCAGAGACTCTTGCTGGAAGATGAGGTCCGGGGTGAAGTTTCGCGTCTCCAACTCTTGGGCCAGGTCCAGCCAGCCGCCATGCTCTGGCCACAGCGTCACAACATTCTGGCCAAAGTACTTGGAATAACTTTGCAAAAGACTGGATATCAGACAAACTCGCATGGGGCAGTAGTATACCCAAGCAGTTAATAGGGCAACAACTTGCGGATCAACCGGCCAAACTTGCTGGATTTGAGCGGCTGGTACACCTCTTCCCGCCCGTCTGCAGCCACCCGGGCGGAAACCTGCTTTTTGGCCCACGCTCGGGCTTGCGCCCTGCGTTCGCCGTCAGTGACAAACTGTCGGCGCACCGTCTCCAGGTCTGCGTGGTCCACCCATACGCCTCCGCATTTGGCGCATTCATCCACCTGCGCATCCTTTAGCTGACTGAAATATCGGCGCATCATCATCCATCCTGCACACTGTGGACACTCGCGCTTGCGGCTCGCATCCACCGGAACGTCTGGATCAGCCTGCACGGTCTTGACCAGGGCCTTGCCTATATAATCCTTTTGCTCGCAGGCCTGTTGCAGCTCCTGCTTGCCGAACCATACGCCGCCGCACCCCTTATGACAGACATAAAAAAGCACATCGTCCACAGTCAGTTTCGCCAGCTTTCGCTCACAGGCTGGACACTGCATAGCGATTCTCCTTGGCCCTTTCCCCGGGCGGCGGCCAGCCTTATTCCCGCAGCCGCGGGTCAAGAATGTCCCGCAAACTCTCGCCCAGCAAGTTGTAGCCCAGCACGGTAAAAAGAATGGCCAGCCCCGGAAAAATGGACATCCAGGGCGCGATGTCCAGCACATCCTTGCCTTCCATCAAGATATTGCCCCAGCTGGGCGTTGGCGGCTGCACCCCCAGGCCCAGAAAGCTGAGGGCCGATTCTGTGAGTATGGCCCCAGCCACGCCAAGTGTGGCCGCCACCAGCACCGGCGCCAGGGCGTTAGGCAATACATGCATAAACAGTATCCGCGCCGGACCAGCCCCGGCTAGCTGGGCCGCAGCCACAAAATCCCGCTCCCGCAGGGTCAGGGTCTCGGCCCGGACCAGCCGGGCCACGCCCATCCAGGACGTAAGCCCGATGACAATCATGATGTTCACCAGGCTGGGCTCCAGAAAGGCGATGACCGCCAGGATGAGAAAAAAGGACGGAAAGCAAAGCATCACGTCCACCCCGCGCATGATGATCTCGTCTGTAACGCCGCCGAAATAGCCGGCAATGAGCCCCAGCGCAAGCCCTATGGACACGGACAACCCCACAGCCACAAAGCCGACCCACAGTGAGACCCGCGCCCCGTACAGCATGCGCGAGAACAGGTCCCGGCCCAGCGCATCCGTGCCCAACAGGTGCGCGGCGCCAGGCCCCTGCATAATGGCGTCAAAATCCATGTCTGTGGGATCGAAGGGCGCGATGACCGGCGCCAACAGGGCCAGCACAGACATGGCCCCCACTATGGTCCCGCCCAGCAGGAGCAACCCGTAGCGGCCCCAAAACCGCCGGGAAATAAAGAACGAGAACCGGCTCAGCATGGAACAGGGACCTCCGGGGACTTGCAGGCGATGCGCCGGCCAGGGTATGATGCGGCGTTCGCCATTCCATCAAGGAGGAAACCATAGCTTCGAAAGTGGTTGCCGGCGTCAAGGGCAGCGATTTGATGCAACTTTTTCCCAACGAGACGGATATTTCCAAATTCGCGTACTATACTGTGACTATTACTGATGAAAAAGAGACCATGCCGCCCGAAGAGTGCATATCGGAAAAAGCCATACAAGCCGTTGCAAAAGCGGAGGAAGACGTTCGCCAGGGACGGGTTACACGGTTCAACAGCAGAGAAGAAATGCACAAACACCTGAGCTCGTTGTTGGAAGGCGAAGATGAGTGAGTATTTCGGGGCTACAACAAAACGGTTTGACAGAGATATCAAAAGGCTCAGACCAGGGAGTCCCAAATACCAGCAATTGTTGCGCACATTGGATTCGATCTGCATGAGCCCCTCACTCTTCAAGCCATTGCGCAACGTGTTGAAAAATAAACACAGAGCGCATGTGGGCAGTCACGTTGTCCTGTTCGAGGTGGACGAAGAGACCAGAACGGTCACGTTTCTTCGCTTTTTGCATCATGAAGACGTTTACTAACATCACCCCTCCCCCCGGCCGCCAATGCGTATGCGCGGGTCGGCTAGGCCGTAGCCCAAATCAGCCAACAGATTCCCGGCCAGGGTAAGCACCGCCCCCAGCACCAGCGAGCCCATGATCAACGGATAGTCCCGGGCCATGATGCCCTGATAAAACAGCTGGCCCAGCCCGGGCAGGGCAAAGATTGATTCTATGATGACGCTGCCGCCAATGAGTCCGGGCACGGACAGGCCCATGATGGTTATCATGGGCAGCAGAGCGTTGCGCATGGCGTGTTTGAACACCACTGTGCTTTCCGGCAGTCCCTTGGCCCGGGCCGTGAGCACGTAGTCCTGCCGCAGACACTCCAGCATGGCCGTGCGCATGAACCGCGACATGCCGGCCAGGGCCGAAAAGGTGTAGATAAAGATGGGCAGGACCAGGCGCCGGGCCAGGTCTACTATTTTGCCCCATGTGGAATATTGCTCGTAATCCAGCGAGGTAAGTCCGCTAATGGGCAGAATGTGATATTTGACGCCCAAGAGCAGCATGAGCAGCAAGGCCAGCCAAAAGCCAGGCATGGCGAAGCCGATGAACACAAATATGGTCGATAGCTTGTCGAACAGCCGGCCCTGCCAATAGGCCGAGGCCACGCCAATGGGCGTGGCGATAAGCAGCGTGAAGATGAGCGAGGCCACGTTCATGCCAAAGGTCAGGGGCAGCCGCTCCTTGATCTTGTCCCACACCAGCCGGTGGTCGCCAGACATGGACCGGCCGAAATCCAAGCGGGCCAGCCGTGAAATCCAGTTCACGTATTGCACGTGCAGCGGCTTGTCCAGACCGTAGAGCCGCTCCAAGCGCTGCCGGGCCTCGGCCCCAGCCATGGGGTTCAGGGTGGTCTGCATGTCCGTGGGCGAGCCCGGGGCCAGGTGAATGACCCAGAAACTGATCACGGTGATGCCGAAAAACACCACCCCCACCCAGAGCAGTTTGGCCCCTGCCCGGGCCAGAAGCCGTTTCCAGGGACTCCAGTTCATGCGTTCCTCTGGTTCAGGGTTGCTCTTTCCGGATTATGATTCATTGCGCAGCCACGCGCCCACAGCCTTGGCCTCTTCCGGCCAGGACGGCCCCAGCCGCAGATTAATAAACGTAGCAAACAACTCATCCATATAGCCCATGCAGCGTTCCATTAGATACATCTTTTCGAGAAAAACGCCATCCGGGTCTTCCTCGCGGTCCTTTGTTTCCACAGGCGGCGTCTTGAAGCCGGCGTGGGTAAAATCGTCCGCCTTGAAGGTGAACTGAAAGGCCTCCACCTCCAGCTCCACGCGAATCTTGGCCTTGGTCACCTTCTTGCCGCTGGCCAGACCCAGCCGGGCCTCCCTCAGCTGGCCAGAAGCGCCGCTGACCACGGCCTTTTCGACCGCCTCGCCCTCGCCCCCTTGCACGGAAACCTGCTGCTCCACCAGCAGCAGATACTCCTCTCCGTTGGACGCGGTAAAGCGCCACTCGTTCTTCTCGCTCGCATACCACAACCAGGTAAGGAAATCCTGGCCCAGCACAATATCTTTTATTTGTCCAAAATAGAGGTCCGCCATGTATTCTCCTTAACTAATGATTTTTACCGCAGCTGACGCAGATTACACGCAGATTTTCGCAGATGCTGCACTGCATACATGTTACTCAGCGTAAACATACACAGACATATATTCGCTGACAGGCGCAGATAGTTATGCGACTGGTTCTTCGAACCTGTGTACAAGACGCTTTATCTGCACCTTCGGGTGATAAAAATTAATGAGCAGGCCAATTCTCATTCCTGTTGCCCGCAGAGAATTGAGGAGCTGCGCTTCATGCATTCGTGATATTGTTTCTGCTGTCTTCAACTCCACAATAACAGAATTCTCCACAAGTATGTCTGCACAGTAGTCACCGACATGTGTTGCCTTGTAATATACTTGTATTGGCGCCTGTCTCAAAACGTTGAGACCTCTGGAAAGCAATTCGACGCACATGGCGTTCTCATACACCTTCTCCAGAAACCCAGCTCCAAGTTCCTTATTAACTTCAAAGGCTGCGCCATTAATCTCATACGTTATTTCATTAAGTTCCATAAGCGCCTCTTGTCTGCGATTGTCTGTTCCTTGTCTGCGTCAGTCAGCAGTTACTTGTCTGCTACACAAACTGCGCCGGATCCACCTGCTCCAGTCTGTGCATGGAATCTTCGCCAACATGGCGCAAGGCCTGCCAAAAAGGCGTCAACGGCTCCAGGTGCAGGTCAAACGTTTCCGTAAAATAGTCCGTAAACAGGTCCACGGCCTTGGCCTGCACCGAAGCGAAGTAGATGACGTTCTTTTCAATGTTCCAGGACACGTCGAACACAGCCGGAATGGGCAGAACCCGGGACATGAGATTGTGCTGCACCTGCTCCTTAATTTGCCGTTTCTGATCCCGGGAGAGGAACTTCTTGCCCTGCTCGGCCAATTCTTTTTGGGCCTGGCGCATGGCGATGGTCAGATGTTTTTTCATCACCGCGGCCGGAATGCGCCGGGTGTCCAGCCGCAGGGAAAAAGCGAAATAGTGCGCTTTTTCCGGCGGCGCTGTGGTCCATTCTGTGTCCAGCATGTCGTCTATACACACCCAGCCGAATGAGCGTTCGTCATTGGTGTGGTCAATATCCCGAAAGGCGAATTTTTTCAGAAGATTAGGGACCGTAGGCCAAAAATCCTTGGATATTTCCTCCACCACGCGAAAGCGGGTGAAGCTGCAGCTTGACGATGTAAACCCCATAGCGTCTCCTTAGTCTGATAAAGTTGGCTGCCCGTTTAGAACCGCCAGGACGATGCGGCTTTGTAGCGCATGTTGGCGATCAATGAAAGACCCGGCTGTTTCGCCTTTGCTTTCGGGACTTGCCAACCCACGGAAAAATCAGGTAGTTGCGGCGGCGAACCACAGCAAATAAACACTGAACAACAGGCAATCTACATGATCATAGACTCCCTGGCGGCCGCGCTGCTCTCCGGGCTGGCCCTGGGCTTTTCCGCGGGCGTGTCGCCCGGCCCGCTGCTTACGCTGGTGGTTACGGAAACCCTGGCCCACTCGGTGAAGTCCGGCTTTCGCGTGGCCATGGCCCCGCTCATCACCGACCCGCCGGTCATCGCCCTGGCCCTGCTGCTGGTGGGCGCAGCAGCCAGGCTGGAGCCGGTCATGGGCGGCGTGGCCCTGGCCGGCGCCGTGTTTCTGGCTTATCTGGCCTGGGAGTCGTTCACCTGCCGCGGAGCAGAGGTCAAGCGCTCCAACCTGGCGCCCAAGTCGTTGCGCAAGGGCGTGCTGACTAACCTCCTCAGTCCGAACCCATGGCTCTACTGGCTCTCGGTGGGCGGTCCGCTGCTGGTGACCAGTTGGCGGGAGCTGGGTCTGGCCGCGCCTGCGCTGCACCTGTTGGGATTCTACGCGTGCCTGGTGGGGGCCAAAGTCTGTGTGGCCTGGCTCACAGACCGCTTCAGCGGCTTCTTGCGCAGCAGCGCATACGTCTGGACCATGCGGCTCATGGGCGCGGCGCTGGCCTGGTTTGCTTTGCAGTTCCTGCTGCAAGGGCTGCGGCTCATACTTTAAGCAGTTTTTCTCATTATACTCTTTTCCCTGATTCCCCAACAAAAAAAACTCGTTGCTCGGAAAAGCAAATAGATAAAATACGTTTAACTATATGGCTATGCCGTTAGCTCTGTTTAGTGGTAATAAATGCGGCAATGGTTGTTTTCTGCCTGTCTACACGGAGGTCGGTGTGGTTTTCCACTTAATGGACTCAGGAGAGCATTTGCATTCTGCGCCCACATTAAGGCAACATACTCTACTGTCGCGAGGCTTATTGACGATATCAGCATAGGGCCGCCTCGCCAATGCAATGACACGTCCCAAGGATGTCATTGCCCGCGCAGGCGAGGAATCCAGCTATGCCGCAGCCTCTGGCCCCCCCGCCTTCGCGGGGGGTGACAAAAAAGTGAAGCGGGGGATGACTGTAGGGGTAAGGCGGGGGCCGCAACGCTTGAAAGCGGGGAGTGACAGTAGGGGTAAGGCGGGGGCCGCAACGCTTGAAAGCGGGGGATGACTGTAGGGGTA
>CAYTSA010000125.1:0-8856 GCA_964440345.1 uncultured Desulfovibrionaceae bacterium | reverse complement strand
GCTTTGAGCGGTTCAAATCTTTCAAGCCACCGGCTTTGCCGGTGGTAACTGACTTTCAATTGTTTCAAAAGAATGCATAAGAGCATCCAAATTTGTTTCAATGGCAACATGCTCTAAAACCGCCAAGTGATTTTTCCGAGCACAATCCGGTCGATTTCCAGGCCCGTACCGAATCCGATGGCCGGGGCTCTCTGTGCGTTGAATTCCTGGTGGGCGCTGTTGAGCAGGTTGCGGCCGATAAGAGCCAGCTCCAACTCGTCAATTGGCCGCCAGGCGGCGCGCATATTCAGTTCCGTGTAGGCCGGTACGGAGAGGGCCTTGATGTTGTCAATGGAGCGCAGGTAGAGGTCCAGCTCCAGGTCTTCGCCCAGGTCCAGCTGGGACTGTAGCTGGAACATGTGCCGGGGCGAGGCGTTGGCCCAGTCTGTCTGATCTCCGGCGGAGCCCGGGTAGCTGAACTCGCCTTCCCAGAAAGAGTAGCCGCCCACCAGTCGCCAGCCCGGCAGCAAGTCCACTGCCAGTTCAGCTTCCAACCCCCAGGTCTCGCCCTTGGCGCCGTTGGTGAACGGCACAAGCAACACGCCGGGCGCATCCCCTGGCAAGGCGTCTTCGGGGTTCACGCTACGTAGGTCGTCATAAAAATTGTAATAGGCTGACAGCTCTAAGGTGGTCTCCTTCCACGGCTTGGCCCGGTAACCGGCTTCCAGCGCCAACACGGTTTCGGGGTCGAACTCGTCAGAGCCTGAGGCGAAAATGGCGATGGGAAAGGGCGGGCCCCCGGGCTGAGGCGGAACCACTGTATTGATGATATGTTTGGCGTCTCTCTCCACCTGGGCCGGAGCGCGTATGGCCCGGGAAGCTGAGGCCCACAGGGAATGGCCCTCGTTTACTTCCCACAGTATTTTGGCGGAAGGCTCCACTTCCAGGCCCATGTCGTCAGTGTGCTCCAGCTTGGCGCCAAGGGTGAGCCACAGGGCCTTGCGCCACAGTTCGATCTCGTCCTGGATGAACGCTGCCAGAAGCAGGCTGGACCGCGATTCCGGGTCGTAGAGCCGCAGATCATGATGATTTGTATACAGGGAAATGTCGTCCATCCGTACGCTGACGCCCCACACCAGGTCGTGCCGGTCCCAAGGGGAAAAACGGTGCGTCAACTCCAGGTCCACTTTGGTCTGCCGGGTGTCCATATCCAGATTCCGGCCATTAGCTGGGATGGTAAGTTCCGTGTTCACTCGGTCATAAAATAGCTGCAGGGACAGAATGTTGTCGGCGCCGAAGTCGTGTTCCCAGCGGCCCAGAATGTAAGCGCTTACCCCCTTTTGTTTTTGATGAGTGGAAAGCAGGTACGGCGGTTCAAGAAGGTATTGGTCTATGGGCGTTTTCGCGTCCCCAGTGATGACTTCGCCGGTGAAAAGCAGTGAATCGTCACAGGTGGGCTCGACGTCGGTTCGGAACCCGGCCAGCCTGGTGCGCACGAAATCTTCAGCTGAGTCTCCGTCTGGAAGCGACTGGGCTCCCCGGTCAGCGTAGCGGCTCCATAAGCGGTAGGAAAGGTGTTCATTGCCTCCGCCCCAGCGGAACCCGGCCACGGTTTCTTCCTTTCCGTGCAACGTTGCGCCGTATACGCCGTGAGTTTCCCGGGCATTGCGGGTGATGATGTTGATGACTCCGTTAAAGGCGTTGGCGCCCCAGGTTACACCAGCCGGGCCGCGGATAACCTCTATGCGTTCTATGTTGTCCAGCAGCATTTCATGGATAGGCCAGAGCACGCCAGAGAACAGGCTGGAGTAGATGGGCCGGCCGTCCACGAGCACGAGCAGCTTGTTGGGATAGATGTCGCTGAAACCGCGGGAGGAAACCATCCACGCAGAGCTGTTTATCCGCGCCACATGCAGGCCTGGAACCTGCCGCAACAAGCCGGGCACGGTGGTTTCCGTGGACCGTTCAATGTCCTTGCGGGTGACGACGGTCATGGCTGCAGGCACATGGCTGAGCTGTTGTGTCTTCTTGCCGGCCGAGGTCACTTCCACTTGCATAAGCTCGCTGAGCGACAGGTCCAGCAATTGGCTGGATTCCGCCAAAACAAAGGAGTGCTGCTCTTGTGCAGCATGCCCTGCAGCAGGAAAAAGCAGGCCAGATAAGCTTACGGCGCAACAATACGTTGCAGCGCTCACTATACAGAAAAGTAGGTGCATAAAACGCATATACATGAGGAGGTAACGAAAGCAAAGCGCTTGTCCATTATTATTAGGAGTGTTTCGGATTGCTTGTTTGGCAATGAAAATGGAATGGGTAACGTCAGTAGTCCCACTTCCAGTTTACGCCCACGCCCTGGCCTCCCTGATTAGAGACGTCGCTTTCCACCGAGATGTTGGGGGTGAGGTCCACCTCTACGCCCACAGAGTTTTTACCAGTAGAAAGGTCGCGCTCTACTCCTACGTAGACGTCGTCTGAAACGTACGCGCCTGCGCCTACGGCAACGCTGTCGGAATTGCCGCCGGCGCTGCTGACGTCCAGCATGTCCAGGCCCAGGGCGGAACGCGATGTCCTCAATATGTCCAACCCGGAACCGCTGTCTCCGGAAAAGGTTGCAGCTAACTGGGCCAGCTGCACAGCCTGCAGCGGCGTAATCTTGTCCATGGACCGGCCAAAGAGCACGTAGGCCAGTATTTCGTCTCGGGGAAGCATGGGGGTGGATTCAAATCGCACAGACGGGGAAGCCGCCCGGCCGGAAACGACCACAGTGGCGGTGATGTTGTCGGTCTTTGCTGAAGCCCTGAGGTCTAGCATCGGGTTGGGCGGTTGGGCTCCGTCCAGGTGGATGGCGGATTCCGGCTGCAGCAGAAACCTCCGGCCCAACAGGTCCACCCGCCCGCGCACAGGCTGCATCTTGCCCGTCACACGCAGTTGCGGCGCAGCGCCTTTGACGTTAACCGCCCCCATCCATTCAGAATCCACGCCCAGGCCACGGACAAAAAGCTGATCGTCAGCCGTAATGGAGATGTCCAGGAGCAGCGTAAACGGCGGCGCAGGAGCTGCAGTCTCTTTCGCCGCTGCGGCGTTCAGGACCTGGACCTTGTCCATGGCGTTGATGACCTTGTCGGCAGGCCCGGATGCGCCGAGCAGCGGCTCCAGGTGCACCTCGGCCCTGTTCAGCCGCAAGTCGCAGGCTATGTCCGCTTGGTCTGCACCCCCCCGCACTGCAACTACGCCGGAAAACACCGCCCGGGCTTCGTCCCGGCTCAGCAGCTGCATGGTGTTGAGCCCCAAGTCAGCGCTGTAGGTCATGCCGGTCCAGGAAAACTCGCCGGCGCCTTTGATTTCGCCGCCGGCGCTATCTGTGGCGTACACTGTTGTCAAGGAAAGGCCGGTGGTTTGCATGTTCCCCTCCAGCTGTATCGCGTCCAGCAACAAGCCCAGGGACAAGTTTTCGTAGCGGCCGTCTTGCAAACGGACGCTTCCGGTCAGTTTCGGCTCGGCCATAGAGCCTGTCGCCGCCGCGTCTATGTGGAAAACGCCCTTGATGATATGGTTTTCCATGGGCATAAGCGCCGGAAGCAGGTCCAGGTCCAGCGCAAGGTTTGCCTGGGCGGTCAGCTCATCTTTCCGTTTCAGGGCAAAAGCGAAGGGCGCCAGGGAAAACCGTACAGGTAGAACGACGAAAGCAGTACCCTGCTCTTGCGCCAAGCCGTCTACGGCAAGGCGTGTTTCCAGCAAACCGTTTTTCAGCCGGGTCTGCAGCTTCAGGTTCGCGGCGGGGGAGCCTGCTTCGCGCGGCCCGGCCGGCCGCAAGCCGTCTACAGATGCTTGCAGCTCCAGTTGCGGGTCAGACAGCGTGCCGGTCAGCGACGCCTCTGCAGTCATGGTTCCGTCCAGAGTGGTGGGGGCAAACTGGTTGATTATCTGCATATCAAAACCCGCAACCGAAAGGTTTGCCAGCACCTCCTCCCCTTGCAGCGTTCCCTGCAGGGTCGCCTGGCCAAAGCCGGACTCCGCCGCAAGCGACGTCTGCAAAAAACCGTCTGCAAACTCGATCTGGGCGGGTTCGGCCAGGGCTGCAGTGCGCCCGGCCAGCGATGCTTCCAGGCGCGGCAACTCTATGCGGACAGCGCCGTCCGCCCGCTGTACGGTAAAGTCTGCGTCCAGGGCCATGTTCTCGGCGCCGGCTCCGGAGCCGCCGGACAATGAGAGCGAGCCGGAGGCCTTTTCCAGGCTGCCGGCGGCTTGGAGGGAGACGCTGTCCAATAGTATGGACTTTCTGGAAAAGCCGGTCACGGTCAGGGAGGCCTGACCGGACTGGGCCTGGCGCAAATTTTCGGTGTGTAGCTGCAGCAAGAGCGTGCGCGTTTGCATGTCCATGGCCTGCAGGTTTTCCGCTTTCAAGGTGACATCCGCCTGTTGGACGGCGTCCTGGGAGGCCAGAGCAAGATGCAGCTGCACCGAGCCTTCTATGTCTTCAGGCGCCGGCGACAGCGGCCCCAACAGGCCGTGCAGCCTGGCCAGGCTTTGTACGCCGCCCTGGATATCGCCTGCAGCAGTCCGCGTGTCTAAAAAAATGGACAGATCGCCTTGCAGGTTGGCTCCGGCGCCTGCCAGCGAAAGGCCGGCAAGGGAAACCTCGTCCTTTTCCCAGGACACGTTTGCCGCCAGGGCCACTTCTTCTCCGGCCCTGTGCGCAGCTACGCTGATGGAGGCCCGTTGCGACCCGGGCAACGGGCCAACGTCTATTGTAAGGTCCATGTCCGCCACGGGCTCGTCGGCTATGCGCACCCCGTCCGCGGCGGCCTGGGCGCGCAGCCGCAAGCCCGGCCACCCCCCGCTTGCCGAGCCCTGAGCCTTGAATGAGCCGGCCAGGTCCAGGCCGGCGCCGGCTTTTTCCATCTCGTCCAGCTGTAGCTCCCACAAGGCGTCTATGGCGTGAGACGTCAGGTCCATATGGCCGGAAACTTCCAGCCCGCCGGCCGCGGCGTCCAGGCGTCCACGATGTATGCGAAGCATCTGCGCGCCGCGGCTTTGCAGCAACTGAACGTCAGCGGATATCTTGGGAGCTTTGCCAAGAATGGCCGCGACCTCAGGTCCCAGGCCGGGCAGTTGAGGCGCCAATAGCTCCAGCCCGGCCCGCAGGTTCAGGGGGGAGGCGCTTCCAGTGAGCGCCCAGCGCAGCTCAACCGGGCCTTTCAATTCAGTTCCCGCTAGCTCTGTAAAACGGGAAGCATCCTCAATGGCCGTCGCGCCGCGGATGTCCAGCCGTGCTTCGCTGGCCTCGCCCGACGCCGAGACTGTAAGGCGGTCGCCGGCCAGCTCAAGCGAGCGTATCCGGGCCAGAAAAGCCTCGTCCCAGTGCAGGTCGGCTTTGGCGTCCAGCGACGCTTGGGGCGGCAGCGCCCACTCTGCGGGCCCCGAAATACCGGCAAGGCGAATTGTCGCCGCCGTGTCCAATCCGGACCAGTCCTTCAGGGGCGAGGCCTGAACGTCCAGGGCCGCAGCGTGCGCCTGGACGCCTGCATACGTTACAGGTCCTAGCTCTGTCTGCGCCGTCAGCCGAGGCGCCGTGAACGGGCCGGCCGCTGTCCCGCTCATGTACAGGGGCGTTGTCGCTTCAGTAAGTATTCTCGTGACATCAGGCGGGATCAAGGAGGCCAGCGGCTGCACGCCGCTCACCGACACAGACCAGTTGGCGTCCAGCGTTTGCGCTGCGAGGTCGGCCTTTCCGGACAGTTCGGCCGTTGCCAATCCGGTCTCCAAACGGACCAGCGCAACGTGCAAGGTCTGGTCCTGCAAAGCGGCGTCAAGGGAAAAGTCCAGTGTATTTCCCGCCGCCTCCAGCTCCGGCAGGGGGGCGGTTTCCATGTCCACGGTTCCGTTCAGCACCAGCGACGGCTCGCCGGCAATGTCCGCTGCGTAGGCCGTCTCCAGCGTTCCCCACTCCCGGGCGGCGGCCCGCAAGGTTCCATTCCAGCTTTCCAGCTGTCCCTGCCCTTGCAAAGTCAGGCTGAAGCCTTGGGGCGGGTAGACCCCAGCCAGCCGGGCCGCCGGGCCGTTGGCGGATTCGGAGTAGGTTACGGTTACGTCCAGGTCCTGGCCCATGGCCCTGGCCTGGGCTTGCAGCCGGGCGTTTGCCGCTGCGGTGGCCGGCTGCACGGTCAGAAAGAGCTGCGAGGGCGCGTCTGCGGCGTCTGTCAGGTCCAGCCGGCCTTCGACGGTGAAGGCTTCGTTGGCTACCTGCTCCAACGTTCCGGCGGGCAACTGCAAACGCTTGATGCGCAAAGAGTCCACGGCGACGGCAGGCAGTTCTGGAACGCGCAACGGCTTATCCGGCGCAGATTTCTGTGTTTTCGCGGCGTCGCCGCCTGCAGGGAACCGTCGCCAGTCCAGCAGCTCCGCCTGCACTTTCTGCAGGGCCGGTTGGCCGTCCAGAAGCCGGGAAAAATCAGGCGTAATCTCGGCGTCGTGGACCTCCAACCAGACGCCGTCCGCATCGGCCACGGCCAGGCGGCCCACGCGCAAGCTAAAGGGCAGGGGGCCCCGCAAGCCTTCAATCTGGAGCGAAAAATTCGGACCAGCCGTAAGCCGTTCCACTTGCGCCGCCAACTGGTCCTGGCCAGAATGACTGCGCAGCAGCCAATACAGCCCGCCGGCCGTCAGCAGCAGGGCGGCGCAGGCCATCCCCAGCGTCCAAAGCAGAAAGCGTTTCCACAGCCGGCGCGGAGCCCGCGGACTGGCGCCTCTGTCTGTCAAAACGCTTGCCCCAGGCTCATGTAGATTTCAAAATTGTTGTCCACCCCGGGCCGCTTTTCCCAGGGAAAGGCCACGTCCACGCGGATGGGGCCGAAATCGGTGAAATAGCGGGCGCCAAAGCCCCAGCCAATGAACAGCCGGCGGGAAAAATCCATGTTCCAGTTCTCGTAGGCCCTGCCGGCGTCCACAAAGGCCACGGCGCCGATGGTCTTGCTGAACTGAACGCGAAGTTCGGTGCTCGTCTCCAGAAACGAGAGCCCGCCCACCGGGTCGCCGTTTTTGAGCGGGCCAGCTTTCTGATAGGGCCGGCCGCGCACGGAGCCGCCTCCCCCGGCGTAGTACAGCTCATCCGCGGGCACGGATTCGCTGTCGTCAGTGAGTATGGAGCCGGCTGCGCCGCGTAGCGCCAGCACCATGGTTCCGTTGTCCGTCAGCGGAAAGTAGTGGGAATACGCCCCTCGCAGCTTTACAAATCTATCGCCGCCCGTGCCCACTTCCTGGAACGGGGCGGCGAAGCCGTTCAGCCGGCCGCCGGCGGTCGGGTTCACCCCGTTGTTCGTGGTGTCCCAGCGCAGCGTGGCCGGAACAAAGAACAGGCTGTGTCCGCTTTTATCGTTGTCGTCCGTCTCCCGGATGACCGCAAGCCGGTAGCCCAGGCCCAGGGCCACGGCCAGTTGGGGCGTCAATTGTCGCTCCAACTTGGCTACAGTGGAGCCGGAAACCCCAGAAAAGGCGTCAGTTTCTGTTCGCTCCGTTTTTATCTGGGCCAGAAAAGACTGGTCCTTGCGGTAGAAAAAGGGCTTGCGAAAACTGGCGCCCAACTCCTGCAGCTTGGGGGTAACCTTGGTTCGCGCCTTGAGTAGTTCGCCAGCCCCAAACAGGTTGCGGTGCTCCCACTGGGCCTGCACGCCCGGGCCCAGGTCCGTATCGTAGCGCAGCCCCAGCCGCACCGTGCGCGACGGCCGCTCGCTCAGGTCCAGGACAATGGGGACCTGGCCGTCTTCCGGCGCATCGGCCGGGTCCATGAACACGGCGCTGAAAATGTCCGTGGCGAACAGCTGTTGCCGCGCGGTTTCCAGCAGGGCGGCGTCATAGGGGTCTCCCTCTTGCCAGGGCAGCAGCTTGGCCACGTATTCGGGGTCAGTGCGCTCCAGTCCCTGCATGGAAACCGGGCCAAAGGTTACAGCCGGTCCTGGTGTCACAGAGAAGGAAACGTCAACGGCGTGGTTGTGGCGGTCCAGTTCCGCCCTGGCCGGCGAGACCCTGGCAAAGGGATGCTCCCGCTCGCTGAGCAACTGCAAGATGGTCTGCTGCGAATCAACGGCTTTTACCGCGGCAAAGGGTTTGCCAGGCTGCAGCTGCAGGTCTGCTGGCTGGGGCGGGTTATCGGGCGCTTCGCCGTCCCAGTCAATGGATACTTCCCGCACAGTGTACGCTGGTCCTGGGTCAACAAAAAGGACGGCCTGGGCCAGCTGGCCGCCGTCAACGCGGATGCGTGTTTCCGGCTCAAAATATCCTTCGCCTTGCAGTACCTTGTGGACCCGGTCCAGATCGTCCTGGCCCCGCCTGCGCAACATGTTCAATGTTGGCGGCGGTTTGTCCCGCAGAGTAAAGAGTTTTGCGGCGTCCTTGACCAGCGCCTGCAGCTTTTCGCCTGCGTGCGCTATCGGTCCTTCCAGCACCGGGACGTACTCCAGGGCCGGACCCGCCGCGCCGGCTGTGTCTGTGGCGTTGGATTCCCCGGCCGCAGCCGGTACGCGGCCGTCGTCCTGGGTGGTTTGCAGCCAGGAGCAACTGGCGCAAAGCAGCAGACAGAGGCTAATGGTCACAATGCATATCCAGTTCACTGACGTCTTCCTTGGCGTTCGTTTTCACAATGTTATCATGAAAACGGAAAGCCCGGCTAGGGTGTTTTGACGCAAGGAGTTGGAGGAAGGGGCCGGTGTTACGGGGCAATTTCACTCGCAGGATGGCCAGTCTTCAGCCTCAAGGAAAAATCAGGCGGGTCTTGCAATGACTTGCGTATATATTTGCCTCTCCTTGCGACGCCTGCCCTTGGCGGAGACAATTCGGCTTTTGATAGTGGGTTTGATAACTAGGAATTATATTGTGGACAAA
>CAYTSA010000124.1:0-8896 GCA_964440345.1 uncultured Desulfovibrionaceae bacterium | reverse complement strand
TTTTTGCATACTATTTGTGTGAAAATGTAGACTTTGCTACGAAACTCCTGTCTGAGCAACAAAGTAATAGTGGAACAACATTCAGCAATTCCTACGCAAACGACAAGGAGTCCTGTACATGGCAAAACGATATGATGTGGCGGTGTTTGGCGCTGGACCGGCCGGCGGGGTGGTCGCCAAAACATGCCGCCGGGCCGGGCTGAGCGTGGCTGTTGCAGAGGCGCGGGACCTGGGCGGGACTTGCCCTTTGCGCGGCTGCGAGCCCAAGAAGGTGATGGTTGACGCCATGGAGGCCCAGACCCGGGTGCGGGGCATGCGCGACGCCGGGCTGCGCGGCAGAGTGTCTGTGGACTGGGAGGAGCTGATGGAGTTCAAGCACTCCTTTGTGGAGCCCATCCCGGACTTGATTGCCGATTTCTACGCGGACCTGGGCGTGGACGTGCTGCACGGCGCGGCGCGATTCACCGGGCCGCAGAGCTTTGAGGTGCTGGGCGAGCCTTACGAAGCCGGCCATATCGTCATTGCCGTGGGCGCGGCGCCGCGGCGGCTGCAGATACCCGGAGCGGAGTACACAGCCACCAGCGACGATTTTCTGGATTTGGAAAAGCTGCCCATGCGGGCGCTGTTTCTGGGCGGGGGGTTCATTTCCTTTGAGTCTGCGCTGGTAATGGCTCGGGCCGGGACGCAAGCGGCCATTGTCCATCGCAACGACCGGCCGCTGAAACAGTTCGATCCGGACTTGGCCCGCCAAGCCTGCGACAACGCCCGACGTATGGGCGTGGAGGTGATTATGGACGCGCCGCTGGAACGCATCGAAAAAGCCGGCTCGCTGTGCACGGTGTTTACGGGCAAAGATTCGCGGCCCACGCTGGTTGGCGACGTTGTTGTCAACGCCACGGGCCGGGTTCCGGCCCTGGAGGCTCTGGATATGGACAAGGCCGGCGTCAGCTGGTCTGGCGCTGGGGTGGAGGTGGACGAATACATGCGGGCCCGGGGCAATCCCGCTGTTTTTGCCGCGGGTGACGCGGCCGCGTCCGGCCCGGAGCTGACGCCCGTGGCCGTGTTGCAGGCCGAGGCTGTGGCCCGGACCATCATTTCCGGCAAGAACCAGGCCGTGGACCTGGCCGGGACTCCGTCGGTCTGCTTTGTGTCGCCGCCTTTGGCCTCGGTGGGGTTGCAAGAGCGCGACGCCGCGCGCAGCTGCCCGGGCTACGCCAAGTACGCCGGCCGGGCCGACGGCTGGGGGGAACACGCTCGAATAGGCGTCGCCGGCGCACAGTACAAGGTGCTCACAGACCCGGAGAACGACCGCATTCTGGGCGCGCATCTGCTGATGGAGGACGCCGAAGAGGTGATCAACCTCTTCGCCATGGCCATCCGCAACGGCCTGAGCCTGACGCAGCTGCAAAATATGGTCTGGAGCTATCCGTCGTTCGGTTACACTATACGGTACATGCTGAAGCAGTAGAAGCGGCTTTGAAGTTCATTTAACCTTGTAAATTTTCCATTGCGTGGAAAATTTGCAAGGTTAATTTGTTTTTTGAATGGTTTATCCTTGCAAATTTTCTATCACGTGGATAAAATGCAAGGATGTTTGAGCGCATGGCGGAAGCCGACATAGAGAACGGGCTGCGCATCCAGGCTGCTGTGGCCATCATCGGTCCTAGGCAAGTGGGGAAAACCACCCTGGCCCTGGATGTGGGCGAGAAGCGCAACGGCTTGTACCTGGACCTGGAGAATCCTGACGACCAGGCAAGGCTGCAGGCGCCGGTTCTGTTTTTTGAGAATGAGGAAGACCGGCTGGTCATTCTGGATGAAATCCACCGCATGCCCGAGCTTATGCCTGTTTTGCGCGGGATTATCGACAAAGGCCGGCGCAAGGGCAAAGGCAAGGGCCGCTTTCTCATTCTGGGTTCTGCCTCGCTGGATTTGCTGCAACAGACTGGCGAGAGTCTGGCCGGCCGGGTAGCGTATACGGAGTTGCCGCCGCTCACGGTGCTGGAGGTGGAGCCGGACCTGCGGAGCCGGGAAAGGCTGTGGCTGCGCGGGGGCTTTCCGGAAAGTTATCTTGCGGTCAGCGACAGAGACAGTTTTCAGTTGCGCAAGGATTTCATCCGCACATATCTGGAGCAGGACGTTCCTCTTTTTGGTCCGCGTATACCGGCGCAGACGCTGGAGCGATTGTGGACCATGCTCGCGCACCAACAGGGCGGGCTGCTCAACAGCTCGGAGCTGGCCCGGGCTCTTGCTGTCTCCACCCAGAGCGTGAACCGGTACATCGACTTGTTGGCGGACCTGCTGCTGGTGCGCCGGCTGCAGCCCTACCACGCCAACGTATCCAAACGTCTGGTAAAGTCGCCCAAGGTGTACGTGCGGGACTGCGGCCTGGTGCATGCGCTGTTAGGTCTGCAGACCCACGAGCAGCTGGCCGGCCACCCCGTGGCCGGGCGCAGTTGGGAAGGGTTTGTGCTGGAAAACCTGCTGGCTGTGCTGCCATGGCGGTCGCAGGCGTTTTTTTACCGCACTGCGGCCGGGGCGGAGATGGACATGGTCATCGAACACGCGGACAAAAGCGTATGGGCCATAGAGGTGAAGCGGGGCGTGAACGCCAGGACCAGCCGCGGTTTTTACCACGCCCGGGAGGACTTACAGCCGGACCGGGCCTTTGTGGTCCACGCCGGGGAGGACCGCTACCCTCTGGCGCACAACGTGGAGGGCATAGGCTTGCGGGACTTGGCGCAGGAGCTGCTGCAAACTGGGCATGTGGCGTAACGCGGGGGGGAGTTTTGGCTTATGTATAACTGTGTGAGCCTTGTAAAAGGCCGTCTTGGAGTTTTTCCTGTATCGTTGCACAGCGAACGTGGTTGCGGCTTCACGACCGCCCGCTACGCTCGCCCCAGTTTTACCCGCTATATCTTGTAGGGGATAGTCGGCAATTCACTTACAACCGCTTTTTGCCCAAGGCCTGGCAGCGCAGCAGGCGCAGTTTCTCGCCGGATTCTGGGCCTTTGTTGCGGTCTTTTTTGGGCAGCCGGACCTTGAGCATGAGGGTCAAGTCTTCTTTGGCCGCCTGGAGGTGGTCTTCCCCGCTGTCGGCTTCGGCCAGGGCGAATAGCTGGTCCACCATGGAGAGCCGGTGCGCTTTTTCCAGCAGGTCCACGCGGGTCCCTGGCCGCAGTTCAGGGTACATGCCGGCCAGCATGTGCAGCTCTGCTGCGGCCTGGCCTTTGCGGCGCAGACTGGTGGAGAGCCGCAGCCGCACGGCCAGTTGCCGGGCCAGCTCCACCCCGCGGTTTTCGTGGCCGTAGTGGTGTGGCAGCAGGTCTGGGGTCGTGGAAGTCTTGCCCAGATCGTGGCACAAGGCCAGATAGACGGTGAGTGGATCGCCGGCGGCAGCGTCCATGACCTGCATGGTGTGGGACAGAACGGAGCCGGAATGGTATTGTTCGGGGCCGGCCGGGATGCTGTGGGCCTTGTCCAGTTCCGGGAACCATGGCCACAAGCAGCGGCCGTGGTAGAGCACGCCCAAAAAACGGCTGGGCTTGGACGCGGCCAGGGCCCGGAGCAGCTCCTTGCCCACGCGTTCGGCTGCTGCGTCGCGCAGCATGCCGGCGGCGGCTACTTGGCGCATGGCTGCGTACAGGTCCGGGTGTGGCGTGAAGTCCGGCAGCTCTGCAGCCAGCCTGGCGGCGCGGAACACCCGGACCGGATCCACGGCCATGGCCCGCTCGCCTGCGGGCCGCAGCACTCTGGCGTGCAGGTCGGTAAGCGCTTGGGGATGGCTGTGCAAGCGCCCGTCTGGCCCCAGGGCCATGGCGTTTATGGTCAGGTCCCGGCCTGCCAGGTCGGCTTGCAGGTCCGGGCCTCTGGGCGGGGCGAACTCCCGGCCCTGGTACATGACGACGGGAAAGTCCTTGCCAGCCCAAAAGGCGCTGGGCCGGGCTTGGATAAATGCGTCCGGGTCGCCGAAAAAGAGGTAGTCGCGCTCGTCCGTTTGCCGGCCCAGCAGCAGGTCGCGGACGGCGCCGCCAACGAGATATATTTCCATCCAGCGGAGATACCAAATGTTCAGTAAAGTGCAAACACCCCATGTGCAGTGTGTGGGCGAAGAGTTGGGCGGCGTTGCCCAGTCCCTGGATTGCAAAAATCCCGGCCATTCTGGCTGGGCTGCGGACCTGGCGGAAAACGCCGCAGGCGGGCCGGCCCGGTCTGAAGGCGGTCCTGGCGTGCGGATTTGCGGTCCGTGCTCATCTGCTCTGGATGTAGCCTGGGAGCTGCACAGGCGCGGCGTATTCCCGATATGGTCGGCAGTGCTGGCCTTCTCTCAGTGGGCAGGACGGGGCCAGCTGCGCCGGGAGTGGAGTTCTCCGCCTGGCAATCTGTACGCCGCGTTGCATTGGCCCAGCGGCGCTCTGGAGTCCGCAGGCTTTGCGCCGCAGTCCTTATCCTTGGTTGTGGGGCTTTGTTTGCTGGAATCTATAGAAAAAATGTTTGAAGTGAAAAGTCTGTCTCTGAAATGGCCCAACGATCTGTTGCGTGACGGCCGCAAGGTCGGCGGGGTGTTGCTGGAAGAGCGGGGCGAGGCGCTTCTGGCTGGCATTGGGCTGAATCTGGAATCGGCGCCCCGGGCGGCTGCGTTGCGCGAGGGCGCGGCCGTGCAACCGGGAACGCTGTTTTCCGCCGGCTCCGGGCCGGGCCGTCCTCTCCAGACATGGATGCAGTTACACGGACGATTGGCGGCGCTGTGCGGCCGGGCTGCACAGGAGGGGCCCAAGCGGACCATGGAGCGTGTGTCCGCCTGCCTCGCCTGGCGCAACCAGAGGGTTACAGTACGTGATACAAACGTCACAAACAGCAGAGACTTTGACAAACAAGAGTCAGTCATAGTAGGGATTGATGTTAACGGTAGTCTGTTACTGCGCCAGGGAGTTCGAATTATGCGTTTGGACAGTGGTTCTGTTGCTCTTGATGACGCGTAATCCTAGCCCAATCCGCCCTGGGGAGGCGGGGCGACGCCTTTTTCCCCATAATCTTACAGTATAGAGGTGCGTTATGCTTCCTAAAAGAACATTTGACGAGGTTCTGGAAATTGTCCGGAATAAGCCCATCCTCGTGGCCAACCGGGGCATTCCCGCCCGCCGCATAGCCCGTACGCTGCGTGAACAGTTGAGCGCCAAAGCGTTGATGACCGCCACAGACGTGGACATGACGTCGCCGGCCACGGCCGGCGCTTCGGAACTGATGCTTCTGGGCAAGGATTCGCGCGCCTATCTGGATATTGATAGGATCATTCGCAAGGCCAAGATGATGGGCGTCATAGGCATCCATCCCGGCTGGGGCTTTGCTTCGGAGAATGACCATTTTCCCGCCAAGTGCGACGCTGCCGGTATTACCTT
This sequence comes from uncultured Desulfovibrionaceae bacterium, assembly GCA_964440345.1. Lineage (GTDB taxonomy): Bacteria > Desulfobacterota > Desulfovibrionia > Desulfovibrionales > Desulfovibrionaceae > CAYTSA01. Next base: position 3,500 of record CAYTSA010000124.1, on the reverse strand, counting down.
TATAGGCTCCAATTCGGAGTCCATGCGGCTGATGGGCAACAAGGTGGAACTGCGGCAGCTGGCGCTAAAAGAGGGCGTGCCCGTGGTTCCTGGCTCTGAAGGCGCAGTGGACGTGAAAGAAGCCCGAAAAGTGGCCAGGGAGATGGGCTATCCGGTCATGCTCAAGGCTGAGGGAGGCGGAGGCGGCCGGGGTATTTATGAAATTTATGACGAAACCAAGCTGGAGAGCGCTTTTAACCGAGCTTCCAGCATGGCCCAAGCGTCCTTCGGCAATCCGCGTTTGTTCGTGGAAAAGCTGCTCACCTCTGTGCGTCATATTGAAATACAGGTGGTGGCGGACATGCACGGCAACGTGTTCGCCTTTGACGAGCGCGACTGCACTGTGCAGCGAAACCATCAAAAGCTGATAGAGATTACGCCCTCGCCCTGGGAGAAGATCACCCCGGAGCTGCGCCAGAAGCTCAAGGAATACTCCATCAAGCTGGTCAAGGCAGTGGGCTACTACTCGCTCTGCACTGTGGAGTTTTTGGTGGACGGGGAGGGGAAGCCATACCTCATAGAGGCCAACACCCGGCTGCAGGTCGAACACGGCATCACCGAATGCCGCTACGGCGTGGACCTGGTGGAGGAGCAGGTGGCTGTGGCCTTCGGCTCCCGATTGCGGTTTACAGAAGAGAACACGTTTCCTGTGCACAACGCCATTCAGGTGCGCATCAATTGCGAGGACCCGCGCAAGAATTTCGAGCCCAACGCTGGGCTTATCACCCGCTACGTTTCCCCGGGCGGGCAGGGCGTGCGGCTGGACTCCAACCTGTCTGCAGGCTACGATTTTCCAGCGGAATACGACTCCGCCGCCGCGTTGCTCATTGCCTATGGCCGCAGCTGGCCCAAGGTGCTTTCGACCATAGACCGCGCTTTGAGCGAATACATTGTGGGCGGTGTAAAGACCACCATTCCCTTTTTCCGGCGTATACTGGCTGACCCGGATTTTCGGGCCGCTAAGTTCGACACCAAGTCGCTGGACCGCTATCGGGCTCTTTTTCAGTACAAGGACGTGGAGACGCAGGCTGTGCGGCTTTCGCGGCTGGCTGTGGAAATCACCGCCCACGGCTACAACCCCTACGTGCAGTTGGACGTCTACCGCTCCGAAACTACGCCGCGGCTGGGGGCTGTAGACCCGGTGCTGCCTGATGCGGACATGGACTCCCACGTTTCGCCATATCCTGATGGCGACAGGACTCAAGTGCTTGAATATATTCGTGAGAGTAGAGCCAAGGAGAACATGGTCCATTTTTGCGACACCACGGCTAGGGACATCACCCAGTCAAACTCCGGCAACCGGTTTCGGCTGGCCGAGGACAGGTTGATGGGGCCGTACCTGGACAACTCTGGTTTTTTCTCTCTGGAAAACGGCGGCGGCGCACATTTTCACGTGGCCATGATGGCCAACATGACCTATCCCTTTACAGAAGCGGCAGACTGGAACCGCTTTGCGCCCAAGACCCGCAAGCAGATTCTCATCCGGTCCACCAACGTTCTGGGCTACAAGCCGCAGCCCAAGAATCTGATGCGCGTCACTGGCGAGATGATCTGCGAGCACTACCAGGTCATCCGCTGCTTTGATTTTCTGAACCACATCGAGAACATGTTGCCCTTTGCCGAGGTGGCCTTGGCTGACGATAACATTCTTTTCGAGCCGGCTATCTCCATGTCCTGGGCGCAAGGCTTTGACACGCCGCACTACCTGGACGTGACCCGGGAGATCATAAACGTGTGCGCCAAGGCCTCGGGCATGTCCCAGAAAGAGGTCCAGAAGGTCATCATCTTGGGATTAAAAGACATGGCTGGGGTCTGTCCGCCGCGGTTCATGCGGGAGTTGGTCTCCGCCCTGCGCAAGGAGTATCCTGAACTGGTGCTGCACTACCATCGCCATTACACGGACGGGCTGTTCGTGCCGTCTGTGGGCGCGGCGGCCGAAGCCGGAGCGCACATAGTGGATACGGCTATAGGATCTTCTGTGCGTTGGTACGGCCAAGGCGACGTGCTTTCCACCTCTGCCTATCTGGAAGACGAGCTGGGCCTGCAGACCCCGCTGAACAAGGATATGATTCGCCATTGCCACTTTGTGCTCAAGCAGATCATGCCGTATTATGATCGCTACACCGCGCCCTTTTTTCAAGGCGTGGATTACGACGTGGTGCATCACGGCATGCCTGGCGGCGCCACGTCTTCATCCCAAGAAGGCGCTATGAAGCAAGGCTACATCCACCTGCTGCCGTACATGCTCAAATTTCTGGCGGGCACGCGCAAGATCGTTCGCTACCACGATGTGACCCCAGGCTCGCAGATTACCTGGAACACGGCGTTTCTGGCGGTAACGTCCGCCTACAAGCGCGGGGGCGAGCTGGAGGTGCAGGAGCTGCTGGAAGTGTTGGACATGGTGGCCAACACGCCGGAAGAGGAAATTCCGAACAATATCAAGAAGGCCCGGCTGACCATCTATCAGGACAGCAACGACGCGTTTCGAAACCTGCTGCTGGGCCGCTACGGTCGCTTGCCTCTGGGCTTTCCGCCAGACTGGGTCTACGAGTCCGCGTTTGGCCGGGATTTCAAGGTGGCCCTGGACAACCGTACAGAGGCCTCGCCCTTGGATTCGCTTGAGGATATTGATCTGGCTTCGGAAATTCTGCGCCTTTCTGATCTGCTGGGCCGCGCACCTAATGAGGAAGAGTTCGTGATGTATCTCAACCACCCCGGCGACGCTATTAAAACTATTGAGTTTCGCGAGAAATATGGTGATCCTAACAACTTGCCCCTGGACGTGTGGTTCGAAGGCATGACCGAAGGACAAGCCATGGCCTTTGTGGACCAAGAAGGCAAACCGCACAAGATGTCCATTCTGCACGTCAGCCCGCCTGATGAACGTGGGATGCGCGTTGTCAGCTACACCCTGGATTCAGAATACTTGACATGGGACGTGAAGGTGAAGGACCCTGTCGAAGCTGAAGCTGGCGGCGTGCAGTTGGCTGACCCGAATAACCCGGCCCACGTGGCTTCGCCTTCCAAGGGCGACTTGTGGGTGATGTACGCCAGCCCGGGCGAAATGGTGAAAAAGGGCGAGGAACTGTTCAATATCTCCATCATGAAGCAGGAAAAGGCCGTATTGGCGCCCATGGACGGCATGGTGCTGCGGGTAATGAAAACAGCTAATTTTAAAGAAGACAATAAAATGGTCTCGGTGGTGGAAGGCGAGTTGTTGGTGGAACTGGGCCCAGCGCCTTACACATGCCCCAGCTGTAAGGAACCTGTGCCCATGGAAGATTGTGCTTTCTGCCCCGCTTGCGGCAACGCCATGGGTGACGCCTGCAAGCTGCCGGCGTAATACGCCGCCCCCCCCAATAGCACGATTATGAGGCGCTCCCGGCATGTAGGGGGCGCTTTTTTGTTGGTGCGCCCGGCAGGGCGCACCAACTTGGAGGTGAAAGTCCTCTACAGGCCCG
>CAYTSA010000123.1:0-9007 GCA_964440345.1 uncultured Desulfovibrionaceae bacterium | reverse complement strand
GCGAAGGCGGCCGTACTGTTGGCGCAGGCGTTGTTTCCGAAATTATGGAGTAAATCATGACGACTACAACCGTCAGCAGTGATCGCATCAGGATCAAACTGAAAGCGTACGACTACCGCATTCTTGACAAGGCGGTGGCCGAAATTGTGGACACGGCCCGCAACACTGGAGCCGGCGTGGCCGGCCCGGTGCCGCTGCCCACCAACATCCACAAGTTTACCGTCAACCGCAGCGTGCACGTGGACAAAAAGTCCCGGGAGCAGTTCGAGCAGCGCATTCACAAACGGCTTCTGGACATCATGGAGCCCACGCAACAAACCGTGGACGCACTGGGCAAGCTTTCTCTGCCTGCCGGCGTGGACGTGGAAATCAAACTGTAGAGGTAATTCGCCATGGCGTTAGGTATCTTAGGTCGCAAGCTCGGCATGACCCGGGTGTTCGGTCCCGGCGGCAAAGCCATTCCGCTGACCGTCATCGAGGCAGGCCCCTGCCCCGTCATCCAAATTCGCAACGAGGATACGGACGGTTACAATGCTCTGCAGCTGGGCTTCGGCGAAGTAAAGGAAAAGAAACTGACCCGGCCGGAGCGCAATCATCTGGCCAAAGCCGGCAAAGGTTTTTTCAGGCATCTGCGCGAGTTCCGGGTGGACACTGTGGCCGACTACGAAGTGGGCTCTGAGATCACCTGTGAAATCTTCGCCCCGGGCGACCAGGTGTTTGTTTCCGGCAAGTCCATAGGCAAGGGCTTTCAGGGCGTGATGAAGCGCTGGAACTTCGGCGGCATGCCCGCCTCCCACGGTCACGAGAAAGTGCACCGTTCTGGAGGCTCTGTAGGCAACGCTACCTTTCCCGGCCGGGTCACGAAAGGCAAAAAAATGGCCGGCCAGATGGGCAACAAGAACGTCACCGCCACCAACCTTGTGGTTTTTGACGTGCGGCCGGAAGACAATGTCATCCTCATCCGCGGCGCCGTGCCCGGGCCTAAGAACGGCCTGGTGACGGTTCGCAAGAAGAGCTAGGAGCGCAAGCCATGGCCGTTGTTAAAGTATACGATCAAAACAAGACGGAAGTGGGCGAACTGGAACTGTCCCCGGAAGTCTTTGAAGTAGCGGTAAGGCCGGAGATTCTGAACCTGGTTGTCCGCCAGAAGCGCGCTGCAGAACGCTCTGGCTGCCACGCCACCCGCAACCGGTCCCGGATCACCGGCGGCGGCGCCAAGCCGTGGCGTCAAAAAGGCACAGGCCGCGCCCGCGCCGGCACCAGCCGTTCGCCCTTGTGGCGGGGCGGAGCGACCATTTTTGGTCCGCAGCCCCGCGACTACTCATTCAAGGTGAACAAAAAGGTCCGCAAGCTGGCCATGAGAATGGCCTTGTCTTCCCGCGTGGCTGATTCTGCTTTGATGGTGGTCCGCAGCATAGACGTGCCTGAAATCAAAACCAAAAACTTTGTCGCCATAGCTGAAAAATTAGGGTTAAAAAAAGCCTTGATTGTTCTGGAAAAAGAAGATAACAATCTCTCTCTTTCGGCTCGGAACATTCCCGGTATAACTGTGATGACGCAAGATAAACTAAATGTTTACGAAGTGCTGCGTCACCCGCAGCTGGTGATGCTTGAGTCGGCGGCCAAAGGCGTAGAAGACCGGCTGAAATAGTTTCCGGCGGCAAGCATACAAGACGACAGGGTAGAAGACCATGGATTATACGCAGATATTGATTAAGCCTTTGATTTCGGAGAAGGCGACCTTTGCCAAGGAAATGGGCAATCAGGTTGTGTTTTACGTGCACAAGGACGCCAACAAGATCGAGATCAAAAAGGCTGTGGAAGAAGCCTTCAAGGTCAAGGTGGACGCTGTGAACGTGGTCAAGCGCCGGCCGCAGGCGCGCCGCCGTATGGGTCGCGCCACTGGCAGGATCGCCGGTCACAAGAAAGCGTATGTGACCTTGGCCCCCGGTGAAAAAATAGAGCTTTTTGAAGGAGTGTAAGCCATGGCTGTGCGTAAAATGAAACCTACGTCGCCAGGGCGCCGTTTTCAGACTGTCTCCACCTTTGAAGAGATAGACAAGAAGGCGCCGGAGCGGTCCCTTACTGAAGGTTTGAGCAAGAATGCCGGCCGCAACAACAACGGTCGCGTGACTGCACGCCGCCGTGGCGGCGGACACAAACGCCGGTACCGGATCATCGACTTCAAGCGGGACAAGCAAAACGTACCCGCCAAAGTGGCGGCCATTGAGTACGACCCGAACCGCAGCGCCCGCATCGCCTTGCTGCACTACGCCGACGGCGAAAAGCGCTACATTCTGGCGCCGGTGGGCGTAAAAAAGGGCGACGTGGTCCAGGCTGGCGAAGGATCAGACATCAAGCCCGGCAACGCCCTGCAGTTGATGCGTATTCCTGTAGGCGCTGTGGTGCACAATGTGGAGCTTCGCCCTGGACGGGGCGGCCAGTTCTGCCGCGCCGCTGGAACTTACGCCCAACTTGTGGCCAAGGAAGGGAAATACGCGCTGCTGCGCATGCCGTCCGGCGAGGTCCGCAAGATACTGGCTACCTGCGGCGCCACCATAGGCCAGGTTGGCAACGTGGAGCACGAAAATATTACTCTGGGCAAGGCTGGCCGCAACCGCTGGCTTGGCAAGCGTCCTGAGGTTCGCGGCGTTGCCATGAATCCGGTCGATCACCCCTTGGGCGGCGGCGAAGGCAGAAGCTCCGGCGGACGCCATCCGTCCACGCCATGGGGCAAGCCGACCAAGGGCTACAAAACCCGCGACAAGAAGAAACCGTCCAGCCGGCTGATCGTCAAGCGGCGGAACGTTAAGTAGGAGGCAGCATGCCCAGGTCACTGAAAAAAGGTCCTTATGTTGACGACCATCTGGTCAAAAAGATGGACAAGGCCACTGCGAACAACGACCGCCGGGTGATCAAAACCTGGTCCCGGCGCTCAACAATCATCCCGGAAATGGTGGGGATGACCTTCGCAGTACATAACGGCAAGAAATTCATCCCGGTCTTTGTGACCGAGAACATGGTTGGCCATAAGCTGGGTGAATTTTCCCCTTCGCGGACGTATCACGGCCACGCCTCCGACAAGAAGAGTAAGGGCAGATAAGCCGTAACACGGCAGGTGAATCGACATGGAAATGAAAGCGACGGCAAAATTCATGCGCGTATCTGCGCGCAAAGCGCGGCTTGTGGCCCGTAACATCAAGGGCTTGCCAGTGGAAGACGCGATTAACTCGCTGCGGTTCACGCCCAAGCGGGCTGCCGAGATCATCGGCAAAGTGCTGCACTCGGCTGTTTCCAACGCTGAACAGCTGCCTGGCGTGGACGTGGACTCCCTGGTTGTCAAGCAGGTCATCGTCAACGAGGGTCCGACCTGGAAACGGTTCATGCCCCGGGCAATGGGCCGCGTGACCCGTATTAACAAACGCACCAGCCACATCACCGTGGTCGTGGAAGAGAGCTAGGAGGCGGTTTTGGGTCAGAAAGTCCATCCCTATGGGTTCAGACTTGGGTACAACAAGAATTGGTTGTCCCGTTGGTTCAGCAAGAAGGACTACCCGGCCTACGTCTATGAAGACTACCGGGTGCGAAATTTTGTGAAGAAAACCTTGTATCACGCTGGAATCTCAAAAATTGAGATCGAACGCGCTGGCGGTAAGGTGCGGCTCATCGTCCACACTGCCCGGCCCGGCATTGTTATTGGTCGCAAAGGCGTGGAAATCGAAAAGCTGCGTAACGATTTAAGACGCAAGTTCGGCCGCGAATTCAGCTTGGAAGTGAGCGAAATCCGCCGTCCTGAAACAGACGCGCAGCTGGTGGCTGAAAACATTGCGCTGCAGCTGGAGCGCCGGGTGGCTTTTCGCCGGGCCATGAAGCGCACTGTTGGCCTGGCCCGCAAGTTTGGCGCAGAAGGCATCAAGGTGGCTTGCGGCGGCCGGCTGGCTGGGGCGGAAATCGCCCGGTCTGAATGGTACCGCGACGGCCGCGTGCCGCTGCACACGCTGCGCGCCGACATTGATTATGGCGTTGCCCGGGCAAACACCACATACGGCGTCATCGGCGTTCGCGTGTGGATATTTAAGGGCGAAATTCTTGATCAAGAGGTGGAACAGTAATGCTGAGCCCGAAAAGAGTAAAATTCCGCAAGCGGCAGAAAGGCCGCCTTCGCGGCAAGGCCCTGCGCGGAAACAGCATATCGTTTGGGGACATCGGCTTGAAGACTTTGGAGCACGGCAAGCTGACCAGTCAGCAGATCGAAGCCGCCCGTGTGGCCATGATGCGCCACATCAAGCGCGGCGGCAAGGTCTGGATTCGGGTGTTCCCGGATCAGCCGTACACGGAAAAGCCTGCTGAAGTCCGCCAAGGTAAAGGTAAAGGCGCTCCGGCTGGCTGGTACGCTCCGGTGAAGCCTGGACGCGTGCTCTATGAGATCAAAGGAGTCAGCCTGGAGCTGGCCAAAGAGGCTTTGATCCGCGCAGCCCGCAAGCTGCCGGTGAAGACAGTCATCGTGGTCAAGGAGGGTGGCAGTCATGCAGGCTAATGAATTGAGAAAACTGTCTGTAGGCGAGCTGAACGAGAAGCTGGTCAGCGCCCGTAAGAGCCTGTTCGACTCCCGCTTTCAGCACGCTACCGCCCAGCTGGAGAATACAGCAGGGTTGCCCAAAACGCGGCGCGACATTGCCCGCATTCTTACTGTGCTCAAAGAAAAGCAGAAGGGAGCATAAGTCATGTCCGTAACAGAAACCAAAAGCAACAAGCGGACGTTGACTGGCCAGGTAGTCAGCGACAAGGGCGACAAGACCATCGTGGTCCGCGTCGACACCCTGGTCAAGCATCCCCTGGTCAAGAAATACATCCGCCGCCGCAACAAATATATGGCTCACGACCCGAACAATGAATGCGGCGTCGGCGACAAGGTACAGATTATCGAGCACCGGCCACTGTCCCGCCGCAAGCGGTGGCATCTGATTAAAGTGCTCGAAAAAGCGGTCTAAGGTGAAAGAGCGATGATCCAGGTCGAAAGCAAATTGGACGTGGCGGACAACTCCGGCGCCAAGAAGGTCTCCTGCATCAAGGTGCTGGGCGGGGCCGGCCGACGGTACGCCAGTATAGGCGACATCATTGTCGTTTCCGTCAAGGACGCCATGCCGCACTCCAAGGTGAAAAAAGGCGACGTGATGAAGGCGGTTGTGGTGCGCACCAAAAAGGAAATCCGTCGTCCGGACGGCTCCTACATACGGTTCGACAACAACTCTGCGGTGCTGCTGAATAATCAGATGGAGCCGGTTGGCACCCGCATATTCGGACCGGTGGCTCGCGAACTGCGCGCCCGGAATTTTATGAAAATAGTCTCGCTGGCTCCTGAGGTGCTGTAGTCATGAAGCAGTCCCGCATCCATAAAAACGACAAGGTGATGGTCATCGCTGGCAAGGACAAAGGCAAGATCGGCAAAGTCCTGAAGCTGGACAAGAAAAATGACCGGGTCCTGGTCGAAAAAGTGAACATGGTTAAGCGCCATTCCAAGGGCAACCCGTACCAGGGCCAGCCTGGAGGAATAGTTGAAAAAGAAGCGCCAGTGGCCGTATCTAACGTCATGGTAGTCTGCGACGCCTGCGCCAAGCCGGCCCGCGTCGGCTACCGGTACACTGAAGACGGCAAAAAAGTGCGCTTTTGCAAAAAGTGCAACGAGATTGTGGAGTAGTTCGCCATGACCAGGATGGAAGGAATTTACAAAGAGAAAGTGGCGCCAGCGCTGCAGAATGAATTCGGCTACAAATCGCCCATGCAAGTGCCGCGTCTGGAAAAGATTTCTCTGAATATCGGTATGGGAGAGGCCAGCCAAAACCATAAGCTTATCGAAAGCGCTGTGGATGAGCTGACCAAAATTGCTGGGCAGAAAGCCGTCATCACCCGGGCTAAAAAGTCCATTGCAGCGTTCAAACTGCGCGAAGGAATGCCCATTGGCTGCCGGGTCACCCTGCGCCGCGACCGCATGTACGCGTTTTATGAAAAGCTGGTGAATTTCGCTCTGCCGCGCGTCCGTGACTTTCGCGGCATTCCAGACCGTGGATTTGACGGTCGCGGGAACTTCACCATGGGCGTCAAGGACCACTCCATTTTTCCGGAGCTTGAAGTGGACAGGGTGGATCAGACCAAAGGACTGAACATCACCGTGGTCACTTCTGCAGAGACGGACAAAGAAGGCAAGATGCTGCTTGATCTGATGGGCATGCCCTTCAAGAAGTAGCCAAACAAAAGGATCGATTTATGTCTCGCACCTCATTGGAAATTAAAGCCCGGCGCAAGCCTAAATTCAAGGTCCGCGGCTACAATCGTTGCCCCATTTGCGGCCGGCCCCGTGCTTTTATGCGTCGTTTCGGCATTTGCCGCATTTGTTTTCGTAACATGGCGCTGAGCGGCGAATTGCCCGGGGTGCGCAAGTCGAGCTGGTAAGGAGAAAGAGCATGGCTGTCACAGATTCCATAGCAGATATGCTGACGCGCATTCGCAACGCGCTGCACGCCCTGCACAAGGACGTGTCTTTGCCTCATTCCAAAATGCGGGAAGCCCTCGCTGGCATCCTGAAGGAAGAAGGGTACATTGAAGATTACAGCGTTGCCGGCGACCAGCTGGTTGTTTCGTTGAAGTACGCCAAAGGCAAGTCGGTCATCAGCGGCATGAAGAAGATCAGCAAGCCCAGCCGCCGGATATACGTGGGCGTGGACAGCATTCCGCGGGTGCAGAACGGCCTTGGCGTATGCGTCTTGTCCACGTCCAGCGGCGTGATGAGCGGTGAAACTGCGCACGAGCGCCGCGTCGGCGGCGAAGTGCTGTTCGAAATCTGGTAGGGGGCTCACTATGTCCAGAATCGGTAAACTTCCCATTCCCATCCCTAGCGGTGTGGAACTGAAGATCGGCAAAACCGAGATTGAGGTTAAGGGCCCTAAAGGCGTGTTGACCACCCCGGTGCATCACAAGATCAACTACGAGATGCAAGAAGGCAAGGTGGTGTTGTCCAAAACAGACAACAGCCGCTTGGCCCGGGCTCAGTACGGTCTTCGCCGGACCCTTCTGCACAACGCCGTGGTCGGCGTTTCCCAAGGGTTTTCCAAAGTCCTTGAGGTGAACGGCGTTGGGTACAAGGTCTCTGTGGCCGGCAACACAGTGCAGCTGGCGGTGGGGTATTCTCACCCAGTGGAAATGCAGATGCCAAAAGGCTTGGAAGCTAAGGCTGAAGGCAGCAAGCTAACCATTTCCGGCGCTGACAAACAACTGGTGGGCGAAGTTGCCGCCCGCATCCGCCGCATCCGGCCGCCGGAACCCTACAAGGGGAAAGGCATTAAATACGCAGATGAAACCATCCGCCGCAAGGCTGGGAAGTCTGGTAAATAGGTGACGCCATGAAATTCAATAAGGAACAAGCACGCAAAAAGCGCAAAATGCGTATCCGCAAGAAGATTTCCGGCACTGCGGAACGTCCGCGGCTGGTTGTGTTCCGGTCGAACGCGCACATTTACGCGCAGGCGGTGGACGACATCGCCGGAGCCACGCTGTTCTCGGTTTCGTCCCTTGGCCTGTCCACGGCCGACGATCCCAAGAAACTGTCCAAGGAAACTGCCGCCGAAGTGGGCAAAGAAATTGCTCGCCTGGCCCAGGAACAAAATATTACCACGGCAGTGTTCGACCGTAACGGCTATCTGTATCACGGTCGGGTCAAAGCGCTCGCTGACGGCGCCCGCGAGGGCGGCCTGAAATTTTAGTCAGGAAACGACCATGGAACAAAACGAACTCGGATTTGTAGAAAAGATTGTCGCGCTCAACCGCGTGGCCAAAGTTGTCAAAGGCGGCCGGCGGTTCAGCTTCAGCGCTTTGGTGGTCGTTGGCGACGGCGAAGGCTCTGTGGGCTACGGTCTGGGCAAGGCCCAGGAAGTGCCTGACGCCATCCGCAAGGCCAGCGACCGGGCCAAGAAGTCCATGATCAAGATTCCCATGGTGGACGGCACCTTGCCTTATGAAGTGCTGGGCCATTTTGGCGCCGGCCGGGTTATGCTCAAGCCCGCCTCCAAGGGAACCGGCATCATTGCTGGCGGTCCTGTCCGCGCCATCATGGAAGCAGCCGGCGTGCACGACATACTGACCAAGGCCATAGGCACCAACAACCCGCACAATGTGCTTAACGCCACCATGGCTGGGCTGGGATCTTTGCGCTCGGCTGAGGAAGTGGGCAAACTGCGCGGCAAGCAGCTGGAAACACCGAGGAAATAGCCATGGCAGACACCATTATTGTGAAAATGAAACGCAGCGCCATCGGCTGCTCGCCTACGCAGCGCAAGACGCTGAAGGCCCTGGGCCTGCGCAAGATACGTCAAGAGAAAACCCTGCCCGACAATAACTCCGTGCGGGGCATGATTGAATCAATTTCTCATCTCGTTGAGGTGTGCTGATATGAAACTGCATGAGCTTTACCCGTTCCCTGAGGAACGCAAGAACCGCAAGCGCGTTGGCCGCGGCCAGGGCTCTGGCTGGGGCTGCACCTCGGGCAAAGGGAACAAAGGCCAGAACTCCCGTTCCGGCGGCGGCGTCAAGCCTGGTTTTGAAGGCGGACAAATGCCCCTGGCCCGGCGGCTGCCCAAGCGCGGCTTCAAGAACTACAAGTTTAAGGTGACGTACGCCCCCATTAATCTGGACCGGCTCGCAGAAGCCTTTGCCGGCCAGACTGACGTCACCCTGGACGACATCTACGCTCGCGGCTTGGCCCGAAAGGGCGCCTTGGTCAAGATTCTTGGCCGCGGCGAAGTAAGCGCAGCCATGAATGTTGAGGCCCACCGCTTCAGCGCAGAAGCCGCCGACAAGATAGCCAAGGCAGGCGGGCAGGTGAAATCTTTGGAGAACCAGGACCTGGCAGGCGCCGGCAACGCTGCGCCGCAGGAAACTGAACAGGAAGGTTAGCGTGTCGCTGCAAGGCGTAGAGAATCTGGCTAAGTTGCCGGAGCTGAAGAAGAAGCTTTTT
>CAYTSA010000122.1:0-9372 GCA_964440345.1 uncultured Desulfovibrionaceae bacterium | reverse complement strand
GTTTGGTTTTCCGTACACAACGAGTTTTTTTGTTTTTTTGATGGTGGATCAGGGATGGCCATAATCCACCGCCTGGCAGCTAAGGCCAGGCAACCTGGCTACAGGTCAGGGAGGAGTATGCTCAGGATAGCGCATTGTCAATGGCGCCATGCTCTAACAAGCTCTAACATGTCGAGTTATTTGTATATTAGGTGCTGAATCGAGGATTGTGTTTGCCAATGCAAAAGGCCGGCGCAGGCCGGCCTTTTGTAAACGGATCGGATGGGGGTCCGCCGAATCTATCACGTTTGTGCTGTCTATCCCATGGAGTCCAGAATGGTTCCCTTGCCGGTGTAGGCTGGGCTGAGGACGCTCATTTGGAAATCGAAAGAAGAGTCCATGCCGCTGGAAGCGCCGAAGGACGCGTTTCCTCCAAGCGAGCCAGAGTTCATGTAGTCCAGGGTTTTGGAAACGACCGCCGCCCCGAAAGTAGATGCGTCGGTAGGAGCAGGGGAGAAAGAGACATTGTTCATGGTGTCCAGGGTCTTGGACACAACGGCTGCGCCAAAAGTCTGCCCGTCCATGCCGGTGGAAATACCACTGGTATTGCCTGTATTCATGGTCCCCTCCTTGTTTGCAACACAGTAGTCGTAAATACTGTACTAACTCACTACCCCGCCACGTGGAAAAAAGCAAGAGGAAAGTAGAAAAATGCGGCAAGAGCCGAGGAGAGAATAAATGACCGGCGGTGGAGCCTATAGGGGCGTTTTGGACCGCAGGATAACCCGATCAACGCCCACGGTTTTGAGCTTTTCTTTCAACTCCCGGGTTTCTTCCGGGACGCCGGTGAAAAAAACATTGACCCTCCGCCAGGTGACGCCCTTGATCTCCACCACCTCCATGTCTGTGGCCAGGCCCAGGTCCTCCACCTTGTCCTGAAAGGCGCGGGCCATGGCGTACTCGCGAAAGGAGGCCGTTTGGTAAATATAGCGGAATTGCCGCCCTTCGGCTTTGACGGCTTTTTGCGGCTCTTCCTTATTCACTGCCGGCTTGGCCGTTGGTTTGGTTGTTGGCTTGGCTGTGGGGGCGCCGGGCCGGGCAGCAGTCTGCGGCGGCGCTTTGGACTCTGGTTCTTTGGCGTTGGCGCTTTGCTCCGGCTTAGGCGCCGGTTTGGGGCTGCTTTTTTGCTTTTCAGGCGCATGAGCTGGCGCAGCAGCCTGTTTGGCTGTCCGGCTGTCGTCTGCAACCTTCAGCTTGTCGTAAAACTGCAGGTCCTCTGGTTTGATGAGGCCTTGTTCGGTCAATTGGCCAGCGTTCGGCATAGCGTTGGCGGCCTGGCCCGGCATGATGCGGGCAAGTTCAGGCACGCTGTCTTCCGGCTTGTAGCCGCGGCCAACCAGCACGCCCAGAATAAACACCCACACCAGGCCCAGCGCCAAAGCTCCGCCCAGCCCGCCCACCGCAGGCAAGGACACGCGAAAATGCGCCTCTTTGCGAGGTCTTCCCTGGCCTTTGGCCTCAGATTTTTCTACCCAGACTTTCATGCGCTATTATCCTGATATTTCCCAGTATACAAAAAACCTAGAAAAAATCAAGATGTTTTTCGGAGGCTGATGGCGTGTATTCAGAGGCTGCTGCGGACGTTCATGTTATTAAGACCGGCCGGGCGGCGTTACATCTGCTCTGGCGCGCTCACGCCAAGCAGGCCGAGTCCGCTGCTGATCACTTGAGCTACGGCGGTGAGCAGCAACAGCCGCGCCTGGACCAGCGCCGGATCCTCTGACGCAAGCACGTGATGCTTGGTGTAGTAGCGATGCAGGGCCGCGGCCAAGTCCAACAGGTAGAAGCTGACCAGATGCGGGCTCAGATTGGCGGCGGCCGCCGCTGCAGTGTCTGGAAAACGCTCCAGCAATCGCAGCAGCTCCAGGTCCTCGTCTGTGTCCAGGCCGGTCAGGTTCTCAGGTGTTGGCGCGGCGGTTACGTGCACGCCGCGCTCGGCGGCGGTGCGCAGCACAGAATGGATGCGGGCGTGGGCGTACTGTACGTAATAGACCGGGTTGTCCATGGTCCGCTGTTTGACCAGCTCCAGGTCGAAGTCGAGCTTGGAGTCGCTCTTGCGGGAAAGAAAGATGAACCGGGCGGCGTCTTTGCCTACTTCCTGGACCACGTCAGCCAAGGTTTCGAACTGACCGGCCCGGGTGGACATGGCGATCTGTTTGCCTCCGCGCAGCAGGTTCACCAGCTGCACCAGGATGACGTGGAACTGGTCCCGCTGTAGACCCAGGGCCTCCACCGCCGCAGTCATACGCGGCACATAGCCGTGATGGTCCGCGCCCCATATGTCAACTACCAAGTCAAAGCCGCGGCGGTACTTGTCGTCGTGATAGGCTATGTCAGAGGCGAAATACGTAAGCGAGCCGTCGGATTTGCGTAACACCCGGTCCTTGTCGTCGCCCATCTTCTCGGCGGCGAACCAGTAAGCGCCGTCCTTCTCGTAAGCCAGGCCATTTTCTTGCAAGTAGGCAAAGGTCTTGTCCACAGCGCCGGAGTCCACCAGCGATTTTTCTGAGAACCAGACCTGGTGCTCCACGCCAAAGGCTTCGAGGTCGGTCTTGATGCCGGCCAGAATGTCCGCCACGGCGGCGCCGCGGCACAGGGCCACCGCTTCTTCTTCGCCCAGTTGCAGCAGGTCGGGCCAGGCGGCCAGTACGTCCGCGGCGATGTCCTTGATATAGTCGCCCTTGTAGCACTCCTCGGGCAGTTCCACATCCTGCCCCTGTTGCTGCTGGGCGCGCACGTATACCGCCAGGCCCAGAAGGCGCATCTGCCGGCCGGCGTCGTTCAGGTAGTATTCAGTCTCCACCTCGTGCCCGGTGAAGCGCAAGATGCGGGCCAGCGAGTCGCCTACGGCTGCGCCTCGGCCGTGGCCTATGTGCAGCGGGCCTGTAGGGTTGGCGGAAACATACTCCACCTGCACTTTGCGGCCTTCGCCAGTATTCGTGCGGCCGTAGTTTTCCTTTTCTTGCAGCGTTTCAGCCACTGTTGCGCGCCAGAAATCCGGCGAAAACGTCACGTTCAAAAAGCCCGGACCAGCAATCTCCACAGCTTGGATGTCTTTTGACGCGGCCAGGCAGTGCTCCCGGATGCGTTCGGACAGGTCCCGGGGCTTTTGTTTGGCCTGCCCGGCCAGAACCATGGCCAGGTTGGCGGCCAAGTCCCCGAATTTTTTGTCTTTGGGCGGTTCTATGGTGGCCTTGGCCGGCCACTCAAAGTTGTTGGATTCGACAAATGAGCGTAGAACGCTCTCCAGTGTGTGTACAGCGCGCATGTGGCGGCTTACCCCCTGAGTATGATTTTGTGTAATGTGCAGAGCCGGGCAGTTATCATTTTTTTTTCAGACTGCAAACACTTTGAAACCTGCATTGAAGCTTGACAGCAGCGTAGCCTGGCACTATCGGCTTAGTTTCATTCCATACAGGGGGAAAATCAATGACGCCAAAATCCATTATTTCCATACAATCACATGTAGCCTACGGCCACGTGGGCAACGCCTCGGCCGTGTTTCCCCTGCAGCGCATGGGGTTCGAGGTCTGGCCTGTGATGACGGTGCAGTTTTCCAACCACACCGGCTACGGCAAGTGGACCGGCCAGGTGTTCAGCCCGGAGCATATAGCAGAAATAACCGCCGGCATGCAGGAGCGCGGCGGGTTTGACAACTGCGCGGGCGCCTTGTCCGGCTACATGGGCAGCGCCAACCTGGGCGGAGCCATTGTGGAGGCTGCGGCAGAGGTGAAGCGCCGCAATCCGGGTGCGCTCTACGCCTGTGACCCGGTCATGGGCGATGTGGGCCGGGGCGTTTTCGTGCAGCCGGAGATTCCGGATTTCATGCGGGACCACGCCGTGCCCGCCGCAGACGTGATAACCCCCAACCAGTTTGAGCTGGAGTTGCTGACTGGGGTGGAAGTGAAGACCCTGGACGATGCTTTGCGCGGCGCCAGAATCGCCCTGGACAGGGGGCCTTCCATTGTACTGGTCACCAGCCTGTTGCACAGCGCCACGCCCGAGGACACCATTGAAATGCTGGCTGTGACCAACGATGGCGGCTGGGTGACCAGCACCCCCATGCTGGACCTGGACCCGGCCCCCAACGGCGCTGGCGATGTGGTGTCAGCTATTTTTCTGGGGCGTCTGCTGCAAGGCGAATCCGTGGAGGCTGCCCTGGGCAAAACCGCCACAGCCATATATGGAGTGTTTCAGGCGACTCACAAAGCCGGCGTCCGTGAGCTACAGCTCATTGCCGCCCAGGAGTGCTTTGCCGACCCGCAGAGCGCGTCAGTGCAGCGGGTTGCCTGACGCTGGAGTCTTTGCCTCCCTGCAGAAAACCAGTCATTCCACCCGGATGACCAACAGCGTTTCATCGTCTGACCGGGGGCGGTCGCCCCGAAACTGCTTCACGTCGTCCAGAACAGCCTCGACAATGTGTGCTGCAGACTCATTCGCGTGGGCGGCCAAACGTGTTTTCAGCCGGTCCATGCCGTACATTTCGCCGTCAGGCGACCGGGCTTCCCACACACCGTCCGTGCTGATGGCGCATATCTGGCCCGGGGCGCAGTTGCAGCGTTCGCGGGCAAGCATGGGCGTGGATTCGGCTGCGCCCAGGGGAGGGCAGTCGGCTTTGTCTACTTCAAAGACACTGTCTGACGGCGGATCGTACATGAGCATGGGACCGTGTCCGGCGTTGACCCAGGCAAAGCAGCGCCGGTCCGGGTAGACCCGCAAACAGAACAGGCTCATGAAATTGCCGGAGCCGTAGGTGTCCCAGCTGAACAAAGTGTTCACCCGGCGCAGCAGCCGGGCCGGGTCGTCCACAAACTCAAGGCTGGACCGGATATACGCCCGGGCGGTGGTCATCAGCAGGGCTGCGGGCAGGCCGTGCCCCGTTATATCGCCCACCACCACGGCCAATCCGCCGTCAGACGTGAGAAAGGCGTCGTAGTAGTCGCCGCCCACGGACTGGCAGGCCCGGCTTTTGGCCGCGATGTCCAGACCCGGGATAGACGGCAGCTTGGCCGGGAGCAGATTTTCCTGTATGGCGGCAGCCAACTGCAGTTGCCGGTCCATCTCCGCCTTTTCAAGGATGGCTTGGTGCATGCGGCCGTTTTCCATGGCTGTGGCTGCAAAGGAGCAGACCACGCCGAAAAGGTCTTCGTCTTCCTGGGAGTATTCGCCGCCATCCACTTTGTTGGCCATTTTTGCCACGCCCTGCACCCTGCCGCCCGCCACAAGGGGCAGGCAGAGCACAGTGTGCACATTCTGCGGCTCGGCCAGCGTGTCCGGCGTTGCGCCGGCGGTTTTGGCCGGGTTTTGCAAACGCAAGGGCTTGGCGTGGGAAAAGACCCATCCTGGCACAGTCTTCTCGTCGTGCAGTCGCATGCCCGGCTGTAGAGTTTCGCCGATGGGCCCTTTGGAAAGCACCAGCTGCAAACTGTTCCCGCCTGTCGGCTCTGTGTCCGCTTGAAACAGGGAGCAGTTGGCCGCGCCCAGGTCTTCCATGGCCGCTTCCATTAACCGTTCCAGAACCTTACGCGCATCCAGGCTGGCGCCCACTTCCCGAGCAGCGCGCAGAAATTGCTCCAGCCTGCCGGAGGCGCCGTGTATGCATGAAAAACCCTTTTCCATGTGGGGAGAATACAGCGCGCTGCTTGTCTGGTCAAGGGGACAATGGCGTGAGTGTCAATGGCGTGAGTATCAATGGCGTGAGTATCAATGACAGGGGAGGCCGGCAACCAGAATAGACCGCCCGGCGGCGCAGACCAGGCAAACCGGCTACAGGTCAGGAACAAGTGGGCACAGGTCAGTACACGCACGATACAGCACATCAATGCGTCATGGTGCAGGGGCGAGCCTTGCGGCCGCCTGCCTCAATTCAACGCAGTGTTTTTGCACACGCCCTAAAGAATCGTTCCTCGTTGCCGATATATATACTTGAGCAAGAATTGTAACAGGAGCAAACGGCATGGAAGCAGCAGGCATGGGGTCGCACTTAACATCATTCGGCGGCCTGAACCGTACCAACGAAGGCGACACGTCGGCGTTTACGCCCGCGCGGGAGATAACCAAAAACGGCGCGGGAGGTTTTCTGGCCCACTGGAAGCAGAAGAACGAGGAGTTCCAGGCTCAGATGCCGCCTCCCACAAGCATGGGCGACGTGCTCGAGTCCTTGAGGGACGACCTGAGCCAGGAGTCTCTGGACGCCTACTTTGCCGAATACGGCGACAAGTTGCAGCAAATAGGCAAGGAACTGGGGCTGGGGGGCGAAGTGACCGGCATGACACTGAACGCCAATGGCTCCTTTACTGTGTCCGCCAGCGGCGGACAGAGCGCAACCTTCTCAATGCTCAGCGTGCGCGTGTAAGCGTCCTTTCACAGAAAAACCGCTCCACACTACTCCACCTTGCTGCGCTGTTTTTTTATCTCGCTACGTTGTTTTTTCTTTTGCAGCCGGCGTTCCACGGCGTTTTTGCCGGGCCGGGTGGGCTTGCGGGGTTTGGGACGGGCCAGAGCCCAGGCCAGCAGCGCGGCAAAACGCTGCACCGCGGCCTCGCGGTTGGCTTTTTGGCTGCGCCGTTCTTCGGCGGATATCTGCAATATCCCTTCTGAGTTGATTCTGTTGCACAACTTGCGCTGAATGCGCTGTTTCTGCGTTTCGCTCAGGCTGGGGGAGTCCGGCACGTTGAACTGCAGCGTCACCTTGGTTTCTGTAGTGTTCACGTGCTGCCCGCCCGGGCCGGAGCTGCGGGCTGTGGTAAAGGACAACTCCTGGTCCGGAATGTCCAGCAAAGGGGTTATCTGAACCATAATGTGCATTGTAACATTGCCAGCCGCGGCAAGGCAACGCTGGCGTTTGGCGCTGGCGTTTGGCGCGGCAAAGCGGAGCCATATTTCGTAACGCAATATGGTCATTTTGTCGAAACTGCGAGGCAAGGTGTGGACATACCGAAAAAGCGGCCAGTTTTTCCCGGCCGCTTTTTGTATATTCCCCCGACTCGACCGTGTGGCGGTACCCCCTGTGAGCCCGATATCATAGGTTTTTATTCGGCTCAGGCATGTATCCTCCATCACGAATCGCTCAGGCGACACTTAAAATATAGCAAACTGCGTGCCTGAGCCATATGCTGCATCTGGTGTTGACCTTGGTACTGGCTCTTTGTATGGTCTAGTATAGCAAATAGCGTTGCACAGAGGGGAAAACCATGGGGGACGAAAAGGAGCGGGCGTGGAGCTGCTGGGTGTATATTCCACCACAAAAAGCAAAAAGATAGGCACTGGGACAACGACGCATGACCTGGCGCCCAAGACGTATTGGCTGGTTGTCCGGCTGGATGAAGGCGGCATACTGTTACGCGCTCTGAGCAGCAATTGGCTGCCGACCATGGTGGCGTTTCGCGTGGGCGAGGAAAAGCTTCTCAACGAGTATGAACCGGAGCCGGAAATTTTAATGGAAAAAGTACTGCCAGCTCTGCGCAGCTACATATTGGACAATTTTGGACAGGAGATCATTGCATCACCAGACGCATGCCAGGCTGCTTGTCTGGAAGGCTTTGGCAAGCTGGGCGTAGTGAGCATGAAGCCTGCGCCTGTGGACAATGACGCGGTGTCGTGGATTATTGATGTTGTGTTCAAGGACAATGCGGTGCAAAAATATGAGATGCGCCAGAAGATCAATGCCTTTGGCGTGGCGTTGCGCAAAAGCAAGAAGCTGGAAGAGTCAGTGAAGTACTACGCAAAGGCTTTGGAGCTTCAACCAGACGACGTGCATCTGCATTTCAACCTGGCCCGGGCGTACTGCGACATGGGCGATCTGGAGTCTGCCGCCCGTTCGTTGCGCGAAGCCTTGAAAAAAGATCAGAATTTCAGCGAGGCAAAGGTATTTTTGGCGTACTTAGGCCGCAAGCAAGCTGCATTATTGCAAGAAAAAGCTGCTGCAGAGGCGGCGGCGTATGTGTCGGGAGAGGGCGAGGATGCAGCATTGCGTGAGTCGGAATAAGGTACGGGCGCAGCTGCAGGAACAACGGATAATTGCTTTGCTCGATGTTCAGCTCGTGCTAGTGGGGGTGCATGAATCCGCTTGCGCTTGAATTCATCGTCGGGGCGTTGCTGTTTCTGCCCTTGTTGTTTCTGGTGGTTGTGCCGGTGTTGCAGGCGGTCTCTTTGAGTTTGCGGCGGCGCAAGTTCCGCTTTACCGTCAGCTATGCAGACCGCCGCGTATCCAGCAGCGACGTGTTCTGGTCTGCGGTGTCAGTCATGCTTACCCTTGGGCTTTGCGTCTACCTTTCCCGCGTGGTGTTTGTGTTCGTGTAGCCGCTCAAGCGCCTTACGTCAGTTACCAAATTGTAATCATGCCGTTGTACACAGCGCACGCCGGGACTTTTGTTCAGTTTTACTATTCCTCCCCGGCTTGATGGAATATGCGTGAAAAGGTATGTCCACGCAGTTCCAAACGAACAAAGGCTGTGTATAGTCAATACAACCCGTGAATGAAGGAGATTTCATGAAGACATTTGTTTTAAGCGCATTGCTGGTTTGTTTGTGGGCCATGCCCGCCTGCACCGGCGAAAAAGAAGCTGTGGCTAAAAAGATCAGCCTAGAAAGTGACAACGACCGTATCAGCTACGCCATAGGCATGGACATAGGCCGCAACCTGAAGCAGCAACAGTTGGACGTGAATCCCAAAATTTTGGCCGCAGGTCTGCAAGCCATGCTCTCCGGCGGCGAAACTCTGCTTACCCAGGAAGAAATGCAACAAGCCATTGCAATGTGGCAGCAGGAAATGCAGCAGAAAATGGCTGAGCAGAACAAAATGTTGGCTGAACAGAACCGCCAGGCCGGGTTGGAATTTCTTGAAGAAAATAAAGCCAAGGAAGGCGTGCAGGTTACTGACAGCGGCTTGCAGTACGAAGTTGTGGAAAAGGGCGAAGGGCCCAGCCCCACTCTGAAAGACACCGTCGTCGCCCACTACAAGGGAACCCTTATTGACGGCACGGTGTTCGACAGCTCCTACGAACGCGGTCAGCCGGCCACTTTTCCCCTCCAGGGGCTGATCCCTGGCTGGCAGGAGGCCCTGACCATGATGCACGAAGGCGGCAAGTGGAAGCTTTACGTGCCGTCTGATCTGGCCTACGGCGACCGCCAGGCCGGCGAGCACATCAAACCCGGCTCCACCCTTATCTTCGACATCGAGCTGCTGGAAGTGAAAAACGCCGAAGGCGCTGACAACGCGGAAGAAGCTGCAACAGAATCCGCCGGCTAGCAGCGCGGCGTTTGCGCATCAAAAAGCAAAAATTACGGCCGGAAGAGGTTCGCCTCTTCCGGCTTTTTTTTTTTTTTTTTTTT
>CAYTSA010000121.1:0-9915 GCA_964440345.1 uncultured Desulfovibrionaceae bacterium | reverse complement strand
GAGACGGCCCTATGCTGATATCGTCAATTAGCCTCGCGACATTCGAATATGTTGCTATATGTGGGCGCAGAATGCACATGCTCTCCTGAGTCCATTACGTGGAAGACCACAACCAACCTCCGTGTAGACAGGCAGAAAACAACCATTGCTCCATTAATTACCACTATTCGGAGCTAGCTGCATAGCCACATTTTGGTAAAAAGTTCTATTGTAGCAAGAAAATGACCTATAGCATTTAACGATTGAAATGCTTGCATTACGACGGGCAAGGATTTGCAAGCAAATCCTTGCAGAGCATTTCAACTGTGAAATGCTCTAGCTATACACCCTGCAGCAAATGCGGTAGCCACTCTGTCCATGAGACAACGATTTCACATTATCACCCTGGGCTGCAAGATCAATCAGTACGAAAGCCAAGCCATTAAAGAAGCTTGGCTGGCCGACGGCGCAGAGTGGACGGACAATCCGCGCCAGGCCGATGTGGTGTTGGTAAATTCCTGCGCGGTAACGGCCCGGGCCGTGCGCGAGCTGCGGCAAATTCTTGCCCGTGCGCAGCGGGAGAGTCCCCTGGCGCGGATCATCGCCGCCGGCTGCGGAGCGCAGGAATCTTTGCGTCGCAGCCACGAGGACTCTAACGTCCAATATGTTCCCCAATCAGCCAAACGCTCTTTGCTCTGCCTTTTCTCGCCGCACCAGCGCGAAGCAGATTTCGTCATCAGCGACTACCCCCGGGCGCGCGCGGTGCTTAAGGTGCAGGACGGATGCTCCCAGTGCTGCGCTTACTGCATTGTGCCGCTCACCCGCGGGCCAGCCCGGGGCCGGCCGCTGCAGGAGATAACGGCCGAAGCCCTGCGGTTGGCGCAGGCCGGGTTTGCCGAGCTTATCATTTCCGGCATAAATTTGCGGCAATATGCCGCCGGGCTGTCTACAAAAATAGACTTCTGGGAAATGCTTGCACAATTGGAGTCCAGACTCCTGGACTCGCTAGACGCCCCGCCGCGGCTGCGCATCAGCTCGCTGGACCCGGCCCAGCTGCATGACGGCGCGCTGCAGTATTTTTCCGGCAGCCGGCTCGTTTGCCCGCATTTGCACGTTTCACTGCAAAGCGCTTCGCCTAGGGTCTTGCGGGCCATGGGGCGGGGACACTATACGGCAGAAAACGTGTCCAGCTTTTTAGACTCGCTGCGCTCAGTCTGGCCTGTTTTGGGCTTTGGCGTGGACATTCTGACGGGTTTTCCCGGCGAAACGGAATCGGAGTTTCTGCAGACTATGGACTTTTGCCGCGCTCAACCGCTGACGTACGGCCACGTTTTTCCGTATTCCAGGCGTCCCGGCACGCGCGCAGCGGACTTGCCGGACCAGATTTCCGCTGCTGAGAAAAAAACGCGTGCGGCTGCATTGCGTAACGCTGTTGATGCAAAGAAACATGCGTTTTTGCAACGCTGTCTGGAATTGGACTCTGTTCAAGTCGCGCTGCAGTCTCTGGACCCGGCCGAGGGCGTGAGCGAGCATTACGCGCCGTGCAGGCTGGAAACTGTTCCCAATAGCGTTCAGCCGCGCCAGGCGGTGGGCGCTCGCCCTGCGGCAGTGGAGAACGGCGTGCTTGTATCCCGGCCACTGGCAGTGTAACATCGCGGGATGTTTGCTTTCGCTTGTCTTGAAGGCAGGAAAAAGGTAATATGACGTCTATACATGACAACATTGTAACAAGGTGAAGATATCGTGATACGAAGCATGACGGGCTATGGACGCGACGCTTTTGTCGGCGAGTCCTGGTCGCATACGTGGGAGATCCGCAGCGTCAACTGCCGGCATCTGGACGTGCGCTGGCGCACCCCGCTGGCGTTTCGGTCTTTGGAAACTGCTTGGGAAAAGCAGATTCGCGAGACCGCCAGCCGCGGCCGACTGGAAGCGTTTCTTTCTGTGCGCATCCAGACTCCCGAGCTGCTGGGAGTTTCGTTCAACCGCGGCCAGGCAGAGGCCATGCTGGCTGAGCTGCGGGGCATGGCTGCGGACAGAGGCGACAGCTTTGCGCCGGACTACAACCGGTTTTTGACGCTTAGCCACCTGTGGGAGGACGACATGCGCGAGCCAGACCCTGCCTTGCAGGAGAGTCTGGCGCAAGGGCTCGACCGGGCGCTTGCGGACTGGACCTCCATGCGCGAGTCGGAAGGGGCCGCCACAGTGCAGGATTTGCAAAACCGGCTGGAGCATCTGCAGGGATTGTATGCGCGCATTGATCAGCTGGCGCCTGATGTGAAGGAAGAACGTTGCCAAGCCATGGAGTCCCGGATTCGATCCTCGCTGGAGCGTTTGGATATACATGCAGACCAGGACCGCATATTGCAAGAAACAGCTGTGCTGGCTGACAAAATGGACGTAAGCGAGGAGTTGGCCCGGCTGAAGACGCATCTGGAGCGGCTGGGGGAAATACTAGCCAACGGCGGCGAGGCAGGAAAACGGTTGGACTTCACACTGCAGGAGTGCTTTCGGGAGATCAACACCTGCGGCAATAAGGCGCAGAGTTCAGACGTTTCCCGGCTGACAGTGGATTTCAAAGCCGAGCTGGAAAAATGCCGGGAGCAGGTGCAAAACCTTGAATAAGAGCGGGCGGCGATGCAGCGGCAGCAAAGACTGTTAAATATAGGCTTTGGGAATTTTGTTGTAGCCGGGCGGGTTGTCTCCATCGTCAATCCGTCGTCGTCGCCCATGCGCCGGCTGCGGGAGGACGCCCGGCAGGAGGGCCGCTTGGTGGACGCCACCCAGGGCCGCAAAACCCGCTCCATCATTGTTACGGATTCCAACCACGTCATATTGTCCGCCATTCAGGCGGAAACCATTGGCCAGCGCTTCAGCCAGGAGGAAGGCGAATGAATACGGACCGTTATGGAGTCATGTTGGTGCTTTGCGCTCCTTCAGGCACTGGCAAGTCCACCTTGTTGTCCCGGTTGCGCGCTGAATTCCCGCGCCTGGCCTACTCCATATCCTACACCACCCGGGCTCCGCGCGGCGAGGAACAACACGGCCGCGATTATTTTTTTGTGGACCGGGCTGAATTCGACAGGCTTGTCAGCGAAGATTTTTTCGCAGAATGGGCAGAAGTGCATGAAAACCGCTACGGCACGCCCCGCAAGCTCGTACTGGACATGCTGGGCCAAGGCAAGGACGTGCTCTTTGACATAGACGTGCAAGGCGCTGCCCAATTGAAACAGGTTATGGACCAAGGGCTGTATGTTTTTTTGCTTCCACCGTCGCGGGCAGAGCTGGAGCGGCGGCTGCGGGACCGGGGCACTGACTCGGACGAAGTGATCCGGAAACGGCTGGAAAACGCCCGGGCGGAACTGAACGAGGCAGAATGGTTCAATTGCTGGGTGGTCAACGACGATCTGGAAAAGGCCTACGGCAATTTGCGCGCCGCCTATCAGGCCCAGACGCTGCGCCCGGCCACGAGGCCTTACCTGGTGAGCAGCCTGCTTGAAGAATGGGCGGACGAACGGGAGGAGCAGTGAGAGCGTCTGGCTCGGCTTCCCTTGTTGTGGCCTTGGATTATCCTGCGGCGGAGCCGGCGTTGGCTCTGGCGGGAAAACTGCCTGCCGGCGTGTGGTGCAAGGTGGGGCTGGAGCTTTTCAGCGTTGCCGGGCCAGCCCTGGTGGAGAAGCTGGCCAGCGCTGGGAAAAAAGTTTTTATTGATCTCAAATTTTTTGATATTCCAAATACAGTGCAATCCGCCGCCGCTGCTGTCTGCCGGGCTGGGGCGGCCATGTTCACCGTGCACGCCATGGGCGGCGCGCGCATGATGGAGGCCGCCATGGCTGGCCGTAAGGCCGCCGGGTCGCAAGCGTTGATTGTGGGCGTAACTGTGCTTACATCCATGGACGCGGAGGATATGTTCTGGAGCAACGACGTGGGAAAAACCGCGAATGACCTTGCCCTGCGGGCATATACAGCCGGGCTTGACGGCGTTGTCTGTTCAGGTCATGAAGTACATAGCGTCAAGGTACAGTGTGGACAGGATTTTTTGTGCGTGACCCCGGGCATTCGGCCTGCAGGGGAAACAGCCGGCGACCAGCGGCGCGTCATGACGCCGCGCCAAGCCGTGGCGGCAGGCGCTGATTTTCTGGTTGTGGGTCGGCCCATAACGGCGGCGGCTGATCCTGGACTGGCTGCGGAAACTATGCTGGCCAGCATGATCGATCAACAGAGCGTATAGACACGCAAGGAGTTGCGCTGTGGGAGACAGCCCCCAGCAACCACATAACGGTTCAGACGTCGAAATTGTGCAGACCGGCATGGATGAATCGGAAGCCCCGAAAGTCCGGGACCATAAAACCGGCAGCGACAAGATTAAAGGCGTCTTTTCCACCCAGAGCGTGCAGAAGGTGGGCACAGGCACGACCACGCGCAAGACTGTGCAGAAAACCTTCTGGATGTGTGAGGAGCTGGATGACGGCGCTATTGAAATCCAGCCCCTGAACGTCAATTTTGTCCCTTCCGGGCCCAAGCGGAAAATCGCCAAGGAAGACTTGCTGCAAAAGTTCAGCGCTGAGCCGGAATACTACATCTCCAATGTGTTTCCGGCGATGCAGGAGCTGAACAAGACCATCGTCAAAGGCGAAAAACACAGGGAAAAGGGCGAGTACTTTAGCGCCGAGAATGAATTCAGCGAAGCCTTGAAGGTGGACGTGGACAACGTGCGGGCCAACTTTGGCCTGGGGTTGACCTACCTGGAACGGGGCGAGGATAAAAAAGCGGAAAACATCTTTGAGCGCTTGGTAAAGCTGGATGCTGCTTTTGAAGAAGAGCACAAGCATCTGTTCAATGAGTTCGGCATAAAGTTACGCAAAAACCGCATGTTCAGCGAAGGCCTGGAGTACTACCAGCGGGCCATGAAGCTGGCCAAAGTGGACGAAAACCTGTACTACAATATCGCGCGCTGCTACTTTGAGCTGAAAAACATTGAGAAAACTGTTGAACATCTACGCATTGCCTTAAAAATGAACCCCAATCTTGAACCGGCCCGGCAATTCCTTGATTGGATGCAGGAAAAGGGCATGGTTCAGGGCGAGCAACTGCCGGAAAGAACAGAGCCCCAGGCCAGCCCCGAGCCTGAGCAGAAAGACCAGGCGGACGCGCCAAAAAACGGAGCCGGGGGGGCGGAGGACTAGCGCCCAGGAGCCGGACAGGCCGCGCCGGCCCTCGGACTATCCATACCGCGGCCAAAGGACGCGCGCATGACAAACCAGGCAAGAGGACAGGCCTTTTTGGCCGAGCTGCCTGAATACTCCCAAGACCTGCCGTACCCGCCGCACTTGCTGCGGGACCTCTTCACTATGACCGGCGCAGACTCAGTGGCTTCGGCGGAAGAAATTTCTCGCTCCATCAGCCAGGACCAGAGCCTGACAGCACGCATTCTTACTCTGGCCAACTCTGCTTTTTACGGCTTGCAAGCCCAGGTGACTTCAGTCGCCCGGGCAGTGGTACTGCTGGGCCTCAAGGAAGTGCGCAATATTGTTCTGGCCATTGGGGTACAGCATCTTGCCGCGCAGAAAAGCCCTGCAGCCGGTTTTGACCTGCGGGAGTACTGGAACCACCAGCTGGCCGTAGCCGTGTGTTGCAAAAGCCTGGCAAAAAAGGAACCCAGAGCAGACCCGGACGTGCTTTTCACTGCTGGTCTGCTGCACGATATGGGGAAGCTCTTCACCGCCATGCATCGGCCAGACGACTGGCTGGCTGTGACCGCCAAGGCCGAGGAGCAGAGTATTTCCGTTGCCGCCGCAGAGGAAGACCACTGGGGGCTGGAGCACGGCGTCATTGCCGGCATGGTGCTCAATTCTTGGAACCTGCCCCCGGAACTGTCCGAACCGGTTAACTGGCACCACGCGCCCGGTTTATGCGTCGATTATCCCGCCGAAGCCCGGATAGTCTGCCTGGCAGACGGGATGCACCACTGGTTGGCTGACCCCGATTATCCCGTCCCAGAGTCCTTCCAGCGCGTCTTGGCCAAAAGCCTGGACGCCTACGGCGCCAGCCAGGAAGAACTCGCGGAAGAGCTGCAGGCGGAACTGGGCGGCGAGGACTTGATGCAACTGGCCGCGGTTCTGGCCTGAAATACGGATATACACATGCCAAAACGATGGCGGTTTCGCGAACAGGCGGCTCCCCCTGTTGCGCTGGAAAGCTGGGCCGCGGAACTGAACGTGAGTCCTCGCATGGCCCGTCTGCTCTGGGGTCGCGGCTACGCTGACCCGGAGTCCATGGACCATTTTCTTGACCCCGGTCTGCGGCGCATGGCCCGGCCAGAGCAGTTTCCTGGCTTGCTGCACGCCGCCAAAACCATTGCCAAAGCCTTGAACGAGGGCCGGCGCGTCGCCATTTGGGGCGATTACGACGTGGACGGCGTGACCTCCGCTGCGTTACTTACTGATTTTTTTCGGCAACGAGGGCATGATCCCTTGTGCCGTTTGCCTGTACGCGAAGAGGAAGGCTACGGCCTGAACATTGCCGGCGTGGAGCAGCTGGCGGAGCAGGGAGCCGGGGTGCTGGTCACTGTGGACTGCGGCGTTACCGACGCCGACGCCGTGGCCCGGGCGCGGGAGCTGGGCCTGGTCACAGTGGTAACCGACCACCACCTGCCGCCAGAGGACTTGGAGCAGCTGCCAAAGGCGGACGCCATGGTCAACCCCCGGGTGGGCGAATGCGGCTGCGCAGAGCTGCAGGATCTGGCTGGCGTAGGCGTGGCCTTTTACCTGGCGGCGGCGCTGAACCCCTTGTTGCCGGGACAGCCAGTAGACGTGCGCCAGTTTTTGGACCTGGCCGCCTTGGGCTCGCTGGCGGACGTTGTGCCGCTGACGCCGCTGAACCGCATCCTGTGCAAGAACGGCATGCTGCTGCTGAACAAAGCCTCGCGGCCGGGCATAGCCGCACTGAAAACGGTAGCCGGCTATGCGGCTGCGGCGGAGCTGGGGGCTGGGCAGATCACCTTTGGCCTGGCGCCGCGCATCAACGCCGCCGGCCGCATGGACAAGGCGGAGTCCGCCTACAGGCTGCTGCTAGCCGAGGATATGGAGACGGCGCGTTCCCTGGCCACAGAGCTGGACGGGATGAACCAGGAACGCCGCAGCGCGGAAGAGCGCATATTGCAAGAGGCGCTGGAGCAAGCCAAAAGCCAGGAACATCGCGCTGGTCTGGTGCTCAGCCAGCCAGACTGGCACGCCGGCGTCATTGGCATAGTAGCCTCCCGGGTGGTGGAGGCCTACTACAAGCCGACGCTGCTGCTGTGCGGCGCTGCTGCTGAAGAGGGCGCCAACGCCACGCTCAAGGGCTCCGGCCGGTCCATCAAAGAATTTGACCTGCACGCCGGGCTGGCGGCCTGTTCTCATGTTCTGGCCGGGTTCGGCGGCCACAAGCAGGCAGCCGGGCTCAGGATGGACGCGGCCAAGCTGGAAGAACTCCGCAACGCCTTTGACCAATCTGTGATCGCCCAGGTGGGGCCGCATCCCCTGACTCCGGAGCTGGTATTGGACGGGGAGCTGCCCTTTCGGGAGATTGATTACGTGCTGCTCAAGGAGCTGGAGCTTATGCAGCCCTTTGGCCCGGGCAATCCGGAGCCTGTGTTTGCCTCGCCTTGGGTGTCTGTGCGCAATTTCAAAGTGTTCGGCAAGAATCACGTCTCCATGGATTTGGTGGATGAAGATGGCGGCGCCGTGTTGCGCGGCAAGGCCTGGCGGCAGGCGGAGACTCTGCGGCCAGAACACGCGGCAGACGGCCTGCGGGTTGCCTTTACGCCGAAATTGGACCATTATAATGGCCTAGCCAGCATTGATTTGCGCGTCCGCGACTGGAATCGCAACAAAGATGCGAAGCCTGGAGACGCCACGCCATGAAAGAAACGCCCTATCTGAAAAAAAAAGCTGATCTGTTGCAGCAGCTGAAAACCATACCTGCCTTCAAGTCTTTTGAAGACACCAATCTGCTGACCATGCTCAGCCTCTCCAAGCTGCGTCAGTACGAGCCGGGCGAAACCATTTTGGAAGAAGGCGCGTTCGATTGCTGGATGTATTTCCTGCTCTCGGGCGAGGTGCAGGTCCTCAAGGGAAGCCGGGAAGTGAACACCCTGCGCCGTTACGGGGACATGTTCGGCGAAATGGCCGCCATAGACGGACAAGCCCGGTCCGCAACCATTATTGCCAAGTCTCCAGCCATGTGCCTGGCCCTGGACGGTTCTGTAATGGACCGCATCGATGAAGACCAGAAAATCGCCTACTACGCCATCCTGTACAAATTCATAGCAGAAGTCTTGGCCGAACGTCTGCGCCGGGCCACCGAGGAGATAAGCCGGTTGAAGACGGAGCTGGGCGACTACCAGGATTTGCTGCAAGACGGCGAGCTGGATTTGGAATAGCCTCTGCCGAAGATTTTTTCTGGACTCCCACTAAAAAGGTCGTATATTCGCCGCAGAGGAGAACTCCATGCGGTACATTGTCTTGTCGTGTTGCTTCCTTCTCGCTGTCCCAGCATATGCTGAAGCAGCGCTCACTTGGCTGACCTCCCGGGATGAGGCGGTCAGTACAGCCCTGGCCCAAAACAAGCTGATTCTCTTCATGGCTGGCCGGGAGACGTGAAGCGTTACGCGGTACATGCGCGACACCGTGAGTGAAGCGGCCAGCCCGGCCATCCGGGAACTTATAGAAGAATACTACGTACCCTGGTTTTCCAACGTGGACCAGGGCTTTGACCAGTGGTACTACATCAGCGGGTCATATTCGCTGCCCCTCATCTGCATCATCGACCCGGAAGATCAATACAACTACATCAACCGCACCACCTCCTACCAGGCTCCAGCTACGTATTACTCCCGGTTGGAGTCCACTGCAGAAGACTTCTTTTACGTACCCATTCCCACGCTTTCCCGGTGGGCGGGGATGTTGTTTGCGGTAATGCTGGGAAGCCTCGCTCTGCGCGCCTACAGATTCTTGTGATCCCGCAGACTGGCTTAACGCCATGCTATAGTATATATGAAGCGTTCACCATTTGAGCGGGGGATATCTGTCATGGCTGAACACACTGGCGAACGCTACGAAGAAACGCTCAAGCGCAGGCGGCTGGCGGAAATTGAGAGGTTGGAGCAGGCGTCGGCTGCAGCAGCGGACGAGGCCTTTCAACTGGAAGTGGAATTGGATAAGCGCCGCAAGCGTGTGGACGGGTTGTGCGCCCAGGCCTATCTGGACAACAACATGGATCAGGCTGTGGCGTTCTGCAGATCGCTGCAAGTGCAGGAGCTGCATGTGGAGTGTCTGCGCCGGGCCGCAGCTGTGTTGTCCGCCAAGGCCAAGGAGGCCGAGGCCTCCATGCCGGAGATCAAAAACCTGGAAGGCTTGCGCAATTTTATGGAAAAGCTGTTCACCACCCTGGGTCACAAAGAGGACCTGGCCTCGTTCGACGCTTTCTGGGCTCAGCGCAAGCGGGAATTTCACGAGCTGGCCGCCAAGCTGCACGAGGTGGAGGAGATGAAGTCCCGCGTGCTGGCGCTGCGGGAGAGGCTGAAGGGGTGAGCCCTATTTCATTGATGCGCAGACGCCTTTCCGGCCAATCACACGCCGCCTTCAGCCATGAATAATAGTACAACACTCTAAAGGCACTTACGATTCTTCCGGTATTGTGCTTGATACAATTTGAGATTCTTGAACTCAAGAAAGAAAAAGCGTAGTGAGTACAATATGTTGTGTTATTTCAGAGCATTTTGACATTGAAAATGTTTGGATGTTTTATGCTTTTTCCTGAAACAATTGGAAATTGTTTCAGGAACCACCGTTATCTCAACGTGAAAGTGCGCTAGCGCGCGTGTATCCCATTGTTGTATTCCAAAAGAAAAGGCGGCCACAGTGTTTTTCTGTAGCCGCCTGAAATATCTGGTCG
>CAYTSA010000120.1:0-10145 GCA_964440345.1 uncultured Desulfovibrionaceae bacterium | reverse complement strand
CCCCCGGGCCATCTTCGCCCCAGGCACAGTCGAGCAGTGCTTCCACATGACACACAAAGCCTTTGACATGGCCGAAAAGAGCCAGGGTCCGGTCTTTGTGCTCACTGACCAGTACTTGGCGGACTCTTACCGCGCAGTCCAGCCCTTTGACCTGCAGGCGCTGACCCCGGCAGAACGGCCGTTTACTGAACATCCCGCGCCAGAGGAGTACGACCGCTACCAGGTGACCGAATCCGGCGTCTCGCCGCGGCTGGTCCCGGGCGCTGGCCCCTGGCTCGTGGCCGCAGACAGCGACGAGCACTCTGCAGACGGGCACATCACCGAGGACCACGGCGTGCGCGTGGAGCAGCAGAACAAGCGCGCCCGCAAGCACTGGGTGCTATTCGAAGAAATTGTCGCGCCAGAGCTCATAGGCGAAGAAAGCGCGGACACGCTGCTGGTCTGCTGGGGCTCCACCCGCGGACCGGCCTGCGAGGCCGCAGCCCGCATGAACGCAGAGGGTAAGTCTGCGGCTGTGCTGCATTTTTCGCAATTGTGGCCCCTCAACGAGGAGCAGTTTCTGCCCATCATGAAAAAGTCCAAACAGACTGTATGCGTGGAGGGCAACTCCACCGGCCAGCTCAGGAAGTTGATCCGACAGGAAACGGGCTACCAAATGGACAAGCAGGTGCTGCGCTACGACGGCCTGCCCTTTACGGCCAATTATATCATCGACCACATGCCCTACTAGGGGGACAGCATGGTAAGCATAGAAGATTACGGTGAATTCGAAACCGCGTGGTGCCCGGGCTGCGGCAACTTCTCCATCCTCAAGGCCCTGAAGCAGTCCCTGGCCCAACTGGGCCTGGAGCCGCACCAGGTGCTCATGGTCTCGGGCATAGGCCAGGCGGCCAAGTCGCCCCACTACCTGAAGTGCAACTTCTTCAACGGGTTGCACGGTCGGTCTTTACCCCCGGCCCAGGGCGCCAAGCTGGCCAACAAGGACCTGACCGTCATTGCCGAATCCGGCGACGGCTGCAACTACGGCGAGGGCGGCAACCATTTTCTGGCGGCGCTGCGGCGCAACGTGAACATCACCCTCATCGTTCACGACAACCAGATTTACGGCCTGACCAAAGGCCAGGCCAGCCCCATGACCATGTCAGGACAAAAGACCAAGGCCCAGCCGGCCGGGGTGCTCTCAGCGCCGTTCAACCCGCTGGCCACGGCCGTGGTGCTGCGCGCCGGCTTTGTGGCCCGCAGCTTTTCCGGCCAGGCCGAGCACATGGTCTCCATGATCACGCAGGCCGTGCAGCACGAGGGCTTCTCCCTGGTGGACATCATGCAGCCGTGCCTATCCTTCAACAAGGTGAACACCTTCGGCTGGTACAAAGAGCGCTGCTACGAGCTGGACAAGAGCCACGACCCCACGGACTGGAACGCAGCCATGGAAAAAGCCATGGAGTTCGGGGACAAAATCCCCCTAGGCGTTATCTGGAAAGGCGGCCGGCCGAGTTTTGACTCCCAGGCGCCGGCCGCCCAGGCCGGCCCCCTGTACAAAAAGGAGCCGGACTTGAACGCGCTGGAAGAGATACTGATGAGCTATGCGTAGCAGGCGTGGCCGGCTAACGCGGCGAGGCGCAAGCTAGCTCCATTCCGCGGGAATAGGCCTCGCTCCAGCTTTTCAAGCCTGTCAAGGTGGTGACGCAGCCGTCAGTAGTAACGCGCACGTCAAAGTTGCGTTCATCACAGGTGGTGATGGTCATGCTGCGTTGCAGGCTGCGGAGTAAACGTTCAAGGTCGCTTTTCATGGCGGCACACCTCGGTTAAACGGTGACGGCGCAGTGACGCTCTGCGCCGTTGCCTTTTTGCTTAGCAATTTTCACACCAACAGGAGAAAGAAATGCGCAAAATTGCCCTGTTTCCATTCAATGGCGAACCCATGTGCTTTATCCACGTACTGCTCAACGCGCTGGACATGCACGCCAGGGGCTGGGAGGCCGCTCTGGTCATAGAGGGAGCAGCAGTGAAGTTGATTCCGGAAATGGCCAAGGAAGACAACAAGCTGCACACCCTGTACAGCAAGGCAAAAGCTGCCGGGGTCATCGCCGGCGCGTGCAAAGCCTGCTCGGCCGCCATGGGCGTTACCGAGGCCGCCCAGGCCGAGGGCCTGGAGCTGCTGGGCGACATGAACGGCCACCCGTCCATTGCCGGGTTCATCGAGCAGGGATATGAAATTGTGACGTTTTGAGGAAAATCGTCCTGCGTCGCCACATCGCCGCTTGCCCACGCTCTCCCGTCTGTGGCACACTAAGGCCATGAACACATCAGCATGGCGTACATACTCTGAACGTTGGTACGCGGGCTACGCTTTTCAGGGCGCGGTGGTCCTGGGCGTGGCGCCCATTCTTCTCCCCCTGCTCATGGACAAGGCCGGCGGCGCCGGCCAGGCCGGGGCAGTGGTGGCCACTTTCTACGCCGGTCAGCTCACCGCGCCGCTGCTGGGCAAGCTGACCGACTCCCTGCGGCTGCACCGGCTGGTCTACCTGGCCGGCTACGTGCTGCTGGCCCTGGGGCTGGGGCTATTTCCCCTGGCGCACTCGCTCACGTTCTGGTTTCTGCTCGCATTTTTGCAGGGCATGGGCTCAGCCGCCACCAACACAGTGTCCGCCATGTTCATTGTGGAGACCAAGCCCAAGGACCAGTGGGACCAGCGCATCGGCTGGCTGCAGACATTCTACGGCTTTGGCCAGGCCATAGGCCTTGGGCTGGCCGCTCTGCTGCAGGCCGCGCCAACGGCCGGCATGGTCATTGCCGCAGCGCTCATGCTGCCGGGCGTGCTGCTGGGACGTCTGGGCCTGCCCCACCCTGCCGACCACGAACCCCGGGCCGCCAAACCGGCATTCAACCGCGGGCGCCATTTCCAGCCGCGGCTCTTGTTTGCCTCCATCCATCTGCACGGGCCAAACATTCACAAACAACTGGCCGGCTTTCTGAAGGTCTGCTCCAGCCGCTTCGGCCTGTACATCGCCAGCTGGTTCTGCGTCATGTACGGCACATGGATCATCTACAATTTATACCCGCTGCTAATGGATAAAGCCTATGGCCTGACCGCCGGCCCGTCCTCGCTGTACTACGCCCTGGCCGCTGGCCTGGGCGTTTTCGCCTACGCCCCGTCCGGCTCGCTGGGCAAGCGCTGGGGCGACGGCGCGGTGGTCATGGCCGGAACGGTGATGACCCTGGCCTCCACCGCGGGCATGGCCTGGCTGGCGTACTTTTCCGTGCCCGGGGAGTCGTTGCTGGTCCCGGCCTTCTTCATCCTGCTGCCGGTGGCCTGGTCCCCGCTCATCGTGGCCGGTACGGCCTTTACTGCGCAGCTAGGCGCCGAGGCCGGCCTGGCCGACGGCGCGTCCATGGGCGTGTTCAACGCGACCACGGCCATAGCCAGCGTGCTGGCCGCAGTCAGCGCCGGCGGCGCCGCAGACTGGCTGGGCTACGGCTCGCTGCCGCTCATCGGCGCGGGGCTGACGGTGGTTGGCGGCGTGCTGCTGCTGCCGCTGCTGCGGGGAGAAAACAAGGCAGGGTAGTAACATTACATAAATCATGAGAAACTTAACTGGGGGACATAACAATGGATGCCTTTAAGCCCTCCACACACCCGGGCGTGGTGCTGCACGAGGAATTCGCAAAGCCGCTGGGGCTGACCCAGGCAGTTATGGCCAGGGACCTGGACGTGGAAATTAAAACCTTAAGCGAACTATATAACCATCGGAGCTAGCTGCATAGCCACAGAACCAAAAGCGGAACGTGACGGCGCTCATGGCGCTGAAGCTCGCACACTATTTCGGGACCACGCCCCAGTTCTGGCTGACGCTGCAGGACAACTACGACCTGCACAAGGCCTGGCTCAAGGACAGAAAAAAAATCGAACGTATTCAGCAAGTTGAAGGAGCGTGAGGGAAGAATCACACATTCATTCCGGCCCGTATTTCCTTCTGTGTCTCTAAGGCCAACTCCATTATCGCCGCATCAGACAAGCCTTCCGTTTGCGGATCGGGCGGCAGCTCATTAAAAACACGCTGTAGAGTTTCCGCAGCTTGCTTGTTGTCGATGCTTCCTTCTGCACGAACAATGACTGTATACCGCTGATCAGGGTCAAGCTGCTGCATCTTTTGTGTAACATCTGCAGCAGAAGCGTTTTCAAGAATGAGGGTTGTCATGAGCACACTCTTGTTATTCACGTTCTATTCTATCTCTTTTTTCATGTCTTTTTCAAGATGCGGATAGGACTTCGAACATGTTAATATAATACTGCTATTTCTTTACTTTAATAAAGTCGCCCTCCGCACCCACGTCAGCTCGTGCTTGTTGTGGTGCAGGTGCAGCAGCCGCGAGCCCGGGATATTCGCAAAGGCCGCGGCTGTGGCGTGGTCGGTCTCGCCCTGGAATTTGAGCGTGCACACGAAGTTTTTCACCTGGCCCAGCTCCAGCCAGCGCTGCGCCAGCTCCAGCAGCCGCGAGGGGTAGCAGGCCATGTCGCTGCACAGCCAGTCCACCGGGCCGGCGTGGCGCGGGTCCAGGCCGAAGCCGCTGCCCGTGCAGTGCTCCACGTTGGCCATGCGGGCCACGTTTTCCGCCAGCTCCGCCTTGTCCACGCTGAAGACCCGTGCGCCCAGTTTTGCCAGCGCCCAGCTCCACCCGCCCGGGCTGGAGCCCAGGTCCAGGCACAGCTCCCCGGGCTGCGGATAGACGCCCAGCAGGGTAAAGGCCTCCCACAGCTTCAGGTAGGCCCGGCTGGGCGGGTTCTCCTTGTCTTCCACGAATTGCGCCTCCCCATGCGGAAACGGGCTGGAACAGTCCGGCGAGGCCAGGACCAGGTCCCGCTCCCATAGCGTCCAGGAGCCCAAAGGCGCGGCCGGCGCGGGCTGGCCGAACTCCAACGGCCGGGCCTTGACCGGGGGCAGCTGCTCCTGGATGAGCGCCGCCCGGCGGTGATTATCCACCGAATGCAGCGCCCAGTTACGCTGCAATGCTTTCAGCTGCCTGGCCGCGTCCTTGATGGACGTTACGGACAGCCAGCGCGGGGCGCGCCAGATGTTGGCGGCCCAGGCGAGCGGCTCAACCGGCGGCGGTCCCTCCAGCAGGACCAGCCGGCCGCGCACAGTGATGCGCTTGGCGTCCACGCCGTGTATATGGCGCAGCTCGCCCAGGAGCTGCTCCACATAATTCTCTGGGTAACCGTCCGGGGCCAGATACGCGGTAAAGTCGTCTGTGATCTCGGTCATGAACGGGCGCTCTTGCGTTTCTGCTTGCCGCGCGGCCGCGAGGGTTTATGGCTCTCTGGCTTTCGCGTTTTGCCCGCGCCTTTGCGCTCGCCCGTGGGAACCAGCACGCCATGCTGGCGCAGCCGCTCAGCGTCGGTGCGGGCCACGTGGATGGGCCGGCCCTGCTCGTCCGCGCCGGCGTAGTACATGGCCGCGGCCACCGTGCCCGGCAGGGGAATGAAGCACTGCACCTGCTGCGGTTTCCAGCCGCGTTTGTGCAGCCAGTCCTGCAGGCCGTGCATGTCCTGGTCCGTGCAGCCCGGGTGCGCGGACATGAGGTATGGCACGGCGTATTGTTGCTTGCCGGCCGCCTTGCTGGCGGCGTCAAAGGCGGCCAGGAAGCGTTCAAAGACGTCAAAGGAAGGCTTGCGCATCAGCTTGAGCACGCTGTCGGCCAGGTGCTCCGGGGCTATCTTCAGTTGCCCGCCCACGAACTCGGCCGTCAGGCAGGCCAGAGCCTCGGGGTCCTGCAGGGCCAGGTCCATGCGTAGCCCGCTGGCCACGCGCACGTGGCGCACGCCCGGGGTCCTGGCCACGCCGCGCAGCAGCAGCACCTGCTCCATCTGGCTGGCCCGCAGGTGTTTACATACTTTAGGGACCAGACAGGAGCTGCGCTTGCACTCGGCCCAGCCCTTGGCGCACTGCGCGTTCCACATGTTGGCGCTGGGCCCGCCCACGTCGCTGATGGCGCCGGTAAAGCGCGGCTGGCTGGCCAGGGTCTGCACCTCGCGCAAAATGGAGTCTTTGGACCGGGAGCGGATGCGCCGGCCCTGGTGCAGCGCCAGGGAGCAAAAGCTGCACCCACCGCCGCAGCCCCGGTGCGTGGTCACGGAGTTGCGAATCATCTCGACCGCCGGAATTGATTCTTCGTAGATCGGATGCGCGGCCCGGGCGAATGGCAGCCCGTACAGCGCGTCCAGCTCTTCGGTGGACAGGGCCGGGGCCGGGGGCGCCAGCGCCAGGTCCCGGCCGCCAGCGGACTGCAAGGCCCATTGCGTTCCGGAATGCACCTGCCGCTCCATGAGCAGCGAGGCCTCGATGAGTTTTTTGGGATCCCGCTCAATCTCCTCGTGGCTGGGCAGCCGGGCCACGTCAGCATTTTCCGGTATGTCGTCCGCCTTGCCCGCCTGCACCGTGCCGGGCAGCCCCCACAGGGACTCACCCGCGCTCAGCCTGCGGGCGGTCTCCAGTACGGTATGCTCGGCCATGCCGTAGGCCAGCACGTCGGCCTTGGCGTCCAGCAGCACGGAGCGGCGCAGCTTGTCCTGCCAGAAGTCGTAATGGCTAACGCGGCGCAGCGAGGCCTCCACCCCGCCCAGCAGGATCGGCAAACCGGGAAAGGCCCGGCGGACCAGGTTGGCGTACACGATGACCGCCCGGTTAGGCCGCGCGCCGGCCTGGCCGCCGGGCGTGTAGGCGTCGTCACTGCGTTTTTTGCGAAAAGCGGTGTAGTGGGCCAGCATGGAATCCAGGGCGCCGGCAGAGACCCCGGCGAACAACCGTGGCCGGCCCATGGCCAGCATATCGTCCGGCGCATCCCAGCGCGGCTGGGCGATTATTCCTGTGCGCCAGCCGTGGGCTACAAGCCAGCGGCCCAGCAAGGGCGCGCCAAACGAGGGGTGGTCCACGTAGGCGTCTCCCACCACCAGCAACACGTCCAGCTCGTTCCAGCCCAGCCGTTGCATCTCGGCCTGGGTCATAGGTAAAAATTCAGGGTGTGCAAAATTACTGCGCATTGAACCAGGATAACCACGCCTAAGGTCCGCCGCAAGAAGAAAGAGCCGCCTTGCGCGACCCCGCGAGCGTGTTTATGTTCATACTAAGGGGACATGCTGTATATCCCTCAATAAGCTGTAGCCAGGAGGTTTCCCATGACGACGTTTCTGGCCATTGTGCTCATCTTTGCCGTCCTGATCGGTTTTCTCGTGCTGCGTGGTTACTTGCAGAAGAAGGAGAGGGAGTGTAAGGACTACCCCTCCGCCCTGCAGGGAGAACGTTGCAGACTACACAAGGACAGCCTGAAAACATGACGATATCCACAGCCGCCGTGGTTGGCGCAGGTTTAGCCGGTTGCGAATGCGCGGCGGCCCTGTCTCGTTGCGGGATCAGGACCGTCCTGTTTGAGATGAAGCCGGATAAACGTTCCCCGGCGCACAGCTCGCCCCATCTGGGAGAGCTTGTCTGCTCCAATTCCCTGCGCTCCGACGATCCGGAAGCGGCCGTGGGCGTGCTGAAGGAAGAAATGCGCGCGCTAGGCTCGCTGGTCATACACGTGGCCGAGGCCACGCGCGTGCCTGCGGGCAAGGCCCTGGCCGTGGACCGGGAGCTGTTTGCCGCGTTCATGACCCGGGCCATGCAGGAGGACGCCAACATAGACGTGCGCCGGCAGGAGATAACATCCCTGGACGACCCTGCCCTGGCCGGGTTTGACGCCGTGGTCATCGCCGCCGGCCCGCTGGCGTCCCAACCGCTCAGCGAGTCGCTTTCCCTGGCGGTGGGGGGCGATCACCTTTATTTTTACGACGCCATCGCCCCCATCATCAGCACTGATTCCGTGAACATGGACGTGGCCTTTTGGGCTTCCCGCTACGCCGGCGAAAAAGACGATCCGGACGCCGACTACCTGAACTGCCCGTTTGACAGGGAGCAGTATTTCGCATTTCACGCCGCTTTGCTGGCCGGGGAAAAAGTTCCAGCCAGGGACTTTGAAAAGGAAAAGCATTTCGAAGGCTGCATGCCGGTGGAGACATTGGCGGAGCGCGGGGAAATGACCCTGGCCTACGGCTCGCTCAAGCCCGTGGGCCTGACCGATCCGCGCACCGGACAGCGGCCATTCGCCGTGCTGCAGCTGCGGCCGGAAAACACAGACAAGACCGCGCTGAACTTGGTCGGTTGCCAGACCAAACTGAAATACCCGGAACAGGAACGCATATTCCGCATGGTCCCCGGGCTGGAGCGGGCGGAGTTCCTGCGGTTGGGGTCCATGCACCGCAACACTTTTGTCAACGCGCCCAAGAGCCTGACGCCGCAGCTGGAGCTTCGCGCCCGGCCCGGGGTCTACCTGGCCGGACAGATAACCGGGGTGGAGGGCTATGTGGAGTCAGCAGCCTGCGGTTTGTGGCTGGGGCTGCATCTGGGCCAGGGTCTGAGCCTGCCGCCTGTGGAAACGGCGCTGGGCGCCTTGCTGGGTCATCTGCAGACAGAGGCCAAACATTTTCAGCCCTCCAACGTGAACTACGGGCTTATGCCCGGCCTGAACCAACGGGCCAAAAAGCGCGACCGCAAAGGGCTCTACGCCAAACGCGCCAGAGAAACATTCGAGGGATGGCGCAACGCCGCAGGGTGAGGGACCTACCCCTTGCCGGCGGGCTTGCCAGGCTGCACGCCCGTGGCTTCGGCTTCCACCACGCCGTCGGAAACGTGCAATTGCAATGCGTCGCCGGCCGTTGCGTCGGCCACACTGCGCACATAGCGCTGGCGGCCAGGCGACCAGACCAGGCTATAGCCGAGTTCTAGAGGTTTTTCCGGATTCAGCCCTTGCAACTGCAGCATCAGCCGCTCTGTGTCTATTTCTTTAGATTCTACGCAGGCCGGGCCGGCTCGACGCAGCCGGTCCGTCAGCATGTCTACATTTGTAGATTTTTCACGGGGCAGGGTGTTTCCGGACCGCGCCAACCGCCTGGCAAGGCTGTCAAAACGCTCCAGATGCTGTTCCAGCCTGTTGCGCGGAGAGAGCAAAACCAGCTCGCGCTCCAGGCCGGCCAGTTCCGTGACTGCAGCGCGAGAATACCTGCCCCAGGCGCGCTTCAGCGCCGTTTCCAACTCGTCCACAGCCTGCGCCAGCTCCCGGCGCTCCGGCCAGAGCAGCTGAGCCGCGTGGCTGGGGGTGGAGGCCCGCACGTCCGCCACCATGTCCGCTAAGGAAACGTCCACCTCGTGGCCCACGCCCGCCACCACCGGCACAGGGCTGCGAAAAATCGCCTCCACCACCGGCTCGGTGTTGAAGGCCCACAGGTCCTCCAGCGAGCCGCCGCCGCGAATGCAGACGGCAACGTCGGCCCAGCCTTCGGCGGCTATGCGGTCCAGCTGGCCGGCTATCTGCCCTGGGGCCTCTTCGCCCTGCACCAGCGCAGGATACACGCGTATCTGCGCCCCCCACCCCAAGTCTGCAGAAAGACGCAAAAAATCTCGCATGGCTGCCGAGTCAGGCGCCGTGACCACAGCCACGCGCGCTGGATGCGCCGGCAAAAGCCGCTTGCGCTCGGGCGCAAAGTAGCCCAGGGCCGCGTAGCGCTGTTTCAAGGCCTCAAACTCCAAATGCAGCTGGCCCAGACCAACGTCCTGCACCAGCTCTGCTGCAAGCTGATACTGCCCCCGGGGCGGATACACGGTGATGCGGCCGCCGGCCATGACCTCCTGACCGTCGGCCAAAGCTTCGGCAGGGTCAACTACCGGGCCGCCCAGGGGCTCCATGAGCACTTCGCCCGTGAGCGGGTCCACCCCGCCGCCAGAGGGCCGGGACCGCCTGGACCGGAACCAGACCACGGACAAGGCCGCGGCCTCGTCCTTGAGCGTGAAATAGACATGGCCGGAACGGGGCCGGGACAGGTTCGACACCTGCCCCCGGACCCACAAGAACGGGAATTCGCCCTCCAGCGCGTCCTTGATGGCCGCGGTTATCTCCCGGACGGCGTAGATGGTTAACATTACGCTGCCTTTGATTCGCTGCTACTCAAGACTCCACCCCGCCAGCACAGACTCGCGCCAGGCGCCGAAAGACGCTGCAAAATCATCCAATTGCACTTCGCCCTTTTCTCCGCTGCGCCTGTCCTTGACCTCGGC
>CAYTSA010000119.1:0-10631 GCA_964440345.1 uncultured Desulfovibrionaceae bacterium | reverse complement strand
CCATGCAACTGATATAATACATTTTTTTACTGAAGCATGGTAAACTTGGGTTAACTTTTTCTGCGCCGCGCAGTCCCCGCATGTTATGGACCGCACAGGCGGGAAATCCAGCTATACCGCAACCTCTGGACCCCCCGCCTTCGCGGGGGGTGACAAGAGTGGT
This sequence comes from uncultured Desulfovibrionaceae bacterium, assembly GCA_964440345.1. Classification (GTDB taxonomy): domain Bacteria; phylum Desulfobacterota; class Desulfovibrionia; order Desulfovibrionales; family Desulfovibrionaceae; genus CAYTSA01. The sequence continues at coordinate 10,468 of CAYTSA010000119.1, read as the reverse complement.
GAAGCGGGGGGTGACAGTAGGGATATGGCGGAGAGGGACAGCAGGGATATGGCGGAGAGGGACAGCAGGGATATGGCGGAGGCCGCAACGTTTGAAATCAAGCGCAACACAGCTATTTCATAGATGCATTTTTGCAGAGACCTCGACTTTACTGACAGATGTGGGAGTTTCTGAGCAAAGGGCATTGCCACATTTTTCAAATAATACTCAAAGAGCAAGTAACGTTATGGCGCTCCAGGGATTTTTATTCATTTTCGTCGCTGCATTTTTGTGGGGCCTCATCGGCCCGGCGGCAAAATTTGCGTTTGCCGCCGGGGCTTCGCCTTTGGAAACGGCCTTTTGGCGGGCTGCATTCGGGGCAGTGTTTTTTGGGCTGCACTGCCTGTCCCGCCGGGAATACGTTGTGGCGAAACGGGATATGACGCCTATACTTGCCTTCGGGCTGGTGGGCGTTTCGATTTTTTTCGGCTCCTACCAGGTGGCCGTGCGCGAAGGGGGCGCAGCTTTGGCCTCCATACTGCTCTATACCGCCCCTGCTTGGGTGGCGCTGCTTTCAAGGGTTATTCTCAAAGAAACCCTCACTCCCGCCAAGCTCGCCGCACTGGCTGTATCCATGCTCGGCGCCGGGTTGGTGTCTCTGGGAAGCGGGGGCGGACTAGAGACAGGGGCAAGTTTTCTTGGGGTGGTCTGCGGCCTGGTCTCCGGCCTCACGTACGCTTTGCATTACATATTCGGGAAAAAATACCTGCCTGCGTATTCAGCCGCCACGCTCTATTGCTACTTGTTGCCGGTAGGCGCCCTGGGCTTGTTGCCCTGGGTTGATTTTACCGGCAAGGGCGTCGTGCCCTGGGCTGTTTTTCTTTTTCTTGGCCTCTTTACCACCTATGGGGCCTACTCGTTCTACTGCGCCGGATTGACCCGGCTCAGCGCGACCAGAGTGGCTGTCATTGCCAATCTAGAACCCGTCATCGCGGCAATCATGGCCTTTGTGTGGTGGGGAGAATATTTTTCGCCCATAGGCTATGCGGGCGGACTGTTGGTGCTTAGCGGCGTCGCTGTAATGGCCACGGCCAAGGAGGGGAAAACGATGGTTCGCCCCGGCCCGGCAAATCAATCTGCATGCGCCGGCTCTAGCCAGGAAAAAAAGTAAACAGCTCCCGCAGACCGGCATACACTGGCAACACCAGCAACAAGCCGTCGACACGGTCCAACAGGCCTCCATGGCCAGGCAGCAACATCCCGGAATCCTTCACTTCCATGCTTCGTTTGAGGGCAGATTCGAAAAAATCGCCGCATTGCGCCGCCAGATTAAGGGCTGCTCCCAAAAGCAACCAGGCTGGCCAGGGCGCGTCGCCGAACAGCAAGCCCATGGCCAATGTTGCCGCCACGCAGGGGACAAAGCCTCCCACACTCCCGATCCAGGTTTTTTTGGGGCTGACCCGTGGCCATATCTTGCGCTTGCCCCACAAGGAGCCGGCGTAGTACGCGCCCGTGTCAGTGGTAAAGGTGGCCAGCAGGGCCATGGCCGCCTCTGCTGTGCTCATGGAAAAAAAAAGCTGCAGACTCAACGGGATATACAGCAAACCGACCATGACCGGGAAGGCTGCCTGCATAGCTGCTTTGCGGCCGGTCCCATACAAAAAAAGAAAGCTGAGCGCGGCCAGCCAAAAACCAGCCAGCAAGGCAATTAACCCCAGCTCCGGCTTGGCCGCCCAGGCAGCGTACAGCACCAGATAGCCCAAACCCAATCCCGCCAGCTTGTAAGCCACGGCTTCGCGGCTGGGCACAAACAGCGCACTGAACTCCCACTGGGCCACCAGGCAAATGGCGGCCACCAAACCCAACTCCAACGGGCCGCGCATGGCCAGCCCGCCAGCCACCAGGGCAAGCAACACAACGGCTGTGCCTATCCGCGCCCCGTGGTTAAGCCTGGTCATGGGGCCAGCTGCTCCCCGGTCAAGCCGTAGCGCCGTTGACGGCGGCTGTACTCTTGCAAGGCTTTGTCCAGCTCCGCACGGTCAAAATCCGGCCACAGCGTCGGGGTAAAATACAGCTCGCTGTAAGCGCACTGGTAGAGCAGAAAGTTACTCAGGCGTTGCTCATTGCTGGTGCGAATGATCATATCCGGGTCTGGCTGCCCGGCTGTGTACAGGCGGGCTTCAATATCCTCTGCCGTGAGCTGGTCGGGCGAGACTCCGTCAGCCAACAGCCGGCGGCAAGCCCGCAGCAATTCATGGCGTCCAGAATAGTTCAGCGCCAAATTCAAGACCATGGCCGAGCAGTCGCGGGTCTTGCGGCAGGCGTGCTTCAAAGTCTGGCGGACAGTCATGGGCAAGTCGTCCCATTCGCCCAGCACATGCAGCCGGATGGATTGCTCCAGCAGATTGGGCAGCTCCTTTCCCAGAAAATCGACCAGCAATTCAAACAAAAAGCCTATTTCTTCTTTGGGCCGTCCCCAGTTTTCAGTAGAAAACGTGTACATGCTCAAGTGCGCAATGCCCAACTCGCGGCAGGTCGTGACTGTCTGCTTGGCGGCCTGGACCCCGGCCTTGTGCCCTTCTGTGCGCGGCAGTCCCCGTTGAGCGGCCCAGCGGCCGTTTCCGTCCATGATAACAGCCAGGTGTTGTGGCAAGGCAAAAGAAGACAGCACTAAATCTCCATTATTTCCTTTTCCTTGTTGGCAAGGGCCTCGTCCGCTTTGGCGACAAAATCGTCTGTCACCTTTTGCACGTCGTCCTGGCCTTTGTGCATGTCGTCTTCAGATATCTCTTTATCATTTTTCTTTTTCTTCAAGTCGTCGTTGGCGTCGCGCCGCACATTGCGCACCGCCACCTTGGCTTCTTCAGTGTATTTTTTTGCCACCTTGGCCAAATCTTTGCGGCGCTCTTCCGTCAGCGGGGGGATGGAGATGCGGATTATTTTGCCGTCGTTCACCGGCGTCAACCCCAGGTCAGACTTCATGATCGCCTTCTCAATGTCGCCAAATGCTCCTTTGTCCCAAGGCTGTATGGTGATGGTCCGACTGTCGGGAATGGAAACAGACGCGATCTGGCTCAAAAGAGTCGGCGTACCGTAATATTCCACTTGGATGCCGTCCACCAGGGAAGTGGAGGCCCGTCCAGTGCGCAGCTTGGCGAACTCCCGGTCCAGGTTGTCCAGCGCTTTTTGCATCCGCGATTTTACATCTTTTAAGATGGATTCCATTGTTAATCGCCTCCTTGAACTATTGTGCCAACATCTTCCCCGGAAATGACCCGTTTGATGTTTCCAGGGCGAAAAAGATTAAATACTACGATTGGCAACCGGTTGTCCATGGCCAGGGAAATGGCTGTCGAGTCCATGACCTTGAGCCGCTGCTTGAGTACGTCAATGTAGGTAAGGCTCTTGAACATAACAGCTTCCGGGTGTTTTTCAGGGTCTTTGTCGTACACGCCGTCCACCCGCGTCGCTTTCAGAATGGCCTCGGTCTTCAGCTCCATGGCCCGTAGCGCCGCGCCTGTGTCTGTGGTGAAATAGGGGTTGCCAGTGCCAGCAGCGCAAATGACCACCCGGCCTTTTTCCAGGTGCCGCACCGCCCGGCGGCGGATGTAAGGCTCAGCCACTTCGCGCATGGTTATGGCGGAGAGCACCCGGGTTTCTGCGCCCAGCTTTTCCAGAGCGTCCTGCACGGCCAGAGCGTTGAGCACCGTGGCCAGCATGCCCATGTAGTCTGCCGACGCCCGTTCCATGCCTTTTGCTGAAGCGGAGAGGCCCCGGAAAATATTCCCCCCGCCAATGACCAGCACAAGCTCGACGCCCATGGCTGAAACGTCGACGATTTCCTTGGCAAAAGTGGATACGGCTGCTGGGTCTATGCCGTATGGTTGGTTGCCGGCCAGGGCTTCGCCGCTGATTTTCAGCAGCACCCGCTTGTAACGCAAGGCTGTCATTCCTGCTCCTTGTGGCTGGAAGTGGCGCAAAAAACGGGCCGGCCCGGCTCTCCGCCGTCCGCCGGCCCGCAGACTCTCCTAAAAAAACGGGCCCGTCAGGGCCCGCTTGCTTTATTATTCGTCTTCGGCGTCCTCGCCCAGGGCCATGCGGACAAAGCGGACAACGTCCATGTCCTTGCCCAGAAGCTGCTTGACAGCCATTTTGTCGTCCTTGATGAACGGCTGCTCCAGCAAGCACACTTCTTTGTAGTACTTGCTCACGCGGCCCATGACGATTTTGTCCACGATATTCTCAGGCTTGCCTTCGCCCAGGGCTTGCTGGCGGTAGATTTCCTTCTCCTTCTCCAGCAGGTCCTGAGGCAGCTCTTCCGGCCGAACGCAAAGCGGGCTGGCTGCAGCCGCCTGCATGGCCAGGTCTTTGACCATCAGCTTGGCTTCGTCGGTTCCTGCTTTGTCCGCAGGGGCCGTCACTTGCACCAGCACGCCGATTTTGCCTGTAGCGTGCACATAAGAGCCAATCAAGCCGTCGCCCGGCAGCGTCAGGCGGGTGTAGCGGCCCACCTGGATGTTTTCGCCCAGCACCGCGACCAGTTCGTTCAGTTTGTCTTGCAGCGTGGCCTGCGCGTCTGAAGTGGACGGGACGGCCAAAAAGCTTTCAGGAACCTGCACCGGCTCCACAGCGTCCTCTCCTTGGGCGGCCAAGGCAGCAGCCAGGTCCCTGGCAAACGCCTGAAAAGTATCAGACTTTGCCACAAAATCAGTCTCGCACTTGACTTCAGTCAAAACGCCGGATTTGCCGTCGCTGGAAAAAGCAAGGCCGATAAGTCCTTCAGAAGTTGCCCGGCCAGCCCGTTTCTGGGCTTTAGAGAGCCCTTTCTCGCGCAGCCATGCGACAGCTTTTTCCTCATCGCCTCCGGCTTCAGCCAGGGCTTTCTTGCAGTCCATCATGCCTGCGCCGGTCTTGTCGCGCAGGCTTTTGACCATCTGTGCAGTGATGCTCATGACTACTCCTGTTCAGTTGTTGTGGTCTCTGCGGGTGCTTCTGCAGCAGGGGTTGCTGCAGGTTCAGCAGGAGCTTCGGGCGCAGCTTCGGGCGCAGCTACGGGCGCAGCTTCGGGTGCAGCTACGTGCGCAGCTTTGGTTGTGGCTTCAGGCTGTGCTTCAGGAGCTGCAGACTGGCCCATCTGCGCCTCGGCTTCTTCCTGCTCCGGGGCTTCCTTGCGCTGGGCCTGTCCTTCCAGGCAAGCGTCCGCCACGTGGGAGACAAACAATTTGATGGCGCGGATAGCGTCGTCGTTGCCTGGAATGACGTAGTCGATGGCGTCCGGGTCGCAGTTCGAGTCCGTCACCGCCATGATCGGAATGTTCAGCTTGCGGCATTCCTTGACGGCTATCTCCTCCCGCTTGGGATCAATAATGAACGCCAGGTCTGGCAGCCGCTCCATATCTTTGATGCCGCCCAGCACGTTGTTCAGCTTGTCCAGCTCGCGCTGGAACTGCAGCACTTCTTTTTTGGTGAACTTGTTGATGCTGCCGTCTTCGAACTGGCTTTCGAGTTTTTTCAGCCGGTCGATGGATTTGCGGATTGTCTGAAAGTTGGTCAGTGCGCCGCCCATCCAGCGGTTGGTGACGTAAAACATGCCGCACCGGCTGGCTTCTGCAGCGACAGCTTCCTGAGCCTGGCGTTTGGTGCCGATGAAAATCACCCGGCCGCCTCTGGCCACGGTGTCGACAATGACGTCATGCGCCGTGCGAAACAGCTTGACCGTCTGTTGCAGGTCAATGATGTGGATGCCGTTGCGCGCCCCGAAAATGTACGGGCGCATTTTGGGATTCCAGCGCCGGGTCTGGTGCCCGAAGTGAACGCCAGTTTCCAACATTTGCTTCATGGTAACGTAAGCCATACGAACTCCTTGTTTTTTCCTCCACCCTGAGCAGAAAGTACAACTGCGCCGCGCAGCCGCCAGGAGCTTCTCAGGGTGTGCGATGTGTTGCAGAGCAAGATTGCATATACCATCCGGCCATGCTTGGCAAGAGGTTGCCAGCCATATTTTTTCAGGGTTCTTCCAGGCAGCGCCTGCAGCATCAGGCTGGCCGAGTTATGTGGCAATTGTGTCACAAAAAAGTTACAAGGGGCCAAGGCCAACCCGGCTGCGGCGCGCACATCCCGCGCTAGCCGCCAAACTAAGGCGGCGCAAAAAGAAAGTGGCATTTTTTTGTAAGCTTACGGCAATTGTCATGGATTTGTAACCCCGGAAACATTATCTTGTCACCCACTCAATGTTTGATTCACACCCTAACGAGCTGTGGAGGCTGTATGCAGAAAGAGACGGTGCTGGTCGTTGAGGACGACGAAGATATCCTCCAGCTGTTGTCCTACAATCTGGAGACAGCTGGCTATGAAGTTCTGACATCAGAGGACGGCTATGAGGGTTTGAACCTCGCCAAGCAACACCGGCCCAGTCTGATTATTCTGGACATCATGCTACCGGGCATTGACGGCTTTGAAGTCTGCAAGGAAATCAAGCGGCGGGCTGAGACTGCTGATACGCCAGTCATCATGCTCACAGCCCGGGGCGAAGAGGTTGACCGCATCGTAGGGCTGGAGCTGGGCGCAGACGATTATGTCGTCAAGCCGTTCAGCCCCCGCGAGCTGTTGCTGCGCATACGGGCGGTCATGAAACGTGCGGCGCCTGGCGAGGATGAGCCTGCGCAGCGAGCGCCCTGGCGCAAGGACGGTCTGGTTGTCGATCTTGAAGCGCACAAAGCCATGGTGGACGGCGAGGAGATGTCCCTGACCGCCACAGAGTTCAAGCTGCTTGCAGAGCTGATCAAGCGGCAGGGAAGGGTGCAGACCCGGGATCAGCTGCTAAACACAGTGTGGGGTTATGAGTTTGAGGGATACGCCCGCACTGTTGACACCCACATCCGTCGTCTGCGGCAAAAATTAGGGCCGTATGCGAAGTTTATCGAGACGGTAAGAGGAGTGGGCTATCGATTCAGAGAGTAAGCAATGTCTGGACGTCTCTCATTTCGATCCCGCATTCTCCTCTCGTTCGTTCTTGTGACGATATTGGCGCTGTTAGCGCCTGCTTGGTATTTGCGGACTATATTTATAGAGCGCCTCGCAGACACTGGCCGTGACGAGGCGCTGACAATACTGAATTACGCCATGCAAGAACTGCGTGCTGCGCAGGGTATGGACGACAGGGATGGACTGCAGAGGAAAGTATCTTTTTTAAGTAACGAAACTGGCGCCAGGATAACGTATCTTGGGCCAAACGGACAGGCCCTGGCAGACTCCTGGCCCGCCACGCTGCACGAACGGCGCAGCTTTGAACGGCTCTCAGAGCAGTCAACGCTGGCAGACGAAGCGCTCATTGAAAACGAAATCATCGCTGTTTCCCGACCGGCCCCGCGCGAAACAGGCCTGCCAGCAGGCTTTGTCCGCGTCGCCCTTGCCAAAAACAGCTTTCAGCAACACATGGACAGGCTGGCCCTGGGCATGGGCTTGTCTTTTGTCGTTGCTCTGGTTCTGGCCTTGTTGCTTGGCTTAATCCTTGCCCGCCGGCTGGGTGAGTCTTGGAAAGAGATCATCAGCGTGGCTGAGGCCATCGGCAAAGGAAAATACACCCGTCGGCTCAGCCTTTACGGCAGCAAAGACTACGACGCGCTGGCCAGGTCCATCAACGCCATGGCGGACCGCATTGAGTCGCACATCAAGACCATGACCTTGCAAAAAAGCCGGCTGGAGGCCATTCTGAACGGCATGAACGAAGGCGTAATGGTCCTGGATGCTTCCGGGCGCATCCGGTCCATGAACAAAGCCTTGAAAGACATTTTTCCAGATGCGGAACATGGAGAAGGCCGCCGGCCGCTGGAAGTGATTATGAGCCCGCAACTGCAGAAAGCCTGCGATGCTCTGCTGGAACAAGCCGCAGACAGCAAACGCAGCACGGAGGAAGGGGCGCCCTCCATGTCTTTGCAGATAGAGCCGGCTAAAGACAACGTCTACGACGTGAATCTGGTGGGCTTGATGGCTGAACAGGAAGGGCTGGGCGTTGTGGCGGTCTTTCACGACATAAGCAGACTTTCCAAGCTTGAACGCGTACGCAGAGACTTTGTGGCCAACGTCTCCCACGAACTACGTACGCCGCTGACCTCCATCAAGGGCTATGCTGAAACATTGGTGGTCAGTGTTGAAGAAGGGTGCGCCAAGCCGGAAGCGCATAAGTCCTTTGTGGAAGTTATTTTGAAAAACGCCAACCATATGGCCAAGATGGTTGACGACTTGATGCACCTGGCCAGGCTGGAGAGCGGGCGAAAGCCCTTTGACATACAGCCAGCATCAGCAGCTGAGGCGCTGGCCCAGGCCGTCAAAGAGTGCTCACACCTGATGGCGGAACGCCAGGTGGAATTGAACGCTCCGTTGGACGAAGATGACAACTTGGTTCTGGCGGATTTTGACCGGCTTGTGCAAGTCTTCCGCAATCTGGTCGAAAACGCTGCCAAATACGGCGAGGAAGGCGGAACTGTCACCATATGGCGGGAGCGCAAAGACGGCAAGGCGCTTTTTGCCGTGCACGACACTGGGCCGGGAATTCCCCGGGAAGAACGGGAACGGATATTTGAACGATTCTACCGTGTGGACAAACACAGAGGCGGAAAGGACCGGGGCGGCTCGTCCGGCCTGGGCCTGGCAATAACAAAGCATATAGTAGAAAAGCTGGGCGGCCGCATATGGGTTGAAAGCCCTGCGCCCGGCAACGCAGACGGAAAGGGAGCTGTTTTCTATTTTACTTTGCCCCTGGCAGACCAAGAGCCGGAAACCGGCTGAGCCGTCTGACTGGGAAAAACTAAAGGGCGGGACTGACCTATGGCCAAAGAAAAAAATGTAAAGATGTTCTCCTCTCACCTTGATTTCTACTATGGCGATTTCAAGGCGCTGGAGGATATCAATCTGGAGTTCATGGAGAACGAAGTAACCGCGCTCATCGGTCCTTCTGGCTGCGGCAAATCCACTTTTCTGCGTTGTCTCAACCGCATGAACGACCTCATTCCCATTGCGCGCATGGAAGGCGAACTGAAGCTGGACGGCGAAAACGTCAACAGCTCCAAGGTGGACGTTGTCGAACTGCGCCGCCGAGTTGGCATGGTGTTTCAGAAACCCAACCCGTTTCCTAAAACTATCTATGAAAACGTCGCGTACGGCCTGCGGGTGAACGGCGTGCGCGAAAAATCCTTCATCGAAGAACGCGTGGAGCAAAGCCTGCATCACGCAGCCCTGTGGAACGAGGTCAAGGACCGGTTGCATTCCACCGCCTTGGGTCTTTCCGGCGGTCAGCAACAACGGCTGTGCATCGCCCGCGCCCTGGCGGTGGAGCCGGAAGTGCTGCTCATGGACGAGCCCGCCTCTGCTCTGGACCCCATAGCCACCCAGAAAATCGAAGAGCTCATCCACATACTCAAGGAAAACTACACCATCATCATCGTTACGCACTCAATGCAGCAGGCCGCCCGTGTCTCTGACGTGACCTCCTTTTTTTACATTGGCAAACTCATTGAAGTAGGCGATACTGAAACCATGTTCACCCGGCCCAAAAACAAGCAGACCGAAGATTACATCACCGGCCGGTTTGGTTAATTCGTTCTGCTGCTTACGCATGGAGAGCTATTGGCATGGAAGCCCATTTCCAACAAGAACAAGAAAAAATGCGGATGAAAGTCCTGGAGATGGCCTTGTATACGGAAAAGGCTCTTCAGAACTCCATCACCGCCTTGCTGGAGCGCAACACCGATATTGCCCAGCAAGTCATCGACAACGATCACGAAATTAATCGCCTGGAATGCGAGATAGACGAGATGTGCTTGCGGCTTCTGGCCTTGTCCCAGCCTGTTGCCCGCGACCTGCGGGGCATCGTAGGCGCCATGCGCATAATCGTGAATATGGAGCGCTTGGGCGACGAAGCAGTCAATATTGCTGAACGGGCGCTTATCCTCGCCCACCGCCCGGCTTTGCCGTTCAATCACATGCTGGAAGAGCTTTCCACCATTTGTTTGGAAATGCTCAAATCCTCCATCAAAGCCTATAAAGACGACGACGCCGAGCTGGCCCAGGTGGTCTGCGACATGGACACCCGGGCTAACGAACTCGACTTGTCGGTCATCAAGAAGCTCATCGACTATATGCTCAAGGAAACGCCGGCTATTGAACGCTCTGTGCACACCATTCTCACCTCCCGCTCCATGGAGAGGGCCGGCGACCTGGCGACAAACATCTCCGAATGCGTCATCTTCATCATCAAGGGGGTTGACGTGAAGCACCACTGCAGCCGCATTTGAAAGAACCTGCCGGCCGCCGGCCTGTAACCGCCGGCGGCTGGTTGCAACATTCCAGCCCACCGCAGAGGCAGACAACGCGCCTGTCCCGGGCATTATATTGTTTTCTTCTCTCTAACGGACTTTGCGCCAAGCACATTCTTTATAGGGTCCTCGACGCTGACTGTGGATTTCTCATGGCGCCAGTAGCTCCTTGATGG
>CAYTSA010000118.1:8255-10648 GCA_964440345.1 uncultured Desulfovibrionaceae bacterium | reverse complement strand
ATCCCGCTATCATTGATGATTCTAATGAAAGCGGGCGTCAGCTACGAAATTCCTGCCTGATACCCAGAGCCGCATAGCGGCGCAGGGGGCAGGCGTCATATGGTAATCCATAAGACGACGCGCTATGCGCTGATCAACATGGCTTGTGGCGCTTGGATGGTGGACGAAGGCGAATCCGCGGAACGGTGCAGAGGTGCAAAGGGTGCAAAGGGGACAGTCACTTTTCTTCTCTTTTCTTCTACCAGAAAGGGTGCAAAGGGGACAGTCACTTTTCTTCTCTTTTCTTCTACCAGAAAGGGGACAGGCACTTTTCTTCTACCAGAAAGGGGACAGGCACTTTTTCCCTCCGCCATGTGGCCGCAGTTCAGATTGGACGCAAGCATGCTGGCGTAGTGTAGGGGTGACCCTTACGGTCGCCCGGCCTTTTGTGGCACGTTTCGCCTGGCAATGGCGTACACTAGCGCTGCGCAACAGCCGCAACGGGCGGGCGCAAAGCCCGCCCATACACGAAGGTGATGTTTCTTTGGCAAAGGACCAACAGCCGTGATTGCGCGAAGAATCGATTGCTCCTCTCAAATGGGGACAGGCACTTTTTCCTCACTCCTCAAATGGGGACAGGCACTTTTTCCACTTCGGCCTGTCCGCAGGGGTGGACATGGCCTGGCTGGCCGGCGCGGTGGAGTAAGCCGGCGGTTTGTCACCACCCGCCGCCGCCGCCGCCTCCTCCTCCTCCCCCGGAGGAGCCGCCGCCCCCGCTGCCTGAGGACGAGCCTGGAGCCGTGGACGATGAGGAGATAGCGTTGGCGAAGCTGTTTCCCAGGCCTGAGGCGAATGCGCTGGAGCCCATATAGCCTGAGTGGCGGCCGTGATACCAGTGCGGCGAGTAGCCGCTGCGGTCGCCCGGCATGGACCACAGCGAGGCGAATTGTTCGGCCCATTCGTTTTCCACGTCCAGGGCCAGGGCGTAGGGCAGGTATTTTTCGAACAGTTCCGGTGTGTTGTCCGGAGGGTTCAGTTCGTTCAGCCGGTGCTGCTCGGCCGTGGACAGGTAGAGCTGAAAGCCTTCCAGCTCATCCATGATGCGGCGGCCGCCGAATGTCGGGGCCTTCAAAAGGTGCTGGAAGAGCCAGAGCGCGCCCATATGCAGTAGCAGCGCCAAGGCGGCCATGGGCGAAGTTACAAAGGAAAAAAAGATAATCCCTCCTATCTCGCCGGCCAAAAAGGGCAGGGTAAAAAGCGTCTTGCCTATGGCCGGGGCTATGGGGCTGCCACTGAACGCTGATTTCACGGCGTTGTACGCCACTTTTCCCAGTCCGATGCAGCCCAGGGTCCAAAGGCTGAGCCATAGGGCAAGGAACGCGGCCGCGGGAATCTCTCGCGACGCGAGGACAACGCCTGCAAGGGTGAGGATGCTTAGCCCGGCGCCCGGGATGAGCCAGGCCGCATTTGTGCGGAAATGGGTTTTCTCGTATTCCAGTTTCAGGCTGTTTTTCAGCGTTTTCAGTGCGTTGTTTATTGTCTTGTGGTTCGTGTTTTCCAACGTGATGCTGGCGCCTTTCTTAAAAAGCGCCTGACCCAGCTTCCTTTCGCCCGGGCTCAGCCCCGGCGCCTGCGCATTGGCCAGGGCCAACGCGTACTCGCCGTTGTCGTCTTCAATGGTCAGGTAGCCTTTCACGGCCATGTCTATGACTGCCGCGGCCGCGGACTTGTTGTCAAAGCCCATGCGGTTCACGTACCGCGCCCCGGCCGGTGACAATCCCTGCGGCGGCTCGAACAGGGGGATGATGGTCCACTTTTCCGGGTCGCGGCCCACCATCCACCAGGCGACTATGTAGTAGATGAGCGCCACGGCCAGGCCCAAAAGTCCGACCATGCCGCTTCTGTTTTCGGTCAGCAGTCTCTGGGCCTTGTCCGTGACGGTGGGTTCCGGGACCACGCCCTTTGGCCAGGCCACGGCAATGGTCAGCCCCTCGCCAGGGCTCAGGGGCCGCGTGGTGGTGAAGACCAGCTCGCCCGTATCCGCCTGTTGGAAAGCGAAGTCCTTGCCCTGTGCGCCCTGCGGGCCGGTGTAGGCGGCCTGTTGCACCAGGGACGCGCCAGGGGGCAGCAATACCCGGGCCTCTGCCCGGTCGATGGAAAAGGCCCAGCCGTTTCCGGTCACGTTCCAGTACAGTTCGTCATAGTTCTCGAAATAGCCCAGTGCGTGGCGCACGGTGTAAGCGAAGGTGTACGTATGCTCGCCAGGTTCAATAAAAGTATTCTTGTCGCCGGCGTAGATGCGCACCCCGTTGGAACGGTTCTCCACGTGATGCGGCTCGCTGCGGCCGTTGCGCTGCACTGAGGCCAGCGCAAAGTTAATGTCCACGGTGTTGCCGTAGGCGTCGCGATATGTG
>CAYTSA010000118.1:0-8245 GCA_964440345.1 uncultured Desulfovibrionaceae bacterium | reverse complement strand
TGGTCGGCAGGTCGCGGTATATGCCCCGCTTGATGTCCTTGCCCATGGCGCGCACGGTGATGTTCTCGCGCACATGGACAACGCCGTCGCCGTCAATGGCTATGCGGCTCACATAGTGTAGAATGCGTTCATCCGCAGCCTGGGCGGTGGAGAAACCGGCGAGCAGCGCGGCGCAAAGCAGCGTGCATGCTGCAACTGCCTGGATAAGCCTGCATGCCGGCGTGTTCACGACATCCCCATGTTTACCTTGGGCACGGCTCGTTCGGCTCCGTCCTCGATGGTGAAGTATTCGGCCACGGAGAAGCCGAACGCGCCGGCCACCATGTTGCTGGGGAAGGTCTCCACCGCGTTGTTCAAGTTGCGGGCGGCGCCGTTGTAATAGCGCCTGGCGAGTTGAATCTGGTCCTCGATTGCGGTCAGGTTTTTCTGCAAGTCCAGAAAGGTGGTGTTAGCTTTCAGGTCCGGGTAGTTTTCCGCCAGGGCGAAGATATTGCCCAGGGCCGAGGCCAGCATGGACTCCTTGCGCCCGCGCTCGGCCGGCGAGTTTTCGCCCACAGCCGCGTTGCGCATGGCGATGACCTTTTCCAGAGTCTCCCGCTCGTGGGTCATGTAGCCCTTGACCGTTTCCACCAGGTTGGGGATCAGGTTGGCTCGCTTTTTGAGCTGGATATCAATGCCGCTCCAGCCCTCGCGCACGAAGTTGCGGAGTTTTACCAAGCGGTTGTAGAGCAATATCAGCCAGATGGCGACGAGAACGACCGCTCCGAGAATGATATACAGGGCCATACGCTTCCCCCTAGCAAGGACAGTGGTGGTTAATACTGCACCTGTACCCTGAAGCGGCGCGCTGGTCAAAGCCGGAAAAGGGGGCAGGAAACCGGGGGAGGTGTTTGTTGTTGCTATGCGCCTGGCGTTTACCCCGCCCCGTGGCAGGCCCGCTTGGGCGTGTACGTGCACAGGGGCTCTTCGGCCATGTAGTCGCCGTTCATAGTGTACGCCCGGGCTCGGCAGCCGCCGCATACCCGGTGGTATTCGCACTGGCCGCATTTGCCCTGGTATTCTTCCTTGCTTCTGAGCTGCTTGAACTGCGGTGAGTTGCGCCATATCTCCGGGAAAGGCGTCTGCCGCACGTCGCCGCATTCCAGCTCCAGATAGCCGCAGGGCTGCACCTTGCCGGTGTGGGAGATGAAGCAGAAGCCTGTGCCGCCCAGACAGCCGCGAGTCATGGCGTCCATGCCGAAGGTGTCCGGGGTCACGGTCACGCCTTCTTCCTTGGCCCGTTGGCGCATGATGCGGTAGTAGTGCGGCGCGCAGGTGGCCTTCAGGTGCATGTCCGTGGTCTTGCGGAAGTCGTAGAACCAGTTGAGCACCTGCTCGTACTCCTCGCCGGTGATGACCTCGGCCCCCAGCTGGGCGCCGCGGCCCGTGGGCACCAGCAGAAAAATGTGCCACGCGGCGGCCCCCAGGTCCTGGGCCAGGTGGAAAATATCCTTGAAACTAGACAGGTTGTTGCGCGTCACCGTGGTGTTTATCTGGAACTCCACTCCCGCGTCCTTCAGGTATTGGATGCCGCGCATGGACGCCTCGAACGAGCCGGGCACGCCGCGGAACAGGTCGTGCCGCTCGGCGTCGGGCGCGTCTATGGAGATGGAGCAGCGCTGGATGCCGGCGTCGCGGATGAGCGGCGCGTTTTCCGGCGTTATCAGCGTGCCGTTGGGCGCCATGACGCAACGTAGCCCCTTGGAGTCGGCGTAGGATATCAGTTCAAAGATGTCTGGCCGCAGCATGGGCTCCCCGCCTGTAAAGATGACGATGGGCCCACCGGTGTGCGGCGCGGTTTCGGAAAAGGTGTCGATGAGCGCCTTGGCCTCGGCCGTGTCCATCTCGTCGGGGTAGGGCTCGGGATGCGCCTCTGCCCGGCAGTGCTTGCAGGCCAGGTTGCAGGACCGCGTCACCTCCCAGGCAACCAGCCGCAGGGGAGGCGTTCCCTGATCGTCTATGGCCTTGGGCGGGCCGCCGAAATGGCCGCCGGGATGGCCGCCGCGCCGTCCGCCGTGTGGATGTCCTGTTGCCTCAGCCGGTTTCGATTTCTGGTGTTCCATGTTCTTGCGCAAAGAGTTCGAGCACGTACTCGGTGAAATAGGTGATGATCATGTCCGCCCCGGCCCGTTTCATTGACAGCAGGGACTCCATGACCGCTTTTTCCTGGTCTAACCAGCCGTTTTCCGCCGCAGCCATAATCATTGAGTACTCGCCGCTTACCTGGTAGGCGGCCAGGGGTAAATCTGTAGCCTCGCGCAGCATGCGCAGAATGTCCAGGTACGGTCCGGCAGGTTTGACCATCAGCATGTCCGCGCCTTCCAGGGTGTCGGCCCGGGCTTCGCGCAGGGCCTCGCGCCAGTTGCCCGGGTCCATCTGGTAGCTTTTGCGGTCGCCGAACTGCGGGGCAGACTCCCCCGCCTCGCGAAACGGCCCGTAAAAGGCTGAGGCGTACTTTACCGCGTAGGAAAGTATGGGCGTGTTCTGGAAGCCTCCAGCGTCCAGGGCGTCGCGGATGGCCGCCACCCGGCCGTCCATCATGTCTGAGGGAGCAATTACGTCCGCCCCGGCGTCCGCGTGGGACAGCGCCGTTTTGGCCAGCAGCTCCAGCGTGGCGTCGTTCAGTACCGATTGTTGTTTGATCAGCCCACAGTGCCCGTGCGAGGTGTATTCACACAAACACACGTCAGTGATTACAAGCAGTTCAGGCCACTTGGCCTTCAGCTGGCTCACCGCGCGTTGTACAATGCCTCCGGAGGCATAGGCCTGGGTCCCGTATTCGTCCTTTTCCGTGGGAATGCCGAACAGCAGCACCGCGCGCAGGCCATTTCCCACTGCCTGGCCCACCTTCTCCAGCAGCCGGGCCGGGCCCAGCTGGAACTGCCCGGGCATGGACGAGATGGGGTTCTGGTAGCCCGGCTCGTCATTGTCCACCACGAAATAGGGCATCACCAAGTCCTGCGGCCGTACCTCGGTCTCGCGCACCATCTCGCGTATGGCCTCGCTGCGCCGCAGCCGGCGGCCGCGATAAAAATGGCTGTCCATAAAAAAACTCCTGAATGATCAGTGTTCCCGGGGGAGACCCCTTTTGAAAAAGGGGTCTCCCCCGGACCCCCTCTACCAAAACTTTTCAAGATGGGGGGTGAAACAATGCCGCTTTGCGGCCGCGCGAAGCGCGGGCGTTGCAAAAAGTTCTGAAAGGGGGAGTTCGAGGGGGAAAACTCTTTCAAGAGTTTACCCACTCGGAAAAACCGCCCAGTGATTTTACATTTTACTGCGAAATCTCTTCGTCGGTCAAATAGCAGGCCGGGTCGGGCGCCCATACGTCGCCGTGATAGGCTTCGGCCCGGGCGCGGAAGTTCCCGCCGCAGATGGACAGGTACTTGCACGAGGCGCAGCGGCCGGTGACGTGCTGCTTTTTGTCCTTGAGCTTGTGCAGCAGTTCTATTTTCGGGTCGGCCCAGATTTCGGAAAAGGGCCGTTCCAGTACGTTGCCAAAGGTGTGGTTGCGCCAGAACTGGTCGGCATGCACCTTGCCGTCCCAGGATATGCAGCCGATGCCCCGGCCGGAGCTGTTGCCTTCGTTGTAGTTGAGCAGCTCCATGACCTCTTCGGCGCGTTTGGGGTCTTCCTCTTTCATGCGCAGGTAGACCAGCGGGCCGTCGGCGTGGTTGTCCACGGTGAGCACTTCCTTGGGCTTGCCCGCGTCGTGCAGCTCCCGGGTGCGGTCCATGATCAGGTGCACGGCCTCGCGGGTTTCCTGGTGGTCCAGGTCTTCCTTGATAAGCTCGGAGCCGCGGCCGGAGTAGACCAGGTGGTAGAAGCAGATGCGCGGCGCTTCCAGGTCGCGCACCAGGTCGAAGAGCACCGGTATTTCGCCGGCGTTGCGCTTATTAATGGTGAAACGCAGGCCGACCTTCAGGCCCTCGGCCTGGCAGTTTTCTATGCCCTGTATGGCCCGCTTGAAGGCGCCGGGCACGGCCCGGAAGCGGTCGTGCACTTCCTCGCCGCCGTCCAGGGAAATGCCCACGTAGGAGAGGCCCACTTCTTTGAGTTCCTTGGCCTTTTGCTTGGTGATCAGGGTGCCGTTGGTCGAGATGACGGCGCGCATGCCCTTGGACGTGGCGTACTGGGCCAGCTCTGTCAGGTCCTTGCGCACCAGGGGCTCGCCCCCGGAAAAGAGCATCACCGGCGAGCCGAACGCAGCCAGGTCGTCAATGATGGCCTTGGCCTGGTCGGTGGAAATCTCGTCCACGCCGTCCTCTTCCACAGCCTGGGCGTAGCAGTGCACGCACTTCAGATTGCAGCGCCGGGTCATGTTCCAGACCACCACCGGCTTCTTGTCCACGGAAAACTGCAGCAGATGCGAGGGCAGCTTGCCAGACTCGCGGCCGTAGCGCAGCGCGTCAGACGGCTCCACCTGGCCGCAGTAAAGTTTGGATATGCCTATCATGAAATCTCCTTGCGAGTGTCGTCAAAAGCGGTGAGGAACATATAACCATGTGGGGCGGTTTGGCAATGGCAGTGAGCGAGCATAAGCCGAAGGCGGTGATGCGCGACAATGAACCGCAGACGCCGCAAACACTGCCATTTCCCGCCAGATGAAGGTAAGCAACGCGAAGCCAACGGCGGTGATGCGCGTCAGCGCAGCACAGCGTTGCGACAATCGGAGTTTTCAATAGGCTGATAAGTCGACGAGGCGCCGCCGCCCAACACGGCGTGTTGCGCTTGGAATGTGGACGAAGGCGAAGCCGAGGGCAGAGAAAGAAGTAACCGCAAACGCCAACCGGCCAAAGCGGAAGTCGCGGAGCAGGGCGGTTATGTCGTTCATGCTGTCTTGCCCGCGCCGCAGCGCTTATGATTGTGCAACGAACCGAGCCCGGACCCAGCCCATGGGGTACAGGGCAGCGGCCAGGTTGCGGGTGTTGCCCCAGCCCCGGCCCCGGGGCGGCTGCGGGTTGCGGTATGTGTCCACGGTCACGCTCTCCACCTGGCTGAACCGGCCCATGCGGAAAATGAACGACAGGTCCTTGGCGTCTGTCGCTTCCGCGGCCTCCAGTAACCGCCGCGAATGTTCTTCGCAGTCGCCGCCCTTGTAAAATTTGTCGTGCTCCATGCGCAACTTGTCCAAATAGAAGTCGCGGCACGCTGTGGCAATAAGGGCCGCGTCAAAATGTGTGGAAAAATACTTGGTCTTGGCCAAGTTCTGCGGGTCCAGCAGCGTTTGCACGGCAAAGGTCGGCCCCTCGCTCCGGGTCAGGGACGATTCTGTGGTCTCTATAAGCATTTCCAGGCCCACTCTTTGGAGCGGGCCGTGTTTGCGGGACATGTTGTACACCATATGAATGCGCATGTCTGTGTTCTGCAGGTGGGCGTCCCGGACTTTGAGCATGCGGAAGGGGTCGGACTGGGGGTTCTGGTATTGCATCACCTTTTTTTCAAATTCCATGAGTTCCATGAAAGACTGGGGCCGGTCCGGCTGCCGCTGCTGCGCAAAAAGGTTGATAATTCCCGTGCGCAACGCGCCCTTGACCGAGCTGCCCGGTATGTAGGGCCGCATCCGGTTGCCGGTGCGGATGAAGGGTTGCAGTAAAAGCTGGTTCGCCGGGTTGTCCTGGTTTTTCATGCAGTTCTGTTCGGCTTCTGGGGCGGCGGCCACGGTGTAGAGGATGTCCTGTTCCTCCACCAGCCGGGCCACGTGTTTGCGCAGGCTGATCAGGTTGTTCTGATTAATGGCGTTGATCAGCTTGGTTCTTTCCACATCGTCGAGCCGGGCCATCAGCCGGTCCATGGAGTGAAACAGGAATCCCTCCTGCCGGGGCAGATAATCCAGGGGCGTAAGTTCTTTGTTGCAGCCGATGTGCAGGGGCGAGAGGATTTCGCATTCCAGGGAGTATGTGGTCATGCTGCGCCCTCCCGCGCCGCCGTGGCGGGAAAGTGGTTCAGGTCCAGCCGCAGGGGCAAGGGCAGGCAACAGCCGTAGTGGACAATGTGCGGATGGACTGCGTGCACCCCGCGGACCATCCGGCCGTAATGGTTCCGGACCCCGTCCGCCGCGGCAAAGACGGCCCCGGCCTGGAGCATGAGCAGCGGCCGCTTGAAGGGGTTGTGCGGCTTCACCTGTCCGTTCGTGTGCATGGGGCCCACGGCAAAGTCTCCGCCCAGCTTGCCGTATTTTGGCGCAGCCAGATAGAATCCTTCGGTGGGGTCGCCCGCGGCCGGTACAAAGTTGGAGAGGGCCAGAAATCCGTTGGCCTGGCCCTCCGGGGCCAGGGCCGGGGGGCCGCCCTCCTGCAATGACAGGAACTCCATGGCGCCCTTGCCCACGTTTTTTTTCTTGCCGTAGCCGGTCAAGCACATGGCCCGGAGTATGGTTTCCAGCCGCTCGGCCGGAAAATCGTCAGAGAGCCGGTAGTATATGGTGATTTCCTGGCCCTCGGGGTAGAAGACCTCGTTGGTGTGGTAGAGCCCTTCCTCCACCCGGATGGAGACGCGGTTCACAGTGTTGTGCTGCACGGCGGCTGGCTTGCCAGGGGCGCATTCAGCCAGGGTCTGCTCGTTCAGGCGCAGTAGCTCGGCCCACAGGGAGCGGGGTGAAAGGCCGTCCCGGGCGGCGTTGGCCAGCAGCCGGTCCGGCGCGAGCCGAAAGCGCTTCACCCGCTTAAGCTTATGGGCGTTGCGAATCAGCTCGGCCGGGTCAACGCCCAGCAGTTCGTTCCGTTCCTTCGGCGTAAGTGCCGGCAAAGAGGGCATGGGCAGCATGCCGGCAGGAAAACCGTTGGAAAGGACCAGGGGCGGTTCAGAATGGTAGAGCAGAAGGAAATCCTGCAGCGCCGCTTCCCCTTCCACGTAGCGCATGGCCCAGCACAGATGGCCGAAGAGCGTGTCCGCGTGCAGGGGCGTGATGAGCGAAGAGGCAAGACGCAATCTGGCGGTGTACAGAGCGCTCATGTCGCGGGAGTCTCGAATTTCACGGTTTGAAAATCATTCAGGGTCACGTTCGCCAGGGGGACAAGGTCGTCTTTTCCCGGAATTGTGAAAAAGAACTCCACCTGCCCGCAGCCCCGGCTGCCGGCGCCGCCCAGGGCGTCTTTTTCCACCATGAGCAAACACTCCAGCACGTGCCGGAACAGTGTTTCGTCTTCCGGGACTTCACTTTTCTTGTCATCTTCGTTGCGCTCAAAAACCTTGTAGACCATGGTAAAGGAAAAATCGGCGCCGGTGACCACGCGTTCAAAGTTGCGGGGGTTGGCTCGGGCGGTGATGCGGTTCAGGGAGTTTTCTGTCTTGGACTCGGTGACGTCGTCAAAGCCTAAGCGGGGCGATTCGCCGTTACGCTGCTGCACAAGAAAGGCGTCCCGGACAATAAGCCGGGTGGGGCCATTTGCAGATTTGTCAGCCGAGGAGCCGAAGATGATGCACACCGGGCAGTCCGGGTCGTCGCAGACGTGGGTGTCGCCCCAGTGTTTGCGTTTGTCTGTTGGTTTTTCGAAATGCTTTCCTTGCTGCAGTTCGAACAAAGAGCGCATCTTGCCCTTAAGCGAGGAGCCCGGGATGTACGGCTTGCGGTCCACGGGGTTGCGTATAACCGGGTTGTCCCGGCCGCCAATTTCCAGGCCGGCCTGGCTGCCGCCTATGTGCAGCCCGGTGTGCACTTGGATTATGCCTTGTAGGGTTTTGTAGCCGACAAGTCGCATCACCGTCCTCCTTCGCCGTAGAAAAAGCCCACCACGGCCTCAAAATGGAGCGCAAAAGCCTGGAAGTCTTTCCAGTCATTGACGTTGTCCACGCATTCTTCCAAAAATTCTCTGAATTCCTGCGGCACTTTACGGTCCCGACCGTTGGAGGGGCAGGCGTAGGCCACGCGGGATTTTAGCATCTTGACCAAAGGCAGTATGCGGGAAAAATGCGTTTCCGGTTCTCCGCTGTTGATGCACTGTTCCTCCAGTCGTTTGACCTCGTGGTAAAAATTGCGCAATTGGGCAGAAGTCAGGGGAGGATTGCGCATATAACGGTCTTTAGGACGTTTCGGTTTGAGAAAGCTGAGAGCATACGTGTGGGCTGTATCTGTTAATAAAGCTTCCTTGTAAACTAGCCTTTCAGAGTCGCTAAAGAATGACTCATTCATCCTGTGGCCCCTTTTCGTTACATAATTTTACTTGGTTAGCCACAATCCTCAGCCAATTTTAAGAGCCGATAAGGCATG
>CAYTSA010000117.1:0-10738 GCA_964440345.1 uncultured Desulfovibrionaceae bacterium | reverse complement strand
AAACAACCATTGCCGCATTAATTACCACTATTCGGAGCTAGCTGCATAGCCACATACATTAATAGGTCATAGTGTAGGGGCGACCCTTGCGGTCGCCCGCTTTGATAGTCGCCCGCTTTGATTGTTGCTCGTCTTGTTGCTCCATTGAGCATGGCGGCGACGCCTCGTTGGTGAAAGATTTGTGTTTGCAAAAGCATTCTATTTGTCTGGTTTTTCAGACACAACGAGGTATTTTTATTTTTTGAAGGGGGATAGAGGAAACTGAGACAAGCCCTGAGACAAGCCCTTTTCAACCACAGCGCCCTGTGTTATATATCAATACAGGTCAGCGAAAAAAAAAATTGCACAAGGAGCAGGCCATGCCTTCGACAAGAGCCATCATTCAGGAAAACTGGGAAACCATTGCCAAAGTTGCTCGAAACGCCGACAACAACATGAGCAATATGCTCATGATGCAGTACAAGGCCCGTAAGGCAACGCAGCATATGGGCCCATCCATGCCGCTGGCCGTGCACGTGGGCGAAAGGCCGATCACGCCTTTTGTGTTCGAGTCCGCCGGAGAGGTGCTGGAGCGCTTGACTGGCACGCTTATCTCCGCGCGGGGGTAGCAGGCTGTAAAAAAATCCACCACGGCTGCGTTGCCTCAAACAATTCAAACTCCAGCGCGCCCTATCTTCACGTTAATATTGTTTTTTTGCACCTTGCGTTCGTATTTGTGAACAGCTGCAAAAAACTTTTTCAGTGTAGGCGCTACATAACAGATGCATCGGCGGTCTGCAGAGAATCAGACGCCGTCGTCCTCCGTCGCGTTTTCCAGGTCGGCCAACACTTTTTCCCGCAACGGCGTTATGTTGGGCATTTGCGTCATGGTGTCCAGCAGCTGGCCGGCAAGATTCCTTTCCAGCAGCAGCCGTCTTCCCGCGGCAAAGTGCATGCCGTACGCCCAGCTGAGCAACATCAATTTAAAGTCATTTACCCACTTCATGGATGCGTAGTCGCCCAATTCGCCAGACATCACCTGGCTGTAGAGCAATGCTGTATACTGCTTTGGATCGTCTTTCACAGACAGCGTCACCACCGGGTTCTGGTATTCGGTCCGGCTAAAATGCTCCAGCATCACCCGCATGATGTCCAGCTTGTCTGCGTCCCGCACGGCCATGGTCACAGCCGCCAGTTGCGGGGATATGCGCTCCGGTAAATACCGCCGATTGTGCAGCATCACGGCAGAGCGCACAAGCCGCTGCATGTCCGGCGGCGCGCCTGTGGGCAGCTCCCGTTGACGCAGGGTTTTCACGCCCAGCTGGCCGTGGTTCTCGGACTCTGCGTCCCGAAAAGTCTTGTACGCCGCATATTGCGGAAACCGGCCTGTGTCGTGGTACAATGCAGCCAGCAACGCGGCTCGGCGCTCGAACGCGGCAAACCGTTCACTGTTGGCTATCAGCGCCGCGTTGGCCAACACGCGCAGGCTGTGCTCCCGCTTCAGGTCTATGTTTTGCTGATCTTCGGGCAGTTCCTGACGATAGTCCGCGGCCAATTGCTCAAAATCACCCAGATGACCGTCCATTTCACGGCGCAGATCAGTGGTCAGCATGACGCGTCGCGGTCTTTGTCCGCAGGCTGTTCAAATTTTACCGAGTCAGCGCCGCCCTCTCGTTCGCGCTCCTCGCGCTCCCGAGCCTCTTTAATGGTCTCCCAGCCCTTGCCTCGCAACGGCCCCTTGGGACCGTAAAGCAAGCGCAAAATGAGCGCCAACACAGCGATAAGCACAAAAACAAAGGCAAATCTGGCCAGCGAGGGCAGTATCCCGCCTTCGTAGCCATAGCCGCTAAAGGGCCAGCCGTCCCAGCCGGACAAGGCCGCGGCTGCGCCAGGGATGTATTCTCGTATGTGATCAAAAACCATGTCTGTCTGTGTAAACGGGCTGGCGGCTTGTGGCAAGCACAGATCATGCACAGCACACACAGCGCAGCAGCACCAGCCTGTCAGTATTGGGAAAAGTGAGTTCTTCCTGGTCCATGTTTACAGGCACGCCGTTCACGGTCATGGACTGCAGACTTTGGAAAAAGCCCGCTGACGCATTGGCGAGCACCGCGTAAGCCTCAGTGCAGGGAATAACCACGCCCTTGGCAAAAACGGCGGCAGCCGTGTCCAGGTTCTGGACGGCGTTTGGCGTCAACCGGACAGCAGCCCAGCCGCCCGCCTCGCCGCCGCCTGCGTGTTGCAGCGATTCAGGGTCCAGCACGGTCTGCACGGCCTCATCGATATTCTCCAACTGTATCCAGGCCTCCGGGCCGTTTTGCAACAGGGGCAGAAAATTCTGCACGCACGAGGGCTGGCCAGCGAGAACAATAACCGCCGCGCACCAGTCCGGCGCAGGGACATCGGGTTGCTGCGATGCAACATGATGTGTGAATTTTAAAGGTATCATGATGCAAAGAAGCGCCGGGAGGCAGGCTGCCCCCCAGCGCATTGCTTTGCTGCTATGCTAGAAGTCGAGAACGGAGTCGAGATCTGCGTCTGATACGTCAAAGGTAACGCCGTGGGGCGCCAGAGTTTCACGCTGAAAGTAACGCGGCAGCCGGTCATGCTCTTTGGTGAAGCCGGCCCGCCGGTTGAAGTCTTTTTCATTGCGCAGAACGGACTTGCCGTATTCCACTACGTCGTCGGCGGTCAGATTCCACCCATAAGCGGCGTTCAACAGGTCGATGAGCGCCTGGAAGGTTTCCGGCTGGTCCAACACGGCAAAGGCGATAAACAAACACATGCCGGTGGCGTCCACCGCAGCAGTAGCGACCTGCAGGTTCTGGGACAGCGCAGCCTGGCCTTTTGCAGTAAGAGGATCTACGTCGCCGCCAACCTTCAGAATGTTGGTGGCCACAGCATACCCCGCGGTGTGGTCTGCGCCCATGGTGGAGGTGGCGTAGGTTACGCCAACACCCTTAACGGCGCGGGGGTCGTAGGCAGGCATGGCCTGTCCCTTGACTACCGGGGCGCGCTCAATGCCGAAGGCTTTGGCGGCGCCGGCTGTGCCCTGGCCCAGAATACGGCCCAGGTGCGTGCCCTTGCCCACTTCGTGCACCAGGTTGATGGCGCCTTCGCAGTCGCCGAATTCGATAACCCCGGCTTCCATGGCCACGCCAATGGTGGCGCCCATTTCTATGGTGTCAAGACCGTAGTCGTCGTCCAAACGATCCAGCATGGCAATGGTGTCCAGATCGCTGATGCCGCAGTTGCCGCCGTGGGCCCAAACAGTTTCGTATTCAGGCTGCTTGGTCAGGTACTTGCCTGATTTGTCATAGTAAATGCCGGAGCAGTTCATCACGCAGCCGCGGTGGCAGCCGTGGGTGGCGGAACCGCCGCGCTTGATTTCCAGCTCAGCCTGGGCTTCGCCGCTAATGGCGGAGGCGCCGTCAAACTGGCCGGTGGTGAAGTTGTTGGTGGGGTAGGCCCCGGCTTCGTTGATAACGTTAGTCAGCACGTTGGTGCCGTATGCAGGCAGACCTTCGCCAGTGACCGGGTGCTTGCGCAGACCTTCCACAAACGTCTTGTTGGCGGCTTTAAAAGCTTCAGGATTGGCCGGCTCCCAGTTTTTGACGCCTTCGCCGTTAAGCACAATGGCCTTGATCCCTTTGGAGCCCATGACAGCTCCTACGCCGCCGCGGCCAGCGTGACGGGTCGGACGGCCCTCCACGTCTGTCACAGCCACCGTGGAGTTGGACATGCGCATTTCGCCGGCTGTGCCGATGGACATCATGCAGCCTTTCTTTTCATATTCAGGCAAAAACTTGTCCATCAGTTGATAGTTGGTCAGGCCCTTCAGTTCGTTGGCTTCTTCCACATTCACGCAATCTTTGTCGATGCGGACAATGTAAAGCTTGTCTTTGGCCGCCAGGCCTTCAAAAATAATGGCGGCGTAGCCCAGCTTGGCCAGTGTGTTGGCTGCCTGGCCGCCGGCGTTGGCTTCTTTGATGGTCCCGGTCAGCGGGGATTTGCAGCCCACCGACAAACGGCCGGCATTGGCTGCGCCGCAACCACTCAATAAACCAGGAGCGATGACCAGCTTGTTTTCCGGCCCAAGAGCGTGGCAATCAGCCGGCACTTCTTTGTTGATGATGGCAGACGTCAAGCCACGACCGCCCAGGCCGGCGTAATCGCCTATCTGTTCTTCCTTAATGACCGGAGACCCCTGGGGGTCCATGACAATACGCAGAATCTTATCCATGCGCTTCCTCCTATATCGCCAGAAGGGACTCCCCTGGCGGGAATACGTTAGCCCCGAATTCACCTTGTAACTTCACCCTTTTACGCGGCCTGCAACACGCTGTCAAAGCAAATATGAACGACATCCTTGTAAGAAAATGTCCGGGCTTGTTCCTTTTCTGCACAAGCTTAAACATTGTCTTGCTAATAAACGAAAAATTTCAAAAACAAACAACAGCGCGTACTATTTCTTGAAGCAGTAGTAGCAGCGGTCCGGCTTGCGGAACACGGGCAGCAAAGCCATGCCGGCCGCAAAGCCCCCGGCGTGCGCCCACCAGGCCACCCCGCCCCCAGCCTGCGAGTCGAACGACGCCAAGCCCGAAAATATTTGCATGGCCAGCCATATGCCAAGGTACAACAACGCAGGAATGTCTATGATGTAGGGAAATATGATTATGATGAACAGCGTTGTCACCTTCGAGTGCGGGTACAATAAAAAATACGCGCCCATGACCCCGGACACAGCTCCGGACGCCCCCACCACTGGAACCTGCGAACCCGGATTGAAAAACAAATGCAGCGACAGCGCGGCCAGGCCGCTGGCCAGATAAAAACCCAGAAACCGCCAGGGGCCCATCACGTCTTCAATGTTGTCCGCAAAAATCCACAAAGTCCACATATTCAGAATGAAATGCATCCATCCGCCGTGCAGAAACATGTACGTGAACAATGACTGCAGCCACGAGGGCGGGTAGCCCACCCAGTTGGCCCATTGGGGGTCGGTGATGCGCGCAGGCACAACACCGTAAAGATGAAAAATCTCGAACAGCCTGTCCTGGCCTTGCAACTGCACGTATATAAATACAGCAGCGTTGAGAACGATGATGGCCCACACTGCATAAGGACGGTGCACCCTGGGTATGGAGTCGCTGAGGGGAAACATGTCTACTCAGCGCCCTGGAATATCCGCTCCAGCTTTGCAGCCAGACGCGCCGTCCTGCGCCGCCGCAACCAGCCAAGAACCCGGAGTAGAGACCGGCCCCGCCTGTCCAGGGCGTCCATGTCGTCTGCATTGTCCACGATAAGGTCGCATGCCCGCATCTTCACATCCTCCGGCCATTGCCAGGACTCCATGGTTGCAAACATTGTTTCCGGCCAGCCCCGCGCCGCGGCCAGACGCTCTTTGCGCAGCCGGGCCGGGCAGTATACGCCCACGGTTATGCCGGCAGCTGCGGCAGGGCCGTCTGGCGCAGCCGATTCAAAATACAGCGGAATCTCCGCCACAGCCACCCTGGCCCTGGCGTGGGCGGCCCAAAAATTTTTCAGCTTAGCGTAAACCATGGGATGCACCGCGTCCATGATTTCCCGGCGCAATGCGCTGTCATTCTGCATGGCGGCGAACAGGGCCGGCTTGTCCACGGGTTGGCCCTCGCCCGCAAAGCGTTCGCCGAAGCGGGAGCGGATGTAAGCGTGGCCGTCTCCCCCTGGCTCGTACAGCGCCTCCACAGCGGCGTCGGCGGACCAGGTTGGAACTCCAGCCTGGCTCAGCTGTTTCATGAGAGAAGACTTGCCGCAGCCGGGCATGCCTGTAACCACGACCTGCTGCGGCCGGCCGCTGGCCAGCCGGTCCAGATGCAGCGCTGTTTGCAGAAAATCCTTAGGCGGCGGCAGACGCCATTGCACAGGCTTCCCAGAAGCCGGATGGACTATCCCCAACCGCCAAGCGTGGAGCATCTGCCGCTGCGCCAGGGGGGTGAACAGCGGATCGGCCTTAGCCGCAGGGCCGTAGACCCTGTCGCCGACGAGGGGATGGCCCATGTGGGCCAGGTGGACGCGTATCTGGTGCGTGCGGCCGGTGTGGATGGCCACGGCGAGAAGGCTCCAGGCGTTGTTTGGGCCAGCGTGCAGCAGCCGCCAGCGGCTGAGCGCGGGTTTACCGCCCTTTTGGGTTACGGCCATTTTCACTTTTTGCGTGGGATGCCGGCCAATGGGCGCGTCCATGGTCCCTTCATCCTGCGCTGGCCTACCGTGCACCAGGCAGAGATATTCCTTGCTCACGCGCCGGGCTGCAAAGTCCGCCGCCAGGGCTGAGCGGGCTTTCTCGTTCAAGGCGACCAGAAGCAGGCCGCTGGTGTCCTTGTCTATGCGGTGGACCACGCCGGGCCGCTGGCCCTCCAGGCCGGATTCCTCAGGAGCAGCCAGTTGGGGAAACCGCGAGGCAAGTTTTTGCACCAAAGTGCCCACAGGCTCCGCCGGGGCAGGGTGCACTGTCAGGCCCGCCGGCTTGTCCACCACCACGATGTCCGCGTCAGCGTAGAGCACCGGAGGGCACCCCTCTTCCGGCCTTATGGAGGCGTCCGGAACCGCCGGCGCGTGGAGCGCCACGCTCTGCCCGGCTTTGAGCTTGCGGCTGCTTTGCGGGGCAATCTCGCCGTCCACTACTGCTTCGCCTCGGCGAATGGACTCCTTGACTTTTTCCCGGGAAAACTTCTGGCCGGCGGCGGCCAGGGCGGCAGCCAGAAACACGTCCAGGCGCTTGCCGTCGGCCTGGGGCTCTACTGAAAAATGGAACCTTTCGCCAGTCATGGTTGGCTCGGCTCCACGCGCCACCAACCTCCCTGCAGCGGATTGTGCTCCACCAGGCTGAACCTGGGCGTACTATCCGGGTGGCGCACCAGCAAGCGCATGAAGAGCGTATCATACACATCGTCGCGGAAGACATAGTATTGGTTGGAGCCCCGGGCCGCCAGCACAGTGCGCTCCGACTCCCTGTCTTCGTAAGTAATCACCTTTTTCCCGTCCGTATCCACCAGGACTATGCGCTTCAGGTACATAAGGCCGGTTTCCGGCTTAATCAAATGCCCTTCCCGAGGTTTAATGACCACCTCGTCGCCGCCCAGCCGGCGAAAATACGGCTCCACCCCATGGCCGGCGGCAAAGTCCCAGGAGCTGAAACTGAACCACGTTGCCACCTCGTTGAATATCTGCGGGTCCAGATACACATACACAACAGAATGCTGCGGGAAAAAATAATCTAAATTTTCGGCCGTGGCCGCCACGCCGTGGCTCTCCATGACGGCTGCAGCGGCCTTCCTGTCTGCGAACAGCCGCCGCAAAAACTCCACGGCGTTGGCCTCGCCGCCGGTCATGTTCTGCACGTGCTGCAGCTTGTCGATGGGATGCCGGGCAAAAAACCGCATCCAGTTGGCGGCGAAATCCGGATCGTTGGCGGCCAGGGGAACAGCGGCAATAAATATGCGCCGCGAATCCAGGGTGGCGCCGGTAACCAGGGTTTGCCGATCGCTGAAATAGCGCAGCCCATGGCCAAAGGACCACCAGGACCAGACCACTGCGTCTTCGGGAGATTTTTCACGAACAGCCTGGGCCATGGCCGCTTGCGCCCTCTTCATGGGAGCGCCAGGCAGCAGCTCCAGCGAATACGCCAGGGCCGGAACCACGCAGGCCAGACCAAGCGCTGTCAACAGCGCCGGCTGGAGCAGTCCTTGTTTAATACGAACGCGCCCGTCCAGTTTCCGCGCCGCCAGAGCCGCCCCGTCCGCCAGGCCGTATCCCAGGCCCATGGCGTATATTGGGGTGAGAAAAACGAGCAACCGGGCTGTAGTAAAGCCCATGAGCCCGAGGACAGCCAGCGGCGCCAGATGCAACACAAACCGTGGCTGCTTGAGGGCCATCCAAAGACAGCCGGCTGCGCCGATGCAAAAGGCCGCAACCGATCCAGCCACGTACCTGGCGGCGTCCATAAAGGAGAGGTCCCCCAGCTCTGAAACAGTTTCGCTGACCACGGGAAAGACAGAGGTCTGCCGCCGCAAGACAACATTGATATGATCGTGAATGCTGGCGATAAGGTCGCCGGGTAGGCCGGGCAGATTCTGCCCCAGCCCGGAAACGGCAATGACCGCGGCTCCGCCGCCTGCAGCCAGCAGCGCCCATTTGACCGCCCTTTCCCGAAGCGGGCCGGCAAATACTGCGCTGGCGCAGTATGTCGCCGCGCTGCAGACAAGGGCGATGAATCCAGTTTGCGGCCACCAGAACAGCAAACCCGCGCCCGCGCCAAGCGCAACCGCCAGGCCGGCCAGGCGGTGTCTGCCCGAAAGCTCTGTAAACGCCCATGTGCCGAACGCCGCGGCGCACAGGAAAAAGGGGTTCAGGCAGTCGGTGTCAAAAGAGCCGGGAGTCGTCTTGATGTACCAGTACGAGGAGGCAGCGCCGGCGGCGGCGGCCACAAGACCGGCGCCGGGCCGTTGGAGTATAACCCCAAACGCAGCATACACCGCGGCCATGAGCGACCCAAGCACAGCCGGCAACCAGAAGGCTGTCCACATGAGGTCAACGCCCAGCGCGACTGGTACGGCGGCGAGCCAGGACAGCGCGGAAACGTCGTAAAGGCCTGCAGCTCCCTGCACAAGCTCACGGGTTTCGCGAAGATAGTAATAGGCGTCATAGCTGGAAAGGAGCGGCTTGCCGCGAAACAGATGCTGCTCCTGTTCGAGATACCGCCAGGCGTAGGCGCCGTAAGCCAGCCCGGAAACAAGCAGGCCCAGAAGACAAGAGGCCATGTAGCCGAAGGCGCTGCGGCCTGTGCCTGATGAATGCATGTGCGTTGGAGTATTCATTACAGTCTGCGCCTGTCTGGTTTGCTGCTGTGCTTCGTGCGGCGTGGAACATTGCCCGTCACAGACGTGCAGCAAGGTCATAGCCAAAGGAAGCGCGGGCCGTCAATTTGCAAAGACTGAAAAATACCCAAACCCAGGTTAAATACGGTGCAGCCCGTGTTCGCCGCTTCGCCCTGGGGCAGAGTTTGTGCGTTTACTCACGCATTTGTTGAGTTTTTCATTGACATTTCATGAACACTTTGTCATAAGGTCAAAATAGATGGTGGGTTTACTGCTACTTTGCGCTGTCATCGCCATCGTGACAGGCGCCATTTTTTCAACCCAGGCCTGCTCTAAAGGTGAAAAACACAGGGCAAGCTGGCTGGATGATCAGACAGGATTTGAGAAAATTCTGCTGGTTGCGTATTTTTTGATTGACAGGCTATGGATATTTTTTTAGATTATGCAACTGTTACTGCAACGTAAATTCAAATCTTCAACGCTAGGGGGTCTTATGAATCAACCTTTGAAAGCTTGTTTTCTTTTTCTTTTCATGGTGGCGCTGCTGGCGCCCGCAACTGCTTTTTCGGCTGTGGACTCTGTTTGGGGCACTGACACTGATTTCGTGGGCCGTGACAACGGCGGCAACGGCGGCGGCAGCACCCCCGGCCAAGTAACTCAAGACGACTGGGACGCTCATAAAGACGACGCTGTCGGCGCCTTGGAAATGTTCCTGGCTGGCAACGGCTCTGTCTCCTCCCTGGACATGTGGTTCTCTTCCAGCGACATCCTGGCCGCCATGCAGGGAACCGCCAAGGGCTCCGGCGTAACTGCTGACGACATTAATGCTGTCCTGGCTGCTAAAACTGACGCAGCTGTGACTGACACCATCAAGGGTGTGTGGGATGTTGACGCTGACATGTTCGTCACCAACCTGTACTCCTTTACCGCTGTCTTGGATGGCGCCACTGACGCCATCGTCAAGTTCTCTGCTCCTGCTATCACCATGCCTGGCGCCGCCGGCAAGAAAGCTGGCGACATGACTGCTGTGAAGCTGTTCGGTGACAAGTCCGCCATGAACTTCGACTACAGCGATAAAGAAACCGCAGACGGCTACTTCTGCCTGACCACGAACGGCGCCTGTGTCGCCAAGGACGCTGAACTCTCCGGAACCACCGCATACGGCGTGAACATCTACATCGCTGACAACGGCGACTACGACCTCGACAAGGACGCTAACAAGGTATCCGACCCGTTCGCCATCGCCACCACTGACGACGACGACGACAGCGGTTGTGTGTTCAACCCGGCCGCCGGCCTGACCCTGGAATGGCTGCTGCTCCTCATCGCTCCTGCCCTGATGGTCATCCGCCGCCGCTTCAAGTAAGCTGCACAGGCCTCACCGCCTGACCTGAATGCAAAGCCGGGCTCTTCGGAGCCCGGCTTTTTTTGTGGTGCGCCCGGCAGGGCGCACCCACTTGGAGGTGAAAGTCCTCTAAAGGCCCGACAAGGGGAACTGTTAGCCGGACGGCAAGGGTGTCCACCGTGAGGTGGAATCTGAAGGAAGCCGCAGGCAAAGCGCTGGCCCGACGAACAGGAATCGCATACGAGGCGGCCATGCTGGGTTAGGAGTCATGTATCTTCAACGCCCTGTACTTGTACGGAAAGCATGGACGTATATGCGGCGGACATAAGCGTGAAGGTGGGCGCGCATTACCCGGGGAGGTCTGTCCGCCTGCCATGTGCTACCGGCGTCGTGAGGTGTCGGGACGGGCGGGCAGAAGTCAGCCGAGGGCATAGTAAGCCCTCTGATCGGACTGAAGGCCCGAACATCTAACACGGGGCGGGAGCCCGGAATTTCGATGACGAATGGATACGACGCAGATTGCGCAATATCCTGTGGCGGCACTGGAAACGACCGTTTA
>CAYTSA010000116.1:0-10991 GCA_964440345.1 uncultured Desulfovibrionaceae bacterium | reverse complement strand
CTCCGTGTAGACAGGCAGAAAACAACCATTGCCGCATTAATTACCACTATTCGGAACTAGCTGCATAGCCGCAAAAAACAAACAAATACCAGCTGAGGCATCCTAAAAGCTTTAAGAAATGGCAATATCTACCACTTATCATTCTGTTTCCCACAGCGCCCGCTCTATAATGCCGGCGGCCAGCACACGGCCAGCGGCGTCGTACACCGCCGCCACCTGGCCAGGGGCCGGCGGCGAAGAAGGTTCGGAAAAAAGAACGCGAAAACCGCGGCCGTCCGGGGCAAGCTCCACTGTGGCCGGCTTGGCCTGCTGCCGGTACCGTGTGCGTAACCACACAGGCCCGGCCAGCATCTCCGCCAGGATGTCCGCCGGCGCGTGCGCCACGGCCTCGCCCACGTCGCAGCCGGCCGACCAGGTTTCCCGCTTCGGCCCCACAACCAGCGCGTTACGCTCTGCGTCCTTTTCCAGCACGTACAGCGGCTCGGACCAGGCCACACCCAGCCCCCGCCTCTGGCCCGGGGTGTAGCGCCACAGGCCGGCGTGCCTGCCGACCTCGCGCCCGTCGTGGAGCATGACAGGTCCCGGGCCGGGTAAATCCAGCCCCAAGGACAGCAAATACGCGGGGTAATCGTCGTCCGGCACAAAGCATATCTCGTTGCTCTCTCCAGAAACGGCAGGAGCCAGCCCCCGCCGGGCCAGCTCCTGCCGCGCCTGCGCCTTAGTCCAGTCCGCCAAGGGAAATGTGACCCGCTCCCAGCGCGAGGCTGGAACCAACGAAAGGAAATAACTCTGCTCCTTGGCCGGGTCTGCGCCGCGGGCTATGGTCAGACTTCCCGGCCCCAGCTCTGCAATGCGCGCGTAATGCCCGGTGGCGAAACGGTCCGCGCCCAGGTCCAGCGCCCGGTCCATGAGCAGCCCGAATTTGACGCGCGGGTTGCACACGGCGCAAGGATTCGGCGTACGCCCCGCGGCGTAGCTTTCGCCAAAAGGCCGGATGACTTCGCGGAAGAACTCGTCCTTCAGATCAACAACATGCAATGGAATGGCGAGACTGCCACACTGCGTCTCCAGCGTGGCAATACGGCGTTCGGCCTGCGGGTCTGTGGGAGTGAACAGGCCATGCACGGCCAGCACGTCCTCGCCCGCGCCCTGCAACAGGGCCATGGCCGCGAGGCTGTCCATCCCTCCGGAAACGGCGACGGCTGTGGTCATGTGGACTGCAAACTAGACAGAAATTGTCGTTGCCTTGCATTCCGGCATGGGTACAGGCAACCCTTCATTTCGCAGACCCTCAATATGGAAGTCGAGAGCCGCTTGCATATTCCGCAACACCTCGTCTTCATCCCCGCCAGTGGCCACGCAGCCTGCCAAATCCGGAGAATACGCAGAGAAACCTGTCTCAGTGGGCTCTATGATGATGAGGTAATTCATTTTATTCCTGCCTGTTTGAGAATACTGTTCCATGTTCCCGGCGCCAAGTCGTCGCTCGATCTACCTGCTACTGTTACGCATCCAAGCTTACTGGCATGTCGGAATTGGCGATAACTACCTTTTGTTCGCGCCACATACCAGCCATCTGCAGCAAGCATGGCCAATGCAGCTTTTATTTTGGCATATTCTCCCAGAAAATCTACACTGACTTACCTGAGTGTTGCAGAAGTCTTTTTCGCAGACTGTTTAAAAAAAACACGAAAACAAAGCGCGATAAAAGTTAAAGATCGACGTGTAGATGCAATACACGAGAGTTTGAACTCTTTTTGAAGCAACGCAGCCACCGTGGATTTTTCAACCGCCAGCTAAAACCCGAACTGCGTATACTCTTTCTCCCGGCGGTTGATACACTGGATGAACCGGTAGTTGCCTTTCAGGTGCGCCTCTTCCAGCATGCGGTGGCCTCGGGCCAGACAGCGGTCGCAAGCCAGCTGCGGAATTTCTATACAGCAGCTGAGCGGGTTGATGGTGGACCAGACTTCAGTCCTGATGGTCCCAGAGCAGTCGCCGCAGATAAGCACGTGCTCCACCTGGCTTTCGCTAATGCCGTCGGTGTCGTAGTAGACGTCCTTCATGCGGGTGAAGAACTCGCCAGCCACGTCGCCCCGGCTAGGACAAGGCGGCGGGTTGAAGTACAGTGTTTGCACTTCTTCGCAGACCTGCTTGATGTACTCCATGGTCCTGGCGTCCTGGCGAATTTTTTCAGGGTGAAACTCAGGCTCGCGCACGTGACTGTAGTCCAGGCCGGCCATGGCCAGGACAATACCCAAATTCACATAGGGCAACGCGCCCTGAATGGCGTAGCCCCCTTCCAGCACCGCGATGTCCGGGTTCAGCTTTTCGTTGAGCGCTGCGTAGCCCTGGGCCGAAAAGTTCATGTTGGTGATGGGATCGGTAAAGTGGTTGTCCTGCCCGGCCGAGTTGATAATCAGGTCCGGCTTGAAGTCCTCCAGCACGGGGAGGATGACGTTGTCCAGCACGTACATGAATCCTTCGTCCGAGGTGCGCGGCGGCAAGGGGACGTTGAGCGTCTTGCCCAGCGCATTGGGGCCTCCCAGCTCATCCGGAAACCCGGTGCCCGGAAAAATGGTCCGGCCGTCCTGGTGCAGAGAGATGAACAACGTGTCCCGGTCGTGCCAGTAGATGTCTTGGGTGCCGTCGCCGTGATGGCAGTCGGTGTCGATGATGGCGACGCGCTTGGGTCCGTAGTGCTCGCGGACGTACTCAACCATCACGGCCTCGATGTTCACATTGCAGAAGCCGCGGTTGCCTTCTACGATTTTCATGGCGTGGTGCCCGGGCGGGCGGACCAGAGCAAAGGCCTTGTCCGTCTTGCCGTCCATAACGTTCTTGGCGGCGGTAATGGCGCCGCCGGCTGAGATCATGTGCGATTTTGTGGCTACGGTTTCGACGCTAGGCAGGCAGAAATGTGTTCGCTCCACGTCTTCGCGCTTGGCCACGCCGGGCTTATATTCTATAATTCCAGGAATATCAAAAATTCCTTCTTCCACAAGCTGATCCATGGTATACAGCAGCCGTTCCTCCCGCTCAGGATGGGTGGGGTCTATTGCCCAGTCAAAGGCCGGAAAAAAGACTATGCCGAGTTTGTTCTTTGCTTCGAGCATTGTACATATTCCTTATTCTTACCGCGAAATCCCCGGCTTCACCTGGCATTTCACACGGATGTTCTTTCCCGATGAGCCGAAAAAATCCACCATATTGAAGGAGTTTGCCTCGCTCACGGCTATATCTCCGGCCAGCCGGCCCAGGCCCAGCTGCTCCAGCTGTTCCGCCAGGGCCTGCCGCGCGTCTTCCACGGCGTTGTCCAGGTTGTACGACGCGGTGATGCGTTTTTCCACGCCCAGCGTGGGGATGAAGACGATCTTCTTTTCCGTGTCCGCAAAAAGCTCCATATCCATGGTGGTCCGTGTCAGAGCCGCGCCTACGGCGTTGGCCACGTCGTAGTGTTCGGGCGCTTCCACGTCACGGCCCATGGCCTCGCTCAGCTTGCGGGCAAACACCTTGGCTGGCCCGCCCATAATGTACGCCTTGCGCGGGTCTATTGTCGCGCCCTTGAGCAGCTCGTGAATGGTGTAGACCGGCTTGGCGTTCAGGTCGGCCAGCATGCCGTCCACTCCTGTTTTTATCGCCTGCACAGCGTAGTCCACTGCCTGGCGCGCCAGCTTGTCCGGGAACATGTCCCACAGCGCGGCCAGGCGCTCCACGCCCTTGCGGGAGGCCTGCTTGTCGCCCAGACTGGAGAAGTTCAGGTAGTTCATGGCGTCCATCAATGCCGGCTCCTTGCCTCCTTTGGCCATGCACGGCCCCAGCCGCTCCGGCCCTGCCTGCACCTTGCCGGCGACCACGCTTAGCCGCGAATCGCCGCCAATGCCAATGGACCTGGCGTCGAGACCCTGCACCAATGTGGGGTAAGACCCTACATGCACCCCGTCGCGCTCTACCACCGGCGCGCCTGAGGCAAAGACGGCAATGTCCGTGGTGGTGCCGCCTATGTCCAGAATGATGCAGTCCTCGGAAACGTCGCACAAAGCAATAACGCCCATGACGCTGGCGGCCGGGCCGGAGAGAATGGACTCCACAGGCCGCAGCCGGGCCATGGAAAGGGGCATAGTCCCCCCGTCGGCCTTCAATATGTTCACAGAGGCTTGCAGGTTGTGTTCCTTGACAGACTCGGCTATGGCGTCCGCAAATGTTTTGAACAGCCGCCACACTGATGCATTGTAATACGCAGTGGCGACCCGGCGCGGAAAATTCAGCAGGCCGGACATGGAGTGCCCCATGGACACGAAGTCGGCTTCTTTCCCTATGCGGTCGCGGATCAACCGCTCGTGAGCTGCGTTTCGGGTGGAAAATTTCCCCACCGCCGCAAACACCCGCAGCCCCAGTTCGTTGCAGCAGGCAATGGATTCTTCCAGATTTTCTTCGTCCAGGGACGCCACCTCAAAACCCCGGTGGTCCATGAACCCGTCTATGGCGTAGTAGCTGCGGCCCACGCGAAAATGCTCCGGGTCTATGCCTGGACCAGAGCTGACAAGCACGCCCACTTCCTCGTTCTTGTGTTCCACAATGGCGTTGGTGGAAAGCGTGGTGGAAAGATTTACGCGCTCTATGCGCTCCTGCCGCAGGCTGGCCATCACGTCGTCCAGCGCCGCCCGCACGGATACAAGCAAATTATCGTGGTTCGTCACCACCTTGCAAGAAGCCACAACCTCCCCGTGGTCAACCACCACAGCGTCCGTATGAGTCCCGCCAACGTCAATGCCTAAATACATGCTCTCACTCCTGAAGTTACGATAACGTATGCGCCATCCGCAGCGCCGCCCGAAAACTGGACGAGTCTGCAGCATTTTTGCCCACCAGCTCGTACCCCGTGCCGTGGTCTACAGATGTCCGCACAAAGGGCAGCCCCAGTGTAAGGTTCACGGCTTTGCCAAAATCAGCCAGCTTCAGCGGCGCCAGCCCCTGGTCATGATACATGGCCAACACAGCTGTAAATTCACCGTTGGCCGCCCGCCGGAAAATGGAGTCGCCCGCCAGAGGCCCCACTGCCGCCACTCCATGCTCACGGGCCAGCTCCACAGCCGGGCCTATTATTTCCAACTCCTCGCTGCCGAACAGTCCCTGCTCCCCGGCGTGCGGGTTCAAACCGCACACGCCTATGGACCCGTCCAGCCCCTGCTGCAGGAGACATTCGCTCGTCAGCTCCAGGCAACGTACTATTTTGGATACCGTGATCTGCTCAGGAACTTGGCGGATGGGCGGATGCGTGGTCACCAGGCTGACCCGCAAGGTGGGCCCGGCCAAATGCATGCACACCTCTTCCGGGTCCATGCGCGCCTGATGCGCCAAAAACTCTGTGTTGCCCGGAAACAGATATCCCGCCTCGCGGAGTAAAGATTTGCTCAGCGGCATGGTGACAACTGCCGCGGCTATGTGCTGCATGGCCAGCTGGCAGGCGGTTTCCAGGCTCACCCCCGCCGCCCGGCCGCCTTCCACCCTGCCCTTGCCCGGCGCGGGGATATAAGCGCGCAACTCCTCCGGCTCGTACAAAAAAACCCCCCGCCCCAAGGGCAGGTCGCCGGCCACGGGCAGACAATCCAGACGGGTCCAGAAAAGATTCAATCTCTGGTTAAGGCAATGCCAACGCAGGGAGGATTCCGGACCGATGAGCAAAATGGTCCGCTCCCAATCCTGGCCCTTGCTCTTGCCAAGCTCACGGCACGCCAGCTCCGGCCCCAAAGCGTCTGGGTCGCCCAGCGTCACGCACAGCAAACGCTTTTTTGACGTCCGCGCCCGGGATGAACCCCCAGATTTCAAATACTGGATAGTGACCATACAACACTCTCCCCTAGCTACAGGCAAAAGTCAAAAACAAACGGCCGGCGCAAAATAATTGTCCGCCAACATAATCATTGCTTTTAACTTGTTATGCTGTTTTCACAATCTCCAAGCTTGACAAGGCCATGCACCGTTGCTAACTCTCTGGCACTCTGCAAAGAAAAGAGCCAATGTTGCCGCAGTCAGATACAATACGCTCACCACAACAAACCAAAGCCTGACGAGCAACACCATAGCAGCCATGAACCAGGAAATCCACAACCTGTCCAGTCGGGAAATAGACGTCCTCAATATTATTGTCGAGGACTACATTGTCACGGCTGCGCCTGTGGGCTCCCGCACCGTGGCCAAAAAATCCTCGCTCAAGCTCTCACCGGCCTCCATGCGCAACACCATGGCCGACCTGACGGAAAAGGGCTATCTGGACCAGCCGCACACCTCGGCCGGCCGGGCGCCCACGCCGAAAGCTTTCCGCTTCTATTTGGACAACGCCCTGCAATTGCAGCCGCTCACCCCAGATGAGCAGGAAACCATAAACGCACACCTCACCGCAGCCGGCTATGAGCTTTCCAAAATGCTCAGCCAAGCCTCGCGGCTGCTCTCCTCGGTTTCCCGGCAGGTCTCCATGATCATCGCCCCTGGACACGACGAAGTCCGCTGGCGGTCCCTTGACTTTTCCCTGGTCAAACCCGGCCTGGTCCTTGTGGTGCTGGTGCTCGAAGGCGGCATTGTCGAGAATAAGCTCGTCCCGGCAGACACAGACCTGACCCGGGACGACCTGATCACCTTTAGCAACTACCTGAACGACCACTACCGCGGCAAAACACTGTCCGAAGCCAGGCGGCTGGTCATGCAGGAATACCGCTCCATGCAGCAGAATCTGAAAAAACTGTACGGACGCGCTCTGCTGCTGGCCCGGCTGGCCTTTGAGGACCTGTCCGAACGCGAAGTCTACGTGGACGGCGCTTCCTACATGTTCGACCACGTGGAATTCTCGGACATGACCCGGCTGCAGGAAGTCCTCCGCTTGCTGGAAGAACGGTCGCAGCTCCTGGACCTCCTGGAAAACGCCATCGCAGAACAAGGCGTCTCCATTACCTTCGGCCACGAAGCAGACCTCCGCGACCTGGCAGAATGCAGCGTGATATCAACACGTTACGGAGGAGACGGCCGCAAACACGGCGTCATCGGCGTCATCGGACCTGTGCGCATGAACTACGCAAAAGTGGTTCCGGTGGTTGACACCATCGCCAACGCGCTTACTTCCCTGCTCAAGAATCGTTTCTGAACAGCTGCATTATACAGATTGCAAAATTGCCGCCCAAAGGAGGCTCATACTCTATGCCTGACGAACACAACGAACATGCAGAACAGGATCACCAGGCTCCTGGCGCGTCTGCAGACGCAGGTAACGAACAGAACGTCACACTCACAGACGAAGAGCTTCTGGCCCTGTGCAAGGAACGGCTCTGCGCTGTGTGCGACGAAAAGGAACAAGCTGACAACGAACGGCTGCGCACCCTGGCCGAAATGGACAACTTCAAAAAACGGCTGCACCGCGAGCAAGAAGACTTCCGCAAATACGCCGCTGAAAACGTGCTGGCCGACCTGTTGCCCATTTTGGACAACCTGGACCTGGCGCTGCAGCACGGCGCCAAGATTGAAGCCTGCAAGGACGTGGTCTTGGGCGTGGACATGACCCGCAAAATGTTTCTGGAAACCTTGCGCAACCACGGTCTGGTCCCGGTGGGCGAGCCTGGCCAGGAGTTCGACCCCAACAACCACGAAGCTGTGGGCGAAGACCCCAGAAACGACATGGAGCCTGGACGCGTCGCCGCCATGATGCAGAAAGGCTACCGGCTTAACGAACGGTTGCTACGGCCTGCAAAGGTCATTGTCAGCAAAGCCGAGTAATTTTTTCTGCACAATTTCAAGTTCTCCCCCTGGACGGACGCGAATTAAGCATTATGCTGAACACTGACCGCAAAAAAACACACCCTGATACGATACCACGGGAACGAGGAGGATTGTTTATATGGGTAAAATAATCGGTATTGACCTGGGAACCACTAACTCCTGCGTCTACGTCATGGAGGGCAAGGACCCCAAATGCGTCTCCAACCCCGAAGGCGGACGCACCACGCCTTCCATCATTGCCTTTACCGACAAGGAAAGACTGGTGGGCGAAATTGCCAAACGCCAGGCTGTCACCAACCCTGAACGCACCATATACGCCATCAAACGGCTCATGGGCCGCAAGACCGACGCTCCAGAAGTGATGGCGTGGAAAAAGCACAGCGCATATCCCATCGTGGAAGGCTCCGGCGGCGACGCTTACGTGGAAGTAGGCGACAAGAAGTACTCCCCGCCGGAAATCTCCGCCATGCTGCTGCAAAAACTCAAGTCCGACGCTGAAGCCTACTTGGGCGAAGAAGTCTCCGAAGCCGTCATCACCGTGCCGGCCTATTTCAACGACTCCCAGCGCCAGGCCACCAAGGACGCCGGCCGCATCGCCGGCCTAGAGGTCAAGCGCATTATCAACGAACCCACTGCCGCCTCCCTGGCCTACGGGTTTGACAAAAAATCCAACGAAAAGATCGCCGTCTTTGACCTGGGCGGCGGCACCTTCGATATATCCATCCTCGAAGTAGGCGACAACGTTGTCGAAGTCCGCGCCACCAACGGCGACACATTCCTGGGCGGCGAAGACTTTGACCAACGCATCATCGGCTTTTTGGTGGACGAGTTCAAAAAGGAAAACGGCATCGACATCTCCACCGACCGCATGGCTCTGCAGCGCCTGAAAGAAGCTGCTGAAAAGGCCAAGAAAGAACTCTCCACCTCCATGGAGACCGACGTCAACCTGCCCTTCATCACCGCGGACCAGAACGGGCCCAAGCACATGCTTGTCAAACTTTCCCGGGCCAAACTGGAATCTTTGGTCGAAGACCTGGTGGACCGGACCAAGGGCCCCTGCCAGAAAGCCATGGACGACGCCGGCATCAAAGCCTCGGAAATCGACGAAGTCATCCTGGTGGGCGGCATGACCCGCATGCCCCTGGTCCAGAAAAAAGTGGCCGACATCTTTGGCAAGGAGCCCAACCGCTCTGTGAACCCGGACGAGGTGGTGGCCATGGGCGCCGCCATCCAGGGCGGCATCCTGGCCGGGGACGTGAAAGACGTGCTCCTGCTGGACGTCACCCCGCTCTCCCTGGGCATCGAGACCCTGGGCGGCGTGTTCACCCAGCTCATCGAACGCAACACCACCATACCCACCCGCAAGAGCCAGGTCTTCACCACGGCTGCGGACAACCAGCCCAGCGTCTCCATCCACGTGCTCCAGGGCGAACGCCCCATGGCCGGCGACAACATGACCCTGGGCCGCTTCGAGCTGACCGGCATCCCGCCGGCGCCCCGCGGCGTGCCGCAAATCGAAGTCACCTTTGACATCGACGCCAACGGCATCGTCAACGTCTCGGCCAAGGACATGGGCACCGGCAAGGAACAGTCCATCCGCATCACCGCCTCCAGCGGCCTGTCAGAAGACGAGATCAACAAGCTGGTCAAGGACGCAGAATCCCACGCCGACGAAGACAAGAAGAAAAAAGAGCTCATCGAAGTCCGCAACCAGGCCGACACGCTCATCTACACCTCGGATAAATCTATCCGCGACCTGGGCGACAAACTGGACGCGACACTCAAAACAGATATCGTAGCCAAGATAGAAGCCCTGAAAAAAGTCATGGAAGGCGACGACGTGGGAGCCATCAAAAAGGCCACGGACGAACTCTCCCAAGCCTCGCACAAGCTGGCTGAACAACTCTACCAGCAACAGACCGAAGGCGGCGAAGGCGCACAGCCTGGCCCCGAAGGCGCAGCCGGCGGCGCACAAGGCCAAAAGGGCGGAGACGACGATGTAGTGGACGCTGATTATACTGAGGTGAAATAGCCTGGTCAGTCAAGACGCCTAGATTGCACAACGCCCGGTCCGCGAAAGCGGGCCGAGCGTTTTTTTTCGCACCAACGCCATCTCGCGCCCGAGAAAGGTGAGCAGCCCCAAGCCGAAGGCGACGGCGAACCCAGTGAGCCGCGGGGCTGCGCCAGCCTGATCCCCGAAGCCGCAAAGCGGCGCAGGGGGCAGACGTCATATGGCAATCCATAAGACGACGAGGCGGCGCAGACCAACACGGCTTGTTGCGCTTGGATCGCGGACGAAGGCGAAGCCGAGGGGGGTGGTGACGCCCCTACTCGCGCAGCCAGAATTGCGCCTTATCTTCCAGCGCTTACCAGGAACAGAGTTACAAAATACCTTCGAAGTGGTTACTAGTAATCGAGGAGGTAAGCTATGAGCTCACTCGCTCAAGACAAGGCGCGGACATACCGCGAACGCATGAAACAACAGGGAATGCGGCAGCTCAACATATGGGTTCCGGACTCTCGATCTGCTCTCATTGCAGAAAAAGCGCGGCGGCAATCCTTGCTGGCGGCCGGAAATCCCGCGCCGGAAGAAGCTGAGCTGCTGGAAGGCGTTGCGCAGGATATGCGCGTTTTGGAGTGAGCCAGGCCCGCCCGTCGTCTCCTGATATTACAACTCGCCCCGTCGCCTCCTTTGACCATCCCCAACGCCTACTCGCTCACGAAGTGGATCTCCGTGATGCGCCCCTCCCAGAAGGGATACAATACGCCGTCAGCCATTCTTGAGATGGTAAAATCGTAGGGGATCATCTGGTTGCCTACGAGCCGCCAGTTACTCCGCTGCACATGCTCTCCCGAGCCGTGATACGGAGTGGTCAAGTCCCCGTCTTCCTCGGCTGTCATGTGCGTCATGCGTCCGTGCTCGTCGAAATGCGCGACCATGGACGCTGCAAGGCCGTCTGCAGTAACCGTCGCCAGCGCGCTGCCTGTGTCGATGGACGTCCAAGTTACCGGGCCTCCAGGCAACAGTCCCTGGGGGTAGAGAGCGCTTTCCAACAACCAGCGGCGCAGAGAGATGCGGTTGAGCTCTGGGGATTCGCGCTGGTTGAGCACGGTTACGGCGGAGAGCACCTTGGCCTTCATCTCCATCTTTCCCTGGGCGAAATAATCATAAGCCCGCGCCCAAACGCCGGATTCCGCCGGGACTGGCCCGCCTGGCAGGCGCC
>CAYTSA010000115.1:0-11125 GCA_964440345.1 uncultured Desulfovibrionaceae bacterium | reverse complement strand
CGACATCCAGGTGCGCGAGGCGGACGTGGTCATCGTGGGCGCCGGCCCGGCCGGCCTGACCGCCGGCATTTACGCCGTGCGCAGCGGAATGAAGACCGTGGTGCTGGAAAAGGACGTGGTGGGCGGTCAGGTGGCTCTGACCCCGGTGGTGGAGAACTACACCGGTTTTGCCAACGTGCCAGGCAAAAAGCTGGCTGACATTTTGAGCGAGCACGCCCGTGAATACTGCGACATCCACGAGGGCGAGGGAGTCAACGAGATAAAGCTGGGCAAGCACGTGGAGGTGCACACCAATCGGGCTGTTTACGTCTGCAAGGCAGTGATCCTGACAACCGGCGCAGTGTGGCGCAAGTTGCACATCCCGGGGGAGGACAAGTTTTTCGGCCAGGGCGTCAGCTTCTGCTCCTCCTGCGACGGCTATATGTACCGCGGCAAGAAGGTCCTTGTAGTGGGCGGCGGCAACACCGCCCTGACCGACGCTCTACATCTGCACAACCTGGGCGTGGACGTGACCCTGGCGCACCGCCGGACCGAGTTCCGGGCTCAGCAGCACCTGCAGGAAGCTGTGGAGCGCGAGGGCTTGCCCGTTCTGTGGAGCACCGTGGTGGAAGAGGTGTTGGGCGCAGACAAGGTGACAGGCGTGCGGCTGCGCAACGTGGAAAGCAACGCGGAAGAGACCATGGAGCTGGACGGCGTGTTCGTGGCCATAGGCGTAAAACCGGCTGTAGCCTTGGCCGAGCAGCTGGGCCTGCATCTGACTGAATCCGGCCACGTGAAGGTGGACCGGACCATGCGCACGA
This sequence comes from uncultured Desulfovibrionaceae bacterium, assembly GCA_964440345.1. Taxonomy (GTDB): domain Bacteria; phylum Desulfobacterota; class Desulfovibrionia; order Desulfovibrionales; family Desulfovibrionaceae; genus CAYTSA01. The sequence continues at coordinate 10,325 of CAYTSA010000115.1, read as the reverse complement.
ACATCCCGCGTATCTACGCCGCAGGCGACGTGACCGGCGGGGTGGCCCAGATTGTCACTGCCATAGGCGAGGGCGCGGCCGCGGCGCTGAGCGCCTTTGAAGATACTGCTCATCCGTACTGGAAAAGTGCATAGCCATATCGCCGCCGAGGAAACGGAAAAAAAGCGGAGCGGAAACGGGCTATTCTTGCAACAGAAGCCGGTAAGCCGCCTGGGGCGGCGCCGAGGTCGCTGCCCCAGCGTGGTCCTGGGTCATGACAAAATCGGCGGTTGCGCTTTCGGTCAGCCAGTCGTGGAAAAATCTGGGCGTAAACGTCACGGAGCTGATGCGCCGGCGAAAGCCTATGCCCCTAACAATGGTGCTGCCGGAGCTTTTTGTTCGCCAGTCTGCGCGGGTGACCCGGGAGACTTGGTCGTTGTAGTTGCCTTCGATGGTCTGCATGTCATCGCCTACAATCATGTCAACGAGCCCGCTGTGGGCGCGGTCCACGCCCTCTGCGTTGGAAAAGAATACGTAATCGCCGGCCTGGGGTGAAACGTCGGCAGGGATGTCCTCGCGGGCGAAGAAATCCCAGTCCGTGTTGCGGCCAAAGCCGGCCAGCACCCGGGCCGTGTTGGTCATATTCCAGGCTTCTTTGGCGGTTCCTCCGTCGTCAGTACCGCCGGTGAAAGGCTCCCCTGCTTGCCAGTAGACCCAGGAGACGAATTCGCTGCACCAGTTGTAGCCATAGCTGTAGTATTTGCCGGGGTAAGGCTCGTCGCTGTCGCTATTGCCCAGCTCGGCTTCTGCGATGTTCATGACGTCAGCCCCGGAAACGCTCGAAACGTCAACCGGCGTCATGTGCTTGTAATAAGTTGGATATATGGTGTAGCGGTTCTGATTGGCGGCAGTGAGGGCATAGCAGCCATTGCCGTCCACGAGTTGCGTTTGAACGCCTTCGTTGCCTAAAAGGATGATCTTGACGCCAGTCGCCGGCGCGCCTGTAGCGTCTGTGACACAGCCGGCAAGATGGATGGTTTCCTCAGCCCGGACCAGTTGCCGCTCTCCATGGGAACCGTCCAGTTTCTCGTTATGCGCTGGGCTGGGCGGCGTTTGGGCAAATGAACTGGGGACCGGCAAGCCAGCCAGCAGCAGAGCGGGCAGTAACAACAGGGCGAGCATTTTCATGAAAACGATAGTATTGGCAAAAGCGTACGTGTGTCAAGACGCTCTGGATTGTATTGGAGCTTGCCGCGATTGGGCGGAAAAACTCCAACACGGGGTGAAGCAGGGTGTGCGCTCCTACATGGCCCCTGCCGGCCGGCCGGCGCAGCCGCAGTATCCCTGGTCAGTCTCGTTGCGTTTTCCCGGGTTTTTGTAGCGCCACATCATACAATTGGAGCCCAGGCAAAAACGCAATTTGTCGTCCTTGGTGGTCAACATTGGGCAATGCTTGAATTTTGCTTCTTTTTCTGGAACGAGCATGCTGGTTCTCCATTTGTGAAAGGATGCGCGTTGCTTGCCAAACAGTTATGATTTTGGCACAACTATACTAGTATTCGGAGAAGGCTGCAATCGTGAGAATCGCCAGGATGGCCGACGACCTGGCTGGATACAGCTCTCTAATGACATTGGCAGTATGATTGTCTTATAATTTCGACGTCTTCATCGTCGTCGCTCACGCCAACGAGGAGGAATACATGACCCAGAAAGCTATGCAAGCATGGCAGACCCTGCATCTGGGAGCCGCAATTTGCGACCCGGGCAGCGCCGCCAAGCTGAAAACCGGTGATTGGCGCTCCATGGCGCCGCAGCTGGACGAGGAAAAGTGCATCAAATGCGGCTTGTGCGAAATCTATTGCCCGGAATTCTGCATCAGCGAGCGCGATGACGAGTTCTTTCGCCCGAACTTTGATTACTGCAAAGGCTGCGGCATTTGCGCCCACGAATGCCCCAAGGACGCCATCACCATGATCGTGGAGGTGAAATAATGGCAACACGCATAGGCATTGAAAACTCGCTGGCCGTGGCTGACGCAGTAAAGCTAGCCAAGGTGGACGTGGTCTCAGCGTATCCCATTACACCGCAGACGCACATTGTGGAGGAGCTTTCCATTTATGTGGCCAACGGCAAGCTGGACGCAGAGTTCATCCCCGTGGAGTCTGAGCACTCAGCCATGAGCGCGGCCATCGGTTCTGCTGCTGCGGGCGCGCGAACGTATACCGCTACATCGGCCCAGGGGCTGGCCTTGATGAATGAAATGCTGCCCATCGCGTCGTCCATGCGGCTGCCCATCGTCATGACCATCGCCAACCGGGCCTTGTCCGGACCCATATCCATCTGGAACGACCACTCGGACATGATGTCCGTGCGAGACATAGGCTGGGTGCAGCTGGTTGCGGAAAACGGCCAGGAATCCTTTGACCTGACTCTGTGCGCCTTCAAAATTGCCGAGGATAAACGGGTGCTGCTGCCCACTGCCGTGAACATGGACGGCTTCATTCTTACCCACATGATCGAGCCCATTGAGTTTCCGGATCAGGCCGAGGTAGACGCCTTTTTGCCTGGCTACGAGCCGCAGCTCAAGCTGGACACGGCCAACCCCGTGACCCTGGGCCCGGTGGGCGTGCCGGAAGTTTACCTGGAGGCCAAGATACAGTGCGAACAGGCCCTGTTGGGCTCCCATCTGGTGATTGAAGAAGTGCTGGCTGACTTTGAGAAAAAGTTTGGCCGGGGGTATAAAATCATTGAGACCAACGGCGCAGACGACGCCGAAATAGGCTTCATCACCATGGGCGCTCAGGGCGAAACCACCATGACCGCCGTGGACCAGCTGAACGATGAAGGCGAAAAGGTGAAGCAGGTCCGTCTACGGCTCTGGCGGCCCTTTCCGGAAAAGGAATTCGCAGACGCCTGCAAGGGCTTGAAAAAGCTTATTGTCATCGACCGGGCCCTGTCGCCTGGCAGCGTGCGCGGCCCTCTGGCTTCTGAAATCGCTAACGTCTTTTACGGCCAGGCCGACGCCCCAGAACTCATCAATGTTGTGGCCGGCCTGGGCGGCCGCGACGTTTCCGTGAAGGAATTCAAGGAAATGTTCGCCAAGGCCAAGTCCGACCAATTCAAAGGTGCTGTTACGGCCTGGGGAGTGATGGAAAATGCATAAAGAAATTGATCTGAGCGCATACGAAAAAATAACGGCCAAGAACATACCCACGGAGAAGATGGTCAGCTCCGGGCACCGGGCTTGCCAGGGCTGCGTGGAAATCCTGGCCCTGGGCATGGCCATGAAGGCCGCAGGCCCGGACGTGATTGTCTGTAACGCCACCGGCTGCATGGAGATCGTTACCTCGCCATACCCGCAGACCGCCTGGAACGTGCCGTGGATTCACGTGGCGTTCGAGAACACCTCGGCTGTGGCCTCGGGCGTGGAAGCAGCACTGAAAGCCCTGGAGCGAAAGGGCAAGCTGAAAGGCAAGCGGCCAAAGGTGCTGGCCGTGGGCGGCGACGGAGCCACTGCAGACATAGGCCTGCAGTCGCTTTCCGGCGCTCTGGAGCGCGGTCACGACTTCACGTACATATGCTTGGACAACGAAGCCTACATGAACACCGGCATCCAGCGGTCCAGCTCCACCCCTTACGGCGCCATGACCACTACATCCCCTCCCGGCACGCAGTCCATAGGCCAGTCCACTTGGAAGAAGAATGTGCCGGCCATCGCAATGGCTCACAACATCCCGTATGTGGCCACGGCTTCGCCCGGCTTTCACCTGGACTTAATGAACAAAGTCCGCAAGGGCATGGCCATTGAGGGTCCGGCTTACATCCACGTTTTTGCCGTGTGTCCCACCGGCTGGGGCAACAAGCCGGAAATCGGCGTTTCCCTCTCCAAGCTGGCTGTGGACACAAACATCTTCCCGCTCTATGAAGTCATTGGCGGCAAGGTAACAGTGAACCGCAAGCCCAAGAATCCTAAGCCGGTGCTGGAATACATGAAGCTGCAAAAACGCTTCAAGCACCTGACAGAAAAAGAAGTGAACATCATCCAGGCCCATATTGACGCCGATTGGGAAAATCTGCTCAAACTGGAAGCCAATACAGCTGAAGACGCTTAAGGGTAGACAAATACTGCAAAGCCACTTGTGTCGGGGGCTTCATGCGCGCGTGCATGGAGCCCCCGTTGTTATTGGAAAAACTGCTTCTGCAATGGCTTGCAAGCCCTGAACCTTTGACGTAGGGTGCAGCCGCGGCCACGCCCCGGAGCGAGATGGTTTCAGGCATCAGAACAGGCTGTGGACCCAGAGTATTTTGTAGGAGAAAACATGGAACGCATTCTGGAAAAGATGGTCCGCCAGTTGAACGCATATGACGAAGCATCACTGATGTCGCTGTGGGATAAGTACGCCGGCATTGTGGCCAACTTTGAGCCCACCAAGCGGTGGGAAGAAGCAGCGCTGATTTTCGGGGTCATTCAAGCTGTACGCTGGAAGAACGGACTGTTCAACTATCACTGGGCCCAGAGCGCCCGGCCAGACGAGGACGACAGGCCTCTGGCCGGACCGGGGTTTTCTTTGGGCTTTCAGTCTCCGCAGCCGGCTTCAGCTCATGACGCCGGCCCAGACCAGCAACCAAATTCAGGAAACGTTGGGCCAAGCACCAGGAACGGCGGAAAGGAGGGGGGCAAGGTGCTCCGCTTCCGGCCGCGCAAGGGCGACGAGTCCGTGTAACACGTAATAATAATACCGTATCGACTCCACGTAATCCACTGCCTCAAAGCCGCGGGTGTAGCCATGCTTCACCTGGCTGTAATACTTTTCCCAGGCCAGCAGGGGAAAGGTTTCTTTCAATTCTGTCCAGCTTTGCCCATGGCCGCCCAGCCTGCGGCTCAGCTTCACGGCGTCGTACAAATGCCCCGGACCCTGATTGTATGCAGCTAAAGCAAAAAACCAGCGGTCCCATTCAGATAGCTCCAGGGGAGCCAAATCGTCATACAGCGCGCGCAAATATTTTGCACCGGCCTGGATGGATTGGGCCGGGTCGGTACGGTCTTGGATGCCCATCATCCGCGCAGTGCCTTCGGTCAGCTGCATCAGCCCGCGGACCATGGTCTTGCTGGTGGCGGATGGGTCGAAGTGCGATTCTTGGTAGATAATAGCGATAAGAAACAGCGGGTCCAGACCGTATTCATTTGCCGCCTGGATGATCATATCCTGATACTTGGGCAGTTTGATGCTGATGGTGCGGGAAAAGTGACGCAGTTCATAGTAGTCAGTTTCCGCGGGCAAAAAGCCGAAATACTTTTCCGTCAGCTCTCGAATCGCCTGTTGCGTATCGTCTCCCAGCCAGAAGTCCGTCAGTGCGGCGTCCAGGGTTTCGTCGGCGCGCCGCCAGTACCAGCGGTAGGGCGCCTCCTTGCCCACAGAGCGGCTGGGCCGCAACCGCTGGTAAAAAGGCTGCCACAGCTTGAACCGGCCATGATCCACCAGTGCCAGCCGTTCAGCGTCCACGTGCAGGCTGTTCAGCAGCGGGTTCATGCGCTCGTCTGAGCGAATCCTTTTATCTTCAGGCAGTTGAATTCGTTCGTCTTCGGCCAGTCCTCGCTCCAGCGAGGGGCTGGCCGTAACCAAAACAGGCTTTGGGCAGACGGCGTTGCGGGCTGCATCGCAGGTTTTAACACTCTTTTCTCGCACCAGCATGGGCTTGTAATGGGCATAGGCTGGTCCGGCTACGATGGGATCGCTCAAGGACTCCGGCGGCCAGTAGCCCAGGCTGATGAAGACGTCTGCCTGGCCCTGTTTGAGCGTTTGCCAGCCGGCGTCCGGTTCAGCCACGTCTACCCATTCAATGTCCAGGCCGCTTTGCTGGCTGAATAAGCTGGCGATATCTTGTTCAAAGCCGGTTCCGTAAGGCGAAAGGGAACTGACTACCTGCTCCTGTTTTGGCGCAGCGATGCGCACTGTCCTGGAGACTGGGGCGCGTTCTGCTTCAATGGTTTGTTGTCTGGCTTGATGCAACGCGGCAAAAGACATGCCTCCGCACAGGGCCAGCAACAGGGTGCATAGGAGAAGTTCTTTCGTTTGCGTTCTTTTCATGGTGTTTGATCCTTGTATACATCGTTGCTGCGAAAAAAATGTCCACCGCTCGGCGGAGCAGGAAACAATAGCGGTCAGGAATGCTTGCAACAAGCATTCCTGTGGCGGTCGCCAGACGTCTCCCTGCGTGGCCGGTTATATGACTGATGCACTCGTGGCGGTAATCAGCGGCGGGGTCCAGCTGTTTGGCAAATGCTGCAGCTCCTGTCAACCTTTTGGGACGCGTATGTCAGAATTTTCATCATTGATGTTTAAATAGTTCGTTTTGTCAATATGTTAAAAAAACTGCAAAAGCCAGGGCAAGTAGACAGTCTACTATGAAAACGTAGCCGGTCAAGAGTGATTTTCGCCTCACCAAATGGCGTTAGAATGATGGGCAGGTGAAAGAATGACGAAATTGCGTGTCAAAAATACACTGCATGTGCCGGCGCGGTTTGATTCACGCCCAGCGATTCGCGCGAAAAAGGCGCGGGCGACCGCAAGGGTCGCCCCTACGCTCTGTCGCCGAGTTTCTTCAGTTGGGCGGCCAGGCCTGCGGCTTTTTTATTGCCTATGCCGGGCAGCGCGGCCAGCTCTTTGTCTGTGGCGGCGCTCATTGCTTCCAGCGAGGGAAAATGCTCCCACAGCAGTTGGGCGGTTTTGGGTCCTACGCCGGGCAGGCGGGACAGCTCTCCCGTGAGCATGCGCTTGCGCTTGGCCCGTCTGTGACGGCCGATGACAAAATTGTGCGCTGTGTTGCGCACGTGCTGCAAAAAGAGCAGCTCTGCGGAGCCGGCTTTCAGGTTCAACGGATTCTTGCGGCCGGGCAGAAATATGCGGTCCGCCACGTCGCCGCCGCCTCGGCGCATGGCGCGGCCCGAGTCGTCCCGGGCCTTGGCTATGCCGGCTACGCGGAACAACCCTTCGGCCTCTTCGTCCTGCAGCACACGGGTGATGACAGACAGCTGGCCTTTGCCCCCGTCCACCAGCAGCAGGTCCGGCCAGGGAGGACCCGAGGCCAGCCGCCGGCGCAGCCACGCAGCCAGTGAGCCATAGTCGTCTCCGGCCAGGTCCGGATCGTCCAGCGTATACAGCCGGTAATCTGGTTTGACCGGCTCCATGTCCTCAAAGACCACCACCCCGGCCTTCACGTCCTCGCCTCCAGTATGTGAGACGTCCACGCATTCAATGCGCAACGGCGCGTCAGGCTCTTTGGGAATGCCCAGCCGCCGAGCCAGGTTTTGCGGCGCGTCGTCACGGCCAGAGGCCTCGCGTCGGTCGGCGTCGGCCCGGGCGTTGGCTGCGGCCATGTCCACCAGCTTTTTTTCCACCTGGGACTGCGGAATACGGATGGACAGGGACTTGCCGCGAATCTCTGCCAGATGCTCGGCAAAGGCTTCAGGCAGCTCTTCGGAGATGTCCCAGGGGACCATGATGCGCCCCGGGATGTACCGGTCTGGCCCGTAAAACTGGGCCAGAAAACTGGCCAGCAGCTCCGGGCCGTCCTGCAGGTCCAGCCCGTTCCAGAAGAAATTTTTCTTGTCCAGCAACCTGCCCTGGCGCACAAAAAGCAGGCCCAAGCCAACGCCCTTGGCGGTTTGTATCAGCCCCAGGGCGTCCACATCGCTGGCTGTGGGGAGCACGGCGGCCTGCTGCTCCAGGGTGGTCTGTACAGCTTGCAGCTGATCCCGCAGTTCGGCCGCTTTTTCAAAATTCAGCCCGTCTGAAGCCTGCAACATGTCCGCGCGCAGTTGCTCGGTCAGCTCCTTGGGCCGTCCAGCCAGCAGCAACTCCACTCTATGGACCATGTCGGCGTAGCCGGTTTGGTCCACCTCCTTGACGCAGGGCCCCAGACACTGGCCGATATCATAATATATACAGGGCCGGGTCCGGTTTTTGAAGACGGAATCCTTGCAGCGCCGCAGGGGAAAAACGCGGTGGATGGCTTTCCAGGCGGCCCGGGCTGCGTGGGCGGAAGTGAAAGGGCCGTAATAGAGCGAGCCGTCGCGGACCACGCGCCGGGTGAGCGCCAGGCTGGGGAAGTCGTGCCGCTTGTGCAGCCGGAAAAGCACGTACTGTTTGTCGTCGCGTAAGACAATGTTGTAGCGCGGCCGGTGTTTCTTGATGAGGCTGGCCTCCAGGAGCAGGGCCTCTTTTTCGGTTTCCGTGCACAAGGTGTCTATGGAATGGACCTGGGCGAGCATGGCCCGGGTCTTGGGGGTCAGGTCCCGGTCGGACCGGAAGTAGGAGGCCACGCGGGCCTTGAGCTTCTTTGCCTTGCCCACGTAGATGATGCGGTTGTCGGCGTCTTTCATGAAGTAGACGCCAGGGCAGGCCGGCAGGGAGCTTTTGACGGTCAGGTAGGCCGGGTGGGGTTCAGATTTTGCGGCGAGCAGGCCGTCGCTGGCGTGGTTCTCGTCATGTGGCATAATGAACATATATAATGATGGCCAAGGAAAAGGCAAAGCAGGCGTAAACAGAAAGTCAGGGCATTTTAATATTGAAAATGTTCAGATGCTCTAGAGACAGGCCTCAGTAAAAAAATTTATACGTAAAAAAAATTTGTACGCTGGCGAAAAACGATGTCTGTAAGAAAGTAGTAATATTTTCAATATAGTACTGTATAATTGAAGGGCAAAACAAGCGGTAAAATTTTCTGAACCGTAAAAAAATTTTTACCAAACCCGGTTTTGCCCCTTGCAAAGGACAAAAGCTTGGTATAGATGGTGTTCTGTAAACGGGTTGACCTTGTCAGGGAACACCCACAACGCAAAAGGAGGAAGGTTCCATGAAAAAGATTTTGGCGCTGGCCCTGGTGGCCTCTTTTGTTCTCGGCGCTGTGAGCATTAGCTCCGCCGCTGAACTGAAAACTAAAGGTGAATTTGCGTTTTCTTTTCACTGGTTTGACAACACTAACTTCAAAGATATTGAGCATGACAGCGAAAGCGAAGACGACTTTCACGCTCGTCAGCGCGTGCGGCTGTATTTTGACTACGTGGCCAACGAAAACCTGAAGGGCCAAGTGGCCTTAGAAATAGGCGAATCCGTTTGGGGTCAGCCTGGCAAGGGCGCTGACTACGGCGCAGATGACAAGGTTGTGGAAGTAAAGCGCGCCTTCATCCAGTTCAACGCTCCTGGCACTGCCCTGCAGTTCAAGGTCGGCGTTCAGGGCTGGGGCATCCCCTCCTACGTTGCTGGTAACCAGGTTCTGGATTCCGAAGACGCCCCTGGTATCGCTGCTTCCTACAAGTTCAGCGACATGGTTGCTCTGACCGCCCTGTGGCTGCGCGCCTATGACGACGGCTCTTCCGCCAGCTTTGACAACGACGAAGCCGACGTATTCGGCGCTGTGCTGCCCATCTCCATGGACGGCGTTGCTTTCACTCCTTACGCCCTGTACGCCTATGCTGGCGAACAGACCGGTTTCAGCGGCGCCACCAGCCTGGTTGGCGATCCTGCCGCTATTGACGAAAACATCGGCGTGTTCTGGTTCGGCGCTGGCTTGGAAGTCTCCATGTTCGATCCTTTTATCTTTGCCATTGACGGCGTGTACGGTTCCGGCGACGCCGGCGACGACGCTGCCGACCGCGAAGGCTACTACATTGCCGGTAAGTTGGGCTACAAAATGGACATGGTCTATCCTCAGTTGGTGGGTTGGTACACCTCCGGTGAAGACGATGACGCTGGCAACGGCTCTGAAGTTATGCCTTTCCTGACTCCTTACTTCTACGGCACCACCTTTGGCTTTGACGGCTACAGCACCCTGTCCGGCGGCGACATCGTCAGCTCCAACGCCATGGGCACCGGCGGTCTGGCTCTTATTCTGGCCGACATCTCCTTTGTGGAAGACATGAGCCACGACCTGTACGTTGCCTACGTTGTGGGCACCCACGACGAAAACGCTGCTGCTGTGGGCGGCGGCTACCAGACTCTGTTGACCGAAGAAGACAGCGCTTGGGAAGTTGACTTCAACACCAGCTACAAACTGTACGAAAACCTGTCCGCTCTGCTCGAACTGGGCATGGTTACTCCGGACCTGGATCGTGACGACGACACCGAAACCGCCTGGAAGGCTTCTTTCGGTCTGAAGTACAAGTTCTAAGCAGTCTTGACCGCCTGCTTGAACTCTGACTGACTAGTAGTTCCCTGACTGATACCCCCGGGCCGGGAGGCGAAAGCCTCCCGGCCTTTTTGCGTGTGCGCCCGGCAGGGCGCACCTACTAGGAGGTGAAAGTCCTCTACAGGCCCGACAAGGGGAACTGTTAGCCGGACGGCAAG
>CAYTSA010000114.1:0-11210 GCA_964440345.1 uncultured Desulfovibrionaceae bacterium | reverse complement strand
ATAGTCTGGTCTATAGTAGCTATAGCTGCTTTGGCAATATTTACATATTATGTTTATCATGTTGTTAACTTTCATGATGAAATGTTTAATGCGCTTGAGTCGTTAAAGTTAGATAACGATCTTGCGAATGCAGTCAACAACTTGAATGCTCGAGTTGAAAGCCTTGAGTTTATTTTTCAAAACTCCCTTGTGGTATTTAGCCTTTTTGCTGCATTCCTTGGGATACTTGGATGGAAGGCAATTACCTCTAGTGTAGAAAGTGAGATTCGCAGAGAAGTTAAGAGAAAATTCGATTTAGTAGACCCAAGAAACACAAAGCTTTTTATACCTAATAAAAATTTCGAAGTGGAATTTAGTAAGCTTCGCTCTTTTGGTTTTAAAAATATTGTTGTTTATAACAGATGTGGGGACATTGGAGACAAGGGTTGTCTTATTTGGGATGGAAGAGAAGATACAAACTTAAATCATTTGTTATCATTTATGAGCAATAGAGGGCCTAAGATTCAACAGCTTGGAATTATTGTGTATACAAAAAGCAATATACAAAATGAAAAAATAGATGAGTATTCTAATGTGACATTCGCCAACAAACCTCTTACTTTGCCGCAAGCTGTTTTGAACTTTAGTCGCATTGAAGAATCCTTTTAATGGAAAAATGCATCAGTCCTCTCACCCCTCCACAACATATCTTCCCTGGCCATTGGTCACTCCTTTGCCCACGTGCAGCAGTGACCCGGCCAGCAGCAGCGGCAGGTAGGGCTCTACTTCTCCGGCAAAGCGCGTCTTGCCCACCAGCCCGCCGCGGGGCACGTCCTGGTGTTGGCTGCAGGACCGGCGCGTCAGGTCCACCCATTGGCAGTGGTCGGTTATGGGGCGCACGTTTTTTGCTTGCTCGCCCAGGGCCCGCAGGGACCCGCCCATGTCGGCGTCCTCGCCATAGGCGCGTTTCAGGTTGCGCAGCCGGCGGACAATGGCTGTGATCAGGTCGTCGAAAAAGAGTTCCTTTTGCTCCTTGCCGCGGGCGTGCAGCCGCAGGGGCGTGATCATGCAGATGGCGACGGAGTGCGGGCTGCGTCTGTTCGCGCTGGCGGCGCGCTGGGCGTCCACCCACGCCTGCAGCGGATGGCTGCGTTCCTTGTCCTGGGTCCGCAGTTCTGCGGCGTCGATCTCCAGTTCTCCAGCCGTCCGGTCGGGGATCACCTTGCACAGCGAGACCGGCGTAAACGGCCGGGGGAGCTCCGCGGCCTCTGCTGGTCTCTCGTGGTCCGGCCAGTGGCCGGGGTCCGGGTACACCAGGTCGTCCACCACGTCCCAGAGCGTTTCCAGCAGCGGCCGGGCGTAGCGAATGGCGGGGCCCACAAAGGTTACGTCCACGGACCCGGCCTCGCCGCCGGGCAGGCAGCCTTCTGCGTCCTCGCCGCGCACAGACAGGATGAATGGCCGGGGCAGGTCACGCTCGGTCTCGCCTTGGCCTCCGGCTGGTTGTGGAACAGGGGAGAACAGCACTGTGTACAGGCAGCTCCTGGCCAGCTCGCAGCCAGGGCAGGGCGTATTGCGAAAATCGGCGCGGCCGCAGAACCGTTGTTTCAGAAACAGGCCCAGCCGCGACCGGACCCGGTGCTCCATGCCGAGTATGGGCCAGCGCTCCTGGGCGCGAAAGCTGATGCGCCAGCGGGCGATGGGCAGTGTCAGCAGCGGCTCGTGCACTTGGCGCACGGCGTCTTTACGCGTAATGGACAAATCCACGTTTCGACATCCTTATAATGATGGATTGACGTTTACATGCACAACGTTCCTTGGCAACGTTTGTCTTCTGGCACAGAATGGCCGGTCGGGCAAGCCGCGCGAGCCCTTGCGGTTTCCAGGCTCACGACGCCTCTTGCCCCGCCCGGCCATATATCATACATGAGCTTGATTACGACGAAGCAGGCGGATTGCTCATTTTGTTATCTGTAACCCCATCCACGCGACTATGCCCAAAAGAACAGATCTGAAAAAAATCATGCTCATCGGGTCTGGCCCCATTGTCATCGGCCAGGCTTGCGAATTCGACTACTCTGGGACCCAGGCCCTGAAGGCGTTGCGGGAGGAGGGCTACGAGGTCGTCCTGGTGAACTCCAACCCGGCCACCATCATGACCGACCCGGAGCTGGCCGAGCGTACCTATGTGGAGCCTATAGAGCCTGAGACCGTGGCCCGGATCATTGAAAAAGAGCGGCCAGACGCGCTACTGCCCACCCTGGGCGGGCAGACAGGGCTGAATACGGCCGTGGCTGTTTCCGAGGCCGGGGTGCTGGACAAGTACGGCGTGGAACTCATTGGCGCGTCCTTGCCTGTCATTCAAAAGGCCGAGAGCCGGCAGCTTTTCCGCCAGGCAATGGAGAACATCGGCTTGAAGGCGCCGCAGTCGAACATTGCCTGGTCCATGGAAGACGTGCGCAGGCTGGGAGCAGAGATGCCCTTTCCCATCATCGTGCGGCCGGCCTTTACCTTGGGCGGCACGGGCGGGGGCGTGGCCTACACCATGGAGGACCTGGAGCGCATCTGCTACGAGGGATTAACCGCCTCTATGACCAGCGAGGTGATGCTGGAGGAGTCCGTACTGGGCTGGAAAGAGTACGAGCTGGAAGTGATGCGCGACAAGAACGACAACTGCGTGATCATCTGCTCCATTGAAAACCTGGATCCCATGGGCGTGCATACCGGGGACTCCATCACCGTGGCGCCAGCCCAGACGTTGACAGACCGCGAATACCAGGCCATGCGCGACGCATCTTTGGCCATCATGCGCGAAATAGGCGTGGAGACTGGCGGCTCCAACGTGCAATTTGCCGTGAACCCGGCAAACGGGGACATGGTGGTCATCGAGATGAATCCCCGGGTCAGCCGGTCCTCGGCCCTGGCCTCCAAGGCGACCGGGTTCCCCATCGCCAAGATCGCCGCCAAGCTGGCCGTGGGCTACACCCTGGACGAGATTCCCAACGACATCACCCGCGAGACTATGGCTTCCTTCGAGCCGTCCATAGACTACTGCGTGGTCAAGATTCCGCGGTTCACTTTTGAAAAATTTCCCGGCTCCCAGGACGTGCTCACTACCTCCATGAAAAGCGTGGGCGAAGCCATGGCCATTGGCCGGACCTTCAAAGAGGCGCTGCAAAAGGGCTGCCGGTCGCTGGAAACCGGCGTCTTCGGCCTGGGCGGCGCATCGCTGGAACACGACGCAGATATTGACGAGCTGCTCATCGCCATGCGCACGCCCAACTCCAGGCGGCTGTACCAGGTGCAAGAGGCTATGCTGGCCGGGGCCAGCCTGGAGCAGATATTCGAGGCCACCTACATAGACCCCTGGTTTTTGCGGCAGATGCAGGAACTGGTGGACATGGAAAAGGAACTGGCCCGCTTCGGTCTGGAAGAGACCGTAGCCATGTCCAACCCTGAGGCTGCGGACCTGCTGCGCCGGGCCAAGGAGTTTGGCTACTCTGACCGGCAGCTGGGCGTGCTCTGGAAGCGCTCGGAAGAAGCCATCCGCATCATGCGCAAGAAGATAGACCTGAAGCCAACCTATTATCTGGTGGACACCTGCGCTGCAGAGTTCGAAGCGTACACTCCGTATTATTACTCCACATATGAGACCGGCCAGGAGCTGACGCCCTCAACCGGCCGCAAAAAAGTGATTATCCTGGGCGGCGGCCCCAACCGCATTGGCCAGGGCATAGAGTTCGACTACTGCTGCTGTCATGCCTCTTTTGCCTTGCGGGACATGGGCGTGGAGTCCATCATGGTCAACTCCAACCCCGAAACTGTTTCCACAGACTACGACACTTCGGACCGGCTCTATTTCGAGCCCCTGACCTTTGAAGACGTGGCGCACATCATTGAGCAGGAGCAGCCGGACGGAGTGATCGTGCAATTCGGCGGGCAGACCCCGCTGAACCTAGCCATGCCCTTGTTCCGGGCCGGGGTCCCCATAGTGGGCACCACCCCGGACGCCATAGACCGGGCCGAGGACCGCGAGCGCTTCCAGGCCATGCTGCGCAAGTTGGACCTGAAGCAGCCGGACAACGCCACGGCCATGTCTTTTGAGAACGCAGCGGCTGCAGCTGAGCGCATTGGCTACCCCGTGGTGGTCCGGCCCAGTTACGTGCTGGGCGGCCGGGCCATGGAAATCGTCTTCAACCGCGAGGAGCTGGAAAACTACTTTCGCGTGGCGGTGGTGGCCTCTCCAGAGCATCCCATTCTGCTGGACAAGTACCTGGTCAACGCCATCGAGGTGGACGTAGACGCCCTGAGCGACGGCGAGGAAACTTACGTGGCCGGCATTATGGAGCACATCGAGGCGGCTGGCATCCACTCCGGGGATTCAGCCTGCGTGCTGCCGCCGCATACGCTCTCCATGGACGTGGTGGTGGAAATAGACCGCCAGACCAGCGCCCTGGCCCAGGAGCTGGGCGTGGTCGGGCTGATGAACATCCAGTTCGCGGTCAAGGACGACGAGGTGTACATCATCGAGGTGAACCCCCGGGCCTCGCGCACCGCGCCTTTTGTCTCCAAGGCCACGGGCGTGCCCCTGCCCAGGCTGGCCACCCAGGTGATGATGGGCAAAAAGCTCCGCGATTTGGATCCCTGGTCCATGCGCCGCTCCGGCTACGTGTCTGTCAAGGAGTCGGTGCTGCCCTTCAGGCGTTTTCCTGGCGTGGACGTGCTGCTGGGGCCGGAAATGCGCTCCACAGGCGAGGTCATGGGCATGGGCGAGACGTATCCCCAGGCCTTCCTCAAGAGCCAGCTGGCCGCCTCCCAGGAGTTGCCGTCCTCGGGCACAGTGTTCATCTCCGTGAACGATCAAGACAAGCCGGAAATGGTGGAAGTGGCCCAGGACTTTGCGAAAATGGGCTTCAAACTCACCGCCACGGGCGGCACTGCAGCGTTTCTGCAAGAGCACGGCGTGGCCGCTGAAAAGGTGCTCAAGGTCTACGAAGGCCGACCCAACGTGGTGGACCATATCAAGAACGGCGAAGTGGACCTGGTGATCAACACCTCCTCGGGCCGCAAGACCGCCCACGACTCTGCGCTGCTGCGGCAAACCACGTTGCTGTACTCAATCCCGTACTCCACCACTGTGGCCGGGGCCAAAGCCCTGGCGGTGGCGGTGAAGGAACGGGCGGGCAAGCCCCTGGCCGTGCGCTCCCTGCAGGAGTACTACGGCGAGGGCAAGCCGCGGTCGGCGCGGGGAAGGTAGCAGGAGACTGCAATCAGGAGGCATGCATGGACGCTAAAGAGCAACTCGCAGAATTTAAGGCCAACGTTGAAAAGTTGTACTTCATGGTAGAAGAGTACATCGAAGGAACCGGCTTATCGTCAAAACGCGAATCCATTATTGTGCATGAGATGATTCCCGGTGAGTATGGCATTGATAAATTGCTTTTTTTTCACGGCGACGAGCTTGTGGTTTCATTTAGGCCCGTAGGCGGCTGGGTGCTTGCCGCGGATGGCAGGGTAAACGTGTATGGCGTTCAGAGACAAACACTGCTGTATCTAAAAAATGCACGCACTGGGACAACAATAATTTCACCTGTACCTGGTGAATCAAAAATCACCAAAGAAACTACGGTTGAACGCCCTTTGTACAAAGGGTTCGAGCAAGAAGGATGGTACTGGTCACGCGACATACAACTCATGCGAGTGGCCCCTTTGACGAAAGAGCATTTTTATGAACTCCTTTATGTTGCAGGGGATTACGATGCCACAGGGCAGCTTGCTTGATCCCATCCTGGAATTTTACACTTTTTTTAAAAATGCTGAGACTTTTGTTGTCAAAGAGGCTTCCCAAGCAAACAAAACCGGAATCATTTCAAAATCTCTTGGATCAGCTTTTAGCCCTGTAGACTTTGGAGATATTCTCACTTCAAGTGGATTGTATGTAGACGAATTGGAAGATTTAGCGATACTCGCTCTTTGGGCGAGATTTGAGAAATATTTACGATCATACTTTCAAAGTAAAACATCGTGCATTGCAGCTCTCCGCCCAACTGTGATTTGCAGCAACATCAACTCACAGTTAAACAAAGAGATTGAATACTGGAAAATGAATGACATTCTCGACGTCCTGAAAGACGCAAATAATGGAGTAGACCCCAACTTAATTGGTCAAGCCAAGCAAATAAAACAATACCGAGACTGGGTTGCTCATGGTCGCCCAAGCAAGAAGAGCTACTCAGCTTCAGTTACGTTACAGAACTCGTATATAACACTTTCAGCAATCATCAAAGAAATAGAGCTACTAGAAGAAACCTCATGAAAAAAGAATACTGCGGCTTGTTTGGCATTTACAACCATACCGAGGCCGCCAGGCTGACCTATTTCGGGCTTTACGCCCAGCAACACCGGGGCCAAGAGTCAGCGGGCATCGTCACCTGGGACGGGGAGAAAATCCGCGAGCAGAAGGGCATGGGTTTGGTGCCCGACGTCTTCAACGAACGCCATCTGGCCAAGGAGCTCAAGGGCAATATTGGCGTGGGCCACATCCGCTATTCCACCACCGGCGCCTCGCTCATCCGCAACGCCCAGCCCTTTCTGGTCCGCTTCCACGGCCTGCACCTGGCTGTGGCCCACAACGGCAACCTGGTGAACACCCTGGAGCTGCGGCAGGAGCTGGAGGAGCAAGGCTCCATATTTCAGACCACCATCGACAGCGAGCTGTTCATCCACCTCATCGCCAAGCACTACAACGGCGACAACCTGGAAGAGGCCGTGCTGGCTGCCTGCCGCAAAGCCAAGGGCGCGTACTCACTGCTTATTCTGGCCAACAACAAGCTCATCGCCATCAAAGACCCGCACGGCTTCCGGCCGCTGAACCTGGGCCGGGTGGAAGATTCGTACGTGCTGGCCTCTGAGACCTGCGCCTTTGACCTGTTGGAGGCTGAATTCATGCGCTCCATTGAGCCCGGAGAGATGCTCGTCATCGAGAACAAATGCGTGCAAAGCTACCGCATTGAAGACCAGCCCAAAAAGCAGTGCATTTTCGAACTCATCTATTTTGCCCGGCCGGACTCCATGGTTTTTTCTGAATCCGTGTACGAATGCCGCAAAAAGACGGGCCGCGCCCTGGCCCGGGAAGCGCCGGTGGACGCTGACGGGGTCATGCCTTTTCCGGACTCTGGCATTTATTCTGCCGTGGGCTACGCCCAGGAGTCCGGCCTGCCTTTTGAGGCGGCCATGATCCGCAACCACTACGTTGGCCGCACGTTCATCCAGCCCTCCCAGGACATGCGCGACATCAGCGCCCGCATGAAGATAAACCCGGTCAAGTCCATGATTAAAAACAAGCGGCTGCTCATCGTGGACGACTCCATTGTCCGCGGCACCACCATCCGCGCCCGGGTCAAGAAGCTGCGAGAGCTGGGCGCTCGGGAAATCCACATGCGGGTCAGCTGCCCGCCCATCCGTTTTCCCTGCTTTTACGGCATTGATTTCTCCTCCAAGGGAGAACTCATCGCCGCCTACAACGACATTGACGAGATCGCCCGGTTCATCGGTCTGGATTCGCTTCACTATTTGACCATTGAAGGCTTGCTCGCTTCTGTATCGAACCCCGGGGACTATTGCCTGGCCTGCTTTACTGGCAAGTACCCCATACAACCTGGAGTGGGCCTTGGCAAAACCTGCCTGGAAAACGGGGAAGCGCTGACGTGGTGAACGACGCAAACAGTTCTAAACAGGGGAGTGGCCAGGACTGGCTCGCGGTTGCCCGGGACGTATTTGACGCTGAACTGGAGGGCTTGGCCGCTGTTCGCGGCAAACTGGCCGGCGGTTTTCTGGCGGCCATGGACCTGCTGTCCGGCTGCGCCGGCCGGGTAGTGGTCACAGGCTTGGGCAAGTCCGGTCTGGTGGGCCGCAAGCTTGCGGCCACGCTCTCGTCCACAGGTACGCCGTCGTTTTTTCTGCACCCGGTGGAAGGCGCCCACGGCGACCTGGGCATGATCCAACCTGGGGACGTGGCCGTGGCCATCTCCAACTCTGGCGAAACAGACGAGCTGAACGCCATTTTGCCCACCTTGCGCTCGCTGGGAGCTTCGATCATTGCCTTGACCGGAAATATGCAGTCTTCCATGGCCATCATTTCCGACGTGGTCATAGACTGCGGCGTTCCCCGGGAGGCCGACCCCAGCGGCCTGGCGCCCACCGCCTCCACCACCGCGGCCTTGGCTGTGGGAGACGCACTGGCGGTTTGTTTGATGCAGCACAAGTGCTTTGGAGAACAAGATTTCAAGCGCTACCACCCGGGCGGCGCGTTGGGCCGCCGGCTGCAGGCAAAGGTGAGCGAAATCATGCGCAGCGACGACCTGCCCTCTGCGCCCGTCCAATCGCCTGCCCGAGACGCCCTGGCGACCCTGAACGCAGGCGGTCTGGGCGCCGTGGTCGTTGTGGACGCGGCTGGCGCTGTACAGGGCATACTCACCGACGGCGACCTTCGCAGGGCGCTGGCCAGGGAAATGTATGATCCAGACCAGCCTGTGGAAGAATACATGACCGTCAATCCATGTACAGCACAGCCTGAACAAGCGGTGGCGGAACTGCTGGACATCATGGAAGCCAGGGCCATCACGGTGCTGCCGGTGGTGGACTCCGCCAACCGCCTTATTGGCGTGGCCCATCTGCACGATCTGCTGGGCAAGGGCCGCATCAAATTCTCCGGCTGAACACTCGAACCCGCTCACATCATTCCATATGGCATTTTCCAAAGACCAGACCACCGAGCCCTCCAAAGGTTCGGCCGCTGGCGCCCTGCTGGGCGTTTGCCTCATGGTGCTAATGGCCACCTTGGACATGAGCATCGTCAACGTCTCGCTGCCATCGCTGGTCGCAGAGCTGGATACCACGTTTGCGGCCATTCAGTGGGTCATACTCAGCTACGTGCTTGCGCTTACCTGCCTCATGCTCACAGTGTCGCGGCTTGGCGACATGTTCGGCAAAAAGCGGACTTTTGCCTTGGGGCTGGTCATCTTTACGGTCAGTTCTGGCCTGTGCGGCCTGGCGCCCTCGGTTGGTTGGCTTATCGCCTTTCGTTGCTTGCAGGGGGTGGGCGCGGCCATGAGCCAGGCCCTGGGCATGGCTATCGTCACAGAAACTGCGCCGCCAGACAGGCGCGGCCGGGCCATAGGCGTCATCGGCGCCACTGTTTCTGTGGGCTTGAGCGCCGGTCCCTCTGTTGGCGGGTTGCTCATTGGTCTTTTTGGCTGGCGTTCCATTTTTTTCATCAACGTGCCCCTGGGTGTGCTGGCTTGGATCATTTTCCAGCGCTCCACGCCGGAGCTGTCGCCGGCGGATAAAGGCGCACGGTTCGATGCGGCAGGCGCGGTCACCTTGTTCATCGCCTTATGCTGCTACTGTTTGGCCATGACCTGGGGCCAGGACCACGGCTTTGGCCACGCCAGAACGCTGTGGTTGCTTGCCGCGGCCGCTGTGGGCGCAACCATGTTTGTGGCCATAGAAAAACGCCATCCATATCCAATGTTGGACCTTTACTTGTTCAAGAATATCCCTTTCACTCTCAACCTGCTCATGAGCGCCCTGGCCTTTGTCGGCATGTCGGCCATGTTTGTGGTTCCCTTTTATCTGCAGTACGCCCTGGGCTTTTCCCCGGCAGTGGTGGGAGTGCTTATGGTCACCGTGCCTCTGGCCATGGGCGTTATCTCGCCCTGGGCCGGTTCCTTGGCCGACCGGAGAGATCCGCGCGCCATCACCTTGCTCGGTTTGTGCCTGACCCTTGCCGGTTGTCTGGCCATGACAACCATTACCGCCGAATCCGGCTGGTTTGGCTACGTGTGGCGCATCATCCCCGTGGGCTTGGGGCTGGGCTTTTTCCAGGCGCCAAACAACCTGGCCATCATGTCCAACGCGCCCAAAGAACGCATGGGCGTGGCGTCCGGACTGCTCAATTATACCCGTGTCTTTGGCCAGACCACTGGGTTGCCGGTCATGGGGTCCATTTTTTCCCTGCTGGTGCTGGGGACAGGCGCAGCCTCCAGCCAGGACATGACTGTGGCGGACCCCGTTTTGCTGGCTATGGGCTTGCAGATGGTATACGGAACTGCCGCCGTAATAACCGTGGTCAATATCGGGCTTGGTACAGCTGCGTGGTGGAAGGAAAGGAAAAGACCCAAGACGGCTGCGTCTTCTCAGTGACGTCATTGCATGTATGACGTCTTGGTTGAAATACTCCCCATCGCCATGGAAATGTCAAACTGAATGTGTAGCAATACCACACATGCGTGTGACGGATACGTTTCACAAAGGGGGACTCCATGCGCTATATACTCGGTTGCTTGCTCATGTACGCTCTATTGGCCCTGGCTGCTGCTCCGGCCCAGGCTGCTGATCCGGTCATTGTCTGCGATCACGACTGGCCTCCATTTTATTTTGCCGGGGCTGAAGACAAACCAGCCGGCCTGGGCCGCGACCTGCTGGAACGCTGTCTGCCAGCAATGGACCAAGGCTGCCAGTACATCCATTTTCCCATTGCCCGCATGTTCCAGAATATGGAAACCGGGGCCGCCGACGTGACTGTGTTCTCGTACAAAGAAGAACGAGAGGAATTCGTTCAATACGGCAAGGAGTCCTTGTTCACCGTGGCTTACAGACCCGTTGTCCGGGCTGGCGGCGACGTGGTCATCCGCTCACTGGCTGATTTCGACGGGTTGAAGCTGGGGCACCTGCACGGGCTGCGCTACTCCAAAGAATACAAAGCCTATCTTGACCAGCGCAAAGAACAGGGCGGCGTGACCACTGCCTATTCCGCCGATCAGCTGCTGCGCATGCTGGACAAAGGGGCCATTGATGTTTTTGTAGACTCCAGACAATCCATTGCCTGGGAAGCCATGGCCCTGGACATGCGCGACCGCATACGGTTTGAGGATTTTGACGTCCAGACCAAGGATTATTTCGTGGCTGTTTCCCGCAAGACCCCCCGCATAGCAGACATTGATTCCTTTCTTTTGCAAACTGACGCGTGTTTAAAACAGGTCAAGCAAAACGGCGTCTACGAACAACTGATGATCGGTTACGGCTATGTCCCGCCCAAAGAGTAGTCGATGCAGGGGCTTGCCCTAATCCACCTTACCGTGTATCCCTCGCTGCATCATGCACTTGTTCGTATAATTCGCCATGCAAGAAATTATCCTTGTCCATATTACCGGTGAAGACCGCGCCGGCTT
>CAYTSA010000113.1:0-11257 GCA_964440345.1 uncultured Desulfovibrionaceae bacterium | reverse complement strand
TTTAAATCTTACAACGACACTTACGGGCACCAGGAAGGAGACGCTTGCCTCCAGAAGATTGCCAACATTTTGTCAGATGCAGCCCGGCGGCCGGCCGACGTTTGCGGCCGGTTTGGCGGAGAGGAGTTCGTGTTGCTCCTGCCTGGCACAGACAGTGACGGGGCCCTGGAAGTAACTGAATATATACGGAAAAAGCTGAAAGAGCTGAACATTGAGCACGCCGCCTCCGACGTTTCCGGCCGGGTAACGGTCAGCGTTGGCGTGGCCACTGCAACGCGCCGGGATTACTTGAAGCCCGAGTGGCTGGTGCACGCCTCAGACACGGCCCTTTATCAAGCAAAGGACGACGGCCGCAACACTGTAAGGTTGTACAAAGAGCCGGGGTAGCAAGCCTTACGTATACACTACAGTTTTAATATACGATTGCAGCCGTGTCAGTAGCGACCGGGCTTCTGCAGCGTCCTCAGCGTCCGCCGCTGCTTGCAGCGCCGCCCCCATCTCTGTGATGGGGTGAAATCCGAAAGCCGCTCCTTCGCCTTTTAGCTGGTGGGCTGCGTCGTGGACTGATTTCATGTCGTTGTTTTCCAGGCTGTGTTCAATCTCTTGAAGCTTTTCGCCCACTGAGGAAAGGTACCGCGGGGCAATTTCCAGTAAATCCGGGTCAATATCCGCCCGAGGCGGTTCAAGAGCGGCTGCATTTGGCTGAAGCGGGCTGAAAGGCGCCAGAAAACTGCGCAGCATCTCCAGAAAGGGTCCCTTCTTCACTGGCTTGGGAAGATGTAACGTGCAGCCCGCCTCCAAACAGCGTTTGGCGTCTTCGCTCATGGCGTGGGCGGTAACTGCCACAATGGGCGTGGGGCTGGCGCCACGGCTTGTTTCCCAATCGCGAATGGCTCTCGTTGCGGCGTAGCCGTCCAGCACTGGCATCTGCATGTCCATCAGCACCAAGTCGTAGTCGCCTGACTTAAATTTGTCCAGTCCCTCCAGGCCATTGTACGCAATATCCAGGTGGATGGGTTCATTCTTTACGTAGGACTGGACGACAAAAATATTGTATTCAGAATCCTCCACCAATAACACGCGGCCTAGCCGCGAGGCAGCGTCCTGGGCTGGGGTTACGGCGCCTGTAGTCCCGGCGGCAGACAAGACGAGGGCAATGCACGCTGCTCCAGATGCGCCCTTTGCAGCCTTTTCCAGCCACATGCGGCCGCCCATGTACAGAGCCAGCTCCTTGGCGGCGGCAAGGCCCGGGCTTTGGCTGCTGTCCGCTTCTTCAGCACCTTCTTGAAACAGACCGTTGGCGCGGCATTCCAGGCGAACGTCTGCCCGGCCAGCGTTCTTAAAGGCGAGGTTAACGCGCAGCTCCAGTTCCCCTTCGCCGTGATGCGCCCCAATCTCGCCCAGAGCCGCCAGCATGCGCTGCAGCCGCGCTGCATCGCCAAATACGGCAGACTCAGCCTGGCAAACAGTGCGCACGCTATGCTGGGGCGCTGCGCTGCGCACGAACGCCGCCGCTTGCTCCAGTACGCTGCACATATCGACAGGAGCGTTCTCCAGCCGTAGAGTGTGTTCCCTGGCCAGGGCCAGGTCGCGAAGGCTGCTGGCAATGTAGGAAATGTGCTCGACCGCCGGCTCAGCTGCGCTGCAGTCTTTCTCGCGGCAAGCGCGAAGAGCCCTGTTGGCTGGCGTTTCCAGAGCGGCGGCGGTTGCGTGCAACTGCAGCTGATATTGCAACGATGAGGCGTCGTTGGGAGCAGCCTTCCGGCGGGTAACGGCGCAGACAAGAGGGCGGTCCTTAAGAGAGAACGAGGTCAAGGTCATGTCCACGGCAAAGGGCTTGCCGAATTTGTTGGCGTGCTGACGCGTGTAGTCCAGCGACTCAACGCCGGATTCCATGGCTTGCCGCCACACTGCTGCTGAAGCATCCGGAGAGGCTTCCAGGTCTTCCAGTGTCAGTTGTGCGGCCTCTTCAAAAGAATAGCCGTACAAGTTTACCCAGGCCCGGTTTACTTCCAAAATGGCGCCGGACTCCATGTCGCAGAGGGCTACTGCGTCCGCCACTGCGTGAAAAATCCGTCGGAATTTGACTTCGCTTTCTCCAGTGCGTTGTTCTGCTTCTTTGCGCTCTGATATATCCTGCACAAAGCCGTCAATGGCTGCAGGTTCGCCGTTTTCGTCTGTAAGCAGCCGGGAATTGGAGGACACCCAGAAAACAGAGCCGTCCTTGCGCCTGGCCTTGTATTCGAAATCATAGACCTTGCCCTGCTCAAGAAGCAGCTCCACCACGGCTTGGCCTTCTTTGGGGTTGACGAACCACACGTTGCCGTGCTCGCGGTTGTAGTCGATTGCCTCTTCTGGCGAGGAAAACCCGGCCATGCGGGCCAGCTCTTGGTTGGCGTAGAGCACCTTGCCGTCCAGTGTTATCCGGAATACGCCCACGGGTCCGTCGTCAATAAGTGACCGCAGCTGCGCTTCCGCCCGCTGCAGAGCAGAGTGCTGTTCCTGTAGCGCGCAGAGGCGCCTGTGGCGGTGTACGAACAACAGCAGAAGCGCTATGGCCGCGCCTGCGGCCAGCCACAGCCAGACCGGGCGGACAAAGCCCTGCGCCGCACTTTGCACCGGCGTCCATGTATTCAGTATTGCCAGCCGTTCTTCAGGGGTTATGCTCGCCAGAGCTTTGTCCAGAATGGACGCCAGCATGGGCCAGTCGTTGCGGGCCGCCATGCTCAGCTCATTTATGCCCCACTCGGTCTGGGCGGCTATATGCAAAGAGTTGAGCCCATGCTCGCGTATCAGGTGCACAGCTACAGGCAAATTGAGTATGTAGGCGTCCGCTTCATTGCGGGCCACCTTCATCAAGCCGTCCAGGGCTGTTTGTATGCGCTGTGGAATGACGCCAGGATACTCCTGCAACAGCCGGCTATACGTGGCCAAAGCAGGATTCAGGGCGACGGTATTCCCCTCCAGGTCTGCCAGACCTGCCACAGCCGGCCCGTCTTTTCGGGTGACAATGACCAGGGGGAAAGAAAGATAGGGGCGCGTGAAAGTCATGTATTCAGCCCGCTCTGCGGTGCGGGCTGCGGCGGCGAAGATGTCAATTTCTCTGTTGCGGGCTTTTGCCACAGCCTGGTCCCAGGTCAAGCCCCTGGCGACTTCCAGCCGCACGCCCAATCGCTGTTCCAGCAGAACAAGGTAGTCGGCGGTTATGCCGTGAAACTGCTCCTGGTCATCCATCCACATGACCGGGGCAAAAGCGCGGCCCACGGCGACCCGTAAAGAAGACCGGGTTTGCAGCCACTGCAGCTCTTCAGGCGTAAGAAAATCTGCAGCCTTGGTCTGGCCAAAGGAGGAAGGCGCCCCCAGTAACCAAAGGATACTGCAGGTAAAGAGTATATTCAGGAAACGAGAGCAGTGCATAGTTCGCGATTCGAGTATTCTGGTCAGACGTAGCGCAGGACTGCGTAGTTGCAGTTTGCGTTTCCTGGCCTACGATAATACCTTCTGTAATTAGTGAAAGATACCATAAGGTTTGTGAAAAAGAAAGCTGATAGATGCAAAGAGGGAGTCGGCGAGGGCTGGGACGGGGGTCAGTTCAGTCCCTGGGCCAGGCGTTCCAGCCCGGGCATGTCCAGAGCCTTGACCATGTTCCGGTCCAGGGAGAGCAACCCCTCGTCTTGCATGCGCCTCAGGGCGCGGTTCAGGGTTTCGGGCGTCACGCCAAGCATTTTGGCCAGCTCGCGCTGGGTAATGGTCAACGGCGCGGCGTTGTTCTCGCCGACGGCCTGCACCGTATGGATGACAAAGGCGGCCACGCGCCCGGGCGCTTCCTTGAGGGCCAGGTTTTCGATGATCTGCATGGATTCGCGGAGCCGGCGGGAAATAACCAGCAGCATGTTGAAGAGCAGGGTGGGCTCTCTTTGGGCCAGGTTCTCCAGCAAGGGGCCAGGAAAAACCAGAATGCGGGAAAGCTCCAGGGCAGTGGCGTTCACCGGCGAAATGCCGCCTTCAAAGGCGGTGCACAGACAAAAGGGCTCGCCCTGGTTGATGATGTACAGAGTCTGCTCGCGGCCCTGGGCCGAGCTTTTGAAAATTTTCACCCTGCCGGACACCACCACGTAAAAGGCGCGGACCTCGTCAGATTCGCGGACGATAAATTCTCCGGCGTTATAAGCGTCCACCCGGGCGTGTTGGGAGAGAAGCTTGGCCTGCTCTTCTGGCAACCCCTTGAAAAGAGGCAAGGATGCAATAAGTTGCGAATGGTCCATGGCGTAACAAAAATGGCTGAAGCGTCATAAAAAAGCAATACAATTTTTCAGCCGTATTGAGCTATGTCAATGCGGCAAGTCGCAACTGATGACATACTCACTCTAAACTCGAAACAGAGGAGTGTGTCATGGTTCAAGAGCACAGTGTCAACGTAAACTGCCCTTTCTGCGAAAAAATTAATGAAATCAAATGTCGCGGCGAAGGCATCGGCAAAAGTCTGGAATGCACGCATTGCGGCCGCATTTACGTGGCCAAGCCAGAGGGCGACGGGGCCAAAGGGTACAAACCCCATGAACTGGATTGCTGTGACGATCCGCAGTGCCGGGAAACAGAAATGGCCGCAGGCGACGATTAGGCGTTCCGAATAAGCGTTTTTTCGCCAGTTGACGGCTGATGCGCAAGCACTCAAAAGCAAGGCCGCCCAAAATATTGTCTCTATCCTGGAGCGGCATAGCTATACGTTTGTCTTAACACAGGAACGGCTCTTGTCCCCATGTTTTGGGAGCCTGTCCATACTCCCTCCTCGCAACGCCGCGGCGATCACCCCATCGCCGCGGCGTACTTTTTTCCCTACGGCTCTGTTCTGCTCATGCCCGTGGCCTTTGCCTTCTTCCTGCCCTCTGGCCGGGCTGGCTGGCCAGTGATCGCAGGCGATGGATTCTGGACAGGACTGTTCCTTGCCATTCTCGCCCCCCTGTGCAAAGGGTAAACTGAAAGCAGTGAACGCCCAAAGCCGCCGCAAGCCATGCGGCAAACCACAGTATGGACATAACAACCCTCTCCACGTTCAAAGACATCCTGCCCGCGATGCAACGCCATTTGGCTTCGGGCCGCATAATAGGCAAAGCCAAAGACGTGCAGGCTTTGGCCGAGAGGGCGCAGACCCTGGCCAAGAATCTGGACTCGTCCCGGCCGCTGCCGGCCGAGGCCCGGCAGGCGGCGTTTCTGCTTTCCGGGCCGGCCATGAACGACCGAATCGGCGACCTGTTCAATAGCTGCGTGTGGTTCTGGAGGGAGCTGGGACCTCTGGGCCGCATGTTGATGCTGGTCTGCATACGGGCAAAGCGGGTCCCCTTTCCTGTGCACGAAAACGCTCTGGCCGGCCTGCCCTTGTCAGACCAGTTGTTGCTGGCCGAGCAGTACTGCCGGCCGGCGCGCCCGCCGGAACGGGCCATGGACAGCTGGACGCGCAGCGTTTTCCAGTCTGACTTGCGCAAGGATATTCCCCAGTTGCTGCACGCTCTGGCCCGGCTGTGGGGCTGGACTGAAACGCCAGCCTGCGCATTGCGGGACGTTTTGAGCCTTTCTCCAGGCCCGGCGCCGCGGTTGGCCAGGGAGGCCGGGCGCCAGCCCAAAGCGGCCCGTTACCTTTCCGTTGTTCCGGAACTGCCTGTTGCCGGGGATTTGCACACCATGCTGCAGCAGGAGGGGCTGTCCGCAGAAGGGGTGGAGTCAATTTTGGATTGCCTGGACCGGTCTACTGCGCCGGCCGGCTCCAGGCCGGGTGCGCCAGATTTTTTCGCCGGGCTGGAGCCTGTTCTGGAACGAGAATTGCCGCCGCGCATGTTTTCCAGAGTTCTGGAAACCATGGCTCGTTTAGATCCGGCGCGATGCGCGCCTGTTCTCGTCCAGGCGAGTGAAAAACTGGCTGCCCGGGGGGAGCTGGAGAAACACGCCGCCGCGCTGGGACCGGCAATACTTTTTTTGGGCAAGGGCGGCTTGCAAATTCTGGAAGAACAGCTGCCCAAGGAATATATGGCCGCGTTGGCCCGGGCCGCCAGCGAGATTGCCTTTCGGGCGGCGCCAGACTTGGCGGCAAGAGCTCTTTTGTTGTTGCGCACCAGGGGCCAGGCGAACAACATCCGTTGGCTGGAACGCAAGCTGGAAGCAGTGCGTCTGGCGCCGCGGGCGCCACTTGCTCCCGAAGAAGGGACCGAACGCCAGGACAGCCTGATGCAGCGCGCCGTCGCCGCAGCTCGCCGGGCGGCAGGCGCTGGCAACGCCATTGTTCACAAAGCCATGGAGCGCGCCAGGGAATTATTGGAGGAGCAGGGGAAAAACGCGGCGGACCTTGAGCTGCTCAACCTGAAACTGCACAAGGAACACCTTCAGGACCTGGAGATAGACCGTTGCTCCTGGATTCGCCCGTCCGCCAGGGAGGCGGTGTTTGTTCGTGTGTCTTTTACCGGCGCTACGTTGCATCTGCCTGACTTTCGAAATATTGCCATGCAGGAGTGCAGGTTTGTCAATTGCCAGTTTATCGGCAAAGACATGGGCGGGGCGATGCTGGAAAATGTTCGCTTTGTGGACTGTGTGTGGAGCGAGTCGGACATGGCCGGGGCCTCCATGCAAGGTTGCACCTTTGAGCGCTGCGTCATGGACGGTATTTCGTGGGTTGGCGTCCGGCTGCTCCAGTGTGGCTTTTCCGCTTGCAGTCTGCATAGGGCGGATATTTCCGCCGCCATGCTTGACGGTAGCCGCTTTACCACAGTGCTGTTTGAATGCGCCGACCTGAGCACGGCCGTGTTGCGGCGCGTGGAGCTGCACGGGGTGACGTTTCGGGACAGTGTCCTGGACGCCCTGCAGGCGGACAGGTTGCTGGTCCGGGGCGGGGGGCTGGAGGGTTCTGCTATCCGCCAGTGTCGGTTCATTGCCTTGGACGCTGACGAGCCTGGCTGGCGCAGGGCTGCGGAGTTGGACCTGCGCAGGGCGCTGCGCCGTGCAGCCCAAAGCCCGGGCCGGGCCATACTGAACCGGGTGGATGAAGCGGACCATCTGTCCCGACTGTTTGTGGAAGCCTGGAAGGAACTGAGCGAGGCGCAAACACTGGAGACCCGGTACAGACAATGGACAGCCCAAAGGCTGGAGCTGGCCCGGGGGTGCTACGGCTGGGCTCTTGCGGAATTGCTGGATTTGCTGCCGTATGTGTTTGCCAGTGACGGTTTTGAACGCCAGCGGGGCCAGAGCGGCGGCTACCCGCTGTGCCGCATTCAGGGGTATGCGCCCACGCCTGGGACCCGCGAGGCGGCCCGAAAGCATTTTGAAGGCTTCAACCAGCTTCCTGAAGCCCCTCAATTAGAGGCGGATTTCCTGGCCCTTTCCGGCGGCGTCGGGTCTGTCGCCATGGACAAGGATACGCCCATCACAGCGTTGTTGTGTTTGCGGCCTTTTGAGCGGGGGGTGGAGCGGGCCAAGCCGCTTCAGGAGTTGGAGTCAAAGATCAGGCTGTTCGTGAATTGGGCTCAGCGCCGGTTCAACGTCAGCCTGGCGATACATGTCTGCGATAGGGAACAGGCCGCTCAGGGAGTGTTGCAACCAGCGGATAAGCACGCTGCGTCTGGCGAGCTGGCCAAAGATGATTTTTTCGCCATGGCCCTGGTGCTTGCCGGGGGGCCGCCGGAATGGTGGGCGCAGCATTCCATTGCCCCTGTTACGGACATGGGCGGGTTGTCTCCGTGGTCCAGCTCTCTCTATCTTGACTTCGGCTTGCGGCAGCTTGTGGACGGCTTGCGCAAGCCGCTGGAAGCGTGTTTGAGAATGGGATTGCTGGATCGTTTTGTGGCTGGCCAGGGCCGGGAGACCTTGAGCGGCTCTTTGCGTGCAAACCTGCAGTCCGGGCGCTGGGACCCGATGGAGACAGACCCCTACGGTCTGCTCTACGCCCAGGCGGCGGACTGGGCCCGTAGCGCAGCCGGTAAAGACAGGTCCACAGCGGAACTCATTGATTTGGCGTTTCTCAGCCGGCTGGGAGTTGCAGTGCATCATCCTCCCGGCGCCGGCTGCAGCAGCTTTCACAAGCGCCGCGCTACGCGCAGCTTGGTGGAAAGGGGAGAGCTGCGAGCCAAAGAGGCTGTGCTCCAAGGCGGGCGGTTAGAGCGGGATCCGGCTGCGGCCTTGGAGCTGGGCCGGCGCATAAGCAGCTATATGAGCGCGGTTCTTCAGCGTTTGTACGTAGCGGCGCACGATGGCGCGAATGTATTCGCTGATATGGACAGGCAAACGCTCACGGAGCTGACCCGGCCCATTAAAGCGGCGTTTGTGGACCGGGAGCACAAGATCCCCCGCACGCCGTTTCTGGCGCCTCTGCGGCGGGGTTTTGCCGAGCTGCGTTTCATGTCCCGCAAAACGCGGTCCAACAAGACTGTTTACGGAGTCGCCGCCTTGCCTGAAGGAGGTACAAGCGAAGAGAGGACGTTCAAGCCGTTGCGCGAGGAGCTGGACCCGACCCGGCTCCTGGTCTGGACAGTCGCCAACCGGATATACCATTCTGGCGCAGTGGTGGAGGTTGAAAACTCTTTTCAGCCCATGACCTCGATGGACGTGTGGCGGTTGTTGCCAATTCTGGAAGAATTTTTTCCATACGAGCAGGTATTTTACCCTCCTTTGGAGCTGGGGGCCAAGCCGGAGCAAACGGTAAAGGCCTTCTTCTTGGCCAATTTGCGCCAGGACCGGTCAGAGAACCGTATACGCGAGGTCGCCATTATCTGGTCCACAACGTGGGGCGAACTGTTCTGCAAGAGTTTTAGTGGGTTGAGCGCTGAGGAACAGACCACGGCCCGCGAGTCTCCCCGGCTGTTTATGAAAAAGCGGGTATCCGTCTTTTTGTCGGACGAATTGGAGATGGCGTCTTTTTCGCCTCCCATGTCCCGCTGCCCGCGCATCAGGGTGTAGTCGTTTGTAATCGCTTGCCTTTGACAAGCATACGCAGTATGCCCGCGCTGCCATGAAACGTTTTCGGTTTTTCCCCGCCTTTCACGATGCTTCCAGCGTGGCAAACAAGCAGATGTATCTCTTTCTGCTGGCGCTGACGCTGGCCTCCGCCGTCGGGCTGCAGGGCTGGCGCACGTTGATCAACAATTTTGCCGTGGAGGTTGCCGGCCTGGACGGCTTCCAGAACGGAGTTGTCCAGTCTGTGCGGGAGTTGCCGGGCTTTCTGGCCTTGCTTGTGGTGTATCTGCTCTTTGTTGTCACGGAGAAGCGGCTTGCCGCCCTGTCCGTGGCCGTGCTGGGGTTGGGCGTGGCGTTGACAGGCTTGTTCCCATCGTTTTGGGGGCTCATTTTCACTACGCTCATCATGAGTTTTGGGTTCCATTATTTTGAAACCTTGAACATGTCGCTGACGCTGCAGCACTTCAACAAGCTGGAAGCTCCATTGGTCTCCGGCCGCTTGCGCGGCGCTTCTTCAGCAGCCAACCTGGCTGTGGGAGGCCTCATTTTCGTCATGGCCTTTTTTCTGAGCTACGGGGCCATGTTCATCGTGTTGGGGCTGGCGGTGGCTGCAGCGGGCCTGTACAGCCTGCGTATGGACCCGGGCGGCGGCGAGGACCCGCCCGGCCCGCGAAAGATGGTGTTCAGGAAAAAGTACTGGCTTTTTTACACGCTCACG
This sequence comes from uncultured Desulfovibrionaceae bacterium, assembly GCA_964440345.1. Lineage (GTDB taxonomy): Bacteria > Desulfobacterota > Desulfovibrionia > Desulfovibrionales > Desulfovibrionaceae > CAYTSA01. The sequence goes on along the minus strand of CAYTSA010000113.1, from coordinate 1,605 downwards.
TTTCTGGCCGGCGCCAGGCGGCAGGTGTTTGTGGCCTTTGCGGTGTTTTTGCTGGTGCAGCAGTTTCACTATTCCGTGCAAGCCGTGACGGCCCTGTTCGTGATCAATAACGTGGTAAACTTGTACGCCAGTCCGCTCATTGGGATATGCATAAACAGATACGGTGAACGGGCGGTGCTGTCCTTGGAGTATGGCTCGCTTATCCTTATATTTTTCGTCTACGCGTATACGGATTCCTGGTTCATTGTAGGGATCATGTACGTGCTGGACCATGTATTTTTCAACTTCGCCATCGCCGTGCGGACCTATTTCCAGAAGATAGCCGACCCCGAAGATATTGCGCCCTCCATGGCTGTGGGGTTTACCATCAATCATATTGCAGCGGTGGTCATTCCAGTGCTGGGAGGCCTTGCCTGGCTGGAGAACTATAAAACGGTGTTTATCGCCGGGGCGGTTCTGAGTGGTCTGTCGCTGGCCTTCACCCAGTGCATTCGAAGCAATGAGGAGTAGCCAGACGGCGGCATATGCGCTTGCCAGCATTGCATGTCATGCTTTACTGTATCGACAGCACTACGACACCAACACCAGAGGAGGGGGATATGAGAGGGACAACGTTGGCGGCCGCGGCTTTTTGCTTGACCATGCTTCTGTGGGTCGGAGCCGTTGGGTTCGCCCAGGAGAACTCCACGGACGGCCCGGCGCTTAAGGAAATACCTAATACGCCCCAAGCCAGCAGCCAAAGCCGCAAAACGGCCGTCACGGTGATACACGAAGGAAGCGATCCTGTGGGGCTACGGTTGGCGTACCATTTGAAGGAAGAGCTGAACCGTTCGTCATTGTTTCGGCTGAGCACCAAGGATGAGCGCAAGGTACAGCTGATTTTGACCACCATGGAAGAGTTCGGCGGCCGGCCGGAGTTGAGTTCTGCTTTTTCCGCCGTGTGGCTGTACTCTGAAAACGAAGCCACCTTAAAATACTTTTTGCAAAGCGAGGTGGGGCTGGCGAGCGGCGTCACCGTGCAGCAGACAGCTGAAGCGCTGGCCGCCAAGACTGACGACGTGGCGGCGCAATACGCATATCTTTTGGAGTAATTGGCAGTTGGCTGTCTTTGTTCCGGGCTTCACCGCATTGTCGAGTCGATGACCCGAAACCGTAACGTTATACTGTGTATTTTGTTTTTAGGAGAGTTTATAAGACCTCCCCTCGCATCCTTCTCTCCGTCTTTTGGGGGCCCTTGGGCGGGCCCCCTTTTTTCTGGTGCGCCCGGCGTGTCCTTTCTGCGCCAAAGCCGTTGCCGCTGTATCAGTCGCCAGGGTTTTCGCGGTGTCAGCCTGCTTCTCCCAAGCGCGCTGCCCCAGGCAAAGGCCTCTGAGTTATGTGCGTCAAGTTCAGCAATTTTGTCCAACCCATGGCTGGCGGTACATATCCATCCCGCTTCCGTACTGGCAGGCAATGGGTCCCAACTCCACCGCCTGACAGCGCTGACCAGGCAAGCCGGCTACAGGTCAGGGAGGAGTTGCCTCAGGTTAGTACTCGCACGATACATTACATTAACCCAAGTTTACCATTCTCGGGTCAAAAATCAAAAAATTTGACCTTTTTTTG
>CAYTSA010000112.1:0-11267 GCA_964440345.1 uncultured Desulfovibrionaceae bacterium | reverse complement strand
GCTATCATTGATGATTCTAATGAAAGCGGGCGTCAGCTACGAAATTCCTGTCAGATATATACTACCTGAAAAACCGATTCTGGCAACCGGCCCGCGACACCCTCACTCCTCCGCCAGACAGCGCTGGCCAGGCAAGCCGGCTACAGGTCAGGGAGAGATTGGTTCAGGTCAGTACAGGCACGATACGTTACATCAATACGCCATAGCGTAGGGGCGGCCCTTGCGGTCGCCCGGCCTTTACGCGCGATTCGCCGGCCAGAGCCAGACGCCGGCGTTTTGCGGCAGCCGCAGTGGGCGGGGGCAAGGCCCCCCTACACGAAGGTTCTGTTATTTTTGCAAAAATAAACCGCAGTCGTTGCGCAGAGAGCCAGGGAAAACAGCCGCACGCTGCGATGCGGAGACGTGAGGACAAAAACTACCAGTTGGCGGCGGCGTAGTTTGATTGAACGTAGGTCATTGAAATATTGTTCGGCATTGTGACATCCGAAGCGCTATGAAATGATCCGATCAAAACATTAGAATCGCCGAAGGTGAGATCATCCAAAGAATTAATGGTTCCAAACCATTCTGACTGTGTCTCCATAGTCCAAGAGCCATGGCTTTCCGCATATACCCTTGCAGCCTCATCTGAATCCACTGCTGTCATTGCTTGAAAACCTGAGCCAGTATCAACAAAAATATTAAGTGACCCACTCAATGAAACATCGCCTTCGATGAATATCTCAATATCTCCGCCTCCACTCAAATCAAGATAAAAACTCGAATCCCAGTCGACTGATATTTCTTGAAAATAATACTGACCTTCCGTAAGCGTGATGTCGTTCAACCCACCCGCATTTAATTCACCGTAACTTCCTGGTGAGATAACATCATCAATATTATAACCTAGAGAGACGTCTGGGCCGCCGGCAGAGAATGAAGTTTGCGGCGGGATGTCTGGATTGGAGCAAGCCTCAGGCGATTGCAAATCAGGCGGGGGGCCGGAGGTGGAGCCGTTGACAGTGCCCTGATTGTCCACCGTACCTACAGCCAGGGCGTCACCCTGCACTGTAGCGCCGTTGCCGACAATTATATCGCTGCCGGAATAGACATTTTGGCTGGCATTCACCATCCAGCCCATGCTGATATCCCCTCCGGCGTGCAAGTCTCCATCAACCGTGGATTCTGTATTCATCGTCACACCGCCCAAGACCCGTACTATCTCGTGGGCATGACTGTCATAGCCAAAAGTTAAATCCCCACTAACATCCATAGGACCATAGACGTCTGTACCTTGTTGCAATTCAACATCGCCTCCAGAGCATAAGCTTCCTTGCACCTCTGCGTCACTGATAAGCACTATATCACCTAATGCCGCCAGGTTTCCTGTAATAACGCTGTCGTTGTTCATGGTGACGGCCCCTTGAGAAAAAACGTCTCCGTCTATATTGCCTGTATTAGGAATCGAATAATCACCCCCAGCAGTTAAAACAAATTCAGAGGCGCCGCCAGGGCCTCCCCCCGGGTCTTCTCCGCCGCCGCCAGGGCCTCCGCCCTCCTCGGTCTCGCAACGAGGCGTATATTTTGCCAGCTCGTCAAGGAGCACATAGTCCACGATGTCGTCAAAGGCTTCGCTCAGGCGCTCCAAACGCACTTCACGGCCGGAGTCGGCCTGGCCGCTGTCGTAGGTGTAGTTGTCTGTACCGTCCCAGCTACGGTTTTTCCCGTAGTCAGCCACCACGAACGCGGCGTACACCGTGTCTCCGTCCGCGGTTTCAATGGGAATGCCTGTCACTTCGCGGGTGGCGTTGTTCAGGGAAAGGTAGGTGTCGTCAATGTCGTCGTCCCAGGTCAGGCCCCGGGCCGGGCGGTAGCGTATGGCGCTGCGCAGCCGGCCCTCTATGTGGCCGAAGGCCGTGGCGTTGTCGTCCTCAGGCAGGGCGCAGTTGCTCATGGCGTAGCCGATGATCTCCTCTCGGGCGGAGCGGAGTATCTTCTTGCTGCTGCGGGATATGTCCGTCTGCAATTGCTTGTTGACCAGAGGCAGCGTCGTGGCGATCACCAAGCCGATAATGACCATAATGATGGCAATTTCGATAAGGGAGAAGCCGGGGTATCTTGCTTCGCGCAAATATTCTCTCATTCTCTATGCGCCCCTAGTTTGGCGATTCCACATCGTGGATGTAGAAGTAAATGGACATAGAATACTCGCTACTTTGCGACCCGAACCATTCCCAATAGACGTCGCCTTCAATTTCTATGCTTTCTGTAGCTTCTTCACGCTGCGACAAGAGATGGATGTAGCTATTGCCGGAGCCGCCGGTATGATCATTAATCATCTCGTCATTGGGCGGGTTCTGCTTCACGCCATTGACCGTAATGTTCGTGATATGCATGCTGGCGTCATTGCCAGTGTCGGGAATCTTGCTGAGAATGTAAAAGTTGCCTATGTATCTGTCATACCCGGCAGGCGGGCTGTTTAAAGTGAAAGGGTTGTCCACATCACCGTCCATATCAGGATGAAATACTTGATCGAAAGCTTCATCAGGATAGGATGTGTACCGTTTAACATTCCATAAAACTTCGTCTGTTCCATTGGTATTGTAGCTGAAGGAGAACCGGTAGTACCTGTCGTCTTCGGGTTCGTATTCGTCCTCCCAAATATTGGCTTCGCCGCCGCCAACGTAACTAACCTTCATGAGTATGTCATTATTTGTCGTATGCCGCCGCAACGTCACCCAGGGCGTTCCCTGGCCCATGCCGTTAATATCCGCCTGATTAGCCTCTTCCAATTTCTCTGTGCCGCTAGCGCTTTCTACGGTTATGCCTTCATAATCAGAACCAGGATTGGTCCCGAAAATATCCGCAGGATCAGGCCACCCATCCTTTTTTAACCAAGGAAACTGGCCGTCTTTAATCAAGCACAGCTTGGCTTTCAGCTGGTTGAGCGTCATGAACTGGACCAGGTCGTCAACTTTGCCCGGGCCGGAGATATCCACAGGATCGGCCGTGTAGTCAAAATCGAAATTACCGTTAACCTTGTGCGCCCGGCTGGCCACGATGAAGCCCACGTTTTGTATGGTTCCCGCATCGGTCGTAAGGTCCAGGTCGGTTTCGGTGACGCTTGTGTCGCAAATGTCTTCAGAAGTCAGGTCCGGCGCGCCGTCTGCAGGAATGTACTCAAAAGCCCGCCCCCAGGGGTCCGTGGTGTCGCCGGCGGCCGCCAGGTTCGGGGGCAGTTGGTTGTTGTTGATCATGGCGTAGCCCACAATCTGGTTCTTGACAGTGTTCAGCATGTCCTTGCCCTGGGCGACCTTGCCGCGCTTGATCATGGTAAACACGGGGGGGCCAACCAGAGAGATGATGATGCCCAGGGCGACAATGACCAGGGCCATCTCTATGAGGGTGAAGCCAGGCCTCACCCGGGCGTGGCGCGTGCAGCGCATCATTCGTAATTACTCTTTTCGTATTCATACACACTGACGATTGTACTCTCGTCCAGCATGTATTCATATATTGTAATGTCAGCAATGGTGCCATTGAATGAACGTGATCCAATAGTACCCCTTGCTATGTATACATCCGCTTGCGGCGTCATCGGAACACCGGCGTCTTCTTGTTGCGCTTTGAGCTCTCCATCAACATATAAACGCGCAAGTGAAGCATTCGCCTGTGCAGTAAAAAAATGCCACTTGTCATCAGTGACCTTTTCTTCTGTGCCAATGTTGACGCCTCTTCTGTAGCCGTCAAAACATTCCTGAAAATATGTCTCGGTGCTGACTCTGAGAGCCAACTCGCCGCCAGCATAGGTATAGGTACAGTTCCAATTATCCTGGTTTGTAATAGTGTTGCCCCAAATGGTGACCCACCAATTGCGGTCATAATAATCTGTTTGTTTACTCGTTATTACACCAAACTCCCCTTCATAAGCTGTCCGAAACCAGCCTAGTATCGTAAACTCCGTAAGGTCATACCGCTCGTTATAATCAACAGTTAGCCATGCATTCAGGCCTGAATCAGCATTATCAAAATTCAAGCCATGCCCATCGCCGGCCTCGGTCCATTCAGGCCCGTCTGGCCCGGAAAAGACTGCATCAACCCCGCCTGAAGCACTGTCTCCTACTGTAGACCCGGTGTTCTCATCCATCTCCCACCGTGAGAGGTAGTCAAGCGGCAAGGGATTTTCTTTCTTTGATGCTGGACACACAACAGCCTTGAGGTGACCAAGAGTGACGTAAATAAATTGATCATCCTGCAACTTGTCGTCTGCATCTAGATTTGTCAGATCAGTTACATGCGCACTGGTGACATTCTCCGGCGTCAAATCCAAGAATGGTTGATGATCTTGCCCGTCGCTGCTGAGTATGAAGGCGATATTTTCAATGTTGCTTCCGCTATCTCGTATTTCTACTTCAAATTCAGTGGCGTCCACATCTTTACACAGGTCATTGTTTGTCAGCTCTTCCCAATATTGATAATTAACTTTCCGCCCCCACACGTCGTCAGTTGCGCCAACTTCATCAGACAAATCACTTGGAAGTACTCGTTTATCAATGGCAAACCCAATAATGCTGTCCCGCAGCTCGCGCAATTCGTTGCGGCCCTGGGTCACCTTCTCCTGTTTGATGCCGGAAAAAAGCGCCGGCCCCAGCACGCCGGCAATGACGCCCATGATGAGCAGGACAATGCCAAGTTCTATGAGGGTGAAGCCTTCTTTGGAATGAGTGGAATTCATGGCGGCCTCACTGGTTGCGCACGGCGGATATAAGTTCGCGGGCGGTGGCAAAGACGTAGATGTCGTCTTTGTCCTCTTCGCCAGGGTCATCTTTGCTAAAATCCAAGTCCACGCCGTCTACAAGCTCGTCTATCTGCCCGGCGGCGTCGGTGCAGTCTGCATTAAAATAATTGGTGTCACTAGACCGGTTTTCCCCGCAACTGACTAGGACAAAGGCGACGTTTTGCACAGTTTCGCCATTCGTATCAGAAAACTTGGAGTCGGAATCATGAAGTTGCGTGGCGTTCTGGCCTTTGGCGTCGTCATCTATGAAAAATTGGCCATTAGCTGAGGCCCCGCCACTATCCAAGATGCCGGCTATGAAATGCACGCGGCCGCCCCATTCGTCCAGGATGACGCCCCCCTCGCAAAGGCAGGCGTCCACATCCAGACTCGCGCCGCCACTGCAGTTGGCCGGTATCTGCATGGACGTGGCGTTGTAGCTGGGATACCGCTCGCTCCACACAGCCCGGGAGATGAGACACTGTTTCACCTGTAGCAGGTCCGAACGTGTCTTGGCCAGCTGCCGGGACTTCAAGAGCATCTGCCACGAGCCAACGCCTATCACCACGATAATGCCAATGATGACCACGCTGATTGTCAACTCGATGAGCGTAAACCCGCCTTCTGCACGCATGTGTCTTTCCATATACAGAGTATGCCCTCCCCCGACCAAAATCGCAACACATCAAATGGCGCCAGTCACTATTGTGGCGCCAGTCGAAAGCAGTTTTGTAAAAAAAGGGGACAACTCGATAGGGGTCGCCAAGCAGTATTGCGGCTCGCTTGGCAAGGTTGAAAACTGCCAAGTTAATGTTTTCGCTGGATATGTGTCCGAGCTCGGATATACTCTGGCGGACAAACGGCTGTTTTTGCCCGAACAATGGTTTGACGATTCTTACGCTGAACGTCGACATAAGTGCAAGTTGCCGGAAGATATCACGTTCAAAACCAAACCCAAGCTAGCCGCAGAAATGCTCGCGTCCTTGCGATCCGAAAGTGTGCTGCCTTTCAAGTATATCCTGGCGGATTCGGTGTACGGCATGAGTCCTGATTTCATCAGCGCCGCCGAAGCGTTGCCAGACGCGACGTATCTAGTGCAAGTAAGCAAGAGCACGCAGGTTTGGCTCAAGCAGCCAATGACGGTTACTCGCGATTATCGCTGGGGAAAAAAAGCACCGTCCATTACTTTGTCGCAGCTTAAAATGATTCTCGATGTGCTGCTACCATTAAAGAAGCATGACGTGGAAAGCATACTTGATGTGATACTCGGAGTTCAAGTCAGAAACCATCGAGCATATCTTTCACACCGCAAAAGACGCGATAGGGAGCTTGGGCAGTGCAGCCAAGTCACGTGGTAGGGTTATAAAATACATACATTATTCCAACCATTATTGCCTTGCCGCATTTCTGCTTTTGCGCTACAGCGTAAACCATGCACGATCCCTTATCCATGAGCATTCTCGTTGTCGACGACTCTGAGTCCATGCGCTTCGTCATTGAGCAGACTCTTCGCAACGCCGGGTATGTCAACGCTGCGTCTACACACTCGGCCGAGTCGGCTCTGGACTTATTGCAAGCGCAGAAGATTGACCTGATTCTTATGGATATAAACATGCCCGGCATGAATGGAATCGAGGCCACGCAGCGCATAAAAGACAACGCGGCCCTGGCCGACATTGCGGTCATCATTATTACCGGCAATGCGGACGAGGCAACCATGACCAAGGCGTTTGACGCCGGTGCGACTGATTTCATCGGCTTGCCCTTCCGTAAAAGCGAACTCCTGGCCCGTGTAGGCGCGATGCTGCGCTGGAAAAGCGAATTGGCTCGCCGCAAAGACCGGGAACATGAGTTGGAGCGAATCAGCAAACGGTACCGCACGCTTGTGGAGTGGGCCTTCGAGCCCATATGCGTTATCCAGGACGAGCGGCTCATATTTGTGAACCCGCGCATGGTGGAAGTGACGGGTTACACGACCAATGAACTCATCGGGGTCAGCGTTATGTCCATATGCAACCCGGAAGACGCAGACGCGTTACACCAAACGCTGGACAACGTTATGCATGGAGAGTTCATGCACGGTTCGCTCCTGTTCCGGATAGCGGCCATGAACGGCGAGGACAAATGGATGCAGGCCTCCATAGCCCGCATTGACTGGGACGGCGAGGCAGCTGCTCTGGGCTTATTCGCCGATGTGACCGACAAGCGGCGCATGGAATTGGACTTGGCGGAATCTCAGGAGCGCTACAAAACCATTGCTGAGATTTCGCCCGACGCCATCATCGTGCATCGAGAAGGTGAAATACTCTTCGCCAACACCGCTGCTGCGGCCATGGCCGGGTTTTCGCGGCCAGAAGAACTGGAAGGACGCGCCCTGTTGGATTTTTTGAGCTTTCATAATGAAATCCCAACCCGCCGCATGGAGTCCAGCCTGCGGGAGCTGCCCCTCGCAGAAGCGCAAATAAGCCGGCAGGATGGAACTGTCGTGGTGGCGGAAATTACCGGAGCGCCCATCATGTGGGGCGGCGAAATGGCCCGGCTGCGGGTTATGCGGGACATAACCGACCGAAAACTTGCGGAAAAAGAGCTGCAGGAGGCCCGGCTGGCGGCCGAAGCAGCCAGCAAGGCGAAAAGCGATTTCCTGGCCAACATGTCTCATGAAATCCGCACGCCCATGAACGGCGTTGTCTCCATGGCTGAATTGCTGTTGCACACGCACCTTACTGCGGAGCAGAAATCCTTTGCCGAAACCATCAACCAGTCAGCCCTGGCCCTGCTGTCGGTCATTGACGACGTGCTCGACTTTTCCAAGGTCGAGGCTGGGAGGCTGGAAATCTCTTCTACACCCTTTGATTTCAAGACAGCTGTGGCGGACGTGGCCCGGCTCCTGGCGGTGAAGGCAAACGAAAAAGGCGTGGATCTGGTCATGGAGTATCCGGACGACTTGCCCCGCTACGTTCTGGGGGACCCTGGCCGATTGCGCCAGATAATCATGAATCTGGCGGGAAACGCCGTCAAGTTTACAGACGACGGACAAGTGCGCATTTCCGTTTCAGCTGACTGGAAACACACTGACGACGAAACGCCTTCCAACGAAGCATTCCCTTTTTTGATCGAAGTGTCGGATACGGGGGTTGGCATACCCGCTGAGGCTGGCGACTCCATTTTCCAGCAATTCACCCAAGCCCATGGCAATACCGGCAGAGACTTCGGGGGGACAGGCCTGGGACTGCCCATCAGCCAAAGACTGACCGCCATGATGGGCGGACAACTGTATTATGAAAGCCAGGAACACTCCGGGACGACATTTTATCTCAAGCTGCCCCTGCTTCTTTCAGAACCTCCAGAAGAACTCAAACCCGAAAATCATGATAAGTGCTACCGGGTGGGTACCCGCGTCCTGGTGGCCGAAGACAACCCCATCAACAGACGTGTCGCCAGATCCGTGCTTTCCAGATTTGGCTGTGTGACAGAAATTGCTGAAAACGGCGAACAAGCTGTACAAATGGCGCTGGCTAACGAGTATGATATGATCTTTATGGATGTGCAGATGCCCGTTGTAAACGGGTTTGACGCGACCAGGCGCATACGAGAACAAGAAGCCGGCCGTCGCACTCCCATAACCGCCATGACCGCCTACGCTATGGAGGGCGATAAGGAACGCTGCCTGGAAGCCGGCATGGACGATTTTCTCTCAAAACCCATCAAGCTGGACCAGGTGGAGCGCGTGTTATCCCGATTTTGCCCCATGGACCACGCGGCTTTGCAGAACAACGAAACTCCCGACCCAAACACGGAAGATACAGAACCATTGCTAGACGCCGCCATTCCCCGCGAACTGGTGGGCGACAACCCGGCAGACCTGGCTGACTTTTCCGCGCTTTTTCTTGACGACGCACGCACGCAAATGGAGTTGCTGCTGCAGTCCGTCGCAAAAGAAGACATTGCCGCCGCAGAGCGCATAGCCCACCGCATCAAAGGCTCTGCCGGCGATGTGGGGGGCAAACAGCTGCGTCGGGCTGCCGCGCACGCTGAGTCCGTAGCAAAAAATAGCGACCTTGCCGGTCTGGCCCGAGCAGTAGACCAGACAGCCATGCAACTGGCGCGGCTGGAAGAAATATTGCGAAGCACAGACTGGTCAACCATATAGCACGCGGGCTGTTCCTGGAGGCATTTGTTTTGTCCAGCAAAAGTATACACCGTGTTGACGCTCTGAAACTTTTCTGGTCAACATGTCGCCATGCAAACTGAACCTGTTACTGTTCTCATTGCCGATGACAGCCCCACTACCCGTTTCGCCATGCGGCGCAGACTGGAGGAGTGGGGGTACCAAGTTGTTGATGTTGACAACGGCGAGGACGCTTGGCGCGAGCTCACGTCTGATGATCCTCCGCGCATCGCCATTCTCGACTGGATGATGCCAGGCAAGGACGGCGTGGAGATTTGCCGGCTGTTGCAGGAGCATAAAGGCTCTGGCTTTATCTACACCATGCTCCTCACTGCAAAAAATGAAAAACAGGACATCGTTTACGCTCTGGACAACGGCGCGCACGATTTTTTGTCCAAACCCGTTTTTCCGGAGGAGATGCGTAGCCGCGTGGCTGTTGGCCGCCGGTTGGTGGAAATGACGCTGCTGAAGAATAAATTCCTGGGAATAGCCGCCCACGACCTGCGCAACCCCCTCATCTCCATACGCGGCTTTGCTGAACTCATGCTGGAAGAAACTGTGGGGCCGGTCACGGACGGACAAAAAGAATTTCTGGAAATGACGGTAACCACCTCCAACACCATGCTAGCCATGATCAATGACTTGCTCAGCGTGGCCGCCATTGAATCCGGCAAACTGGAGCTTCGTTTGGGTCACGCCGACTTGGGCGCGTTGGTGAAAGAAAGGGTGCGGCTGATGGAGGCGGCGGCCGGCCGCAAAAGCATCACCATGCACGTTTCTTTGGAAGATACGCCTGACGTTTGCTGCGACCCGGAGCGCATTAGCCAGGTGGTGGACAACCTGCTCTCCAATGCATTGAAATTCTCACCCACAGAGACGAAAGTACGCATTGACGTGACTTCGGTAGACGGAGAGGTCGCTGTCTCTGTCGCAGACCAGGGCCCTGGCGTCAGCCCGGAGGATCAGGACCGTCTTTTTGGCGAGTTCCAGCGGCTTTCCGCAAGGCCCACGGGTGGGGAAAGCTCCACCGGTTTGGGACTGGCCATTGTCAAAAAAATTGTTGAGGCGCACCGGGGCCGGGTCTGGCTGGAAAGCAAAGCTGGAGCCGGCGCAACCTTTTCCTTTTGCCTGCCAGTGGAGCAAGTCTGTGGCTGATAACACGAAAGTCAAAGTCCTTATTGCCGATGATGAGCCGCACATCCGAATGCTCATCCGCTCTGTGCTTTCCAACATGAACTGCCAGATCGTGGGCGAAGCTGAGGACGGACAGGAAGCCGTGGACCTGTTCGCAGAGCGCCGGCCACACATAACTCTGCTGGACATCAACATGCGCTTCAAGACCGGCTTGGAGGCACTGGACGAAATCAAAGCCATGCATCCGGAAGCCTTTGTGGTCATGCTCACATCTGTAGTGGACCGCGATAGCGTGAACAAAGCCTTGAACGCCGGGGCCTGGGGCTATATCCGCAAAGACACGCCCGTGGCTGAAATGAAGGATTTGCTGCGCCAGGCCTGGGAAGCCTATCGAAAAGATATGGAGAACGGCGGATGAGCGAAAAATACGACCTCTCTCAAATGCTCAAAGAAATCAAGGAAGATGAACAGCTTAGCAGCAGTCAAAGCCAGCAGTTGACCCAGGAGGAAATCCAGCGTCTTACCGCCCAGAAAGCGCTGGAGCGGCGCCGGAGCAAAAAACGTGCGTGAGAACCCTTTTTTCGTCAAGCGCATTGTGGCCGACGGCTTGTTGCCAAAGGATAAAGCAGAACAGCTCTTGGCCGAATACCGGGGCGACGCCGAAGCCCTGCTCTACCATATTCTCCGCAACAGCCTGGCCGACAAGACCAAGCTGGGCCGGCTGTGGGGCGACTCCATTGAGCATGCCTACGTGGACCTGAGTGAAACACTGTTCCAACGCCAGATCGTCAGCCTCATCCCAGAAGAATTCGCCCGCCAGAACAACATCATTCCCCTCTACCGCATCAACGAAGTCATTACCGCGGCCTGCGCCCACCCGGAGGACATGAAGCTCACCGTGGCTGCAGAACAACACGCCAACTCTGTGGTCAACCCGGTATTCTCCTTTGCAGACGACATTCAGGACGCCATCCAGATAAACTACAGTTCTGCCAAGACGCTGCAAAGCCTCACCAGCCAGATTCCCCTGCTGGACATGCTCAAAGACGGCGAAGTCACAGAAGAAGAACTTACAGCAGCAGCTGGCAACACAGCCGTCATCGAATTTGTTAAGGGCATTATGCTTCTTGCCCTAAAGCACCGGGCCAGCGACATTCACATCGAGCCAGGAGAAGACACCGCCCGGGTCCGCTACCGGGTGGACGGCGT
>CAYTSA010000111.1:0-11331 GCA_964440345.1 uncultured Desulfovibrionaceae bacterium | reverse complement strand
AGCCGGGAGGAGAGCCAGTAGAGGTCGAAGTTCACCGGCTCAATGCCCGGCAAGCCGAGCGGGCCGCGGGTAAGCCATATTTCGTTGGTCAAAAACAGCACCACCAGCTCCGAAAAACCAAAGGTGACAATGGCGAAATAATCCCCGGTCAGCCGCAGCGTGGGCGCGCCCAGCAACACGCCCCAAAGCGCGCCGTTGAGCATGGCCAGCGGCACAAGGAAAAAAAAGTTCAGCCCGTAGTGCACGGTAAGCAGCCCTGCCGTGTAGGCGCCAATGCCGTAAAAGCCCACAAAGCCCAGGTCCAACAGGCCGCAGAAGCCGGGAATGATGTTCAAGCCCATGGCCAGGACCATATAGACCATGACCAGGGTGCACACATGCAAAAAGTATTCGTTGGCCAGCGGCGTCATAGGAAAAGCCAGAATGGCCGCCGCGGCGATAAAAAGCAGGGGTTTCATTGTCGTCATAGTGTCATCGCCTGGATCAATTGTTTTGCGCCTGCGCTTGCAGGGCGGTGTAGGCGGCGCGGAAGTAGCGGTCGCACTTATTGTTGACGTTTTGTGGCTCTATTGTTTGAAGCATTTGGACGCCCTTGGTTCTTTTGTCGTAATACGCTGGAGCTGGAGCAGAGTTCAATGCATCGCGAATGAAGTCTGATAATTTGAGCGCACATGCAGCATTATCACGGGGATAACCAAAATCTTCGATAGACTGATGTCCGCAATCTCGATTTTTTTTATTAAGCGCTCTGCGCAGATGGTCAAACTGTTCCCGGTACATGCGCCTAAAACTGTTCTCCCAATCAGCAACAAACCAGCTTTCGACTTCTGGCGCAGCCAAAAGTGCGATGAATGTTACGTCAGCGCCTAGTGCGCGACAAACCTTGCGTTGCGTCTCTGCCGCCCAGGCGTGATACGCATCCATTGAGTCAAATCTGCAGTCGGCGTCGTCAACCAGAAGAATTACGTCGAAAGAGCCTTTATCGTGTTCCAAACGCTCCAACATGCGCTTGACAAGGTGCTCGCCTGTCACTTTACCGTCACGCCCTCTAGGGCCTCGAAGAAGACTCCGTTTGGGACCTTTTGCGGCGGCGGGGAAACACCTTTCGTAACTTAAACCTGGATGCATTTTTCTCAAAAAGTTCTCCAGACCGCCTGTTTCAGTATACCCGCCCGAGCTAAACAGTCTCACGCTTACCATGGCCAACCCCCTAAACGAGGCTCCCCAACACGATATAAGTCGCCTAGCTCCCAGCCGTCAGTCAAAAACTCGTCAATGTCTGCTGGTTTCACCTTGCGCACCGTGCACTCACAGTCAAAAACAAAAAGCGAAACCCTGCCATCCTTGTAGTAGGCGGTCAAACCGTCAAGCAATTCGGGGGAATGCGTGCTGACGATGAGCTGGCCGCACGATTTGGGATCCTCAATGTCGAGAGCCAGCGCCTTGAGCCATGCGGGATGCATGTTGAGTTCTGGCTCATCGATCATCAGTGTCGTGTATTTCACAGGAGTATGGAGCATCAATGTCAAAAGAAACAACTTTAACGAGCCTGCGGACAGCCTAGATACTGAAAAATCTTGAAAGTCTTCATGGTGTACGACGCCTCTCTGAATGTCTTCCCCTGCCATATTGAGCTTGAATTTCTTCAACCCCTTTAAATAATGATTCAAATAGTGCACAAAATGGTCTATAAAATCATAGTCCTGGTCAAGCATTTGTATTACATTGTAAAAATTATTCCCGTCATTCGACAACACATATTGCCTTAATGTAATCGTGCTTTCAGAGAATATTATCTCATTACGGCAATTCTCCATCCCATAATACATTACTCCATCATAAAAACTTTTAATTGAATTTCTGTTTTTTTTGTAGTGCGGGTATAAGCGCGATCTAAAAAAACTATCTTCAAGAAAAATATCTTGTTGGTTAAAAACACTTTCAGAACCGTTACCTTCAAGATGCTTGTTCCGGCTAAACTCAGAATCTGCAGTTGAGTAAGCAAAGTTAACATCTTCCATACTTCCGGTCGCTGAAAAAAGAGACCCGCCATGTATCGACGTACTCGTTTCTATATGTTCGTGAGCTATGGCAGCAGAAGAAAACGGTTCTTGTCGAGAATAGAAGGCAGAGCTTATTGCAGTGTGTATCTTACCATCCACATGTGCTGACTCGGGAGGTACTGCAGTAATACCTAATGAAAATACATCTGACGCAGAATCTTTGCCGCCATGCAAAATGTCAATTCCACCCATTCTAGCAAGAACAACTTTGGTTTTGTCGCTATTACCATAGATGTCTTTCAACATCATTAGCGATTTCAGAAGATTCGACTTCCCAGAGTTGTTCGGCCCGATGAACACGTTCACCCGGTTCAGCTCCAGCGAAACTTCCGAAAAGTTTTTGAAATTCTTCAGTTTCAGCTCTGTTATCATGCTGCGCCTCTGGCCTTTTCCCTGCCTCGGGGACTCTGCCAGCCTGTTGAAAAAAACTTTTTTTGCAGGCTGTTCAAAAAACACGAGGGCAAGACGCGAAAAAAGTTCAAGGTCGATGTGTATATATAATACACGAGAGTTTAAACTTTTAGAAGAAACGCAGCCATCGTGGATTTTTCAACAGCCTCCTACGCCTTGTCCACCACAGCCTTGCCCAGCAAGCCGGAGGGCCGGAAGATGATCACCGCGATCATCACGGCGTAAGCCACGCCGTCGCGGTACAAGGACGAGACGTAGCCCGCGCCCAGCGCCTCGGCCACGCCCAAAACAATGCCGCCCATCATGGCGCCCGGAACCGAACCGATGCCGCCCAGCACGGCTGCGGCAAAAGCCTTGACCCCAGCCACGTAGCCCATGGTCGGGTACAAGGTGTTGTAGTACATGGCCACCAGCACCCCGGCCACTGCGCCCATGGCTGATCCCAGGGCAAAAGTGAATGATATGACCCGGTTCACGTTGATGCCCATAAGCTGGGAGGCCACCCGGTTCTGAGAGAGCGCCCGCATGGCTGTTCCGATGCGGGTCTTGGTGATGATCAGGTTCAGTCCAATCATGATGGCAAAGGTGACGCCGAATATGAACAGGTGCATCCAGGTCAAGGTCACGTCGCCCATTTCAAAGGCAGTGGTCTTCAAGTAGTCGGGCACAGCCTCCTGGGCAAAAGGCTTGGGCCGGCTGCCCCAGATGATCATGGCCAGGTTCTGCAGAAAAATGGACATGCCTATGGCGGTAATGAGCGCCGCCAGCCGCGGCGCGTTGCGCAACGGCCTATACGCTATCACGTCTATGGCCATGCCCAGCATGGCGCAGCAAGCCATAGCCATGATGATGGCGGCGTAGAACGGCAACCCCACGGCTGTGATGAACGTGACGCAGAAAAATGCGCCAAGCATGTAGATTTCGCCATGGGCAAAGTTGATAAGCTCAATGACGCCGTAAACCATGGTGTAGCCCACCGCGATGAGGGCGTAGATGACGCCCAGAGTAAGGCCGTTGATAAGCTGTTGTTCAAGCAAGGGAAAACTCCGGTGGCTGCGAAACGGTTGTTTTGCTGTTATTGCAATGTAGCAAAAAGTGGCGCACTGCCTGGTGCGGCTGCTCCCTGGACTGAATCGCCTGAAACTATGAGCATTCAGGCCAAGGAACAAACGCAGGCGCAGGGCTTTTCCGGTTTTCCGGAAACGCCAGCCCCTATTCCACGCTGCTGTATTGACGCACTCAGTAATGGAACAGGCTGGACACTGTCCAGCCTGTTCTTTCACGCATCAGTACCGGCCGCGGCCGGGCCGGCTTAGTTCAGCTGCTTGGGAGCAGGTATAAACTTGCCGTCTTTGACCATCTTCACAAACGCCGACTTCTGGCAGTCGCCGTGCTCGTCAAAGTAGGTCAGGCCGGTCACGCCGTCGTAGCCTTCTTCCGGGGTGTCGATGGAGGCCAGATACTCGCGGATTTTGGCCCGGTCTGCGCCGACTTTGCCAATGGCTTCAATCATCATGCCGGTGGCGTCATACGCATTGGCGCTCATGTAGTCAACGTCGCGCTGGTACTTGTCCTGAAACTTCTTCATGAACTCCTGGGCTGCGCCGCCGGCCACTTCAGGCAAAAATGGAGTGGTCAGATAGGTGTTTTCAGAAGCGCCTTTGGCCAGGGCCATGTAGTCGCTGTTATCCAGGCCGTCAGCGCCAAACTTGACCAGGTCCATGCCCAGCTTTTTCGCCTGGGTGGCGATGAGGGCGCCTTCGTTGTAGTAGCCAGAGATGAACAGGCCGTCCGGCTTTTCCTGCTTCAGGGAGGTCAGCTGCGGAGTGAAGTCTGTGGTGCCCTTCACGTAGGCTTCCTCGCCCGCAATGCCCAAGCCGATTTCCTTGGCCTTGCCCACAAAAGCGTCTTTCAGGCCAATGCCGTAGTCGTTGTTTTCATAAAACACGGCGATATTGTTCAGACCCAGCACTTCCTTGGCGTAGCGGGCCAGAAAAGCGCCTTGGAAGTCGTCCCGGTACACCACGCGGAAAGACCACGCGTTGCCCTTGCGGTCCTTGTTCTTGTCACTGATGGAGACGTTGGTGGCAGTGGGAGAAATGGCGGCCACGCCCTTACGCACATACGTGGGCAGAGCGGCCAGGTGGGCGGAAGAGCACAGGTGGCCGATAATGCCGACGATGGAATCGTCTTGCACCACCTTGGAAGCCACCGTGGCGGCTTCTTTGGGGTCGCACTGCTCGTCCAGGTATTCAGCTTCGATCATCTGGCCGTTCACACCGCCGGCGGCGTTCACTTCGTCAATCTTCATCATGACGCCGGCTTTCACGTTGTCGCCGTAAGCGGCGGCCGGACCTGTGTAAGGAGACGGCACGGCTATGGTCACAGACTCAGCAAACGCCGCAGCAGACATGCCGGCAAAAGCTGCTACGCAAACAAAAAAGACAAATTTTTTGAAAATGTTGTGATACATGATTGCAGACCTCCAAACGTTGCAGTTATCCTCCCCGCGCGTCCCGGCCTCTCCGGGCGGGCGGCGCCCAAACGCAGGCACGCTTCCCTTGTAAAATGCGGTGCAAAAATCTAAGGTGAGACGATCAAAATTTCAAGTCTTTTCCTTAATCGAGAACGGCTTTACACAAATTTGTCAATTATCTTCCAGAGCTTGTAATTCCTGCTGCACGCGCTCAGCCACTTCCGACCCGGCCGGCGCTTTTGCTGCAGCTTGTTCCAAATAGTCTTTGGCTTTCTCCGGCTGACCCAGAAAATGTGAATACAGCATGCCCAGATTGAACAAAGAGAGATGGTCCTCCGGGTCTATGCCAGCGGCCAGGGAATAGTAGTTGGCTGCATCTTCAAATTTTTCCTGCTGAAAGGACGTCATGCCTAAGAGCGCAAGAATGTCTGCATTGGAGGGCTCCGCCACCAAGGCGCGCTGCAAAAACACCTCTGCGGCTTCCCAGTCTTGAGCGGCAAGAAAACGCTGGGCCAGCCCGGTGAGCAACTGCACGTTGTGCGGCTCTTGCTGGAGTTTTTGCATCATGGCGCCCACGCCGTCCATGGCGCCGTGCTCCTGGCCTCCAGTCATGGCGTCCATGGGTCCGCCCGGCATGGACTCGCCCGGCATGGACCGCCGGGGCTGCTCAAGCCGCACCTGCAAGGAACCGTGCTGGATGCGGTACAAAAACGACGACACGAAAATGGCCGCCAGAAACAAGGCCATGACCGCCAGCAGCGGCCGCTGCGCCGCAACGCGGGGAGCTGTCTCAGTCATCGCCTCCCCCTTGCAGTTGCTCCAGCCTTTCCAGCCGTTGCTGCAGCGTGCGCTGCGACAGCGTCAAATACGCGCAATAGCCGGCCACGCCCAGCCAGACAACGGCGTTGGCGGCAAACAGATACGCCTCTGCATTCATGAAAAACACTCCTTACACGTAAACTTGAGGACCCTAGTCCTCGGTGTAGACAGCCAAGCCTTCCGCCCGTTCCTGGGCCACGGCAAGGCGGTAGCGCAGACCCACCAGGGCCAGCCACAGCAGCGACCAGACCAGCACAGAAACGATAACCGTAACTTGCATCTCCGGGGCCAGCCCGCCGCCTTTGGACGCAAAGACCGATGGGTGGATGGACCGCCACATGCGCGCGGACCAGAACACCAAAGGCACGTCCAGAAAGGCGACCACGCCTACCGCAGCGCAGACCAGCTCGCGCCGGCCGCGGCCCATGTCCATGGACCGCAGCACCAGATAACCGCAGTAGATGAACCACATAACCAGCGTCGTTGTCAGCCGGGGGTCCCAGGTCCACCAAGTATTCCAGGAAACCCGCGCCCAGATGGAGCCGGTGGCCAGGGCCAGGGCGCTGAACAGCACCCCTGTCTCAGCGGCGGCGCCGGCCAGAAGGTCCAGCTTTGGCTTGCGGGTGAATAAATAGCCAACGCTGGCCGCAAACACGGTGAAAAAACTGATGAGCCCCCACCAGGCAAGCGGCAGGTGCATATAAAATATCTTCTGTATGGGGCCCATCGTCAGCTCCGTTGGAGCGTAGAACCAGATGAGCCACTGGGAAAAAACAAGGGCGGGACCGGCCCCCAGGCTGACAGGCAGTATCCACGATGCACGCATAGTATCCAGCCACTCCCGCTTACAGTGTAAACGAGCCGGACGGCTCTGGCGCAGGCAAGCCCCACGCAGCAATGGCGTCCTGCAAAAAGGTGTAGCCCCAGGGTTGGGCGGCCACAACGTCTAGAATCACAATAATCCAGCTGTAAAAAATACCCCAAGTAATGCACGGTATTATCCACGAAACGTCTATGGGTGAAAGCGCAACCTGCCTGATCATGCTGCTCGTGGGCGTCTCATCGTCTGCATATTTGAGCATGTCGTATATCCCGCACACAGTGGCGGCTATGACCGCCGGAATAAAAATGTACGTCCCCCACATCAGCCACATGTCTGTGGTCACCGGTTCCTGGTGGAAAAAATAATTGTCCATGGCAAAGATGAAACTGGTAGCCACGACGGCGTAGATGAAACCCAAAGAAACATATATCAGATGCAATGCATGCATACGCTACCTTCTTGTCAGCCCAAAAAACTTACATCGGCAGTCCCCACCGCTGCACAAAATCTTCAAGTACATGTATGTTCTTCATGTACATCGCAACAAAGTTGACAGCCAATAGAGCACATCCCCACAAAAACGACTTCAACATCACAGGTATCCACCAGGAGGGGTTCAGCGGCTGCAGAAAATCAGACAAGCCAGGAGGATCATACTCACTGTGCTTCAAGATATCCTGCACTGCCAGTACAAAGGATATGACCAGAGCCGGCGCCAGCATATAGATGCCCCACATTTTCAAATGCTTAAGCACGAATAAACTTTCTTCACGCTGGGCGAATGCATCCAGCCTGTATATGATGGAGCGCAACACCACAGCATAGACAAACCCGGACCCAAAATACAACAGTTTAATTACATATTCCATGCACAAGCCCTCCTAAGCCGCATATCCCCTCACTATATCATTCTACCCTACTGCGAAATAAAAGCAAATTGCCCCGGTTAGCAGCCTGTTGAAAGTCCCTTTATGCAGGCTGTTCAAAAAACACGAGGGCAAGGCGCGAAAAAAGTTCAAGGTCGACGTATAGATATAATACACGAGAGTTTGAACTTTTTGAAGCAACGCAGCCATCGTGGATTTTTCAACAGCCTGCTAGCAGCCTACTATTCTTCGCCCGAGTAAATGAACGGAAACAGCACAACTCCCGCCGCAGCAAAAATAAGATCAAACGCAACAGCCAGCCCAAGCCAGCCCTCCAGGTCCGGCGCCGCGTCCGGCGAGAATCCCGCCGCTCCCACGCGCACCCCGGCCAGCAGCAGAGGAGTGAGCAGCGGAAACAGCACGATGGAAAGCAGCGACTCCCGGCCGGCCTGGCCCTGGGCCAGCGCCCCAAGCAAAGACCCCAGCACAGCCATGCCAAGGTCCACCGCCAGCAGCGCCGCCAACCCCGCTGTCCAAGCAGGTCCGGGCGTTTGAGCCAGAAAAACCATGGCCGCCGGCGCCAGCACCAGCTGCGCCGCCCCCAGTAGCGCCAGACCAGCCAGTCCCTTGCCCAGCCACACGGATTGCAAGGGCGCCGGGCTCAACGCTAAAGCCAGCCGTGCCGCGTTATCCTCTTCAAATGTATACAGATTGTTAAAAATAAGCACCTGGCAAAACAGCGAAGCCAGCCAGAACACGGCTGCCGCTGCTTGGGGGGACATGGCCTGGCCTGGCTCCCGGGCCAGGCTGAACAAAAAAATCAGCAATAAGCCCAGCAGCAAGGCCTGGGACAACCCCGCCCCGCGGCTGAACGTCAAACGCAGGTCCTTGCCCGCCACCGCCAGCGCCGGACGCAGCATCAAGCCGCCTCTTGCCCGGCGCTGCCGGGTTCTGCATAAATGATGGACATATCTAAGCCCTCCGGCGGTCCCAGATATGCCAGCCGCTTGCCGGCTATGGCGGCCACGGCGTCGGCCTTGGACATGTCCCGCTCCACGTCGTGGGACACCCAGACCAGCCCGGCGCCGCGCTCTTTGGCCGCAGCCATGTACGTCCCCAGCATGGCCAGCGACCGCCGGTCCAGCCCGGTGGACGGCTCGTCCAGCAGTATCAGCTTCGGTTCGGTCATGAACGCCCGGGCCAGGCTCAGCCGCTGGGCCATGCCCCGCGAGTATTTGCCGGCCTTCTCCACCGCGGCCCGGGCCAGCCCAGCTTCAGCCAGTTTTGCTTCTATATCTTCGTCGGTCAGCGGGGCGTTGTACATGCGGGCCCAGAACCGCAGATTCTCCAGACCGGTCAGTTGCGGATAAATAAAGGTCTGGTGCGCCACATAGCCGACGGCCCCGGCTTCTACCGACCAGTCAGCCCCGCCAGCAGACAGCCGCGACAAGCCGGCCAGCACCCGCAGCAGAGTGGACTTGCCCGCGCCGTTGGCGCCAGCCACAAGCAGCACCTGGCCCGGCTCCACGTTCAAAGAAACATCCTTGAAAATAAGCCGCGACCCGTAGAACTTGGCCGCCTTGCGCAGCGTCGCCAGCGATTCGGCCATGCTCAGCTCCTGGAATCCTCGGCCCCGGGTTCTCTGCGCAGCCGGGTCATGCCCACAAAAGGAAAGAGGCACATCAACGTACCGCCTATCCATATCCAATTCACCAGGGGGTGTACGGAAACCTGCAGCGTGGCCCGGTTCTGCCCGTCAGCAGCCAGCAGCGTGGCGTACACCTCGTTGCCCAGGCTGAACACAGGCGCCACCGCGGCTTCGGCAAAGGGACTGTCAAACTTGCGGTACAAGCGCCGCTGCGGCCGCATCACGCCCACGGGCTGGCCGTCTCTGGTCACAGTCAGTTCTGCTTCAATAAATATCATGTTTGTGGTCTCGCCCTCTTCCAGGCTCTCGTAGCGGACGTCGTACCCGGCCACAGACATGGTTTCGCCCAGCGCCAGCACGGCGTCGCTACTCTGCTGGTAGGGGCCGGACACGGCGATGCCCAGCACCATGAGCGCCAGACCAAAGTGTACCCCGTAGGCGGCTATGCCCGACCGGCGAGACTTGGCTTCTTTTTCCGTGGCAACGAACAGCACAGCCGAAGCCGCGGCCAGCACCCCGGCAGCCGCGCCGGCCATGGCCAGCGGAGCGAGTATGCCTTTCAAGGCCAGCACCCCCAACGCGCCCAGCAACACGCCGGCCAAAGCGAAAACCATCTTCATGTTGCGAAAACCGCCCTTCCAGCCCAGCCACGGACAGACCGCCAGCAGAAAGGCCAGAAGCACAAAAAAGGGCAAGGCGGCTGTGTTGTAAAAGCCCTGGTCCAGGCCTACAGGATTGTCGCTCCACAACTGGCTGAACACAGGCCACATGGTGCCCATAAGCACGACGGCGGCCAAAATAAGCAGCACCCAGGCTGCGATGAACAGCAGCCCGCCGCGAGTCAGCAGGTCCTCAAGCGGCCGGTTGGCTTCGCTGCGGCCCAGCAGTGCGGCGTAAGCGGAAACAACAACGCTGGCGAGAATGAACAGCAGCAGCGGACCTCCAACGCCGTGGCCGCCGAACGCATGCAAAGAATCCACCACGCCGCTGCGGACCAGATAGGTGGCAAAAAAACAGGCAATCAGACTCAGACCCATCAGAAACACGTTGGTCCGCCCCAAAGACTTGCGCCGCTGCTGCACTATGCCGGTGTGCAGCGCGGCTGTGGACGCCAGCCAGGGAACAAGAGAAGCGTTCTCCACCGGATCCCAGGCCCAGTAACCGCCCCAGCCCAATTCCATATACGACCACCACGCGCCAAGCACGATGCCGGCTGTAAGAAACAGCCAGGAAAACAGCGTCACGTTGCGGGCCGCGTCAAGCCACGAAGGCCCCTGCCCCCGGCCGCCAGCCATGGCTTCGCCCAGAGCCAGACACGCCGGCACGGTAAAGCCCGCATACCCCAGAAACAGCAGCGGCGGATGAAAAATCATGGCCACGTTCTGCAGCAGGGGGTTCATGCCGTTGCCGTCTGGCGGCGCCGGGACCAGTTGCAGAAAAGGGTTGGTCCAGCAGGTGATGAGCAGTAGCAAAAAGGCCATGACCATGTAAAAGAAAAGCCAGTACCAGCCCTGCACCGAAGGCTCCAGGCGCCGGAACGCCGGGACGAACGAATAGACTGCGCCGATGAGCGCCGCCATCCACAGCCAGAACAACAACGAGCCAGGCTGGCCGGCCCAGAAGGCCGTGAGCGCGTAAAACTGCGGCATGAGCGTATCGCAGTATTCAGCAACGTATTTGAAAGAAAAATCCCGCGTCCCAAAGGCCCAGAGCAACACCAGCGAACTGACGGTGATCAGCCCGGTCTGGGCGGCGTGGCCCCGGCGCATCCAGTGGTTGTAGACAAAGGCCCGGCTCCAGCATTGGCTTATGGCCACCGCGCCCATGATCAGCGACAGCAGCAATGACAGCAGGACTCCGGCGTAGGCGATAAAATGCATGGTTGCTCCTTGCGTCAGTGTATACAAAGCCGCGGGCCTTTCCGGTCTGCGGCGACGATAACGAGCGGCTATGTATAGAACGGATGCAGTCGGAAGGGAAGGGGTGAATCAGTGGGGCGAGATTGGCAGGGGAGAGCTGTCGTTGCGCTGCGCCGCCGCCCGGTTGCATGCCGCATCCCGTCAAGGAGTCAACACGTCATCTGCCGCCAAAGCTGCCTGCGCCAGTGACCGAGCAACAAACCATCGCACGCACTGACAGCTTGACGCTGTTTGTGAAGCGGCGTTTTTGCTTGAATGACACTGTTTTGACGACGACAGTTAGAAGCTTGTTTGAACATAAATTAA
>CAYTSA010000110.1:0-11426 GCA_964440345.1 uncultured Desulfovibrionaceae bacterium | reverse complement strand
GGAGGAGTTGCCTCAGGTTAGTACTCGCACGATTCGTTACATTAATACGTCATAGTGTAGGGGGCGACCCTTGCGTTCGCCCGCCCAAATGGTCTGCCTTGATGCTCCATTGAGCATGGCGGCGGCGCCATGCCCCAAGGCGTCCTTTATTCACGTACGATTAGCACATTGTCATCATTGAAAATGCCGGGTTATCTTATGCATTACATTGAAATAATTGTATATTATTCCAAAAGCGAGTGTTGTCTCAAGGCGAAAATACGCTAGCCAGATTGCCTGGCCAGTGACCGCAGGCGGCGGGTTCTGGCTGGCTGCCCGCAAAAAACCCGGCGAGAGGCTGCGCAGCTCCCGCCGGGTTTCAATTTTTCCGGAATCACAATTTTACTCTTGCTCAGACAACTCCTGCAATCGTGTGGCCAGGTCGGACAGATCATCCACAGCCGAGGCGGCCCGGGCCATGCCGTCTGCATTGTCTGCAGCTATCTGGTTCACTTCGTCCACAGCTCGGGCTATCTCTTCGCTGGCTGCTGATTGCTGCTCAGCAGCCGTGGCGATGGACTGCACCTGTTCTGACGTATTGATGACCACTTCCAGGATGCGGTTCAGCAGCTCGCCGGATTGTTCGGCCATTCGAGTGGATTCAGTGATATCCTCAGCCGCCTTTTCAGTGGCTTCAATGTTATCGCGGGCGCCGCGCTGGATGGAGCCGATGGCGTTTTCCACTTCCTTGGTGGCGGACATGGTTTTTTCCGCCAGCTTGCGCACTTCGTCAGCCACAACGGCAAAGCCGCGGCCGGCTTCGCCCGCCCGCGCCGCCTCAATGGCGGCGTTCAGGGCCAACAGGTTTGTCTGGTCGGCAATGTCGTTGATCACGTTGATAATCTGGCCGATGGATTCAGCTTGCTCGCCCAGGTTGGTCATCTTTTCGCGCAAGTCCATTACCTGGCTCTCGACCCCGGCAATGGACGTCACCGCCTTGTGCAGCACGTCAGCGCCTTCCTGGGCCCGATCCCGGGCCTCGTTGGCGTTTTCCGCGGCCTGGGAGGCGTTGCGGGCCACTTCCAGCACAGTAGCGTTCATCTCTTCCATGGAAGTGGCAGTCTCACCCGCCCGCTGGCTTTGCAAATCCGCGCCTCGCTTTACCTCGACAACCTGTCCGTTCAGGGTATCCACAGAGTTGTTCAGCTGTATGCTGGCCTCCCCTACCTGCTCGTTCACGGCCTGCATGCGCTGCATGTTTTTTTCCATTTCCCGCTCTTTGCGCACAATGTCTGTGACGTCCTTGGCCACTTCCACAAACCCAGCGCGCTCGCCGTAACAGTCCATCAGGGGTGAACCAGTGGCAGTGAAAAACCGTTCCCGGCCGCCAATAGTCAAGGTAAAGACGTCGGATACAGCCATGGCGTTGCGGTCGCGGGCCATGCACACAGGACATTTGTCCGTGCCGCATATGGCAGCGTTAAAGATGTTTTGGCATTTCATGCCGACAACATCTTGGGGATCATTCTTCCCGGCCATGCGCGCCACAGCCATGTTGGCGGCAATGATCTTGAAGTCGTCGTCCACGCCGAAGATGGGATCATCTACAGCGTTGATCATGTTTACGTAGCCTTCGTTCTGGCACAACGTGTCTTCAATGCGGTCCATCAGTTCATTAAAGTTGTGCGAGAGTACGCCAATTTCATCGTGGGACTTGACTTCCATGCGCGCCTTCAAGTCGCCGCCGGCAATCTTCTTGGCCACGCCCACCATGTCCAGCAAAGGCTTGGTCCCACGCCGCACAGCCAGAAATGAGACCACGACGCTTATCAACACCGCCACAAGCAAGCTGTATATGGTGGAAGTAACCAGCTTCTTATCCAGACCGAAAAACATATCGCTCTTTTCCATGCCCACTGCCACGTACCAGTCCCAAGGCTCGAAATAATGAATGTACGCGGCTTTTGAATCGCCATTGAAAACGTACTCGACAACGTCGTCTTTAGTGTTGAGAAACATTTCCCCAAACGGATAGTCATTCATGTTCGTCTCACGCACTTTTTCGCTGGGGTGGATGAGAATATTCCCTTTGGAGTTGAACACAAACGCGTAGCCTTTCCCGGCCACGTCAGCCTTGGCGAACAGGTCTTCAATTTGCGGCGTCTGCAGCAACCGGCCCACGTAGATGACGGCTACGATATCGCCGCCAGCGTCGCGCACGGGCTTGTACGCAGTGATGTACCAAGCGTTCACCACATAGGCCTTGCCGCGAAACGTCTCGCCGCTCATGACGGTTTTATAGACTGGGCTGTCAGAAGGAATGTAGGTGCCTGTGGCGCGGGAGCCGTCCAGCTTGCGCACATTTGTGGTAACCCGCAGCAGCTTGCCCGGCAACACCTGGAAAATGGTTGCCGTGCCGCCGGCCATTTTCTGCACCCGGTCCACCAAGTCAAAATTGCCGGTCAGCATTTGGTCGTCCAGCATCAGGGCGGGAAAGGTCGCTTTTTCTGTTTGCTTGGTGACCTGGTTGGTTATATTCATGGTCACCGAATTTTCCAGGGCCAGGCGCACCTGGCCGCCGCGGGAAAACTCAATGTCCATCAGCGCCAGATCAGAATCCACCTTTTCCTGGGTGATGTCATTCTGCATGACGACCGCTTCGTACAAGCCGTCTCCCACATTTTTGACAACCACTTTGCCGTGCTGCAGCAAGGTGTTTTTCAAGCTATAATCTGTCATCACAGCCATAACGCCCAGCGCAATAATCACCAGTGAAACGCACATTAATGTCATTTTCACTGGGAATGACAACCTCGATATCATCGCCCTCTCCAAATTTTTATAGTTCTTTACACCTAAACATGTTTGCATGCATGATATGAGATTATCCATTCAACAGGCTAGAGGCAAGCAAAAAACGGAGTCTTTGTCTCTGAAATGTAACATTAGCCCATTGATATTCTGACAAAAATGACGCACAATCGAAAGAAGCGCGACGCATGAACAACACGACCACGCGCCAAAGCGACTATGCCGCAACATAACACGAAAAACTCCCAGCAAAACATCTCCTCTGTACCTTCCCAGGCAAGCGAGGAGGACATCTTTCGTATTGCCTACAAGGGAGGTCCCTTGCGCCGTCGCTTGCTCTCTACCATTGGCAAGCCCATTGAGCAATTGCTCTGCTTGCCGGCCCTCAACACTCTGTACCAGGACGTGCGGCGGTTATCGCCAGCCACGGAAAGCGGGGCGCCTTTTCTGGACGCCACTCTGGAGCGGCTGAACGTTACCTATGAAGTTTCTGACGAGGACCGCAAACGCATTCCGGCCAATGGACCAGCGGTAGTGGTGGCAAACCATCCCTTTGGCGCCATAGAAGGCGTCATTTTGGCCTCTTTGCTGCATTCTGTCCGCCCGGATTTTAAAATCATGGCCAACTATCTGCTGTCCTTGATCCCGGAGATTGCCGACCTTTTCATCGCCGTGGACCCCTTTGGCAGAGATGTTTCGCTGCGCAAGAACATTCAACCGCTCAAGCAATCCCTACGGCTTCTCAAGGACGGCAAACTCTTGGGCGTATTCCCAGCAGGCGAAGTCGCCTCCATTCATTTGCGCGAGCGATCAGTCACCGACCCCCCCTGGGCGCCCACTGTCGGCCGCATCATACGCAAAACCCAGGCGCCTGTTACCCCCATTTATTTCCACGGCGCAAACAGCCCGCTGTTCCAGTTGCTGGGGCTGGTGCATCCCCGGCTGCGCACCGCCATGTTGCCCCGGGAGTTCTTGCGCCAGGAACGCAGAACCATCCTTCTGAGCGTCGGCAGCCCCATCCCCTACCGCAAGCTGGAAAATCTGAAAACTGACGTAGACGTCATCAACTACTTGCGGCTGCGCACGTATATGCTCAAAAACAAGCTGAGCTCCCAGACCAAAAGGTCCTTTCCCGTACTCCCCCCGGGCCAAAAATCGCCCCCCTACTTGCACCAGAGCGACTGTGCAACACCAGTGGCGGCCGGGCCGGACAGGGCGGCGCTGCGGCAAGAAATCGAATCGCTGCCTGCCAAGACCTTGTTGCTTGAAAACAAAGAATTCGCCGTCTACGGCGCCAGCGCACAGGACATCCCGCTGGCCCTGGAAGAAATAGGACGTTTGCGCGAGCTTACCTTCCGTTTAGTGGGTGAAGGAACCGGCAAGTCTACTGATCTCGACAAGTTCGACAAGTACTACGACCACCTCTTTGTTTGGGACAGAGAACAACACCAATTGGTTGGAGCGTACCGCATCGGCAAAACAGACGAAATTATTTCCCACTTCGGTGTAGACGGGCTGTACACAAGCACCTTGTTCACCTACAAGCCGGGCCTTTTCGAAAAGACAGGCCCAGCCCTTGAGATGGGCCGGTCCTTTGTGCAGCCGGAATATCAGAAATGCTACGCCCCCCTGCTCTTACTCTGGAAAGGCATTGGCCAGTACGTGCTCCACAACCCCTTATACAAAACTTTGTTCGGCCCGGTCTCCATTTCCAACGACTATTCGCCGCTGTCCCGGGAAATAATGGTCCGGTTCCTCAAAGCCCACATGAGCCTGACCACGCTGCCCAAGCTGAAAAAGCTCGTAAAACCAAAGTACCCGCCAAAACTAACCACTCTGAAGCGCAAAGAAGCCAGACAGGTCCGCAGCCTGTTCGACTCCATTGACGATGTCACCGGCGTTATCACCGACATTGAAAAAGAGCTCACGTCCATTCCTGTGCTGCTCAAACAATACCTCAAACTGGGCGGCAAGATACTGGCTTTCAACGTGGATCCGGATTTCAACGAGGCTTTGGACGGTCTATTGTTAGTGGACCTGACAAAAACCGACCCCAAAATTCTGGCCCACTACATGGGCAAGGAAGAATCACAGCACTTTATAGCCATGCACCAAGCCAAGAACGGATAGACTCCCACGCTTGCCGCCAGGACATGAACCGCCCTTTGGTCCGCTTAGAGAACGTTTCGGTTTCCCTTGCCCGCCGGCCGGCCCTGCACAAGGTCTCCTGGACGCTCCGGCCCGGCGAACACTGGGCAGTGCTCGGCCCCAACGGGGCCGGCAAGTCCACATTTCTGCGCCTGGTGCGCGGCGAACTATGGCCAGACCAGAATAACGGAGGCAGACGCGTCTATAATTTTGGACACGGCGAACAGGAGAGCCCCATAAGCCTGCGTCAGCGCATGGGCGTCGTGTCCGCCAGACTGCAGGAACAGCGCCTGCGCATGGGCTGGAAACTCACTGGCCTCGAAGCAGTGTGTACGGGATTTGACGACGCGCCCCTACTCTATGCAGAGCCCGGCCCAGAACGCATTGCCACGGCTCAAGAGATGCTGGAAATCACTTTGGCGGCAGACCTGGCCGACACGCCGTTGCCGGCCATGAGCCAGGGCCAGCTGCGCCGGGTGCTCATTGCCCGGGCTCTGGCCATGCTCCAGAAAACACCGGCCCTGCTCATCCTGGACGAAGCCTGCGAAGGGATGGACGCCGCCGCCAGGTCCGCGGTTCTCGCGGCGGCGGACGCAGCGGCCAGCAGGTCTGTCAACGTGCTGTGCGCCGCCCACAGAGAGCAAGACTTGCCCTCGTGCATCACCCATCGTCTCGATCTGGACAAAGGCCGCGTAGTCCGTAGCAGCCCATGGATCCCGCCGCCCAACGAGCCATTGCTTCGCCTAGAAACTGACGTCTGCTGCGACGCTCCTCGCTCTGGCAAGGCCCTTCCGTTGGTGGAAATCACCAACGCAGACGTGTTTCTGGACCGGTTTCAGGCCCTGCACGCCATATCCTGGCGCATTATGTCTGGAGACCGCTGGGCTGTACTGGGCGGCAACGGGGCCGGCAAGTCCACCTTGTTGCGCTTGCTGCTGGGGGACGTTGCGCCGGCCCTGGGAGGAAGCGTTGTCCGTTTCGGTTGCGCACGGGGGGACATAAGGGAATTACGCAAACGCATGGGACTGGTTTCAGCGGGGCTGCAGGCCCGGTTCTCCTTGGACTGCCCGCTCAGCGAGGTGATCCTTTCCGGTTTTTTCGGCTCCGTGGGATTGTACGACGCGGTCGAGGAAGCCATGGAAAAACGCGCTTTGCAAGCCGCCGCCAAATGCGGCGTGGCCAGCCTGTGGGACAGGCCGCTGGGGTCGCTCTCCACGGGCCAAGCCCGGCGGGCGCTGTTGGCCCGGGCCCTTGCGCCGCAGCCCGATATCTTACTGCTGGACGAACCGTGCGCTGGCCTGGACGCCGGCGCACGCAACGGGTTTCTTGAAACCTTGCAACAGTGGGCCCAGTCTGGCTCAACCCTGGTCTACGTCACTCATTATGCAGATGAAATCATACCAGAAATTGACCGCCTGCTGGTGTTGAAAAAGGGCCGTGTGGTCAGGCAAGGCAAACGGAGCAAAGCGTGAAACAGGGCCCGGAATTTTTCCACAGGCTGGTGCAGGCGGCAGGCTTTCATGATCTGGAAGAAGCCCTGTGCGCCCTGGCGAGCGGCGTGGACTCTCTGGGCTTTCCCCTGCGGCTGCCGGTGAACGTTCAAGACATGAGCGAAGAGGCTGCAGCGCAAGTCATCGCTGCATTGCCGGCAACCGCGCATCCTGTCATCATCACGTATGAGGATGAACCCTTTCGCGTAGCCGCCATGTGCAGGCGCCTGGGCGCAGACATCGTGCAGCTGCACGCAGATGTCTCTCCTGACGCACTCGCCGCCTTGCGCGGGCTGGCTCCGAAGTTGACGGTAATCAAAAGCGTGGTCCTGCGGCCAGGCCTTTCTGCTGCTGCCTATGATGCAGCCATGGACGCCGCCTCGCCCTGGGCGGACGGCTTTATCCTGGACACTTACGACCCGTCCACCGGGGCCAGCGGGGCCACGGGGAAAACGCATGACTGGTCTGTGAGCCGGGAGCTTGTCAGGCGCTCGTCAATTCCGGTCATCCTGGCCGGCGGCCTGACGCCAGGCAACGTCGCTGCAGCAATACAGGAGGTCCGGCCCGCCGGCGTAGACGCCCATACCGGGCTGGAATATCACGCCACAGGCCGCAAGGACCCGGACGCCATGCGCGCATTTGTGCAAGCCGCCCAAGCAGCCTGGGACAGCTTGTCATAAAGCTTGATTTACCGTACACAACTACATGAACGGTAACCACTTTTCTGCAAGGAGAATCGCCATGTCATTTTTCTGGGTATTCCTCGGCCTCGCGTGCGTGCTGTGCGGTCTGTACTACATCAAAAAGACCGCCGAATAATCCTTCCGCCGCCCCGAACTCTTTCGCCCGCAGACCGCGCAGGTCTGCGGGCGTTTTGCGTTTGGAGGCATGTTCAAACGGCTTTTACTGCGTGTTCAACTCGCAGTCTGCCACAGAACCTGGCCCGGCCAGGGGTTTGAAGCATCTTTTAGTCGCGCCGCAGATAGGACAGCGCCAAGTATCCGGAATATCTGCAAAGGCGGTTCCTGGCGCTATTTTCCCTCGCTTTTCGCCTTTGTCCGGGTCGTAGATGAAGCCGCAATTGACCGTCTGGCATTGGTACATTTCTTCCGGCGCAGCCATGCTTGCCTCCTTATGGTTTACCTTACATGGTGTGTACGAAATTACTTTTGTAAACATCCGCCGCCAAACCGGCCAGAGGCCATAGCCTCCTCCACTGCAAACTGCAGAGAAAAACAACCGCATCTGCCGCCGACAATTTTTTTCATATCATATTCATGTGCATATTGCATACATCCTCATATGTTGCTTGACAACACACGCTGTAAAAAAACAGCATATAGTGTACTATTCATAAATTACAACATCAACTGATGATTTTTTGACACATTTTTCAATGTTGTATTTCAATGCAACTTTTTTGATATATCCACGATACTCAAGCAGTTTCGAAATAATTGACTCAAAGAGCCAACACTTGTATATACAGTACCTGCACCACAGGGCTGTACTTTTCTGCAGCCTGAACAAAAATAAAAATTCTCTTTATTTCCGGAACTTTTGCACAACTCAGACCCAAGGAGGCCATAATGCCCGAATGCTATTCTCAAAGTATTGATACGGCGCGCAACTATTATAACAGTTGCGATGCAGACAACTTCTACTTCACTATCTGGGGAGGGGAAGACATTCACATTGGCGTTTACCGCTCTGCTCACGACTCCATATTCGACGCCAGCCGCCATACAGTCCAGACCATGTGCGGACTGCTTTCCTCCCTGGGACCGCAAAGCAAAGTGCTGGACATGGGCTCTGGCTACGCCGGCGCAGCCCGCTACCTGGCGGGAAACAGCGGTTGCCGGGTGGCTGCACTGAATTTAAGCGAAGAGCAGAACGAGCGCGGCCGGCGCTGCAACTGTGAACAAGGGCTGGAGCACCTCGTCGACGTAGTTGACGGCAGCTTTGAGAGCGCGCCGTACCCGGACGCCAGCTTTGACGTTATCTGGTCCCAAGACTCGTTTCTGCACAGCGGCAATCGGGAAACTGTACTGCAGGAAGCGGTGCGGGTGCTCAAGCCCGGCGGGGAGATGGTTTTCACTGACCCGATGATGGCTGATACCTGTCCGGACGGCGTGCTCGACCCCATCCTGGCCCGCATCCACCTGGAAACACTGGGATCCCCTGAATTCTATCGCAAAACCCTCGTACGCTTGGGTATGGAGGAACTGGATTTTACAGACCTTTCAAGCCACCTGCCCGTGCACTATGCCCGGGTATTGCAGGAAACTGAAAAGCGCGAGGACGAGCTCTTGCACGTTGTTTCCCATGAATACATGGAACGCATGAAGACCGGCCTGCGCCACTGGATCGAAGGCGGCCAAAAAGGCCATCTGTGCTGGGGGATATTTCACTGCAGAAAGCCAGCGTAAACGCGTGCAACACAATAAACGAAAACCAAAAAAATCGGCCCCGGGGATTATCCTCCGGGGCCGATTTTCTTGCGGAGGACGTATGGATTCAGGGGTCAAGAGATATGTTGCCGCCATTGGTATTGTTGCTGGCAACGACATAATCCTCGGAAGCCCCGCCCGCCTTGTTTCCGGCCAGGTAGTTGAAGTCGCCCCAAGCCTGAAAATTTACGGCGGACCCAACCAGAAGGTTGTTCTCCACGCTGGAATTTATACTCGTCATATACACGTTGTAGTAGTTGTTGCCAAAGAACATGTTGTCTTTCACCAGGCAAGTGTTGTTGACAAGCAGACCGGCGTCAGTGGATATGTTTTCCTTGTTGTTCCCCTGTATCTGGTTCTGCAGAATGGTGCAATACGACGCAGTAATGCCTGAGTAGCCATTGTCGCTGATGGTGCAATTTCTGATGAGGGCGTTGGAAGCCTGCACGCCATACTCTGCATTGTCATGTACAAGGCTATTGATGAGCGATCCCCCGTCCAGGTAGACGCCAGTTCGGTTGAAATAGCTGGAGCTGTCCTGAATAATGGAGTCTTGGGCAAAGAACCCCTGCTGCCCGTTGCCCACGGCGGTGCAACCGCGGATGATGTGGCCGGACCCGGCCAAATACATGCCGCAAATGAAGTTTGACTTCACCCGCAAGTCAATGAACCGCAGACTGCGGCACTCTCCTTCGGCCTCCACGCCGCTTTCGCCGCAGTTGTGCAGCGTCCCGTTGCGTATCTCCACGTTTTTAGCGTCAAAAATATAGACGCCCCGGGTCGAGCCAATGGCTTCCGGACTGCCCATGCTGAAGCCGTTCAGATCAAGGGTTACGTTGTCTGCAGTTATCTTGACGCCGAACCCATCCGAAGACTCCACGCGGATGTTCTGCGTCAGATAGTAGGAGCCGGGAGAGGAGATGACATACCCGGGGCTGGAAATGGCGGTCCTTGACTCTGTCCTGGCCGCCGCGTTGACCATGGAAGGAATGAATTTGAGAATATCCAGGTCGGTGGCAAAGACAACTAGGCCAAAGGATAAGGTCCATACAGCCAACAACGTTCCGCCGATCCATTTGTACATGTGCATGGCTTGCTCCTTTTGTTGGGCTGCGATTTCTGTTGTGGGACATGCAGCGTGCTTGGCTACTATATACCAAAAACAGCGCTTGCGCCAAGAAGGCGCGCCAAATCATAAACTTAGCGAAGCGGTCTGGCGCCCTTCCCTATGACGCGGCCAAAACAACGGTCGAACGTTATTCAAACATCCCACAGAAGCCATAGTAGCCTCTGCCCTGGTTGCCGAGGGAGTCGGTAACCGTCAAATTGAACTTGTATCCGAGAGCACTAACGTAATCTCCGCAAAAACAATGCGTGTAGACATCATATGTCGCCGTCGTTCCATATTGCAGTGAGCCGTCGCTAAAGTGCCATTCATAGGTCAGGGTGTCTGTACACGGACTGCCGTCGCAGGAAACTTCAGCCTTTAACAACGCCGGCGTGTAGCCAGGATCGTCGCTACAGTCGACGCTTCCCACTTCCATGTCAATGCGCACGGTGATGTCCACTCCTTTTGTCTGGGGCGGTTCGGGCCAGGCATTGCCGTATTTGTCCACCAGGACCACAAGGTAATCGCCGGCCTCGTCCGATTGATTTATGAAATCGTGTCGAAATACCTCTCTGGAACCGTCGGATGTGGTCAACGCAACAGGCGAAGAATTCAGCTTGCTCCAGCTGCCTTGGTCGTTTTGCTTGTACACGTCATAGCCTTTAACATACTCCAGAGGCAGGGTTTTGGCGCCGCCGACGCCCCAGATGGTAATGTCTAGGTAGCCGTCGCCCACAAAGACAATTTCAGGCGGCAACAACAGGTAGTAGTCCACCTCTATGCAGTTGGTCGTAAAGCCTTTGTTGATGATGACGTGCTCTATGGCACGGGCTCCTGACGAGGCCATGTGCGGTATAGTGACGGGTTTTGAATATGGATAGGACATACCCTTGTCCAACGGCTCCAGTCCGACGTATGAGGAATCGCCCGGAGTTGTGTTGTGCGCAAAGAGGTATGAAGAGTTGACATAGCCGCTTAGCGCTGCGGAGCACTCTCGGGCGTCCACTACGCCCAGGGCGTCGTTACTGAAGGCGCCTCTGAGGGTAAGATACGCATACGTAGCCGCCATGGGGTCCGTCCTGCGTATTATTCTTCTGAATGTGGTGTCATCGTTAAACGCTAATTCCGTACTTGGCACGGGCGTTTTGCCGTCCGCGTAGTATATGTACTTTAAGGCATAGTTGGCGAACCAGCTTTGGGGGTCGGTCCGCGAGCCGTTGATGTATTGCCACATGTTTGACTTGATTTCTTCTCCAAAGCCATCCAGTTGCTCCGGCTTGGTTATTATGTCCAGCACGTACTCCTCAAACACGTCCGCCAGGCTTGCGCTGTGATTTGCAGTCAAAAAGGCGTCAAGAACATGAAAATCCAGGCTTTCAGCTTCACGGGTCATGAGTACGTCCGGGATGAACGCAGCTCCGTATTTTTGATGAAGCCAAT
>CAYTSA010000109.1:0-11716 GCA_964440345.1 uncultured Desulfovibrionaceae bacterium | reverse complement strand
CTCCGTAGTTCTGTGACCTTTCTCGCCTATTGCTTCATGCAGTTTCATTAACACTATATATCCAAAAAACTTAAAGGAGTTTAACCATGCGTACGTTTCTATGCGCCCTTATGCTTTGCCTGCTCTGCAGCGCTTCGGCCTGGGCTGAACAAGTCACTATCATGACCGGCGAGTGGCCCCCGTATGTCTCCGAAAACATGGAAAACAACGGCTTCACCGCTGAGATTGTCAGCCACGCCATGCTTGCCGCTGACCTGGAGCCAGCTTTCAGCTTCATGCCCTGGAAGCGTTGCGCCCGCAACGTGGAGAGCGGCGAGGGGCTTGCCGCCTTCCCCTACGCCGTCACCGCGGAACGAGAGGAATACGCCTCGTTCTCCGAGCCTATCGCCAAAACCCGGAACGTATTTTTCTACATAAAGTCCAACCTGGGGTCTTTTGACTTTGTCGACCTTACTGAACTCAAAGGCAAAGCTGTAGGCGGCGTGGCCGGAAACTTTTATGAAACCACCTTCAAGAACGTCAGCCTGAATGTGGACTACGCCACCAACGAAGAGTCTGCTTTCAAAAAACTATACATGGGTCGGGTGGACCTGGTTCCAGCGTCTGAACTCGTGGGCTGGGAGCTTATCAAGAAGCTGTACCCTGGCGAAGAGCAGAAATTCGGCTCCACCGTCACGTCCTTCAAGGACAACACCCTGCACCTGATGGTGTCCAAGAAATACCCCAACTCCCAAGCCATGCTGGAGGATTTTAACAAAGGCTTGCAGGACATCAAAGAGAAGGGAATATACGCCAAGATTTTGGCCAAGTACAACGTGTCTGAATAAACTGGTGTTTAGCACTCACAGGCCGGGGCTGCTAGCGGCTTCGGCCTGTGCTTTTGCAGCAGTGTGAGCGACAAAGCAGCCCTAGACTGTAACACCCTCTCCTTTCAATCGTCGCACGGCTGAAACGTTTTCAGCGTATTATCATTTTTGACAGACCCTTTTTTCCAAATACTACCCTTATCGTAAAGGAGCGAGATCAATGCGCACGTATTTTTTTGTTGTGATCTTTTGCTTGGTGTTCAGCATTTCGGCCCACGCCGAGCGCGTGGAGATCGTCACTGGCGAATGGGCGCCCTACGTTTCTAAAAACATGGACAACAACGGCTTCACTGCCGAGATCGTCAGCCACGCCGCCCTGGCCGCAGACATTGAGCCGGCATTCAGCTTTATGCCTTGGAAACGCTGCGCTCACTCCGTGGAGCAGGGCGAAGTGCTTGCCGCCTTTCCCTACGCTATTACCGCGGAGCGGGAGGAATACGCCATGTTCTCCGAGCCCATCACCCAGACCCGGACCGTGTTCTTCTACTTGAAAAGCAACCTGGCAAGCCTCGACTACGAGAAGCTGGAAGACCTGCAGCAATATTCCATCGGCGGGGTGAGCGGAAATTTTTATGAAAAGTCCTTCAAGGAAGCCGGCCTGAACGTGGACTACACCACCGACGAGGAGTCCGCCTTCAAAAAGCTGTACATGGCCCGGGTGCAGCTGGTTCCCGCATCCGAGCTGGTGGGCTGGGAAATGATCAAGAAGCTCTACCCCGGCGAGGAGCAGAAGTTCGGCTCCACGGCCAAGGCGTTCAGCGCCAACAAATTACACCTGATGGTTTCCAAAAAGTTCCCGGGCGCCAAGGAGTTGATGGAACGCTTCAACCAGGGCCTGGCGGACATCAAGGAAAAGGGCATATACAAAAAGATACTGGCCAAGTACAACGTTTCTGAATAGTTGATCCTGTTCTCTTTCCAAGCACTCTGCAAAATGAAAGCTTGGGCAGCGGTGTCTTCTTTGCTCTATACATGTAGCTGTAGGAGTTTTTCCCATGCACATGTTTCTGCTGATTGTATTTCTTGCCTTTGCGTCTGTTCCCCGCGCCATGGCCGAAAACGTTATTATTCTCACGGGCGAGTGGGCGCCCTATGTGTCTGAATCATTACCGCAATACGGCTATACCGCAGAAATCGTTACCCACGCCTTGCTCGCTTCGGACATTGAACCGGTATACAAATTCATGCCCTGGAAGCGCTGCGCTAAAATGGTGGAAAGCGGGGAGGCCTTTGCCGCCTTCCCCTATGCCGTTACAGAGGAACGCAAGAAATACTCCTATTTCTCAGAGCCCATCGCCCAGTCCAGAAACGTGTTCTTCTATCTGAAAAGTAAACTGGGGTCTTTTGACTACAATCACCTCGACGAATTGAAGAGTAAAACCATTGGCGGGGTGGCCGGCTATTTTTACAAAAAAATCTTTCAGGAAGCCGGCTTGAAGATGGACTACGCCTCAGGCGAAGAATCTGCCTTTAAAAAGTTGTACATGGGCCGGGTGGACTTGGTTCCGGCGTCTGAACTTGTTGGCTGGCAATTGATCAACAAGCTGTACCCTGGCGAATCCCACAAATTTGGCTCCACCGCCACGGCGTTCAAGGCAAACGACCTGCACCTCATGGTTTCAAAATCATTCCCAGAGGCTACTGCATTGCTGCAGCGGTTCAACGATGGACTCCAGGTGATCAAGGACAAGGGCATAGACAAGCAACTGCGAGGAAAATATAATTTTTCTCAATAATACAATGCGCCAGGAAACTCCCATGAACCTGTCAATAAAACGTATCCTGACCACGGTGAAAGTGATCCTTGTTTTCTGTGTTCTCGGCCTTTGCGCCTTTCCGGTCCAGGCCCTCGCCGAAGATACTTTGCGCATACTCACCGGAGAGTGGCCGCCTTTTGTCTCGGAGTCTTTACCGCAGTACGGCTATACCGCAGAAATAGTCTCCTACGCCTTTCTGGCCGCGGGCCTGGAGCCGGAGTTCGCCTTCATGCCCTGGAAGCGATGCGCGCTCATGGTGGAGGAAGGTAAGGAGTTGGCCGCCTTTCCTTACGTCAAAAACGAGGAGCGCTCGCAGTACGCTGTTTTCTCAGAGCGCATAGCTGAGTCCCGGTCTGTTTTCTTTTATATGAAAAGCGAGCTGGGGGCATTTGAGTACTCAAACCTGGAAAACCTGAAGCAATACCGCGTTGGCGGCGCCAAAGGCTTCTATTATGAGGCCATCTTCCGCGGCGCCGCCGTGGAGGTTGATTATTCCAACACCCAGGAGTCCATGTTCAAAAAGCTCTACCTGGGCCGCATCCAGCTGGCCCCGTCCGACGAACGGGTGGGCTGGCTGCTGCTGCGCAAGCTTTACCCCGGACAAGAGCACCTGTTCGCTTCCACTGCCAACGCCCTTACTGAAAACAAGCTGCATGTCATGTTCTCGAAAATGCACCCCAAAACGGACGAGGCCATGGCCAGGTTCAACGAAGGATTGCGAATCATCAAGGAAAACGGCGTCTACAACCGTATCATGGCCCGCTATTCCATGCGCTAAATACCGCATCCGCGAGTACATGAGCACAGCCGGCGGCGGGTCGTTTCCCCGCTGCTTACGAAAGGCACTGCAAACCGCCCATACACCACATGCAGTGCCCGCAGGGCACCCGGCCGCCCAAGCAGTCAATCTCAAACGGCGCAGATTCGCAGAGCACGTCCTGGCAGGGAACGAAGTTGCAGTTGGCGCAGTAAGGGTACTCGTACCGCGTCACTTCGTCGCGGAACTCCTGAAACTGTCGGCTGGCCCAGACATTCTGTAGCCCCTCCTGCGCTGCGTTGCCAAAATACCATGGCGCCGCCACCTTTTTTTTGCCGTCCATGTAGCAGGCGTAGCGTTTCCAGAGAAAATGGCAGGGGGCCACGTGGCCTTGGGGCGTGATGAACGCGGCGCTGTTCTCCACAAACTCGCAGCGGCGTTCGTCCTTTGCCTGCAACGGCGGCGCGTGCAGCTCCACGCCCAGCTCCCGGGCGGCGTTGCCGGCCCGCTCCATGGCTTCCTGATGCGGCGATGCGTCCCGGCTGTCCCACTCCAGCTGCCGTCGCAGGTGCACCCACACGCCCTGCTCGTCAGCCTCCATGTTCATCTGCTGGAAAATCTCCAGAAGCCGCTTGTCCTCGGCCGAGCGTATAAACTTGTGCAGCACGGCTATTACGTCGCCCAAGTCCAGCCCCTCGCCTGCGGCAATGTCCCGCCAGCGGCGAAAAACCTGCGTAGCCTTTGGCGTGTTGGGGTTGAAAAGAGACTGTGCGGCCATGGCCGGCTCATAGGGCAGCACATGCGAAACCAGCACGTACTCTCCTCCCTGTGCGGCAGTCCAGCGGACAACGTCCTCCAGCTGGTCAAAGGTGTCGCGCATGAAAACAAACTCGACGCCCAACCGCAAGGGTCTGGCGCGGCCATGAGCCGCCTGGCGCAGCCGGGCCATGGCCTTGGCCAGTTGGTCAACAGAACGGCCGCCGTGCAACTCCGCCTCCGGCGCTGGATGCAGCGAATCCACTGATACACAGACTGTATCCACGCCAGCGTCAACAATGCGGCCAGCCAGTTGTGGGGTTAGCAGTAAGCCGTTGGTCTGGAAGCCCACCCAGCCATGGTCAGGCAAGCGTTCACGGACAAAGGCGACCATGTCAGGCAGCAGGGGGTGCAGCAAAGGCTCGCCAATGCCGTTGAGCACCACAGACCGGCAATGACCCAGGCAAGATTCAATGCTGGCAAAGGTCTTCCAGTCCATGTCTGCTTCCGGAATGTCGCTCTCCGGGGCGTATTTGACGCACATGGCGCAGCGCATGTTGCAGCGGGTCGTTATCTCCAAAAAAAGTTGCGACGGGCAGGCGGATTGGGAGGCGAGCTGAGTATTCATGGACATACTGTGTAAGAGGAGCTTGCCGCCTGTCAAATACATTTTTGCGTGTTGCCGCCCCTTCCGTAGCCATGGCGCAAGAAATCTGGCAGTATGCGGGACGGATTCATAATACCACTCTCCAATAGGGGGCGAGCACCTATGGATTTCAGTTCCAGCGAAGTACTGTATGCTTTTGGCCTGACCTTGTTCGCCGGGTTGGCCACAGGAATAGGCTCAGCCATCGCCTTCATGGCCAGGCAAACCAACGCCCGCTTTTTGGCTGTGGCTCTGGGCTTTTCGGCCGGGGTCATGCTCTACGTCTCTTTTATTGAAATCTTTCCAAAGGCGCGGGAAGCTTTGTCTGCAGAATGGGGCAACGTGACCGGAACCTGGATTACCACAGCCGCGTTTTTCGGAGGCGTGGCGCTCATTGCGATTATCGACAAATTCGTTCCGGAATATGAAAACCCGCACGAGATGCACTCCATCGAAGAAATGGAAGTGGGCCAGGAAAACCTGATCAAAAACGAGGCTCACGACTTCGCCAAGCTCAAACGGGCTGGGGTCATGGCCGCCGTGGCCATAGGCATTCACAACTTCCCCGAAGGGTTGGCCACCTTCACTTCCGCCCTTAGCGACCCGGCCCTGGGGCTGGCCATTGCCGTGGCCATTGCCGTGCACAACGTGCCCGAGGGAATTGCTGTGTCCATACCCATCTACTACGCCACCGGAGACCGAAAAAAAGCCTTCGGCTATTCTTTCCTTTCCGGCGTGTCCGAGCCCGTGGGCGCGCTCGTGGGTTATCTGCTGCTCATGCCCTTTTTCACTCCCTCGGTCTTTGGGGCGCTCTTTGCCAGCGTGGCTGGCATTATGGTGTACGTATCACTGGATCAGTTGTTGCCCTCTGCTGAGGAATACGGCGAGCACCACCTGTGCATCTATGGCCTAGTGGCGGGCATGGCGATCATGGCCTTGTCGCTGCTGCTGTTTTTGTGAGGCAAGGAGCGGCGCTCTACTCGTGCGTGTGCGGGGCGTGGCCCAGGGGATGGCGGTGGGCGTGGCGGTGCAGCCGGGCCGGGGTGTCTTTTTCAATGACGCCCTCCTCAAGCACGTAGTGGAATTCGGCCGCCTCTACCAGAAAATCCCAGTCGTGGGAGATGACCAGGCAAGCCAGGTCCAGCCTGCGCAGCACCTCCAGCAACCTGCTCCGGGCGGACCGGTCCAGGTCGTTGGTGGGTTCGTCCAGCAACAAAGCCTTGGGCCGCATGGCCAGCACCCCGGCCAGGGCGGCCAGCCGCTTCTCCCCGCCGGAGAGCTGGTGGGTCAGCCGACCCTCAAATCCTTCCAGTCCCACAGCGGCCAGGGCTCGCTCTGCCGCGGCCGCAGCTTGTTTTCGGGTCTGCCCCAAGTTCAGCGGTCCAAAGCACACGTCCTCCAGCACGGTGGGTGAAAAAAGCTGGTCGTCAGCGTTCTGGAACAACAGGCCCACTTCGCGCCGCAGAGCGTGAAACTGTTTTTCCGTGCGAACTGGATTACCCCGCAACAGCACACGGCCGGACTGCGGCGTCAGCAGTCCCACCGTGCAGAGCAGCAGCGTGGACTTGCCGCGGCCGTTGTCGCCTATCAGGCCGATTTTCTCCCCGTCCTTCATGGACAGGCTGGCCCCCTGGAGTACTGGCCCGCGACCGGGATAGGCAAAGTGAAGTTTCTCCAGCTGGAGCAGCGGCGGCGTCATGGCCTGCTCGATAACAGCATTGCGTCCATAACCGCAAGGGCTGCGGCCAGGCAGAGTGCGGCGGCGGAAAACAACGCGTCCCGCCCCCTCCAGCGCGCCCCTTCCGGGGCCGGAAACACTCCGGTAAAACCCCGGCAAAGCATGGCCCAATAGACCCGCTTGGCCCGGTCGTGGCTGCGCGCCAGGAGCATGCCGGCCATATAGCCGTAGGTCCGGTAGGTGTGGGCGTTGGTGCGGGGGGCAAAGCCTCTGGCCCTGGCGGCCTGGCGCAGCCGGCGAAGCTCGTCGCCAAAAACGTGCACGTAGCGGGCGGTGAAAAGCAACAGCTGTATGAACGCGGACGGCGTGCGCAATGCGTGCAACCCCCGCCCCAGCTCGTGCATGGGCATGGCTGCGGCCAGGCCGGTAAAGGCTAGCACCAGCCCGTTGGACTTAAGGGTAATAAGCCCGGCCATGAATGCGCCCGTCCGGGAGAAGTGCAGCGGCCCCAGCGTGAACAGTGTTTCGCCAGGATATGTGAGCGGCAGCAGCAGCCAGAGAAAGGCCACAAAACCATTAACCACCGCCAACCGGCGCAGCAACGGCAAAACAGGAAGCCGGGCGCAGGCCGCCAGCAGGCAACCGAGCAACAGCACCGCCGCGCCGCCAAACAAGGTCTGGACCAACGCGCCAGGTACGGCGACGCAGACCAGGCCGAGCAGGCGGGATGAGGGCGCCAGCCGGTCCAGGGGCGATATGGCTGGTACGGGTGTCATCATAATTAATCAAAAAGGGCCGGGTCTGTGCAGCACAT
This sequence comes from uncultured Desulfovibrionaceae bacterium, assembly GCA_964440345.1. Taxonomy (GTDB): domain Bacteria; phylum Desulfobacterota; class Desulfovibrionia; order Desulfovibrionales; family Desulfovibrionaceae; genus CAYTSA01. Next base: position 4,442 of record CAYTSA010000109.1, on the reverse strand, counting down.
TAGAGCATTTCACAGTTGAAATGCTCTAGAGCGCCAGTCCCGGCCCGGCGACATCGACTTTCTCAACAAAGTGCTACCCTATTTCTTTTGCCACTCCAAGAGCTCCACCCAGATCACGGCGCCCAGCTCCACGTCCTTGCCTTCTATGGTGTAGTCTGCGTCTGTGAGCGCGGCAAAGCCCCACCAGCCGGCCTTTGGGCAGGCGTAGGTGAACACGCCGTTGCCGTCGGCCAGCACCTCCTGGGTGACCAGCGCGTCGCTGGGCGCAACATATTCGCTGTCTCTATTGTAGTACTCCACCTCCACCCGGGCGTAGGGCACGGGCTTGCCGTCCTTTTTTACAACACCTTGGAACACGTTTCCTTTGTACAAGCCCCAGGGACGCGCCAGGGGCACTATCTCGGTCTTCAGCCCCACTTCGGTATTCCAGTCCTCGCCCTCGTCAAAGGCAGAGACCACTGTCTTGGTGTAGTGAATAATGTAGTTGTCCTCGGCCGGCTCCGGATATGGCTGCGGCTCGAATGCGAAGATGTACATGCCAGGCCGGCCCACACTGTACTCAGCGGTCCAGGCTGTGTGATCCATGACCGAAGCTTTTTGCAGCGTCCCTGTCAGGTCCTTCTTTTCGCCGTCGTACACCACGAAGAACTGTTTGGGCTTTACCAATTCCATCCCGGCCATTTCAAAGGGGTGCGTAAACGAAAGCGTTAGGGTAAGGGTCTTATCCTGCATGGGGACTATGGAATGCTCCGGAATGAGCATGCCGAAATGGGCCCTCGCCGGAGCGGCAAAGGCAAGAACAAGAACCAGTGTGGTGAAACAGGCGCCTAAACGGGACATGCGTTTCTCCTTCAGGTTTAAAATTTACATAAAAAAGCTAGAAACATGTTACCAATGACCAAAAAAAAACTATTTGCGCCGGTTGTACGCCAGGGCCGCAACGCCGCACAGGCCGAGTATCCAGCCCAGGCCGCCCACGATTTCCCTCAGGCCGGGCGTGGGATTCTGCATGGCGGCCAAGCTGCGCCGGATGGGGCCCAATTGTTGCTCTAGCTGCTGCGCCAGCTCCTGGCGCACGGCGTTGCGCACGATATCCTGAAGGTCCTCGGGCAGTTCTTTCAAGCTCGCAGGCGGAGTCGCCGCTGCATCCACAGGCGGCTCACCGTGGCCGGGGGACTCTGCGCCTCCAGCGCCTGCGTCCTGGACGGGAGGCAGGTATTCGTCTGCGGCCATGCGCCACCCGCCCTGGTGGCCTTCGCCTGCAAAAACGGTAAACGCCAAATCCATGCGCCCTTCCCGGGCGGCCCGAGGAATGGCGAAATCGCATTTCCCGGCTACGTCTGGCTCGCAGGAGAGCAACAACTCTCCGGTCTTTGCGTTGCGTATTTCCACCGTGCCTTTGACCACCGGCCGGTCCTTGCCGAACCCTGATTCGGTGTAGATGCGGCCGTCCTGGGCGTAGGCGTAGATGAAGACCCGGTGCGCATGGGCCAGGCCAGCGCACAGGCTAATGGAAACAACAAGGATAAGCAGATAGAATGTTGCATTTTTCATGTGGCGTTCAGCTCCCCGAGCAGCTCCGGCCGCACCCGGGCCAGGAAGGATACAATGAACATGGTCACGGCCCCTTCGGCCAGAGCAACGGGCGCATGCGCGGCCAGCAGCACGCCTGCGGCCGCAGCAAAACCCTGGTCAGAGAACGTAAGAGCGCCGGCGGTGAGAAGGCCGGCCAGCAGCACTGCCCCGCCGCCGCAGACAAAGGCGGCCACAGACCTGCGCCTGCCCCCGCCGCGAGCCCAGCGCCGGTATACATAGCCGCAAGCCACAGCCGGCAGGGCCATGTTGGCGCAGTTCACGCCCAGCGCCGTAAGACCGCCGTATTGAAACAGCACGGCCTGCAGCACCAACCCGGCCAGAATGGCCGGGAAAGCAGCCCAGCCGAGCAATACGCCAGCCAAGCCGTTAAGGATAAGGTGCCCGGAGGCCGGACCCAGGGGGATGTGCACCAGCGAGGCCGTGAAAAACGCAGCGGCGGCCAGGGCCACAGTCACCAGCCGCTCGCCGTCCAGCTTGCGCAGGCCCACGGCTGTCCCGGCCACGGTGACACAAGCACCGGCCAGAAGCGCCGGTCCGGAAAGAACGCCCTCAGAAATGTGCATGCGATGTTGCCTTTGTAGTTTTACTTAGCGCGTGGTTCAATCTGATATATCATTCTTAAAAACGTGTCACGAACTTTTCCGCTTTTGTGGTTATAGATTTAGCTCCGAAGAGTAGTAATAATCTAGAAAAAGCCTAGAAAAGGAGCAGGGCCATGACCACATTATATGAAAGCATGAGCTTCCTGGACTTTCAAAAGCGTTACCCTAACGAGAGTGTTTGTGAAGATAAACTCTCTTCATTTCGGTGGCCTGAGGGCTTTCAATGCCCCAATTGCGGTTCAAGAAAGTATTACACTTTGCCAAAACGCGGCCTTTATCAGTGCAAAGCTTACAAAAGGCAGACTGCGGAGCTAACGGCATAGCCACATTTTCTTAAATACTTCCGCCGGATCATGCCGTCAATAATTCCATGCAGGGTCGATATACAACTTTTTTGCCCTAATACAGGCGAATGCCCGTCATAATGCTCTGGAATACCCTCCAGCTGGTCCCGAAGAATCAGGTCGTCTCAAAGCCAGCGTGAACCAGCAGCAGGACCAGCGGCAAAGCCAGGGTCAGGATTGCGTGTTCCCTTTGTAAAGGATACATTGCCCTGAAGTATAAGGGGATTGACTCATGTCCAAAGACATCCGCTGGAAACAACGGTTTGAAAACTACCAGAGAGCGCTCCAGAAGCTCGCCGAAGCAGTGGAGCTGGCCGAACAACGCGAGCTGTCGGACCTTGAAAAACAGGGGCTGATTCAGGGGTTTGAGTTTACCCACGAGCTGGCCTGGAACGTCCTCAAAGATTTTCTGCAACACCAGGGGATACACAATCTTATTGGATCAAAGGACGCGGTTCGTTCAGCATTCAAAAACGGCTTGATTGATAACGGCGATGTCTGGATGACCATGATCCTGGACCGGAACCGTTCCTCGCACACGTACAATATTGAGATTGCGGAAGAGATAGCGGAACGCATCGTGACGGAATATTTTCCAAAATTCAAGAAAATGTCCGAGCGGTTCACTATGATACTGGAAGAATCCGGGGATGCGTGATGCGTTTCGGGCTGGATGCGCACGTCATACATAAAATACAGGTGGTTCTGTCCAAGCACCCCGCCGTGGAAAAAGCCGTTCTCTATGGATCCAGAGCCAAGGGCAACCACGCGCCCGGCTCAGACATTGATTTGAACCTGCAAGGAAAAGAGATTACCGCAGCAGAACGAGACAGGATACTACTTGAACTCGACGATCTCGACTTACCATATACGATAGACGTAACGATATACAGCCAGATCACACACGATGCATTGCGTGATCACATCCAGCGCGTTGGAGCAGTATTGTATCAACGTGACGATGCAGCGAAATTCTAGAGCATTTCACAGTTGAAATGCTCTGCAAGGATTTGCTTGTAAAGCATTGCCGTGAAATGCTATAGTTGTACAGCGAGGCGCAGCCGTCTTCATAATACTTCACGGCAACGCGGGATGTGGTGAAAAACGTATGCGGACTGGTGGCAGCATGGCGCCGTATCTGCCGCCGTCGGTCAACCGGAAGGGCTGGCCGCGAAACTCCTGCACAGCATCCAGTTGCAGCAGCAAGGGCCCGAGCGGCGTGTCCTTGCCAAAACCAACGTCCGCAATCCACTGCCGGCCGGCTAGTTCGACAAGGGATATCTGATGCCCCCGGCCTGGGGGCGTTCCCGACACCTGAACCCGCGCCAGCAGCGGACGGGCCTGGAAGCCGAAGGCTTGCAGCGCCATGAGGAACAGCCCGTTCAGCTCGAAGCAATAGCCGCCCCGGGGCCGGCCCACCAGCTTGTCAAAAAGGTGCGCCGGCTCCAGGTTCACGCCGCGGCGCAGTTGAATGTCGAAATTTTCAAACGGGATGGCCAGAAGCTGCGCCCATTGCAGGGTTTGCAGCCCGTCCAGGTCCGGGCGTATGCTGGCGGACAGGCCCAACCGCGCCAGGTAGGCGTGGGTATCGAATGCAAAGCTTTCCATGGCAATACCTTTTGCGCCGCATTGTTCGCTGGTCGGCGCGTGCTGGCGGTTCATAACGCCGGCCTGTTTGCATGCAGCCCCAGGCCGACGACAACAGGTTTTTAGCCTGTATTCCCCCATGTGTCGAACACGGCCGAGCCGCCCTACGCTCGCTCCGCCAATAGCCAAGCCCGCCCGCCCTGTGCTACACGGCTTTACCCCAACAGCCATCCCAGGAGCCCCCCATGCAGATAATCACCACCCACACCGGAACCGATTTTGACGCTTTGGCCTCCATGGCGGCCTGCACTCT
>CAYTSA010000108.1:0-11748 GCA_964440345.1 uncultured Desulfovibrionaceae bacterium | reverse complement strand
TCGCTGCAACATAGGCACAAGCTACGTTTGCGTGGACGGGCCGGTTTTTACGTACGCCCAACTCAAGGAATTGCCCAACGAGTTATAACCCAAACACGTTGGGGGAACCAGGCGCTCCGGCGGACACCTTCTGCCCCGAATAGTTCCCGGAGCGCCCCAAAAAAACAAGGCGCCCACAGCGCAGGAGAACATATGGCCACATTTTTTAGCGCCAATGAAGTTGCTAAGGCGGCAGTGGAAATAGAACGCAAGGGTCAGGACTTTTATCGGCGAGTCGCTTCCAAAGCCAAGACAGACAAGAACAGGGAGTTGTTCAACTACCTTGCTGCAGAAGAAGCAAAACACGAGAAAATTTTTTCCGAGCTGTTCCACCGTTTGGGACACATCGACCTGCCGGCCTGGGCCACCGAGGCTGAGTACGGGCAGTATCTGGAGTCGCTCATCATGTCCCATTCGTTGTTTTCCGGCGGCCTGGCGGAAAAGTACATGAGCGAGGCCGGCGATGAAGACACCGCCATCCGTATGGCCATGGGATTTGAGAAAGACACCATTCTTTTTTTTATGGAGATGAAGGAGCTGGTTCCGGCCGGCGAACAGCCTTCAGTGCAGCGATGCATCGAAGAAGAGCGGCTGCATTTGCGCCGGCTGCGAGAAATGCTGCAAGTCCCGGAAACTAAGGAGTAGAGGGCGATATTTTTCCTTGGTGATTCCACCTCCACTGCGCGCCGCCGTCCGGGGAGGTTCAGGCCCTCCCCAGGCGGCGGAAAACCATTACGCCGGCGCAGCACGACGACGTAGCTGGAAAACCAACCCACAAGGGGGTGAAACATGTTCTCTATGACCCAGAGTTCGTTCCCGGCTGGATTTGTCATGCCGCACGGGCCGTATGGCTTCGGCAATGAACAGTTTCTTGAATTCCCTGCGGACAAGGTTCGATTCCGGCTGCAGCGTCTGGGCGTCTATCTTGTTTCCGACCTGTTCGCCAGCAGTTATATGGACTCTGGGGGCTATGTGCGCGAGAAGGCCTTGACGACCATGGCTCGGGGAAAAATAATATACTTTACTGGGGAATTGCTCGACCAATGGGACCTGGACGTATTGATGCATTGCGCCGCGCAGACCAGCCTGGCGCCCAACAAGTCACGCCAGCTGCAGCTGAATCCGGCGGAGCTGCTCAGGGCGCTGGGGTTGCGCAACGACCTGCGCAACAGGCGCCGGGTATACGCCAGCCTCATAAGGATACACGCCAGCGCCATTTCTATAGCTGGCGACGACTACTGCTATATGACAGGATTGGTTAACCGGCTCTTGGTGGACCGGGTCCGGGATTTGTGCTTGCTGGAGGTGAACGCCGACGTGGTCGCTTCCCTGCGGCGCACTCCTCAGACAGACATGAACGTACGAGACCGCTACACCCTGGGCCGCAACGGCCTGGCAAAATGGCTACATGGCGTGCTCTTGGTGTTTAGGGGCGGCTTTTCCGCGAACATGGACTGTCTAAGACGGTTGGCCGGAGCGCCGGACACGGTGGAGCACGTCTTTAACTCCCGCATAGCCAAGGCCCTGGAGCAGCTGCAGCACTCGGGATTCATAGAAGAGTGGGAGCTGGAGCAAGACGTGCTCCGAGTGGTCGCCCGGCTGGCGGAAACCCACCATACTGCTTGCGGGTACATCGCCAGCTCAGTCTGTTCTTGACGGCGGGGAGCGTTTATGTCGAACACCCGCATCGTCACAGACACCTTGGTTATCGGCTCTGGAGCAGCCGGGGCTTCCTGCGCGCTCACCCTCGCCAGGCAGGGGCGCCGCGTCATGCTGCTCAGCGCAGGGGATACACTGGACGACGGCAACACAGCTTACGCCCAAGGAGGCATCGTCTACCGCGGCGAAAACGACAGCCCCGCAAAGCTGGAAAAGGACATCCTTAAAGCTGGCTGGCGGCAAAACAACACCCGGGCGGTGAAGCATCTGGCCCGGTCTGGCCCGGACGCCGTGGATCAGCTGTTCTTGGGACCAGACGCCATCGCCCCTGTCTTTTTCGCCGCCAAGCAGGACAATACCTATGACATGACCCGTGAAGGCGGCCACTCTGTCAACCGCGTGCTTCACTGCGCAGACTACACTGGCCGGGCCATGATGGACAGCTTGGTGCAGGCTGTGCAGAACGAGCCAAACATCAAAACCTTGCCCAATCGCACCGCTGTGGACCTGATCACCAGCCTGCACCACACTTGCCAACTGAGTTTTCGCTACAGCCGTGTCAATCAGTGCCTGGGCGCATACGTTTACAACGGGGCCAGCGACGAGGTGGAGACCATTCTGGCGCACTACACTGTGCTGGCTGCCGGCGGCTTGGGGCGTATCTACCTGCACTCAACCAACTCTGGCTGCTGTCTGGGGTCTTCCATTACCATGGCGCAGAGGGCCGGGGCCAATCTGATGAACATCGAATACGTGCAGTTTCATCCCACTGCGCTGTACCACCGCTCCCGGCGGCGGTTTCTCATAACCGAAGCCATGCGCGGCGAAGGCGCGCAGCTGCTGAACAGCAGGGGAGAGCGGTTCATGCCGCGCTACGACCGCCAGGCCGAGCTGGCGCCACGCGATATTGTCTCTCGGGCTATAGTGGACGAGCTGCACCGCACTGGCGAAGACTGCGTCTACCTGGACTGCCGGCCCATGGAGCTGGACCTGACCACGCGGTTTCCCACCATATACAACAAGTGCAAAGAGATAGGGCTGGACATCAACAGCGACCCCATACCAGTGGTGCCGGCTGCGCACTACCACTGTGGAGGCGTTTTTTGCGACTTGAACGGCCGCACCAGCCTGGAACGGCTATACGCTGCTGGCGAATGCTCCTGCACTGGAGTGCACGGGGCCAACCGGCTGGCCTCCACCTCGCTGCTGGAGGCTGTGCTCTGGGGCCGCAACGCGGGCCAGGCCATTGCCGGCGCATTGGCTGGGAACAAGCGCGCTAACAAGCGGCTGCTGGACTCTATACTGGACTGGGTGCATCCTGGTCAGGCGCACAATGAAGATCCGGCGCTCATCGCCCAGGATTGGATGACTATCCGCTCCACCATGTGGAACTACGCCGGCATCACCCGCAACGAACAGCGGCTGGTCCGCGCCGCCGAGGACTTGCGCATGCTGATCAAGAACCTGACCGCGTTCTACAAGCGCACGCCCATATCAAAGCCTCTTGTGGACTTGTTCCACGGCAGCTATGCTGCATATATTCTGGCCATGTCTGCGCTACGCAACAAACAGTCCGTGGGCTGCCATTACATGCAAGAGGACTGAAACGCCCCGCATTTGGAGAAAAAATGAGCAAAGACGCCACTCTTTACGCGCTGTCTACCTGCGCGCATTGCACAAAGACCCGGGAGCTGCTGGCAGCGTTCCTCGCCCCTGACGCATTGACGGTGCATTACGTGGACCGCATGGCCGGCGACGAACGCAACGACCACATGCGCGAATTGCGCCGGCTGAACCCGGAACTCTCCTTTCCCACTGTCGTCATCGGCGAAGAGGTCGTCATCGGAGCGAAATTCGACAAGATCAAAGAGTTGCTGGACGCAAAACCTTAGAGCATTGTAAGCCCTAAAGGCCTTAGATGCTCTGATGCTTTTGTCTGAAACAATGAAATTATGTTTTATGGAGCCGTATTCCAAGGCGGAAACGGCCTAACCGAGGCCACACGCGCGAGCAGGCAGCCCAGGGCGAGGGCTTTTGCTGGCGGGTTGAAAACGGTTTGCCCACATCTTTCCTTTGCTTCCCGGGGCCAAACCTGCTATCAGGCGGAACGCGTTCTGTCGTTTGCCGCTTGCACGTAGCGTTGCGTATCCAATCGAACGCCGCCTCAAACAAAAAATCATGTTTGCGCTCTACCTCGCCCAAATCGTCAATTCCGGCCTGGCCCTCGGGGCCGTCTACGGCCTCATGGCTTTGGGGTTTTCGCTTATCTACAACTCCAGCCGGCTCATCAATTTCGCCCAGGGCGAGCTTCTACTGCTTTCTGGACTGGGCCTGTTCAGCATATCCCAGGTATTACACCTGCACCCGCTGGTTGCCTTGGCTGTTGCCGCAGCCTGGGGCTTTGGCCTGGGATGCATGCTTTACGCCGGGACGCTGGGACTGACCCTTCGGGCTGATCCCCTGCGGCAGCTCATGCTGACCGTGGCCGCCAGCCTGGTCTGGCAAGGCGCAGCCATCCTCATCTGGGGCAAGAAGCCCCTGGTGTTGCCACAGCTGGCCCCCCTGCCTGCAGTGCGGCTGGGCCCGCTGTTTTTAAGCCAGGACACCATGACCGGCCTGGCCTTGGCGGTTTCCAGCGGCTTGCTGCTCACGTTATTTTTGCGCTACACTAAGCAGGGCCGGGCCATCCGGGCGGTGTCCATGAATCCCGTGGCGGCCATGCTGCAGGGCGTCAACCATCGCCGGGCTTACGCCATGACCTTTGCCCTGGCTGGAGTGCTGGCTGCGCTGGCGGCCATGGCCGTGGGCCCGCAGACCATGCTGCGCTACGACATGGGCATGGGGCTGGGTCTGAAAGGCTTTGTAGCCGCCACCATAGGCGGCTACCGGTCCTTGGGCCGGGTGTTCTTGGGCGGCTTGGGGTTAGGCTTGCTTGAAGCCATGCTGGTGCTCACTCTAAGCGCGGAAGTCAAAGAAGCAATGACGTTCGCCCTGCTCATAGTCCTGCTCATCGTCATTCCGCACGAGGAAAAACGCGCCCATGCCTTCTGAAACCAGCAGCACTCTGCGCCCGCCCGAAGACCGTTTTCCGCTCACGGGCTTCGCGCTGTTTTTCGGCGGGCTTCTGGCCGCTGGCTGGCTGGTCCCGGCGTATGAGCTGCTGACCCTGAACCAGCATCTGTTTATCGCCGTAAACGTCATGGCCCTGAATTTCTGCCTGGGCCTTGGCGGGCAGGTGTCTCTGGCCCAAGCCGCCTTTTGCGGCATTGGCGCCTACATTTCAGCCATAGGCCACATGTGGTGGCCTGAAGGCGCGCTGGTCATTTTGCCGGCGACGGCTGTGCTGCTCTTCTTTTTCGGCGCAGCGCTCAGCTATCCCCTGGAGACCTTGGGCGAGGGCTTTCTGGCCATGGCGACGTTGGGCGTGGGGCTCATATTCAGCAACATCGTCGTCAGCCTGGAAGAGCTGACCGGCGGCAGCGAAGGCATGGTGGTCAACGAGCATCTTCGTTTATTCGGCTTTGAGCTGGCCGGAGACAGACTGGTTTTTTGCATGTTGCTGGGCTTACTGCTGCTGGGGGCGTACCTCTTTGCGGCCTTGCGGCGCAGCCGGCCAGGCCGCGCTCTGCTGGCCTGCCGGGAAGACGGCCTGGCAGCCGCGGCCTGTGGCGTGGACCGGTCCCGGTACAAAGCGCTGGCCTTTGGCGTGGGCGCGGCCATATCGGCCATGGCCGGCGCGGTGTATGCGCACTACGCCGGCTTTATCAGCCCCCGGCAGTTTGACCTGGAGCTTTCCCTGGAGATATTGCTGCTGTTGGTCATCGCCGGGCCGGGCCGGCTATTCGCCCCGCTCATCACGGTGCTGGCCCTGGAGACGCTGCTGGGCCGGATGCAGTTTTTAGGCGACGCCCGAGTGCTTTTCCACGGTTTGTTGCTGGGGGCTGCGTTGTTGCTGCAGCCCACACTCCGCAAAGGATTAGGCCTGGGCTTTTTGCAGGGCAGGGCACGTTGACGGCGTCGCTTCGGCGCTTTACAACGCGGTTCACACTCTTTTTTTCACAGGCAACAAAGGCGCTGACACAGATGATACCCTATCCCGACATCAGCCCCACAGCGCTGGAGCTGGGACCAATCAAGCTGCGCTGGTACGGTTTGATGTACGTTTTTGGCTTTGCCGCAGGCTGGCTGCTGGGTCGACACCGGGCTTCCAAGCCGCAATGGAACTGGACCCCCCGGCAAGTGGACGACCTGATCACGTACAGCGTGCTGGGGCTGGTTATAGGCGCCCGGGTTGGCTACGTGCTCTTTTACGATTTTTCTTATTTTTTGAGTCATCCAGAGTACATATTGGCTGTGTGGAAGGGGGGCATGTCCTTCCACGGCGGTGCTTTGGGGCTCCTGGTTGTCGGCGTAGTCTTTTCCATGCGCACAGGCAAGGGCATTCTGGAAATCGGCGATTTCCTCACGCCGCTGGCCCCGCCAGGCTTGTTTTTCGGCAGAATGGGCAATTTTATCAACGGGGAATTGTGGGGCCGGCCCACGGATTTACCTTGGGCCATGGTGTTTCCCGGCCGGGACGCCGGCCCTGTGCCGCGGCATCCTTCTCAGTTGTATGAAGCCTTTTTAGAAGGGCTGGTCCTTTTTATTGTGCTTTGGCTCTATTCCTCCCGGCCGCGGCCGCGGGGAGCCGTGCTGGGTCTCTTTTTGTTGCTCTATGGAGCGTTCCGTTTTCTGGTGGAGTTTGCCCGCCAGCCGGACCCTCAGCTGGGTTTTCTGGCTTTCAACTGGCTGACTATGGGGCAGCTGCTCAGCGCGCCTATGGTGCTGGCTGGCGTGGGCCTCATGATCTGGGCATACCGGCGGGCAGAGTGAGCTATGCGCTTCCAGCGCGGCCTCAGCGCTCCACAACTCGTGATCGCCATGGCCGTCCTGGGGGCGCTTATAATCGGCTTGCTCTCTTATGTGGGCAGTGACAGGTTGTTCACTAAATCTCCGGAAGACAAAGCGCCGGCGGGGTTTTACACGAAATACCTCTACGCCCGAAACAGGCTGGACGGCATGGCGGCCAAGATAATGCTTTTCCAGCAAGCCACGGGCAGGCTTCCGGGCGACGACCCCGCGTCAGGCGGCAACGGCGACGGCAGGGTGGCCCCTGCGGAAGCAGAACTGGTCGGCAAGGCCCTGCACTCCCAGAAGGCCATCCCGTCTCCAGAAATGGGGTTCATGAATCACGAGTTGGACTTTTATTGGGTTGACGAAGACGTTTTCCCTGAACGGGCGCCTGGCCATTATTTCATTGTCCGTGGGCTGGAAAAAGATTTGGCGCATTATATTGACGAGCAAATGGATGACGGCAAGGCAACCTGGGGCCGCGTCAAATATACGCCTGTCTCTGAGGACGCCGCGGATTTGTATTACCGCTACACAGGCTGAGTCCCGCCGGATGGCGGCATTCGCCGTCAGTCTTCCATGTTGCTGGCTTCAGAGGCTTTTACCGTAGCCTGCATGTACATCTGAGCTGCTTTCCCGGCCGGCGCCTTAAGCTTTACCAGCATGTCCCGCACGGTTTCCATGTGGGAAAACTCTAATTCCTGGATCACCTGGTCCCAGGCGGAGTATACTGCATCTTTGCCCAGCAAGGCTTTTTTCAGCTCTGGCGCCAGCGGCAAATCTTTGAGCACGTCTTTCATTGGCAGGCCCAATATTGCGTCAATATTGGAGAACAAGCCAACCAGAAAAAAGGCTTCCGGGTCCCAGCCCGGGGCGTAGCCGTTTTCGCTCAGCAGCTTAAGAAAAAACGCTTTGTGCAGCGCCCGCCAGCTCACTTCCACGCCCTTTTCCGATCCGTCCATGTCCGCCACCACCGCCACCATGGCCCACGTCCGCAGTGGCCGCAGCCCGAGCAGCACAGCAGCGTGGCGAATGGAGCTGACTTCCTTGCTCAGACTAAACGCCGGTGAATTGATGTATTTGAGCAGCCGGTAACTCAGGGGCGTGTCCGAGGCAATGACGCCCACTATGTCGTCTATGCCTGCGTCTGGGTCATTCAGTGCTTTGAGCAAGCGCAGCCGTGTGGCTACGCCGCTTGCCATTTTTTTGCCTGGCGCAATTTCGGGCTGGGTAAAAAACTCTCCCTTGAAAAGCTGAAACCCCTGCTTTTTGGCCGCCTGAAACGCCTCCCAGTTCCGGATGTTGGCCGCCATCAGCGTGCAGGAGGTCTTAGACAGCTCTGCAACCCATTGGCGCACCTCGTCCGGTTCGTGTTCATGCACGTCTATGACCGCCATGTCCGCCATTTTCATGGTTTGCGCGTTATGCTCGCCAGCATAGGGCAAAGCCAGGGAGTAGCCTTCGCCTTTCAATCCCAGCCAAGTCTGCCGGCCAATGTGCAGCTCCTTGCCCTCAGGCAGAACCCAAATGACAGATTGAGGCGGCAACTCGTCGGTGAGCCGTTCTAGAACGTCCATCAGCGTAATGCGGATGCAGAGTTTCTTGCCGCCAGCCAGGCCCTTCATCCCCATGTCCAGGCTTCGGCCCAGGGTTTCTGCGGTGCGTTCGTCCGCCTTTTCAACCAGGTCGCAGCCCTTGTCGCCGCAACGGCGAAAAACCATCTCGTAGCCCCAGATGGTTCTTTTGGCGTCAAAAATTGGCCTCCGCGCCACAAGGACTTTGTCTGTCTCAGAGGGCAAAAGGAACTCCTATTGCGTTTTACAGCCTCGCTATCTGAGGGAAAGCGCCATGCATTGTCAAGGCCCTGCCTCTAAGCTGCCTCAAAAAAGCCAGACGGCAAGTATTGCAATGCTCCGCCTGAACCATGCTGGTTATTTGCTACAGAAAACCAGTCCGGTCAACGGCTTCACGCAATTGTCAAACTGGATGTCTGTTTGACCCTGCACAGGTGACCCTGCACAGGTGACCCTGCACAGGTTGCAGCTTGCCAGTTTTTCCCTCACAATGCGCCATCCTGAAAACGGCGGCCACATGAAACTTCGCAGCATTACCGCACATCTGCTCATTCTCGTTTTCCTTGCCACGGCGTTGCCCGTGGCGGTGCTCTTTCTGTTCGCCCATCAGCAGGCGCGGCACATGAGCCTGGCTGTTGAAACCCAATCCATGGAAAACGTTGCCGAATCGGCAGCTCAGACCTTGCACCGCAGACTGCTCGAATCCTTGCGCACAGTACGGCAAATAGCCGGACGCAACGACGTGCTGCTGATGCTGCAAAGCGATGCATATGAACCTGGGGCGGCTCTCATGCGCGACGCCATGGCTGCCTCTGGCTGGTACTGGGCTGTTTTCGCCTTTGACCGCAACGGCACCATCCGCGCTGGCAACACTGCCGACGGCCAGGACCTGCGGGCCATATCCATAGGCAACAGAGACTACTACAAAGCCATACTCTCAGAGAAAGATTTCTATATTTCAGACGTCTTCCAGCCTAGAACCGGCGACATGGCCGCCTTCAGCATCGCTGCTCCCGTGCACGACGGCGCTGGTCTCCTCCAAGGCGGAGCCGTAGCGGTGGTTGATCTGGCCCCTTTTGCCGGCGAGATTGCTGCAAGCCTTCGCTACCGGGGCGACGGCAGGGGGGTGATCCTTGACGCAGACAACCGCTACATTGCCGGCGGCAGGCCCCTTGCTCCGGCCGCAGAGGCTCAACACCTGCCACAGGAACACGCTACGAGTCCTTTCACTGTCCAGTATGGTCCGCAAGACAGGCCTATGCTGCTGGCCATGGACTCTGTCCCCATATCCAACTGGAAAGTTTTGTTGGTTGTCCCAGGAGCCTCACTGGAACAGGCGGTGTTGCGCACACTGCAACGCACAGCCCATCCCAAGGAAATGCTCGTGGCGGGCGCCGTGCTGTTCATCGTTATGGCGGGTCTGGCTTTGGCCTGGCTCAAAGGATTCGTGCTCGGCCCTTGGCGCCAGTCCATTCAATACGCCTCGGACATGGCCAAAGGAACGCCTCTGGAGGAACCCAACGATCCTTATATGGAGGACTTGCGCCAGATAACAGGCTGCCTGCGCAATATGGCCAATGATCTGAAAAACGCTGTGGGGTTTGCCCGCGGTCTGCTGCAGGGCATTGGCTTCCCGTGCCTCGTCACCGATCCTGACGGCAGGATCATTCACGTAAACAAACCCATGCTGGCCCTTGTTGGCAGAGAGAACGAAGCTAACGAGCTACTGGACGCCAGCGCCTCCTCAGTCTTCGCCTTTACCCCCGGCTGGAAAGACATCACAGCCTCCGTGCGGGAAAATGAGGAGACATGCCTTGTTTACGCCCGGTCATTTTCTGGAGCCCAGGGGCGGACTCGCCTGGTTGGAGCGGTGCAGCCTTTTTATGATTTGCAGGGCGCAAACCTGGGACTGGTGTCTGTGTGGTGCGACATAAGCAACCAGGAGCGGCGGGCGGAAGGGCTGGAAAACCGCCTGGTTCAGATAGAAGAACACGCCGCCGCTGAGACTGCAACGACGCGCGCGCTGCGCCAAGCAGCCCGCCAGACGGTTACACAATTATCAGGGCCAGGCCAGGCCCTGAATGAAGAAATCGGCCTGCTGCAACAGGCGATGCAGGCTGCAAAGAGCTCTTTGCAACCTGCACTGCAGCGTGTGGAGGAAAAAGCAGCTCTTGAGCTGCAAGCAGTGGCTGCCACCAAACGCTGCCTGGAACAGTTCCATGCAGTCATGCAGAACGCCAAACAGCGTATAGGCGAAGACAGCCGCCTTTTGGAAGCAACAGAAAACGCTGTGCGCCGCGCCATACAGTCCGAAGACGCCTTGCGGCGGCTGGACAGGGCTCTGGGGCCCTTTTCCTTGCTCGTGCAGCGGTTGAAGAATCTGGCGGTGCAGGCGAACCTGATGGCCCTGAAAACGTCCAGCGCTGACGCTGATTTTGAAGACCCGCGCCGCCTGGCCGCCACAGCCGCCGAGGAAGCCGGCCTGCTGGCCCACGACGCCACCCGGATGGTGCAGGATGTGCGAAAATGGCTGGCTGAAGTTGACGCCGCCTCCCAGGACATGCGGGCCGCGAGCCGGTTTTTCTCAGAGGCTGCCCGGGAAGCATTTGCACACGCCGGAGACGGCAATGACGCTTCCCAGACCCAGCTGCAGCTTTGCCAAACTTTGCAGGAGCAATTTCCCTCCTGCGTGCATGCTGTCACGGAAACAGCGGAAATCGACCTTTTTGCTCCGACTACGGCCATGGAAAAAGCTTGCGCAGCCATGGACGCAGCCGTAGCCCGGACGGCGGCGGTCTATCACTCCATGCTCCATGCAACGAACACAGCCATGGGAAAACTCTCTGAAGCAACAACAGAAAGTGAAAGGGACAAGGCAAACCAGCCGCTTACGCCGAAGCGTTAAGCACCCCGCCCGCGCCTCGCTCCATCACGTAAAAACTGGCCATTATTTTCTGCTCCACCTGCAGCAGTTTCGCCAGGTGCATCTTGTTCAGCTTTTTGCCCACAACAAGGGCCTGGTAGTGGCCCAGGGCCTGGTCGTACTCTGTGTAAATACGGCTGCGCTGGCCAACTCCAATCATCGTTTGGCCGTAAATCTTGTGATGGAATCCTTCTGCAGCCATCTGGCGCTCCCCCGCAGGCCTGTTGTGGCTCATTTTTCAGAGCATGTTGCCATTGAAAATGTTTAGCTGCTCTTATACATTTTCCTAAAACAATTGTAAATTGTTTCAGAAGCGAGCGTTGTCTCAACGCGAAAATGCGCCAGCACTTGCCGGCGCCGCCATGTCCCCAGGCGTCCTTCCTTTTACATACGAAAAAACTTCAACGTCATGTTCAATGGAGCATCAGGGCGGGCGGCCGCAAGGGCCGCCTCTAAACAATGACGTATTGATGTATGTGGCTATGCCCTCTGCTCCGAAGCTCCCACATCTGTCAGTATAGTCGAGGTCTCTGAGAAAATTGCATCCAAGAAATAGCTGTGTTGCGCTTGATTTCAAGCGTTGCGGCCCCGGCTTACCCCTACAGTCATCCCCCGCTTTCAAGCGTTGCGGCCCCGGCTTACCCCTACAGTCATCCCCCGCTT
>CAYTSA010000107.1:0-11826 GCA_964440345.1 uncultured Desulfovibrionaceae bacterium | reverse complement strand
GAACCCTGAATTCGCAGGGCGCTTGTTTACTGGGATTTAGATGCGCTGGCCCTGCGTTCTGCGCGCCGGGCTCTTGTGGATAGGCGCGTTTGAGTGATATGGAGGCTTACGAGGGGGGAAACATGCTCGACCAAGAATCCAGGGCTGCAAAGCAGGTTATTGTGGTCACCAGTGAAAAGGCGCACGCCGACCGCGACCAGGCGGCGCTGAAAAAGCACCCGCTCCAGGTGGGCGGCGTTTTTGCGTCCGGAAAAAAGGCTCTGGCCCATTTGCAGGAAACAGGGGCGGACGTCATTCTGTGCGACACGTCCATGACGGACATGGAGGCCCGGAGCTTTCTGAAGGAAATGAAGGCCAAACCCGCTCTGAAAAACATCCCGGTGATCATGATCACTTTGAATAATGACCGCAACACGGTGCTGGACGCTGTGTCCGGGGGGTGCTCCGGCTACATTTTGAGGCCGTATTCTGACGAAACATTTTCCAAACACATAAACACAGCCATGCAACTGGCCAGGTTCAACGAGTTGGAGTCCCGCCAGATTCAGGACGCCAAGCTGATGATGGAGACCGGGGAGTACGACGAGGCCATCGAAGAGTTCGAGGAGGTCATCTCCTCCAGCGACGAGGCGCAAAAGTACTACGATCTGGGCTGCAAGTACTTGGTGAAAGAGAAATACGGCAAGGCCATTGTCGCGTTTCACAAGGCAGTCAAAATAAACGATGTGTTTGCCGAAGCGTACCAAGGTTTGGCCGAAGCTTACAAACGCAAGGGAGACCTGCAGCAGTGTCAGCAGAACCTGAAGCGCGCGGCTGTGCTGTTCGCCCAGTTCGAGCAGATGGAAAAGGTGAAGGAAATCTTCATCGACATCCTGAAATACGACAACAACGCCCCAAATCCATTCAATACCCTGGGTGTGCGGCTGCGCAAATCCGGCGACGTGCAGGGCGCCATTCGAGCCTACAAGCAGGCCCTGGAGCTGACCCCAAACGACGAGAACATCTACTTCAACATGGCTAAAGCCTATGTGTTCTTGAACGAAAACAAGAACGCGCTGGAGTATGCGGCCATGGCCCTGCGCATGAACCCCAACTTCACCGAAGCCCGCAAAGTGTACAAGAGCCTCAAGGGCAAATCATGGCCCCAAGCCACACAAGACCTGGACGGCCGCAAGACGGGCGAGCCCGGCGCCATGATGGACGTGTAGCTATCCTAGTGTAACGCAGCCGGATTGAGCGGTCAGGGTTCTTGCGTGCAACGAGCGAATAGTGTCCCTTGGCTATTGCAGCTACATTTAGAGCATTTTCCTGAACTAATTGGTACATTGTTTCAGGGCTGAGCGTTGTCTCAACGCGAAAATGCGCTAATTGTCCAGGATTCTTATGTGCATTTTTGTGATATGTGACTTTTTGGGACTAGCCTAACAAGTTGCGGAGCTAACGGCATAGCCACATATTTTATTTAAATCGGGGCAATTTCCCTTGACCTGTTTTGGTTGTAAGCCTATTGCGTGCGCAGAACAGGAAAATTTGCCATGAAAGAAGCAAATAATGCTGCAGCTGCTGTTGCTCATGCTGTGTTGACCCACCGCCGCAAAGCCGGGCTTTCCCGTCGCGAGCTGGCTGAGGCGGCTGGCGTCTCCGAATCTGCCATTTACAATGTGGAGAAGATGAGCAGCGGGGTCCGTTTGGAGACGTTGCTGCGGCTGTTTACGATTCTCAACATCCGGATGCGGCTGGAAGGTCCGTTCATGGACGAGGCCCTGGCGGTGGAAGACGCGTCTGGGGATATTGGGGAGCCTGGCCATGCGTAGAGCGCTGCTGCTGATGCACGGCCGCGCCGCTGCGGTGCTCACAGAGCATGAAGACGGCGGCTGCACCGTGGAATATATTCCAGGCTATTCCGGCGCGCCTGTGTCTCTGACCTTTGCAGTCTCGCAGATGCGCAAGGAATACGCCGACTTTCCCCCGTTTCTCAATGGTCTGTTGCTGGAAGGCGCCATGCTGGAGAATTTTCTGCAGGGCCACAAGATAGACTGTGACGACTGCTTCGCCCAGCTGGTCATGCTGGGCGGGGACCTGGCCGGGGCCCTGACTGCTCGTGAACTGGGTCCGGACGAGAAGCCGGAGCCTGCGGCGGCGGGGACTGACTGATGCGTTGCCCCATAAGCTATGCGCCGTGCGACAGGGGGCTTTACGCAGCAAAGGGCTTGCGCATGCTTTCCCCGCGTCTCAAGGAGTTGCAGCCGTTTCCTTATACCAGTGAGGCGGCGGTGCAGCTGGCGGGCGAACAGAAAAGCCGCATGTCTCTTTCAGGAGTGCAGCCGAAGCTGCGTGGTTTGACGCGTGAAGACCTGGAGGAATATCTGGGGAGGGAGGTGCTGGGCCTGCCGGAAAGCAGGGTAGTCTCTACGCGCCGCTCCTTGGAGGCGGCCATGGTCCGCGCGGCGGATTTCATCTATGCAAAATCCTTTCTTTCCGACGCCATGAAGGCGGCGTATTTGTTCATCCTTGGGGAGCGGCGGCTGCGGCTGGGCATGGACGTTCCCCTGCCGCAAGGCGCACATACGGGGTATCTCTTTCTGGAAGAACGTCAAGGCTTGCCGTATGCCAGATTGGAAGTACGTGGGCGCAACATGGTGTTTTCCCCACGTTCTGGACTGGAGGAGCACGACGGCAAGCTTGTTCGCCTTGTGGCGGGGCCGGGCGGAGACGTAACGCCAGAATCTGCAATTTGATGTGCAATCCGCAGGTAGACAGGAGCGTCCCCATTCTCAGGCCCCGCTGGCGCGGGGCGGTTTCATGAGCGTTTTTCGATCAAATCAATGGCCCGCCTGGCCAGGGTGTCGAATTCGGGCTTGCTTATCTGGTCGCTGGCCTGGACCTCTTCGCCTTTGCGGCGCAATTCGTCCGTGACGTTGGAAGAAAACAGAATCACCGGCAGCTTGGCCAGCGTGGGATGCTCCTTAATGCGTTTGGTCAGGGAGTAGCCGTCCAGTTTGGGCATTTCCACGTCTGAGACCACGATGTGCACAAAGTCGGTGACAGGCCGGTTTTCCAGCTGCGCCTGCTCGGCCAGGGTTTCCAGCTCTTCCCAGGCGTCCTGGCCCGTGTTCAGCACTGTGGTCTGGAAATTCGCTTCGGTCAGTTTGCGGCTTATCAGGGCCCGCATCATGGTGGAGTCTTCAGCAACCACGGCGTGGTAGCGCTCATTTGCAGTCACGGTCAGGCCTTCGCTGTTTGCGGGCGCATAGTCTGGGTCCAGATCGTTGAGCACGGACTCAAAATCCAGGATCATGATGAAGTGGTCTTCCATTTCAATGACGCCGTTGACGCAGGCTTCCTGGGCTGATGAGATGTATTGGCTGGGGGGCTGCACCCTTTCCCAGTCAAGATTGTGAATGGTGGTTACGCCAGAAACCAGGAATCCGGCCAGCCGTTCGTTGAACTGTGTGACCAGGATGACTTCGTGCTCGCGCTTGTCCCTTTCCATGCCCAGCCACACTGACAAGTCCAACACAGGCAGGACCTGTCCGCGTAACGGTATGGTCCCCATAAAGCTGGGGTGAGGCGGGGACGCTGGAGGGTGTTCAATAACGTTTTCAATGACCTCCAGCACCTTGGCCACGTTGACCCCAAAGTAGGACGTCTGGCCCTTTTCTCCATTCCGGCCGCTTTCCTGGATGAAGAATTCAATGATTTCAAATTCAGCGTTTCTGGCGCTCTTGCTCACGCCGTCGTCAGCAATCTGCATCCGTTCCCCCCCGCTGTTGGCCCGCGATTTTGTCCGCGGTCAACTGCTTGAAATTACGACTACCTTACACAATATAAAAGGTATGTCATTTTCATGAAAAAAGCAACGAAACGAGACTATCTTTCTCTGAGATTGGACGCGGGACGTCATTCTTGGTACGACCTTAAGTATGAAAAACAGAAGCGACACCCATCATTCGATTATGCAGCTTCCTGTGGGACACCGACGGATCAGCTCTTCAGCGTGGGCTTTTACGGTGTGGGCGCCCAGGGTGAAGACGCTGTCCCTGGAGTTGGCTGAGCTGGAGCGCACGGTGGATATGCGTCCGTCTGGGCAGGGCTTCTGGACGGCGGAGGTGGAAGGGCTGGAGGCCGGGGCGCTGTACCAGTATGTACTGGACGGCGAAACCCGGCGGGCGGACCCTGCTTCGCACTATCAGCCCCAGGACGTGCACGGACCTTCGGCGCTGGTGGATCATGACCGGTTTGCCTGGTCCGACGCCGGCTTTTGTCCGGCCGGCCCGGAGCAGATGGTGCTGTATGAGCTGCACGTAGGCTGTTTTACGGAGCAAGGAACGTTCGGCGCCGCCCTGGAGCGGCTGGACCATCTGGCTGAATTGGGCGTCACCCATGTGGAGGTCATGCCCGTGTGCCAGTTTCCCGGCGGCCGCAACTGGGGCTACGACGGGACCTATCCCTATTCAGTGGCCCATTGCTACGGAGGGCCCGGGGGGTTCAAGCGCTTCGTGGACGGATGCCATGCGCGCGGCCTGGCTGTGATTCTGGACGTGGTCTACAACCACCTGGGGCCGGAGGGGAACTATCTGCGCGATTTCGGGCCCTACTTTACCTCCCGCTACAAGACGCCCTGGGGCGAGGCTGTGAACGTTGACGGTCCGGACAGCGACCCGGTGAACGCATTTTTCATTGGCAACGCCTTGCACTGGCTGGAGCGGTATCATGTGGACGGATTGCGGCTGGACGCCACGCACGCCATCTACGACCAGCGGCCCTCGCCCTTTTTGCGCCGGCTGTCTCTGGCTGTGGTTGGTTGGGGCGAAGCCAATGGCAAGCAGCCGCTGCTGATAGCTGAAAACGACATGAACGACCCCCGGCTGTGTCTACCGGCAGACCAGTGGGGCATGGGCATGGACGGAGTATGGAGCGATGATTTTCACCACGCCGTACATGCATTGGCTACTGGGGAGAAACGGGGATATTACGAAGATTTTGGAAGCATAGAACATATCGCCACAGCATTGCAAAAAGGCTTCTGCTACACCGGCCAGTACTCGCCCTTTCGCCGCCGCAGCCAGGGCGCAGAGCCAGCCCTCATGCGTGGCCGTCAGCACGTGGCCTGCATCCAGAACCACGATCAGGCTGGCAACCGCATGCTGGGCGAGCGGTTTATTACCCTGACAGACGAGTCCATGGCTCGGGCGGCCGCCGGGTTGCTGCTGCTGGCGCCGCTGACGCCGCTGCTGTTCATGGGTGAAGAGTACGGAGAGGAAGCTCCCTTTTTGTATTTTATCAGCCACATGGATGAAGGATTGGTGGAGGCGGTGCGCAAGGGCCGCAAGCGGGAGTTCAAATCGTTTCGGTTCCGCGGCGAACCGCCGGACCCGGCTGCAGAAGAGACCTTCCGGCGCTCGCAGCTGGATTGGAGCAAGCTTGATGCGCCGCAGCATGCCGCCATGCTGCAGTGGTACGCCGCCTGCCTGCAGCGCAGGCGGGATATCCCGGCCCTGGCGGTACAGGACTTTAACCGGGTGGAAGTCACCGCATTGCAGGGAAGCAAGGCTCTGCTTATGCGCCGTTGGTCAGAGGATGGCCAGGTTTTGGCGCTGGCAAACCTGGGCAGGAAGAAAGCCTTGTTTCCGGCGGCGCTCGTTCCCCGCGGCCTGGGCTGGCGCACGGAGCTGTGTTCCGAACACGGCGCCATGGACGCAGAACCGAAGTTCCCCTTACGGCTGCCGGGGCCATGCACAGCGCTATTGATTACTCAACAGGAGAAGAATGCATCATGAATAGATACATCTGCTTTCATGGGCATTTTTACCAGCCCCCGCGGGAGAATCCCTGGCTGGATGAAGTGGAGTTGCAGGATTCCGCACACCCGTTCCACGACTGGAACGAACGTATAGCCGCCGAATGCTACGGACCCAACGCCGCCTCCCGCATACTGGACGATGGCGGAAGTATTGAAGATATCGTAAACAATTATGCCAAGATAAGTTTCAATTTTGGGCCCACGCTGCTTTCCTGGATGCAGCGTCATCAGCCCGTTATGCTCGAAGCCATTGTGGAGGCTGACGCGCAGAGTCTCACGCTTTTCCAGGGGCACGGCGCGGCAATAGCCCAAGTCTACAACCATATGATCATGCCTCTGGCCAACGAACGGGACAAGCGAACTCAGGTCTTGTGGGGCTTGGAAGACTTCTACAAACGCTTTGGTCGCGACCCGGAGGGCATGTGGCTGCCCGAGGCGGCCGTGGACCTGCGGACACTGGACATTCTGGCCCAGAACGGGATTCTCTACACCATCCTGGCGCCCCGCCAGGCCGCCCAGGCGCGGCGTATCGGCGAAGAGGAATGGCGTGATGTTTCCGGCGGCAACGTGGACCCAACAGCCCCGTATCTGTGTTCTTTGCCCTCTGGCCGGGAGATTGTCCTGTTTTTCTACGACGGCCCCATCTCGCAGGAACTGGCCTTTGCCGACCTGCTCACAAGCGGCGAAGCCTTCAAGGGCCGGCTGATGCAAGCGTTCACCGACGATGGCCGGGACTGGCCCCAACTGGTGCACGTGGCCACTGACGGCGAAACCTACGGCCACCATCACAAGCACGGGGAAATGGCCCTTTCCTGGGCGCTGCGGCTCATCGAGGAAGACAGCGCTGTAACGTTGACCAATTACGGCGCCTACCTGGCCGCGAACCCGCCAGCCTTTGAGGTGCAAATACACGATAATTCCTCCTGGAGCTGCATCCACGGGGTGGAGCGCTGGCGTGAAGCCTGCGGCTGCAACTCCGGCATGAAGTCGGGCTGGACCCAGGAGTGGCGCAAGCCCCTGCGCGAGGCCATGAACTGGCTTTCCAGCCAATGCGCGGACATCTACGAAGCCAAAGGGGAGGCGTACTTTGCCGATCCCTGGAAGGCCCGGGACGAGTACATCCATGTCATTATGGACCGCTCGGCCGAGTCCGTGGCCGGTTTTTTGAAAAAGCACCGGGCGGCCAAGGCCCCTGCGGACGACTTGACCACGCCGGTGAAGCTGCTGGAGATGCAGCGTTTTGCACAGTTAATATTCACGTCGTGCGGCTGGTTTTTTGATGAGGTTTCAGGCATTGAGACTGTACAGATCATCCAGTACGCGGTGCGCGCCATCCAGCTGGCTGAAGAGCTCTCCGGGCAGTTTCTGGAAAAAAAATACGCCGCCATGCTGGAAGAGGCGCCTTCGAACGTATTCACAAACGGCAAAGAGGTGTTTGAACGCTTTGCCAAGCCGGCCCGGGTGGATTTGCTGCGGGTGGCCGCTCATTATGCGGTGACAACATACTTTTCTGACGATCCTGACGACTGGGACGTGGCCTCGTTTGAGGTGACCAGGGAGATATACCACAAGGAGCTCGCCGGCGTGGCCGGCCTGGCCACGGGCAAGGCCCGCATTGTCTCCTTGCTCACCCGGGAGTCTGCAACCATCCAGTTCGCAGTTATCCACTACGGGGACCACAACCTGACCTGCGGAGTGACCTTTTTTCAAGACCTGGAATCGTACCGCGAAATGGAGCAGGTGCTGGGCCAGGCCTTCGAACGAGGCGACATCACTGAGGCTGTGCGCCGGATGGACGATTTCTTCGGCAAGCATACGTATTCCATCTGGCATTTGTTCCGCGACGCCCAGCGGCGGGTGGTGGACAAGGTGCTTACCTCCGCCTATGAGCAGGCCGAAGCCTCCTACCGAGACATCTACGACCGCAACTATCCAATACTTAATTTTCTGGAATGGCTGAACATCCCTTTGCCACACCATTTTCTGGACGCCGCCGCCTACGTGGTGAACACAGACCTGAAGCGGCTTTTCAGCCAGGAGCGCATAGAACCGGAGAAACTGCGGCACTGCATTGAAGAAGCCAACAAGTGGAATCTGGATTTGGAGCGAGGCATGCTGGGGTATCTTGCTGCAGAGTGGGTGAACGCGCGCATGGACGAGCTGCAGAAGAATCCAGAAGACAATGAGATGCTCTCAAATCTGTGCCAGGCCATGGATCATTTGCGCATGCTCCCCTTGGGCCTGCATCTGTGGCGGGCGCAGAACATATTCTTCAGCCTTTCGCGCAATGAGCTGCTACAGTGGCGCCAAAAGGCTGACAACGGCGACGTGGAAGCCGCCTCCCGGTTGGAATGTTGCGGCCGTTTGGCGGACTTTCTGAAGGTGAAAATGCCATGAATGCAACCCCGCTGGCGACGTATCGGCTGCAAATCAGCCCCCAGTTTGACTTTGCGGCCTGCAGCAACGTGCTGCACTATCTCAAAGAGCTTGGCGTCAGCCACATCTACGCCTCGCCCATTTTCAAGGCCCGGCCCGGCTCCAGCCACGGCTACGACGTGTGCGACCATCAGGTCATCAACCCGGAGCTGGGGGGAGAGGAAGGATTCAAAGAGCTTTCCGGCGCGGCAAGACAAGCCGGCCTGGGCTGGGTGCAGGACATAGTGCCCAACCACATGGCGGTATCCGGCGAGAACCGCATGCTGGTGGATGTGCTGGAAAACGGTGAAGCTTCCCGATATTATTCATTTTTCGACATTGACTGGGACCATCCCTACGAATCCATGAAGGGCCGCATGCTCGCCCCGTTTCTGGGCTCTTTTTACGGCCGCACCTTGGAGAACGGTGAGATATCCCTGGAATTCGGCGCTGACGGCTTTTCCGTGCGCTACTATGAACTGCGGCTGCCCATCCGCATAGACTCCTACGCCGCCGTCCTGACGCACAATCTTGAGCCTTTGCGCCAGAAGCTCGGCCGAGACCATCCAGACTACATCAAGCTCATGGGCATTTTATACAATGTGAAGATGCTGGGCGCCGAGGACCCGGATTCTGAGCGCTACGACCAGATATACTTCATCAAGCGGATGCTCTACGAGCTGTCTCGGGACAGCGACGCGGTGCGCAAACACGTGGAAGCCAACTTGCTCGCTTTTAACGGCAAGCCTGTAAACACCCAGGCGGACGAGCCCGGCCCAGAGCGCTGGGACCTGCTGGACAAGCTATTGGGGGAGCAAAACTTCAGGCTTTCTTTTTGGAAGGTGGCTGGAGAGGAGATCAACTACCGCCGCTTTTTTTCCGTAAATGATCTCATTTCCCTGCGGGTGGACGAGGAGCAGGTCTTTGACGCCACCCACGCCAAAATTCTGGAAATGACACAGGAGGGACGGTTCTCCGGACTGAGGGTGGACCACATTGACGGCCTGTTCGACCCTTCCGCCTATTTGCGGCGGCTGCGTGACAACGCTCCAGAAACGTATCTGGTGGTTGAGAAAATCCTCACTGGCGACGAGCCGCTGCCCAGTTTTTGGCCCATTCAGGGCTCCACTGGCTATGATTTCATGAATCGTGCGGCTGGGCTTTTCGTGAATCTTGACAACGAGAAGCGCTTCTCGCGCATATACACGGACTTTTCATCCATGCGCCGCAGTCTGGCGGCAATAACAGCCCGGAAAAAAGAGCTTATCATCCGCGGGCACATGGGCGGGGACGTGGACAACATGGCCCGGTTGGTGAACATGGTCTCTTCCCGCGACCGGCATGGCTTTGACATTACCTTCAGCGCCTTGAAAAAAGCCATCACCGAGCTCCTTGTCCATTTTTCCATCTACCGGACATACATTTCCAACGACGCCTTCCGGCCTGCAGACCTGGGCTACATCCGCAAGGCCATTCGCAGCGCTCGCAAAAAACAGCCGGACCTGCGGCTGGAGCTGGATTTCATGGAGCGGTTTCTGCTCCTGGAGTTTGACGAGCGCATAAGCGAAGAGGACCGCCGCAAGTGGATATATTTTGTCATGCGCTTTCAGCAGGTTACCGGGCCGCTGATGGCCAAGGGTTTGGAGGACACAGCATTCTATGTGTACAATCGCTTGCTGTGCCTGAACGAGGTCGGCGGCGAGCCGGACCGTTTCGGCGTCACGGACGCCCAGTTCCACGAGTTTGTGGCTGAAAGGGCCAAGAACTGGCCCCAGGACATGAACGCCACGGCCACCCACGACGCCAAGCGGGGCGAGGACGCGCGCATGCGGCTGGCCGCGCTCTCCGAGCTGCCGGACGAGTGGGCGGCTGCGCTCAAACGCTGGAGCCGGTTAAATTCACGGCGCAAGACCAAGCTTGGGGACAAATACGGGCCGGACCGCAACGACGAGTATTTTCTCTATCAGGCCATGCTTGGCTCCTGGCCCCTGACTGAAAAAGAGATGCACGGGTTCGAGGATAGGCTGAAGGAGTATCTGGTGAAGGCTGTACGCGAAGGCAAGGAGAACTCGGCCTGGATTTCGCCAGACGAGGTGTACGAGAAGGCTTATTTGATGTTTGCCTCCGTACTGCTTAAACCCAACACAGCGTTCATGAAGGAGTTCCTGCCCTTTGCCCGGCGGCTGTCCCGGCTGGGCATGGTCAACTCCCTTGCCCAGACTGCCGTGAAGCTCACCGCGCCGGGAGTGCCGGACCTGTACCAGGGCGCAGAGGGCTGGGACCTCTCCTTTGTGGACCCGGACAACCGGCGGCCTGTGGATTTCGCGGCCCTGGAGAAAAAGCTTGCTAGCCTAAAGACACGCATGGCTACCGACCGCGCCTCGTTGCTGGCCGATATGCTGGCTCAGCCAGAAGACGGCCTGGTGAAGCTGTATCTCATCCATGCATGCCTGGCGGCCCGCAACCAGCGTCCACACCTGTTCATGCGCGGGTCCTACCAGCCGTTGCAGTTCAGCGGCCGCCTGGCGGAACACCTGTTTGGCTTTGTCCGCCGGCTGGACACAGAGATGTGCCTGACCGTGATTCCCCGGTTTACTGCCCAGCTGCCCTACGAAGAATGGCCCACAGGCGGCCTGTGGGCGGAGACGTACGTAACGCTGCCGGAGAATAGCCAGGATTCGCTGGTCAATATCTGCACCGGCGAGACTGCGGCTGCTGTGGACAAGGACGGACCTTCACTGGAAATTCGCGGCGTGCTGGACGCTTTCCCCGTAGCCGTGCTGGTGGACGCCGGGGGCTGGGACGCCTGAGCCGGAACGCGGCGCGGGAGAAAACGTAATGGGGAATGGCGGCGCGCCCTCTTTTACCTTGATGGCCAAGCCTTCAGGCCCGGACTGCAATCTGGACTGCGCATACTGCTTTTACAAGCCAAAGCTGGCTCATTACAGCAGCCGGGCGCAGAAGCCGCCGCGCATGTCTTCTGCCGTGTTGGAGTTGTACGTCCGCGAGTATCTCGCCTCGCACCCGGGCCCGGAAGTCCTGTTCATCTGGCAGGGCGGCGAACCGCTGCTTATGGGCCGCGGGTTTTACCGCCGCGCATTTGCCTTGCAGACCGCGCATTGCCCGCCTGACAAAACTGTACACAACAGCGTGCAGACCAATGGGATATTGCTGGATGACGCTTGGTGCAACTTGTTTGCCAAACACAGCGTTTTGCTAGGCGTCAGCTTGGACGGGCCGGCTGACCTGCACAACGCCTACCGGCGCGGCCCTGCCGGCGAGCCCATCCACCAGAGAGTCATGCAGGGGCTGGACGGGCCGGCGGACTTGCACGACGCCTACCGGCGCGGCCCTGCCGGCGAGCCCACCCACCAGAGAGTCATGCAGGGGCTGGACGCGGCCCGGCGCTGCGGGGTGGAGTACAACGTCCTCTGCGCCGTGCACGCAGCCAACCAGCACAGCCCGCAGCGTGTTTACGAGTATCTGCGCGACGAGGCCGGGGCGCAGTGCATTCAATGCATACCCATAGTGGAGAAAGCGGGCGACGGTTCTGTCCAAAATCCACCGCCTGGCCAGCGCTGACCAAGCAAGCCGGCTACAGGTCAGGG
>CAYTSA010000106.1:0-11857 GCA_964440345.1 uncultured Desulfovibrionaceae bacterium | reverse complement strand
AGAGAAAATCGGGCTGATTCGTGCATATTCTTTACGAAATTCGTCGTCCTTTAATAGTTCCGAAGTGAATTCCTGTAGTGATATGAATTCGCTCATACATGTTCTCGCACGCGTTTTTTGGTGGTTGCAATTTCAGACCTTGGGATTGTCGTCTCATGGTTCTTGCCGGCAAGAAGAGCCAAGTGCACAACTATGAACGCTGAGGTTTCATAGTACGGAAGGCCAAAAATCCGTAAAGTTTGTACGCTGTTGGAGACGGCCAGGGTCCAGATATTGCCCTCCACCTGAGTTACATGGGATGCATCAAGATATTCGAAGCCAACTTCCTCGATCAATTCCAACAGGCATCTTAATGAACCTTTCAGTTCTTGTGGTATGGGGCCTGCATTGGCGAGGATGTCCCTCGGCAAGCACACCTTCCAACCAGACTTTACTGACATATTATAACACCAAAGTTATTGTGTCAATGTAAATCAACACTATTACACACAAGGGAATATGTGAATGATTTGAAATTTGCTCCTGTATATATGCAGTATATGTTTCTGTCCAGTGTCATAGTGCTTGTAAATATCCCAGGGAGGTTTTTCTTTTGGATGTTGAACTCAGGCGCAACTCCTGGCATGCTCCATCCATGAAAACCCTCCTCTTGCTTCTTTTGGCCGCCATTGCCATGGCGCCTCTGGCTCTGGCCGCCTGGTCCCAGGCGCATTCCGCTGTGCCTGGCGTGGTCAACGACGCGTTGGCGCCCTGTCCGGACAGTCCGAACTGCGTCTGCTCCTGCAGCAAAGACTCCAAGCACGCCATAGACCCCCTGCCCGCAGCAGCGGGCGAAGCCGCCGCCATGGACCGGCTGGCGGCTGTGATTAAGCGCATGGACGGCGCAACCGTGGCCAACCGGGAAGGTTCCTACATGCACGCAGTATTTGTGACGCCTGTTTTCCGGTTCATGGACGATGCGGAATTTTTGTACGACGCTCAAGCAGGAGCGATTCAGGTGCGGTCCGCCTCCCGGGTGGGCTATTCGGATTTTGGCAAGAACCGCGAGCGGGTGGAGCAGCTCCGGGCGCTTCTGGATAAGGCCGGATAGCGGCTCTGGCAAAAGCTTGCCAAATAGGCTATAGTCTGCTGATGGCTTATCAGATTGTTGAAAAATCCACGATGGCTGCGTTTCTTCAAAAAGTTCAAAATCTCGCGTATTGGATATACGCGTCGATCTTGAACTTTTTTTGCGTCTTGCCCTCGTGTTTTTTGAACAGCCTGCGAAATCGGATTTTTTCAACAGACTGTTATTCTTTTCATAGTATAGCGAGTTGTCGCCTGTTGCACCCAGCCCGGAAGCTGAGGGGGCTGGTCGCCATGACGCTGCTAGTGGTTTTCTGTATGTGTCCTTTGCCGGTGCAGAGCGCCGACGCTGTCCAGCGCATGGATTACGGACAGTTGATGCAGTATATTCTTGACGCCGAGGGCAGGGTGGTGCTGGTGAATTTCTGGGCCACCTGGTGCGGTCCCTGTTTGAAGGAAATGCCCTATTTGAAAAAGATGCGCGAGGACGTGCCTGAGGACGAACTGGCCATGGCCGGCGTCTCTTTGGACTTCGACCCTAAGGCTGTGCAGAAATATCTGGAAAAAAATCCCCTTAATTTTGACGTCTTCATCGCGTCTGCTGATATCATGGATTTGATGGAGGTGCAGTCCATACCCGCCACCATGCTCTACGACGCAAAGGGCATGCAGGTATTCGAACACAAAGGTTTTTTTCCTCCTGAAGAATTGCGAAAAGAAGTGCACAAGTTGCTGGAAGAATAACTGCCCCTCGCGGGAGGCTATTCATCTTGTTGCCGCAGCTCCAAGAGGCCTGCTTTTGCTCCGGCCACTGGCAAGCGCAACCGCAGCACGCCTGCATCCGCCTGCGCAAGGATGACTCCTCCATCTTTAGTGCGCAGCAGCAGACCGCCTTCGATGGGCTCCCAGGTGCAGGCAACAGTCTCATAGTCCACCGACCATTCGCCCTTTCCGTCTGGGGAAAGAAGCAGCTGGACATCTTTGTTGTTGATCTCGCCGGCGTATGTCCCAGCCAGTGAGGCAAAAGCTGTAGTGTCCCTGCAGCCAGCCAGGCCCGTCAGGGAAACAACGGCAAGCAGTCCAATGGCAACGAGACGGGCGCGGTCAAGCATCAATAGTGTCCGGCGACAGGTCCAGCGCCTTATGCAGCTGGGCAAAAAACATCCGGTCCAGTTGCAGAACCCGGTCAAAGAAGAAGACATGCACGCCCATGGCCAGCCAGCTGAGGTCCCGCAACACCGTAGTCCAGGACATGGGGTCCTCCAGCGTGCTGAAGCAGCCGCAGCCCATGGTGGCGCCGCGCAGCACGTTGACGATGACGGCTACGGTGAACATGGCCGTCATGGCGCAGATGAGCAGGGCGGCCGCCTTGGCCCGCACGCCCAGAATGAGCATGAGCCCGCAAAACAGCTCCAACCAGGGCAGCGCCACAGCCATAAAGCCCACCAGCCAGTACGGAACCAGGCGATAGCCGGCAATAGCGTTGGCAAACTCGATAGGGTAGCTGATTTTGTAAAAGCTGGCGTAGACGAACAGGCCGCCAAGGTAGAGCCGGAAGACCAGGGCCAGCCAAGGATGGCCCAACAGCCGTATGAGGCGGAAGCCTGAAGCGCTGGAAGCCATGCTGTACACCGCCGACGAGGTTATTGCGCCAGTTCTTTGAGCAAATGAAAGAGTTCGTCCGTATCCGCAATAACGCCCAGCGTGGCCTGCCGGACAGTCCCGTCCTTGTCCACCACCAGGGTGAACGGGGTTTTGGGCTCGCCCAACGCCTGGTGGACCGTAAAGTCCTCGTCCCGTATGACAGGATAGGCGTATTTGGAGTGCTTGCGCAAAAAAGCCACTTCCTTTTGCGTGGCGCCGGAGGCCGCCGCCAGCAGTTTGATCTTAGAATCCAGGTTGTTGCGCTCTATCTTTTTGAAAAGTTTGTTGAATACGGGTGTCTGCTTGTGGCAGAACGGGCAGTAGACGCCAATTAATTCAAATACCACCACCTTGCCGAGCAAGTCGGCCATGGCAAACGTCTCGCCCTGCACGCCCAAGTATACGTTGTCTTTGGCGCGGTCCGACGCGATGAGAGTAAAGGAAGGCAAGGCGGCGCCTTCTTGAGGATGGTCTGCTGCGAATGCCGGATTGGAGGCAAAAACGGCCCAGGCAAACAGAATGACGGCAATAGTGGGCACAAAGCGGCAAGCTGTGAAGGTACACCTGACCATGGACTACTCCAGGATAAAGATTGCTTGTAACAGAGCCTATGCAGAACATGTTAACAAAAGCATAGCCAGCAGGCAACGAGTAAGGACAGTCACGCGCAAGGACAGTCAACTGCAAGCGAAAGGTGCTTTGTCGCTGTAGCTACTCTGAGGCTACGGGAAGCTCCATCGCTTTCCACGCCTCCAGCCCGTCCGGCAGAACCATGACCCGGGTGTGGCCCTGCTGGCCCAGCCGGTGGGCCACGTCCTCGTCGTAGCGGCTGGAAATGGTGCGGCCATAGACGATGATCATCTGGTCACGGTCCATATCCGCCAGGTTCATGGCATAGACAAAGTCGAAAAGCGAGGGCGGCAGATTCACGGCGCCTTCAATGTGTTCTTCCTCAAAAAGTTGGCTTGGCCTGGCGTCAACAAAGACGGCTTCATGCCCGGCAACGTTTCGGTGGTAATACGCCGCCTTGGCCTGGTCCAGAGAAACAGCCTTGGAGGCTGGCCGTAGCCAGGAGGGAGGGATGACGTCCACGCTGTTGGGGTTTGCCATATTGAACAGTAAGCCTATGCAGACAGACGCCGCCAGCACCAGAACCACGTCCAGCCAGGTGACCTTGCCCAGTCGGGCGGTTTCGTGCTGCACAAGAGATTTTAATTGGTCGCCGGCGCGTTCCAGCACTTCGATGCGCCGCCGGCTGGCCGTAAGTTCTTCTATGGTTGTTTGCAACTCCTGGTTACGCCGGGCCAGGTCCTCATTCAGTCCGCCAATGGTCTTGAACGCTTTGGCGTTGTTGAAAAAAACGAAAAAATTGCCGGCGTGGGTAAGCAGCAGCTCGCGGTCGTTTTCAGAGTATGGTTCGCCCGTGATGCGTTCGCCCAGGCCGATGAAGCCCAGATGGTTTGCGTCCAGGCGGAAGAATACGCCCAAAGAGGTGGGCAAAGGAGCTTGGGCGGATTCAGGCAGGTCAGCAAAAACACCGGGTTCCAGCACCTGGCCGCGCATGGGGGTAAGCAATCCAAAGTCTGCAGCCTGCAGACACAGAAAAAGGAAGTTTTTGACCTGTTCTGCCCCCGGGGCGGTTGGCTGGTCTCCTGTGCTTGTCCGACAGGCAAAGGCAATTTCGCTGTCCGCAGCGGCGCTGCTGGGAGCCGACAGCACATAGGCTTCGCGCAAGCTGAATACGCCGGTCAGCAAAAGCAGAAAAGCATCCATCACGGCGTGGGGCTCTTGCATCGGTCCCAACTCTAGCGTGGCGTCATACAAGGTGTTCAGCCGCCACAGCTGGCGGTCCAGCTCTGCCCGGGCGGCAATAGCCCTGCCCAGGGTTTGTTCCAGCATCTCATTGCGCCGAGCCAAATCTTGATTAAGTGAAGTCAGGCTTCGGGCCGCCAGAACGCGGTTAAGGGCTGCAGCCATATGATTAGCCAGGCCCAGCAACAGATCCGCGTCAGCGTCGGAATAAGGCGCATCCGTGAGTTTGCGCCCCAGGCCCACCACGCCGGTGCAGCCCGGCTCCAGGCTGTAGCGCGCCAGAATGGACGTGCCCTCGGGAAACACTGTGGGGTCCCCCGGAACGTTGCGGGCCGCCAGTTGCACTCCTGCAGGGGGCGGCGCGTCCAGGCAAAGCATGTCCGCCAGCCTGCCGTGGCGCAGGTCGGCAAAGTGCTGGGTAAGCCGTTCCTGCTCGTGCTGTTCAAGGCCTCTGTGGTACAACCTCGCTTGCAGCGACGCAGGGTCTGCAAGGATGGCAAAGCCCTTGGCCGCTCCCAGGCCGCCCAAAACCAGCAGCAAGAAAGCGTCCATGACGTCAGAAGGGTCGTCCAGTCCGCGCAATTCGTTCCAAGCGTCGCCAAGCACATGCAAGTGGCGTTGCTTGTGCTGCAGCTCCCGTTCTTGGGGGGGCGGTTCAGCGTCAGAAGTATATGGATGGTCCATGCGGGGTAGGCCTTGAGCGTCAGAAGTGTGCCGGTCTTGTACACTGTGGCACAAAGCCGGGGTGAAGACAATGCCGTAGGGCGCCCCAGAATCCATTGCCTGCCGGCTACAGGCCAGGGACGCGTTGGCCCAGATCAGTGCACGCACTATACGTACATCAATACGTCATAGTGCAGGGGCAGCCATTGCGGCCGCCCGCCCTAATGCTTTTGATGCTCCATCGAGCATGGCGGCGGCGCCTTTTTGGCGATGCATATATGATTGTGTGCGCAATCTATCTGTTTGGTTTTTCCAACACACCGAGGATTTGTGTCTTTTGGGCGGGTGATCAGGGCCGCGTCAGGATTGGAAGCGCCCCGTTTCCTTTTGCAGTGTGTCGGCAAGCTTGGCGATGGCGTCGCTGCGGTCCGGGGCGCAGCCTTTTTGACCAAGGGTCTGGGCAATGATGTCCGCCGCCTGCGCCTGCAGTCGCTCCAGGCAAACTTCTAACTGGCCCACAAGCTCGCTTGCATCGCCATCGTCTGGCTGCATCAGGACCTTCTCCAGACGCATGGCCGCCAGCATGGCCTCTTGGGCGCCTATGGTGGAAAGATTGGACTTGAGCGAATGCGCGGCAATAGCTGCGTCACTCGCGGCGTGTGCGTCAATTGCCGTCTTCAATCCGTCCATTTTGTCCGGAAGCTCTGTGAGGCATTGCGCCACTACGTCCAGCAGCAGATCGTCGTCGCCGCCGAAACGCAGCCTTGCCTGATCCAAGTCCAGTACAGGCGCATCATCAGGTGCAACAGCGCAGTTCTCCGTCCTCTGAGAAAGCAAACAATGGGTCATAACTCTGGAGATGGCGCTGCGCAGCCGGGCAAAGCTGACCGGCTTGAATACATAGTCGTTCATGCCGGCAGCCAAACCTCTTTCCCGGTATTCACTCAAAGCGTGGGCGGTCAGACCAATGATGGGAATGTTGACGTTGCGCCCGCCGGCTTCGCCGGCGCGGATGCGCTTGGTGGCTTCCAGTCCGTTCATGTCCGGCATCTCAATGTCCATGAGAACCAGGTCGAAGTCCAAGGATTTCAGGGAGTCCAGTGCTTCCTGGCCATTGTGGGCGACACTGGCTTCATGTCCCAGCCGTTTTAGAAATTGCACGGTCAGGCGAATGTTTACTGGCGTATCCTCCGCCACAAGAATGCGTAACGGTTTTACGGAAGCGACGGGCTCGACGCAGTCATATGCGGACTGTTGCGGCAAGCGCGCCGGGTCTCCCAGGGCCAAGACCACGGTGAAAACAAAAATGCTGCCGCCGCTAGGCCTTTCTTCCACCCATATGTTGCCTCCCATCAGGGCAACAAGCCGGCGGCTGATGGCCAGGCCCAGGCCCGTGCCGCCGTGGCGGCGTGCGGCGGAACCTTCAGCTTGGGTAAAGACGTTAAAGATGGATTCGCGGGCATCCTCTGGCACGCCAGGGCCAGTGTCTTCTACACGGAACTGCAGCGCTGCGCTCTGGGCGTCAACTTCGCTTTCCACCTGGTCCGGAAGGGCTGAGTGAATGTTCACAGCCACAGAGCCGGTTTCAGTAAATTTTATAGCATTTCCAGTCAGGTTAATAATAATCTGCCGCAGCTTGGCCTGGTCCCCGCGTAGCACGTCCGGGACGTCTTCGTCCACGTGCGACGTAAGCACAAGGTTTTTGGTTTGTGCTTGGTGCTCCAGGGTGTGCATGGTGGCCTGCAGGCATTTGCGCAGTTCAAAATTTTCGGGAGAAAGTTCCAGCCGGTCGGCTTCAATTTTGGAAAGGTCCAATATGTCGTTGATGATGGCCAGCAAATGCTCTGCAGAGCTTTGTAGTGTTTCCAGGTATTCCCGCTGGTCGTTCGCAAGCCGTGTCTGCAACGTCAGCTCGGCCATGCCCAGTATGGCGTTCATTGGCGTGCGTATTTCGTGGCTCATGCGGGCCAGAAACACGCTCTTGGCCAGGCTGGCCGCCTCCGCTGCTTCCTTGGCCGCCATCAACTGCTTTTCCATGGCCCGCAGATCGCTTATGTCCGCCACGTATTCCATGCCGCCTATGACATTGTCCTCGTTGTCCAGTATGGGACCGCTGTATATCTGCAGGGCCTTGCCGGTGCTTTCTTCCTCTTCTGGCGTGGAGTACCGGACAGCGGGTTGTTTCGTCCTGAAGCATTCAGTCAATGAGCACTGGTCGCACGTACTGAGCTTTCCTTGTAGCGCCTCATGGCATTTGCGGCCCAGTAAGGTTTCGCTGTCCTCAATGCCAAATGCCTCCAGCAGACCCCGGCTGACGCCGATAATGCGAAATTCCGTGTCCACTATGTTGATGTGGCCCGGGATGTTTTCAAAAAACGCCCGTAGCCTGCTGTTGGCGTCGTTCAAGCTGGAGGTGCGCTCGGCCACGCGTTCTTCCAGCTCCTGGTTTTGAGCCTCAATCAGTTCTTTTTGTTCCGTAAGCGCGGCAAAGTAGCTTTGCAATTGGCCGCCCATAGACAGGAAGGCGCTGGAAAGTTTGTCTATTTCTCTAATGGACGTCGGGCGGGGCGACACGGTCCAGTCTCCCTGGGCCAACGTGTCGGCGTCCTGGCTCAGTCCCTCTATGGGCGCGGCGATGCGCTTGGCAATGTATACGCCCAATGCGACAGCCAGCAGGAGAACTGCGGCTATGGCGCCGATCACTTGGCGGGTGTTGGCGTCTATGCGGCCCATCAAGTCGAACTCCGGCACCGCCACCGCCAGCACCCACTGCAACCCGGGAGCCGGCTCAAAAAGCGCAGCCTGCAAGTACATGGTGTCGTCGTTCAGCTCAAAGGAGAGCAGATCGTGCTCGCCCACGCCGGCCAGGCCGCCTTCCTGCTCCTCCAGAACACGCGCTGCAGCTTCCACCAGCGGCAAGCCGGAATCGTCCGCCCGCAATGGCAGAAACTTGCCGTCCGTTTCCTTAAACATGGGTTTGTCCAGCGCCGTGGAGGAGGCGATAAGGTTCCCGTCCGTCTGCATGACAAAGACCTCGCCGTGGTCGCTGACGTCAATTGTCTGCAGAAAATCGCGCACTTGGTCCAGCACGTAATCCACGGCAAAGACGCCGAGCAACTCTTCGTCTGGCCCGTAAAAAGGTTGGGACGCGGTCAGGGCCAAGTCTTTGATGACAAAGTGGCGGTAAATGGGCGTCCAGACCGGCCCGCCCGCGGCAACGCCGGTCTTGTACCAGGGCCGGGTGCGCGGGTCGAAATTTTTGTAGACCTGTTCAAGCTCCAGGGCGTCGCCATATTCATTGGTGGAAAAATTGTGCGAATCCCCGCCCGTGACCTGGCCGGCGCGGACAATTTGCAAGCCGCCGTCTTGCAAGCGCCGAGCCCCGTAGAATTCGCCTTCCGTGGTTCCGAAAAAAGAATACGCCAGGGAAGGATTCGCCTTGACCACAGCGTAAAAATAGCGCTGCACGTTGACTGTGTCGTCCAGCCGCAACAAGCCGGCCCGCATGGCGTGGGCGTTGGACTCATTCACGGAAAGCGGCGTTTGCAGATAATCGGCCAGCTTGTCCCGGACCCGGGCCAGCTCCTCTGTGCGTATCTGCTGGGCCACAACATGCACAGCCGTGCGGCCGTTGTTCAAGGCAAACCACGCCGCTGCGCCCACGGAAAGCACTATCAAGGCAGCAAAAGGAACGACAATGAGCAAGCTCAACGGATTGGTGCGTTGGCCGCTGGAAAGACCAGAACCTCCGTCAGGAGCTGAGGTGCGGATAGGGGGGCTGTCGTGCATGGGAATGCCGTTTGCTGTGTTGGGTACATTCTTGACAGTGAAACTCTCAATGACAGTGGTTGATAAAAGGTAATAAGTTCTAAATATATTTATCAGTTGCACCTTTCAAGCGCAAGCCCAATTGTGGAAAAATGTTCGAATCTGGATAACAAGTTCCTAACTGGTGATGCTATTTTTCCTCTCCGTCCATCTCGTATGTAAACTCATAGCGCACGCCTTTATAAAGACTGTGGCAGAGCAGAACCATGATGATGGTAAAAGGCATGGCTGCAGCTATGGCCATGCGCTGCAGTGCGTCCAAGCCCCCGGAAAAGAGCAGCACGCCGGCTGTAACCGAGACCGTTAAACCCCAGATCAGCTTTTTGAGCGCTGGCGGATTCTCCAGCCCCCCGGAGGTCATCATGGCCAGCACAAAGGTGGCCGAATCTGCAGACGTGACAAAGAAAACAACAAGCAAAGCAACGGTGGTCAGGGTCAGCGCCTCGCCCATGGGGTAGTGCGCGTAAACTTTGAACAACCCGGTGGAAACGTCCTCGGCCACGGCTGCGGCAATGTCCGCCCCCTGGTGCAGCTCCAGGTGAAAGGCCGCGCCGCCAAATACGCTGAACCAGACAAACGTGAGCAACGTGGGCGCCAGCAGCGCCCCAAGAATGAACTCCCGGATGGTTCTGCCTCTGGATATGCTGGCCACGAACAGGCCCACAAACGGCGACCAGGATATCCACCACGCCCAGTAAAAGAGCGTCCAGTCCCGCGTCCACTCATAGCCCTGAAAGGGATTTGTGGACAGGCTCATGGTCAGCAGGGATGATAAATAATCAGCCAGCGTGCTGGTAAAGATATCGAATATGGACGTGGTCGGGCCAGTCACAAGCATGAAGAGTAATACGGCAATTGCTAGCATTACATTGGTTTTGCTCAATATCTGTATGCCCTTGTCCAGGCCGGTCATGGAGGATATCATGAACAGCACCGTGACCACAGCGATGATGATCAAGGTACTGGTAAAGCTGGGTTCAAAATGAAAAATGGCGCCGAGCCCGGTGTTTATCTGCACTGCGCCCAGGCCCAGAGAAGTGACAATACCGAAGACCGTGGCAAACACCGCCAGTATGTCAATGCAATAGCCGGCCGGGCCAAAGATTCGGTCGCCCAGCAACGGATAGAAGCAGCTGGAGATGAGCGGCGGCATGCCGCGCCGGAAGGAAAAGTAGGCAATGGAAAGGCTCATGACAATATATATTGCCCAAGGCTGCACGCCCCAATGAAAGAACGAATAGCGCATGGCAAAGGCCGCGGCCTCGCCAGAGCGCTGCGGTATGTGCGCCGGCGGATTCAGGTAATGGCTCATGGGCTCGGCCACGGACCAGAAAATGAGGCCGATGCCCATGCCCGCGGCAAAAAGCATGCTGAACCAGCCGAAATACGAAAAACGGGGCTTTTCATTGTCAGCGCCCAGCTTGATTTTGCCGTATTTGCTAAAGGCAAAGCCCAGAGAAAACACCAGAAAACCGAACGCAGCCAACAGGTAGCCCCAGCCGCAGTGGACAATGATGGCCCGGTGCAGCCAGGCCGTCCACATGTCCAACCCCTCCGGGGCCGCGGCGCCAGCTGCCGCCAGCCCGGCTACAATGGCCAGGGAGATGATGAATACCAGGTTATCCTTCAGCTTGTTCATGCTCGTTTCCGTTTTTGCGGGTGAAGCCAGGAATGATGAAAACGCTGCACTTGGTTTTGTGCGGCAGAAACTCAGCCACAGAGCCAGTCAATTGCTCTATCACGTCCGGGTTGTCGGCCTTGCCTATCACGATCAGGTCCACGCCCTTGGCGTTCGCCCAGGAGACTATGGTTCGCCGCACGCTGCCCACGGTGTCGTAAAACTCCACATTGTCATAAGCGCGCCGGCACTCGTTGCTCAGCCGCTCCAAATTGTGGCGCGCCTTTTCCCGGCGGGCCTTCTCCGTAACTGGATCAGGCGCGCGTTCGCCTACATGTAAAAGATATAAGGTGTGGGCTTGGAAATCTTTGTTCTGCAGATAGGGCATGACGTTGGCGTCGGTGGCTTGAAAATCTGTGGCGTAGAGGACCTTCTCCAGCTTTGGCGCCTTGCTGATCAAAGGCCGGTCGTAAATGCACACTGGTATGTCGCTCATGCGCAGAATATCAACGTCAATGCTGCCCAGCAGAGCGTTGCGCAAGACCGGCTTCTGCACCCAAGCAATACCGATGCAGTCCACATTCAGCTGGCGGGAAGCTTCAATGACCTTGGCGGGGACGTGGCCGTCAAAGATGTGTGTTTCTACGTGCATGCCCAGGCTGGCGATGTGTTCTTCCAGGTCAGCCAGCTTCTGGCGGTCCTTTTCCCATTTTTTGGTGTTGCTGTACGTCCGCACATGTACGATGTGGGCCTGACTGACGCCGAATAATTGAATGAACCTGGCGGTGTCCACCACCTTTTTGGGCGGTTCCTTGAGGCTGACCTTGATGACTGCCGACGAAAGCACTGCGCGCTCCTTGGTTTGAATGGTTTCTGCGTGCCTTGAAGAGGGCGTGCAAGTCAATAGATGTTTCATCGCCTTCAGGTAAAAAAGATATGGAATCGGTTGCTTGCGGCTGCACGTAAAAAAAAGCAGCAAAGAGTGAATTTGTTGTTGACAGGTGAAGGCGGATTGCCTAGAAAGCCGTTTCGCCCATTGGGGGAAGCGGTCTCTGAAAAAAAAATCGCGCCAAGGCAAAAAAGTAGTTGACAGCGCGATGGAGAAGACATACTTTCCCACTTCTGCGCGGGGGAAGACTCTGGCGGCAGAAAGCGAAAAATCAGTAAGCAAAAGTTCTTTGACAATTAAATAGCGAGTCAGGCGAAATAAAGACACAGCCTACTCCA
>CAYTSA010000105.1:5768-12025 GCA_964440345.1 uncultured Desulfovibrionaceae bacterium | reverse complement strand
CTCATAATCTCATGTGCAGCCGTGCCGGCGCCCCTGGGCCTCCACCCAACCTTAAACCACTGACTGCACAAAACAAGGTGTAGTCTGCTTGCCTCTGTTGACCGCTGCCAAGGGGCCCCCGCCGCCATCGCGGAGCGGATCACCCATTGCTGGACTTCGAGGGCGCGGGTTTGGCCGGCAGTGGCGTCATGCTCCATTTCCAGCGCGGCGGCGTTACGCCATTCACACTACCTCAACCTTATCATTTACCTTGGCATGATGCTTTGCTATAATCCCAAGTATTGCAAATCAGCCATAATTTCTATGTGATACAGGAAACCATTGATGCAACATGGCGCTGCTTCCCTTGAGTGCCCGGCTTGCTCAAAGCCGGCTGAACTGCAAGGCCGCTGACACTCCGCCCGGATCGCGTGCCGGTCCTGCGGATTCGATGCGCCATCCCGGCTTTTTCCGGAAGCCGTGGAAACATGGAAACAGCAACGGGAAATGTGCGTTGCGCCGTGTGACACAGAAAACAGCACAGACAAAGAGACCATGCATGAGGAGAAGTTATGACCAGCAGAGAAAAAATAGCCGACATGCTTGACGAGACAAAATGGGGAGCGGACTTCAGCCGGGATGAAATCGAAGCCATCGCCCCCTATTTTTCCGTGTCTGAGCTCGACAAGGACCAGCATGTTTTTGAAGAAGGCGACAAGGAAAACTTCATGGCCTTTATCATCTCCGGCGAAATCATTATTACCAAGGAGCTGGGCAACTCCAGCGAAAAAATTGTCTGCACGCTTAAGGCCGGCACGCACTTCGGCGAGCTGTCATTCATAGACGACGGCCCCAGGTCGGCTTCGGCTGTGGCTTCGCAGCCGTCTACCCTGCTTACCCTCTCCAAATCCAACTTCGACGTCATCACCCTCAAGCACCCGGCCATTGGCGTGAAAATACTCACCAACATCGCCAAGCTCATCAGCGGCCGGCTGCGCATGACCACCGGCAGACTCGTCTACCTGCAGTCTTGAGCAAGCAAAACGGCTGCGTTGCGCCTGACTCTACAGCTTATAGCCAATGGTGCGCAGAAACTGCTTTCTGGCGGCTACGTCGTCTTCTGTCTCCACGGCTTTGGGGCTGTAGCCGTCCACAACGCCCACTACGCCGCGGCCCAGGTCTGTTTGCGCCACCAGCACCTGCACCGGGTTGGCTGTGGCGCAGAAAATGCGCACCACTTCCGGCACGGCCTGCACCGTGTTCAAAATGCTGATGGGAAACATGTCCTTCATAAACAGAATAAAGGAGTGCCCGCAGCCAATGGCCTGGGCGTTTTGGACCGCCAGCTCTATGCACTCTGCGTCGGTCCCGGTGGTCCGCACCAGACAGGGGCCGGACGCCTCGCAAAAGGCCAGGCCGAACTTGGCCCCAGGCACGGCGGTTGCCACGGCTTCGTGAATGTCCTCCACCGTCTTGATGAAGTGGGACATGCCGAAGATGAAGTTCATTTCTTCCGGCTTTTCTATCTGCACGCTCTGCACATCCATAATTCGCTCCTTCGCGTTACAATTTCCTCTCCAAGAGGCCGCCAATCAGAACACGCTCCGTATGCCCAGCCCGGGCTCTTGCGAGGGGAACAGCACCCCGTCCTGCAGCGTAACCGCCGCGGCTGTGGGATCATCTGTCAAATCCAGACTGCCGTCCAGGTCCGCATACGCCACAGACGGACGGGACAGCGCAAAGGCCAAGCCCGCAGCTATGCCCACAGCAGCTTCGCTCATGCAGCCCGTCATCACCGGCAAAGCCCCGGCCCGGGCTATTGACTCCACGTCGCCTGCGGCCGCGATTCCCCCTACCTTCATCAACTTGATGTTTATCATGTGGCAGGCGTTGCGCCGGACCAGCTCCAGAGCGTCGACCGGGCCCAGCATACACTCGTCCGCCATGATCGGCGTCAGTGACACTGCCGCCACCTCAATAAGGCAGCCCATAAACTGCTTGTTCGTAG
The DNA here is from genome assembly GCA_964440345.1 of uncultured Desulfovibrionaceae bacterium. Lineage (GTDB taxonomy): Bacteria > Desulfobacterota > Desulfovibrionia > Desulfovibrionales > Desulfovibrionaceae > CAYTSA01. The sequence goes on along the minus strand of CAYTSA010000105.1, from coordinate 10,038 downwards.
GCTGCTCGACAAACTCCAGCTGCGCCTCACGCGAACGGTTGACGAAATCCAGGGTCTGGGCCGGGGTGAATCCCTGGTTGGCGTCAAAGCACAACCCCAGGTCCGGGCCCACGGCTTCACGCACCTTGCGCACCCGGCGGGCGTCTTCTTTGTAGTCCAGACCGCCTTTTATTTTCAATCGTTTGAATCCTTGGCCGGCCCAGTGTTTCGCTTTCTCCACCGTGGCTTCCAGGTCCAGGATAGAAAGCGTCATGGACGTGACCATGGACGCCCGGTAGCCGCCCAGCATCCGCCACAGGGGCAAGCCCGCGGCCTTGGCGCACAGATCCAGCAGGGCCATGTCCAGGGCGGCCATGACGCCAGGCCGTCCGCCCAGGCCTTGCGCCCGCAGCTGGGCCAGCAGCAGGCCGTAGCGCTGCGGATCGGCGCCGCGTAGCACCGGCTCGGCCTCGTTGACAATATCCTCGCGAATGCTCTGGCAGCTTTCGCCGGTAACGTGCGCGTCCGGCCCGGCGCAGCCCACGCCCACGTGGCCCGTGTCTGTCTCCAGTTGCACAAACACGTTCGCGGCCGTGGTAAAGGTTTCATAGGCAATAACAAAGGGCTCCACCAGCCCCATTTCCACTATCTCTGCTGCAATGCTGGTTATGCGCATTCAGGCTCCAGGGGTTTTCTGCATGTGTTTAAGAATCACGTCCATCAGCTCCTCTGGCCCGTGGCGCAGCACGTTCATGCACGGCAGGCCCGTGGCCTGGCGAATCTGCTCGCAGGCGGCGTCCTCCTGCTCCAGAGTCAGCCACTGGGGCCGGGTGGTCACGGCAATGACCGGCCGCTCGGCTATCAGTTCATGAACCTTTATTTGGTGCTCCAAAGAATGAATGGGGTAATCCTCAAAACATTCGTAGTAGTTGCGGCCAGGGGCATGCTGCAGGATAATGGCGTGGGGCTTGGCCGCAGCCAGAATCTCAAAACCGCCAGGATAGCCGGGGTTAAGCAGACTGCCCTGGCCCTCAATAAAAATTATCTCCGGCTGCTCATTTTTCCAGGCCGACCACACGGCGTGTTCTATCTCGCCGGAAACAAAATCGTTGATCAATGCATCCAGACAAATGGAGTAGCGGGCGCCTTGCAGCCAGGCTGTCTGGCCCGTGCCCACCATCTCGGCCTTGACGCCGCGCTCATTGAAGGCGTCGGCCAGGGCGTAAGCCGTCGTTCGCTTGCCAAGGCCGGAGTCCGTGCCCAGCACGGCAATGCGAAAGCTCTGCGCCTGGCTGATGCGGTTGGTGAAAAAATGCAGCTCTTGCACTGGCTTGGGCTTGCGCACGTCGGTAATAGACACGCCACTGGCCGCGGCTAGCTGCATTAATTCTGAATCCTCAGTCAAAAAGTCGTGCAGGCCGGAGACCACGTGCAGCCCCTGTTCCAGGGCCTGGCGTATGGCTTGCTTGTCCTGGGGCCGGAACACGCCGCCCTGGGTGGCCATGCCCGCCACAAAGTGTGTGGGCGCCTCCCCGGCCTCCCGGGCCGCGTCAATGGCCTGTTGCAGCGAGGCCAGAATGGGGATGTCCCGGCGCTGGCCGTCCAGCGCTTCCCCGGCGTCTTGCCCGGCCAACAAGGAGTCCACCACGCTGAGCACTTTGTAGCGCCGGCTGCGGCGCACCAGGCCGTGGGCGGTCTTGCCGTTGTGCACGCCAAAAAGCCCCTCGCAATAGACTATGGCGTTTCCTTCGTAGTCCATATCATCTCCATCGCCCACGCTGCTGAGGCGTTATTCCTTCCACATGTCTTGAAAGATGTACATCGACTCCAGCATGGGGTTGTACGTGTAGCCTTTCACGTTTTCCCGCATGGGAATAACGGCGTTCACCTGGTGCAAAAAGATGTACGGCGCGTCCTGGACAACGATTTCCTGGACGCGGCTATACAATTTTGCCCGCTCGCCAGGATCGCTCAGCCGCAGCGCCTGGCGCAACAGCTCGTCAACCTCGCCATTCTTGTAAAACGCCCGGTTGCCCGGCAACCCCCAGTTGTTGGAGTCGAACCAGAAATTCATGAACATGGACGGGTCGGCGTAGTCCGGACTCCACACGCCCAGGCACAGCTCAAAATCGCCCTTGTCCACCCGGTCGCGCAACTGCGGGTTGAGCAGCTCCTCCAGCTTCAAGTCCACCCCGGCGTCGGCAAAATTCATTTCCAGAAGACGGGCTATCTGGCTCCAGCCGGGCCGGCGTTCGGAATAGATAAGCGTCAGCTGCAGATTCTCGCTCCCGGCTGCAGCCAGCAGCTTGCGGGCCTTGTCCACGTCCCGGGAGTACTGGTGCGCCTCCGCGTCATACCCCCACATGCCCTGGGGCACGGGCCCGCGCATTTGCACGCCGTCGCCCTCCAGCACCAGCTTGATAACGCCCTCATAGTCCGTGGCGTAGCTCAGGGCCTGGCGGACCCGCCGGTCAGCCAAAGCCGGCTTCTGCGTATTCAGATATACGTACTCCACCAGTTGCGAGGGGTATTCGCGTACGACCACCCCAGGCTCCAGCCCCAGCCCGGAAGCATAATACGGCGGAATGTTCTCGGCGATGTCCACCTCCCCGCGCGCCAACGCCATTCGCCGTTCGTTGACGTCCGGCAAAAACCGGATGACAGCCTTGGCCGTTTTGGGCGCGCCGCCCCAATAGTCCGGCCGGGATTCGAGCACGGCCCGCTGGCCTGGCGTCCATTCCGCCATCCGGTAAGGCCCAGAACCGGCAGTATGCCTGGTGAGCCAGCCCTGGGCCAGGTCGCCGTCCTGTTCGTGCTCCATCACCGCAGGGTTGATGATGGACGCCGCGCTCGTCGCCAAGGTCTGGATGAACGGCCCAAAGGGCGCGTGCAGCGTTATCTGTACCGTGTAAGCATCAACAACCTTTACAGATTTGATAGCGCTCAGCGTGTCCGCAGGGCCCTTGCCCAGCTGCAGGGTCCGTTCAAGGGAAAACTTCACGGCCTTGGCGTCCAGAGGCGAACCATCGGTAAAGGCTATCCCCTTGCGCAAGCGAAAGGTCCAGACCCGGCCGTCCTCGCTGGCGGACCAGGACTCAGCCGCAGACGGCGTGACTTCCGTGCAGCCGGGTTTGTACGCCACAAGCCGGTCGTAGCACGGATAAATCTGCCGCCGGTCAAAGTTGTCCATGGATATGGACGGATCCAGCGTGCGGATGTCTGAGGCAACGCCAACAGTTATCACATCCGTAGCGCCAAAGGCTGCGCCAACCGCAGTCATGCAGACAAGAATCAACGCCAGCGATACTCCTGTGGCCAGCCGCTGCATGGCCAGCCGCTGCATGGCCAGCCGCTTCATGGTTAACCGCTTCATGGTCAGCTCCTTGCAGTGCTACTGCAGCGCCTCTGCCGGGCCGGCGCAGGCCATGCCAAAGGCCTCGCCCACCGCAGGCATGGTCAGCGCGCCCATGTAGGTGTTCAGCCCGGCGGCGAACCCCGGGTCCTCGCGCAGGGCGTCCATGCCCTTTGCAGCCAGCCGCAGGGCGTAGGGCAGCGTCTGATTCACCAAGGCAAAGGTGGACGTCCGCGGCACCGCGCCGGGCATGTTGGCCACGCCGTAGTGCACCACGCCGTCCACTATATACGTCGGCTCCTTGTGGGTGGTTGCCTTGATGGTTTCCACGCAGCCGCCCTGGTCCACGGCCACGTCCACAATGACCGCGCCTTCGTTCATGGTCTTCAGCATGTTCCGGGTCACCAGGTTGGGCGCCTTGGCCCCGGGCAGCAGGACTGCGCCTATGAGCAAGTCAGCCTCAGCCACGTACTGGCGGATGTTCGGCTCAGTGGAGCTGACTGTGGTCAAGCGGCCCTGGTACACGTCGTCCAGGTACTGCATCTTGTTGTGGTCTATATCCAATATGACCACCCGCGCGCCCATGCCCACGGCTATCTTTGCCGCATTGGCGCCCACCACTCCAGCGCCCAGTATGACCACCGTAGCCGGAGAAACCCCAGGCACGCCGCCCAGCAAAATGCCCCGGCCGCCCTGGGATTTTTCTAGATAGTGCGCGCCAACTTGCGTGGCCATGCGGCCGGCCACTTCGCTCATGGGCGTGAGCAGAGGCAACGAACCGTCAGGGCCCACCACGGTTTCGTACGCCACGCCCGTGGTCTTGGAAGCCAGCAAAGCGTCGGTCAAGTCCTTGTCCGCCGCCAGATGCAAGTAGGTAAACAGCAGCAACTCCTCGCGCAAAAAACCGTACTCCTCGGCTATGGGCTCCTTGACCTTGAT
>CAYTSA010000105.1:0-5758 GCA_964440345.1 uncultured Desulfovibrionaceae bacterium | reverse complement strand
CCCCAGCGCCCGTTTCCACCAACACCTCGTGCCCGCGGCGCGCCAGCGCCTCCACCCCGCCCGGGGTCATAGCCACGCGGTTCTCCAGGGTCTTGATCTCCTTGGGAATGCCTATTTTCATAAATTATTCTCCTGAGTTGTATGATGTAATCGCCTAGGGGATAACACGAAGAAAAAAACAAGCCAAGTATGAGAACAGGGCACAGAAAAAATGACGGTCACTGCATTTTCGCAGAGCAGCGAACACCGCGCGAAGGACAAATGCTGCGGCGAAGCAAACAGATACAATGCGTTTGCAAGCACAAATCTATCACCAACGGGGCGCCGCCGCCATGCTCAATGGAGCATCAAGAAGAGCATTGGGGCGGGCGAGCGCAATGGCCGCCCCTGCGCTATGACCTATTGATGTACCATATCGCGCGTGTATTGACCTGAGGCAACTCCTCCCTGACCTGTAGCCGGGTTGCCCGGCCTGGTCTGTCAAGCGGCGGATTTGGGCCCGCTTCCAGTCCTCCCCGCAACCGTCTCAAATGTTACTGCTGTAGGGGTTTCAATTTTTTTTGGAAACTGCTTGACATTCCCCCCTGGCGGCGGGTAGAAGCTCCTTAATGATTTTGAAAATGAAATTCAAAAACAAAAACACAGCACAGGAGAACCCCATGCGCTTCATGAACCGACGCAGACAAGGCCAAGCGGACACACTCGCCGCACTGGCGGACGGAAACGGGAACGGCTGCCTGGCCAGCCTGAAGCCGGGCTCCACTGCCGAGGTCTGCGGCGTGCAGGCTGGCTGCAAAGCCCGCTGCCGGCTGGCGTCTTTGGGCCTCATTCCGGGCTCCCGGCTGCGGGTGGTGGCCAACCCGGGCTTCGGCCCCCTGCTGCTTTCCGTGGGTGAAAGCCGTCTCATGGTGGAACGCGGCGTGGCCGGCAAAGTGCTCGTGCAGCAACTTAACTGAATATTCGTAACGCCGGGTCCTTGCTGTTCGGCGTCTTTTTATTGTCATTAGATTGAGAATGAATTTCAATTTTATAAATTCACTCAGACACGCAATGCACCCTAACGCATCAAAAAATTCTGAGAAACAGGCTCCTGGGAACTAACCCTTTTCAAAAGGACTTTCTCCCGGCCCTTCCCGGAAAAGAGACAGCTATGCCGCAAAAACTTCTCATAGCCCTGGCCGGGCAGCCAAACGCCGGCAAGTCCACGGTCTTTAACATGCTCACCGGCGCCCGGCAGCATGTGGCCAACTATCCCGGCGTCACTGTGGAGAAAAAGGTCGGCGCATTCAGCCTGAACAGGAACAGCGTTGAGCTTGTGGACCTGCCCGGAACCTACAGCCTGACGTCCTACTCCCTGGAAGAGCGCGTGGCCCGCGATTTCATCCTCACCGAGAACCCGGCCGCGGTCCTCAACGTGGCTGACGCCTCGAACCTGAAGCGGCATCTCTTTTTGACCTTTCAGCTGCTGGAGATGGGCGCGCCTGTAGTGGTGGCCCTGAACATGATGGATGTGGCCGAGTCCCGCAACCAGACCATAGACGTGGACGCCTTGTCGCAGAAGCTGGGCGCGCCGGTGGTCCCAACTGTGGGCCGCAAGGGCGGCGGCAAGAATGAGCTGAAGCAGGCCCTGGCCAACGTACTGCAAGAGAAGCTTGCGCCTGACGCATTGCGGCTGGACTACGGATCGCTGGAACACTCCATCTCCCGGCTGGAGCACAAGCTGGAAGAAGCGCCGGCCCTCTCCGCCCCGCGGCGCTGGGTGGCGGTCAAGCTGCTGGAGGACGACACAGTCATTCGCGAAACACTGGCCAAGCCCTCAGGCGAAACTGGCGCAATACTCGAACTGGCCGACGCCTTGCGCGCTGCATTCGCCAAGGAACACAACGAGACCGCTGACTCTTTCATAGAACGCCGGCGCTACGAAGCCGCCGCAGCCATAGCCGACGAGTGCGTCCATTCCCCGGACGAAGGCGGCGCCACCTTTTCAGACAAAGCGGACGCTGTTATCTGCCATAGAATATGGGGCTATCCCATCCTCTTCGCCGTCATGTACCTGATGTACTACCTTTCCATCGAGGTGGGCTACACCCTTACCGTCTACACCTGGCCGGCCCTGGCCTGGGCGCGGGAAACCATTGCCGGCGTATTGCCGGCCGAAGGGTTTGTGAGCGACCCGATGCTGCGCTCGCTGGTGCTTTGGCTGGTGGACTCGGTCAATGCGCTGCTCAACTATGTGCCCATCTTCCTCATTCTTTTTGCATACATCGCCTTTCTGGAAGACTTGGGCTACATGCCGCGCATGGCCTTTTTACTGGACGCCTTTTTCCGGCGCTACGGCCTGCACGGGCAGTCCACCCTGCCCCTGGTGCTGGGCGGAGTGTATGTGGGAGGCTGCGCCGTGCCGGGAATCATGGCCTGTCGGGCCGTACCGGACGAGCGGGCGCGATTGGCCACCATCCTCACTGTACCCATGATGAACTGTCTGGCCAAGGTTCCACTCTACGTGCTGCTCATTGGGATATACTTCACGGCTTACAAGGGTCAGGCCATGTTCTTCATCGCCACCATCACGGTGCTCATGGGCCTTATTACCGCAAAGCTGCTGAACCTGACAGTGCTCAAGGACAAGGAGTCCGCGCCCTTCATCCTGGAAATGCCGCCTTACCACACGCCCACCATAGGCAACATCGTTCGCCGGGCCGTAGAACGGGTTTGGTTGTACGTAAAGAAGATAACAACCGTGGTGGCTGCGGTGGCGGTCATACTTTTCGTGCTCATGCAGTTCCCCGGCCTGTCCGACCAGCGCATGGACGAACTACAGACCAGGGCCGACGCCGCGCGCGAAAAGTTCTACAAGACCACGGCCAAGTATCCGGACTATGCCCAGGCCCTGGACAGCAAGGAAGAGGTCAACGCGCTCTTCGCCTACGCCGAAGACTACAAGAACGCCCGCATGGGCGTAACTGACAAGGCCAAGGCCGAATCCATCGACGTCGCGTTTCAGGAGCGCAACCCCGTCTTCTTCAGCGTGGTCAAGCGCCAGGGCAAGGAAGGACGCCAAGTGGCCCGGGCCTATAAGGATCTGCGCCGCGAAAGGCTGACCCTGCGCAAAACAGTGAAGGACGAAACCATCAACAACAGTTTTCTGGGCAGTCTGGGCCGCTGGATGGAGCCCGTGACCCAGTACGCCGGCTTCAACTGGAAGGTGAATGTGGCCCTGCTGGCGGCCCTGGCGGCCAAGGAAAACACTGTGGCCACGCTGGGGGCGCTGTATCAGCCCGAAGAGAATCCGGACGCAGATGAAGCCGAAGCCCTTGAACAGACCGACGGTCCGGCCCAGGGCGGGGCCAAGGCTCTTGAAGCGCGTATGGACGAGCAGGAAGAAGGCTTCACGCCGCTGCACGCCCTGGCGCTTATGCTCTTCATGGCGCTGTACCCGCCCTGCATGGCCGCGACCATGGTGGTCAAGGTGCAGTCCGGCTCCTGGAAATGGATGGCCTTTTCCCTGGTCTACATGATGGGCCTGGGCGCAACCGTGGCCGCCCTCGTCTTCACCGGAGGCACAGCACTGGGCCTGACAGGAATAGATGCCATGGTCTGGTATTATGGACTGGCTTTGGCGGCCACTGTAACCCTGGGCCTTGTAAAACCTCAACCATCAGACACTCGCTAAAGGAGATTCCCATGCGTTTATTTATCGCCACTGCTTCCCTGGCAACCCTGCTGCTTACATCCAACCTTGCCCTGGCCCATACGCCGCTCTTTTCCTGCTTTGACAACGGCGACGGCACGGTCACCTGCGAAGGCGGCTTTTCCGACGGCTCCTCGGCCTCGGGCGTGGCCGTGCACATCATGGACGGCAAGGGCAACGTGCTGCAGGAAACCACGCTGGACGAATTCAGCGAAATCACCTTTGAAAAGCCCTCGGGTGACTACACCGTACAGTTTGACGCCGGCGAAGGCCATGAGATCAACGTGGCTGGCTCGGACATATTGGAATAGGCGCGTCGTATATTTTTGGCGTTTTAATGAGAATGACATTCAACATCACAAAACCGTAGAAAACCACACTCCGGAGGAAGAACATCATGATCCGCACCCTGTTTGCCGCATTGCTTGTCTGCGCCCTGAGCGCTCCGGCCCTGGCCCATTTCCAGACCATCTACACCCCGGACGCCGCCCTGGAAAAGGGCGGAACTCTGGACCTGAAAATGGTCTTCACCCACCCCTTTGAAGCCGGTCATACCATGGACATGGGCAAACCAATCGATTTCTACATGATACACAAGGGCGAAAAAACAGACCTGACAGGCGCCCTCAAGCCCATCACCTGGACCAGCCTGACCAACTCCGGCAAGGCCTGGGAAGCCCAGGTCAAGGCCCGGCGCATGGGCGACTACGTCTTTTGCCTGGTCCCGGAACCTTACCTGGAAACCGAAGAAGGCATCTACATTCAACAGCTGACCAAGGTCGTCATCAACAACGCCGGCCTGCCCACAGACTGGGACCAGCCTGCCGGCCTGGCCACAGAAATCATGCCCCTGGACAAACCCTACGCCCTGTGGACCGGCAACGTGTTCCGCGGCGTGGTCATGGCTGACGGCAAACCTGTGCCTAACGCAGAAATCGAAGTGGAGTACATGAACCACCCGCCCGTGGAAGGCAAAAACGAATTCCAGAAAGAAGGGCTGGCCGAAGCGCCCCAGGACGCCTTTGTGACCATGGGCGTCAAAGCCGACGCCAACGGCCAGTTTGTTTTCGGCATCCCAAAGGCCGGCTGGTGGGGCTTCTGCGCCTTGGGCTCCGGCCCGGACAAGGAGTACAAGGGCAAGGAACTCTCCCAGGACGCGGTCATCTGGGTCAAAGCCGTGGACATGAAATAAATTACCCGTAATCCACCTCCAAACACGCCTCGCGCGGGGGCGGCCGCCAACCCTGGCCGCCCCCGCAAACATCAAGGCTCAATTGAAAGCAAAAAGCAATGCTCAGGCCATACACATATTTTCCCGATTGTTGCGCACTGGACAACCTCCTCGTAACCGCCGCCCCCGGGACAGCATCAATGGCAACGACGCCGGGGGCGGCAACAAAGAGGAATGGGGTCCTGCGCCGACCTGCCGCACATAAGGAATTCACCTCCCCCTGGCTTATGGGCTGGGGCGGCGGCCCGATTTCGCCCCGCCCCGGCTCACAAAGCCGCCCGGCCCTTTCATGGGCGGAGGCAACCCTCAATCAGCCGCTGGCAATACAGGAGACTGACCATGAGGTATAAAATATGGGAACTCGGTGACTTGCAGTGCTCTGTAGTGGGCACGTGCCTGAGCCTGAAAGAGCTGCGCAAGCTGGCCCGGCAGACCAGGATGACTCTGGACCCTGGCGCCAGCGAATTCACCGTGCACGCGGCTTTTGTGGCCAAGTGCAAAGAAGAGAACGGGGTCGAGGCCAAGGCTGTGAACAAGGCCCTGGACAAGAAGTTCGCGGCGGCTTTGCGGCGCTGCAACGCCGCCGCGGCCCAGACCTGCAGCGACGCAGCCCTGGCCCAATTCTGGACGGACGCCAGACAGAAAGGCGACATACCGGGCCCCTACTGGGCCATCATGACCCATCCCGCCACTCCTGGAAACCTGCGCGAGAAAGTCTTTGGCGACGTGCACATGCTCTCGCACCTTGTCGGCGCCTCCAACCGGGCGGATATCCGCCGACTGGCCGACCTGGAGCGGGAGCTGGAGCGCGCCAACGAGCGCCAGAACAAGGCCAG
>CAYTSA010000104.1:10781-12810 GCA_964440345.1 uncultured Desulfovibrionaceae bacterium | reverse complement strand
CGAACCACTCCCGCAGCCGGATGTAGGGTACGATCTCGTTGCGCAGGTTGATGATCTTCTTGCGGCCCTCGCCGTTGGCGTTGTCCTCTGGCGACAGTTCCACGCATTCCTCCACAGTAGACAGGGGCAGCACAAAGTATTCCTCCCCAGCGCGCACCTGCAAGCCTTCGATAATGGCCAGGGTCAACGGCAGCTTGACGGTGACGGTTGTTCCCTTGCCCAGCTCGCTCTCTATGGACACCGACCCACGCAAGCCTTCGATGGACCGCTTGACCACGTCCATGCCAACACCGCGGCCTGAAACGTTGGTCACCTGTTCAGCCGTGGAAAAACCGGGCTGAAAGATCAGGTTAAACACGTCGCTGTCGCTCATGGCGGATTCGTCTGCGGCCAGGCCGCGCTCGCGGGCCTTGGCCAGGATCTTCTCTCGGTCAATACCCTTGCCGTCGTCCACTATTTTGATGAGCACGTTGCCGCCGGAATGCTCGGCCGAAAGCAGCAGGGTTCCTTCGCGTTCCTTGCCGGCGTCTTCGCGTTCCGCCGGCGTTTCCAAGCCATGATCAATAGAGTTGCGCAGCAAATGCACCAGAGGGTCGCCCAGTTGCTCGATGACGGTCTTGTCCAGCTCGGTTTCCGCGCCGTGGGTGACCAGGTTGATCTCTTTTCCCAGCTCGTGGGAAAGGTCGCGGACCAGGCGCCGGAAACGGTCAAAAGTAGCGCCAATGGGCAGCATGCGCATGGACAAGGTCCGGTCGCGCAGGTTGCCGGCAAGCAAATCTATCTCTTCGGCCACCGCCGTGAGCGTAGGCTCTGCAATGCGCGAGGCCGCCTGGTTCAACTTGGCCTGGGCTATGACCAGTTCTCCCACCAGGGCCACCAGATCGTCCAGCTTGTAGGCGTCCACGCGGATGGACGAAACCTCTGTCTTGGCTGGTTTTGCAGGCGTTTTTTTTTGCACAGCCTCCGCTTTTGGAGCCGACTGTTGTGGCGGACTGACTGGCTTGGCAGGCTGCAGAGAAGCAGCCGCTTTGGGTGCGCTGGTCGGCTGCGGCGCCGGCTTGCTGGGCTGCTGCGGGGGCTCAGGCTCAGGCGCTGGGGCTGAGGCAGGGACCGGGGTAGCAGCAGTAACGGCCACCGGCGCGGCGGCGCCCGCTTTCTCCTTTTGGGCTTCCAGCCATGCGTCCGGGTCCTCCAATTCCTCTATGCTGATGCCACTTTGGCCTTCAACGAAGATGAAGACGTCGCGCACGGCGTTCTGATCATGCACAGTGCGCAGGACCACGGCCCAACTCAAGACGCAGTCTTCCGGCTCCAGGGAGACCAGGTCCACGGCGGCGTTGTAAAGCGGCGCAACAGTGGCCTCTCCCAGCTCGCGCAACTCGTCCAAAACGCCCAGCGGGTCCATGGAGGCCAACACGCCCGGGCCCTTTGGCGCGAACAGAACGCCAAACACTTTGTGCTCTTGCTGACCAGTCTCTTGCTGATCAACCTCTTGCCGATCAACCTCTTGCCGATCAACCTCTTGTTGGACTGGCGAGTCTTCAAGATAGGAATTCAATTCTGCTTCTGGCTCAGTGTATGATTCACGCGCAGGGGGCTCTGCCCCAGGCGAGCACACATCGCCCTGGCCGGCCGTGCAAATATCCCGCATGCCTTGCAGCACGTCGTTGTACTCTTGGTCAGGCTCTGCAGAAAAGTCGCCAACCAGCCTGGTTATGATGTCCTTTACCCGAAAACTGACGTCCAGCAACGGCTGGGACACGGCCAGCCGCTTGTTGCGCACGGCGTCGTATACGGACTCAACCTCGTGGGTCAATGAGGAAATGGCGGTAAGACCGAACATCTCGGCGGCGCCTTTGATGGTGTGCATGGCCCGGAACACCCGGTTTACCAGGCTGGCGTTCTCAGGCTGTATTTCCAGCTCCAGCAGGGCGCTCTCCATCTCGGTGAGCAGATCGCCCACTTCTTCGCGAATCAACCTGACATTCGCACTATCAAGCTCAGCCATTTCCCCCCCTTGTGCTGCGCG
>CAYTSA010000104.1:6445-10771 GCA_964440345.1 uncultured Desulfovibrionaceae bacterium | reverse complement strand
ATTAACCCCGCCCGTCAAGCGATCATTGGGCGAACAGCGAGTCCTCGCCGGTAAATACGTCAAACCCAGCCCGATGGTAAGCCTGGAGCACGGGTTCCGCCGGCTTGCCCGCCACGATGAAGGCCACGCCCTTGCTCTGGCCGGAACGCTTTGCAGCCACAAGCAGCTGAAGCAGGCTCACGTCTGCAGCCTGAGCCTGGCTCAGTTCCACCTGCACAGCGCTGCTTTTACTCAAGGCGGCCAATAGCGCTTGCTTGACGCCCGCGGCCCGGTCTACTGTCAGGTCTCCGGACAAGGTTAGCGTGACGGACTGGGCTGTCCCGCTCAGCGCATGCTCTTCGATTATTTCAGAAAACTCTTCGCCTGCGGACGCCGGCGCGGCTGCGGGCTCTGCCTTTGGCGCCTGCTGCTGCGGGGCTGGTTCTTCTTCCAGAAGCGGCAAAGGTTCGTTGGCGGCACTTTTGTCGCCGCCTCCGGCAACCATGTCGTCAGTGTCTATGGTGTGGATAAAGTTCTGCCCCAGGCCCAGCACCGCGGCCACAAAATCTGGCTCAAGCAAGGAAGCGTAGAGCACGAAAAAGGGGATACGGTTGGTGGGTTCATCCTCCAAGCTGCCTACAGAAGAAACATCCATACGGCACTCCAGAATGCGGCCGCTTTTTTCCAAAAATTTTAACAACTCCAGAGGATTCATGTTTTTTTTGTGGACATCGTGGATAAGGTCGTATTCTGCAAGATAGATAAAGTTGCCGCCTTTGCGGGCCTGCTTGAGCTCGTATTCTGTTATGCTGAACACCTCCCGCCCGTCAGGCAGTCCCAGACCATGGGAGGTCGTCACGCTTTCTTGCTCTTCCTGGGGCAGGCTGGCTTGCACCAGTCCGGTCAGCGCCTCAACGTGGGCGGAAATATCCATATCTTCACTTTCCTGGATATTTTCCACCATGGCTTCGAGCTGGTCAAAAGCGTTAAGAATGACGTTGACGACCGCAGAATCCGGCGTCAGCTCATTGTTGCGGACCATGTCCAAAACGTTTTCGATCTTGTGCGAAAGGTCCCGGATGTTGTCCAAAGCCAGGAAACCGGCGCTGCCCTTGATGGAGTGCGCCGTGCGAAACACCTTGTTCACCAGCTCTGGATCATAGTCGGCGCCGGCTTCTTCAATGTCCAACAGGTCTGTTTCAATGTCAGCCAGATGCTCGCGGGTATCTTCCAGAAACAGCTGTAAAACGTCGTCTTCCATTCCTCTACCCCTTATCAGACGGTTGAAAAGGTCCCGTCCTGGACTTTTTCATCCCGGTTTCCTGACAGGTTCAGGCTATTTTGCAACTGCCTGTTATGAACCGGATATTTCAAAGTGCTTGTCCAGCCGCATGGTGCGCATCAAGCCCAAAATCTCTTCCGGCGTCTTACGAACGCTCAGCTTCCCCCCCTTCTTGCCCAGGGAATTGTGCGTTGCGATCAACAAGCCCATGCCAATAGAGTCCACCATGCCCACGCCTTCCAGGTCCAGGGTGATCTCAGTCATGCCTTCGTCTATAAGCTGTTTAAGCTCCTCGCGGAACTCTCCCGCCATGGAGGCGACGATGTCCCGCCCCGGCTTGACTACGGCGTGTTCGCCTTCTCGGCTTACTTCGCTCATTGCGTTCCCCTTGCTGCAGTGCATCCGCATTTCCAATATGTTGCCCATATCATTAAACGATACCTCGTCAAAATATTGATGCAGTATCGGCATGCCCCGGCCAGACGTGGCTTCGGGGTCCGGAACCTCCCGCGGGGCCTTTCTCCAATCAAACCCCTGGCCCTGGTCCTCCACCCGCATGGTCAACGTAGCATTCTTCACGCTCAACTGGTAGCGCACTTCTTTGAGCGGGTCCTTGCCGCATCCGTGCACCACAGCGTTGGCCAAGGCCTCGCGCATGCCCAAAAGCACGCCAAAGGACTGTCCGCCCATGCCGTGTTCTTCCAAAAACCGTTTGGTAACCGCGCCAGCCTTGTCAATATTCACAAGCTCAGCAGACATGCGGACAAAAATGGCTGATACGCCAACTTCGCTCTGAAACATGCCTACACCTCTACGCCTAACAGCACCACGTCGTCTTCCTGGCTTTCTGCAGCCGGAAACATCTTGGCGACAACGCTCTCTACAGCCTCGTGCAGTGGCTGGCTGTGACCTTCTTCCAGCAGGGGCGCAAGCATGGCTATGCCTGCAGAGACAGACCGCCGCTCGCCTCTGAAACGTTCCACCAAACCATCTGTAAACATATACAGCCGCTCGCCTTTTTTCACTTTTTTCTGCAAAGGCTCCACGCAAATGGTCTCAAAGGCGCCCAGTATGTCCCCCTCGGCTTCCAGTACATGGGCTGCGCCCTCGTTGTCTACATGAACAACCGGCAAATGGCCGGCGTTGAGTACGGTGGCGGTCATCTGCCCCCTGTGCACATACAGAGCCTGGGCGGTCAAATACTTGCCTTCCTTGAGCAGAGTGTGCAGCACAGAGTTGATATTTTTCATGGTCTCCAGGGGCGTATACAGAGGGCCAGAGTTCTGGCGGACCAGAGCCTTGAGCGACGAGGTGACGAACGAAGCGCCCAGATCGTGCCCGCAAATATCTGCAAGAAAATAGCAGTGACTGGCCCCGCCCGCGGCAAAGACATCGTAGAAATCGCCGCCAGCTTCCAGAATAGGCTGATAGGCTATGGAAAATTGCGCCGCAGGCTCGTCTTCAGGCGTCACCAGCATGGACTGCTGGGCGTCGGCTATCTGCTGCAGCCGGGCGGCCTGCTCCTCTATAATGGCCCGGGTGGCGAATTTCAGCTTCAGATGCAGACGGATGCGGGCCATGACCTCAGCTTTTTCAAAGGGCTTGGTTATGTAATCCACCGCGCCCATTTCCAGCCCCTTCACCTTGTTGTCCACGTCGGAAAGCGCGGAGATGAAAATAATGGGAATATCCGTGGTGGCGGCGTCGCTTTTCAACTTTTTGCAGGTCTCAAAGCCGTTCTCGCCAGGCATCATGATATCCAGCAAAATGATGTCCGGATTGTTTTGTCTGGCTTGCTCGCGGCCAGAAGGCCCGTCCGTGGCGGTCAGGGTTGCAAACCCTGCCGCCTGCAGCATGCCATTTAACACCATGACATTGATGGATTCGTCGTCAACAACGAGAACCCTTGGGGCTCCCGACATATGAAGCTCAATACTCATTCTATTTTCCTTGCCGGATTTCAATGTGGAAATGATACTATCTGAAAAAAATTGAAGAAGGAAGCCCAACAGGCAGGTTATTTTCCGCAATATCGACACACGCCAGCCATGCAATTCCACGCAGCTGTCACACAACGCTCAAGCACCCATTGTCTACTTCAGCCATTCTTACACCTGTTTCCCCCTACATCTCAACAACAAGGAAGGCCCGTATGCGACAAATCATCATGTGTGCAGTTGTAACCGTCTGTAGCCTGTTTCTGCTGGCTGGAAGCGCCCTGGCTCAGGATTCGTACGTTGTCGGCGTTGAGGACATCACTTACATGCCCCACTATAACTGGAATGGCCAAGAATATGGAGGCTTTGCCCGCTTGCTGCTGGATTCATTCGCCAAAGACAAAGGGCATACGTTTTCATACGAGCCTTTGCCTATTAAACGGCTTTTCAACGCCTTTTTGAGCCAGAAAAGCGTGGACTTTAAATATCCAGACAACCCCATCTGGTCTGCCAACATGCGCGAAGGAGTGGATGTCGCGTACAGCGACCCGGTCGTGGAATATATTGACGGCGTCTTTGTGCTGCCGGAAAACAAGGGCAACGTAGACAACCTCAAAACCCTGGGCACCGTGCTCGGCTTTACCGCATGGGACTACAAAGGCGACATTGACAGCGGCAAAATAACTGTCTCTGAAAACTCCAACCTGGAAAGTTTGCTGAAAATGGCCATAGCCGGCCGCGTAGACGCCGCTTACTGCAATATTGCAGTGGGCCGGCAAAAGCTTCAGGAAATGGGCCAGGAAGGCAAGCTGGTCTTTGACCCCGCCCTGCCGCACACCCGGGCGAACTACCTCGTCTCCAGTGTGAAACACCCTGAGGTCATCAAAGAATTCAATGAATGGATGGCCGCCAATGCGGGAACTATTGATGCGATGAAGAAAAAATGGGGCGTTTCCCTGGCGCAATAAGCCGCTGTGATTGCAACGTTTCCCTTGGCAAAGCCGGGCGCGTAACGGCGCCCGGCTCCGTACTACATACGCCGCTGTTGCTGCTCCTGCTGCAAGCAAAACCATAGTTTTTAGAGCATGTTACCATTGAAAATGGTTAGATGCTCTTATGCATTTTCAT
>CAYTSA010000104.1:0-6345 GCA_964440345.1 uncultured Desulfovibrionaceae bacterium | reverse complement strand
GAAACAATGGCACATTGTTTCAGGAGCGAGCGTTGACTCAACGCGATAATGCGCTAGAGCATGTTACCATTGAAAATGGTTAGATGCTCTTATGCATTTTCATGAAACAATGGCACATTGTTTCAGGAGCGAGCGTTGACTCAACGCGATAATGCGCTCAAAAACACCCAACGCGACTGGGAGCCAGACATGCCGAAAGCACTATACGCTCTTTTTGCTGCGTGCACTGTATTGCTGCTCTCGGCTCCTGCCGCCGCCACTGACGACCGCATGCTCACGGTGGGAGTCGAAGAAATATCCTATCTGCCCCACTATGCCTGGGACGGCAATGAATACGGAGGATTCGCCAGGCTCTTGTTCGACGCCTTTGCGCAGGACGCCGATTACCGCCTCACGTACAAGGCCTTTCCCGTTAAGCGGTTGAATATGCTTTTTTTCAACACCCCCACGAAAATCGACCTCAAGTATCCAGACAACCCGTACTGGACTACCGCGCTGAGAGAGAACAAGAACGTCATTTACAGCGGCCCAGTGGCCGCTTTTGTGGACGGGGTCCTTGTTTTACCGCACAACAAGGGCAAGCTCGACCCCCTCGAAAGCTTGGGGTCCTTGCGGGGGTTCACCCCTGTCAAATACCTGGAAGCCATCGAAGAAGGGACACTTACTGTTTCTGAAAACAGCAAGCTCCAAAATTTGTTGCTAATGACCATCAAAGGCCGCGTGCAAGGAGCCTATGTCAACGTGTCTGTCGCCCGCAATGCCTTGGCTGCCATGGGCCAGGAAAAAAAGCTAGTCTTCGATCCCTCGCTCCCCCACGTCCGGTCACAGTATCACCTCTCCACGATCAGCCATCCATACGTTATATGGAAATTCAATAGATGGATGCAAGACAACGCTGACCGTATAAAAACAATGAAACAGACGTGGGGAATTGAGGTGGATTAGGGGGGCTGAATAAGCCCCACCCTGACGCCATAGCCTGATCAGCCGCCCCAACACCTCGCTGTGTTTGGAAAACCACACAGACAGATTGCGTTTACAAGTACAAAACCATCACCAACGAGACGCCGCCGCAAGGCGGTGGATTTGGGGCGCACAGCACGTGTTGCAGGCGCGCGTTCTCCTGTGGTACTTCTTGCAATCAATACATATCATCGGGAGGTTGCCAATGCGCAGTTTGTTGCTTGCCCTTGCGTGCGCCCTTGCGTTTATGCTGGCGCTGCCGCCGCTCCACGCCCGCGCAGAAAATGCGTATGTCGTTGGCGTGGAAAAAGTTCCCTATCTGCCCCACTATGCATGGGCTGAAGGACAGTACACAGGCTTTGCGCGCGAGCTGTTCGACGCCTTTGCCGCAGATCAGTCCTACGCCCTGACATTTGAAGCCTTGCCGGTGAAGCGTCTTTCCCATACTTTTTTCGTGCAGAAAAGCCTGGATTGCAAATACCCTGACAACCCTAACTGGGTTCGTGGACTGCGCATGGGCGTGGACGTTCACTACTCTGATCCGGTGGTGGAGTACATCGACGGCGTCATGGTGCTTCCGGAAAATAAAGGCAAAAAGCACGAGTTGCAGACCTTGGGCACTGTGCTGGGGTTCACTCCCTGGGACTTTTTGTCCGACATTGAAAAGGGCGACGTGCAGCTTTCTGAAAACACCAGCCTGCAAAGCTTGCTGCACATGACCGCCAAGGGCCGGCTGGACGGCTCCTATGTCAACGTCTCTGTCGCCAAAGAAAGACTGCGGGAAATGGGCTTGGTAAACGCCCTCGTCTTTGACGATTCTCTGCCCCACACCCGGGACAGCTACTACCTGTCCAGCATTGATCATCCTGCCGTCATTGAAGACTTCAATAGTTGGATGCAAGAAAATGCAGACACTGTTGTGCACTTAAAAAAGAAATGGCGGGTGTTCCTGGAAGACTGACGCCGCGCTGCGCCGCCGAGAAAAGCCGTACTTGCCCGGCGCGGATATCTCCGTGCGAACGGGAAAGGAGACCCCGCCTTGCACGCCGACTACTCTGTAAAAACCATCCACTACGGCTGGGTCATTGTGGCCTGCGGCGTGCTGGTCATGTTTTCGTGCCTGGGTTTAGCCCGGTTCGCTTTCGGCGTGCTGTTGCCGCCCATGGCTGAGGCCCTGGAGCTGAGCTATTCTCAGAGGGGATACATTGGCACGGGCTATTTCATCGGCTATCTGGCCATGGTGGCCCTGGCCCCTGCCCTGGCCAAGCGGGCCGGTTTTCGCTTGTCCATCGCCCTGGGCTTGCTGCTCATTGCCGGCTCCATGGGCTTGCTGGCTGCGGCCGGCTCCTACAGCGGCGCCTTGCTCTGTTACACAGTTACAGGCGTGGGTTCCGGGGCCGCGAACATACCCATGATGGCCCTGATGTCGCACTGGTTTGCGCCTTCTCTGCGCGGAGCCGCCACCGGCGTGGTCATCGGAGGCAACGGCCTGGGCATTCTGGTCTCCGGCTTTCTCGTGCCGTATCTGGATCAGCTGGCGGGCTGGCGCTGGGGCTGGGGAACATTGGCGATGGTCTGCGCCGGGGCCAGCCTGGCGGCCTGGCTGTTGTTGCGGGACCGCCCGGAGGACAAAGGATTGGCCATGGCTGGTGACCACGGCAAGCGCACGCCGCCGCCTCCTCCAGATATGCGGCTCAGCGCACAGGAACGCCGGCTGCTCTGTCATCTGGGCGCCGTCTACTGCCTTTTCGGCCTGTCGTACATCGTGTACGGCACATTTTTCGTCACCGCGCTCATAGACGAACATGGCTTTAGCAACAGCACAGCCGGGCAGTTCTGGTCCTGGGTGGGCGCCTGCAGCTTGCTCTCCGGCCCCTTGTTCGGCAAACTTTCCGACGTTACTACACGCAAAACTGGCCTGGCCGCGGCATTTGCTGTGCAGACCGCGGCCTACGCCCTGGCCAGCCTGCATCTGGGCAATATCCCTATCTACCTGTCTGTGGCCTTGTACGGCGGCGCCGTCTGGTCCGTCCCCACCATCATGTCCGCCACAGTGGGCGACCGCCTGGGTCCTGGCCGTGCCGCCCTGGGCTTTTCCATTATTACCTTCTTTTTCGCAGTGGGCCAAGTCATAGGCCCCACTGCCGCCGGCTGGCTGGCTGACGTTACAGGCAGTTTTTCCATCAGCTTTGCTGCGTCTGCCTGCTGCACGGTACTGGCTGCCGGCCTCTCGCTAACCCTGCCGCAACAAGAATAGCTGCGAAGCAGCCAGAGCAGGCTGTCAACAACATTCTGCTGCAAGTAACAAAAGCAGCTGAACATTTTCAATGGAAACTGCTCTATAGCATTTAACGATTGAAATGCTCTAACAACCGCAGCCGGCGTCCCCGCCGTCGCTTCCGCCGCCGGCTCCTCCGTAGTCGTCGCCCAGCATAATCGAGTAAGCCTGGGGCACGTCCACGTCGGTAAAGCGTTCCAACCGGCTCCAGGGGGCGTAGCTCATGGGTTCCTCCATAAGCACAGGCTGGCCCTCGCCAAAGACGTACCCAGTGCGAAAGCCAATCTGCTGCGTTCCACCGTCGGCGCGCACGGTCAATGGCCGCGTGTCAGAACCGCTTTGATACGCCACGCGCATGGCCGCAGGCTGTCGAGCAGACGTCTCGAAAAGCTCCGTCAGCTCACCGGCGCTGGCGGGCATTCTTTGCAATACGTCGCTTAAAGCATCCCCAAACCCTTGCTGGGCAATTTCCAGAAGAACTATATTGCCGTCCAGTTCCACGTCGCCAACCGGGGTGGACGCCGACATGCCGCTATGGTTTTTGGCCAGTATCTGCCCGCAGTCAATGCGAAACAGTCCAGGCCCCAGCGCATAGCGCATATGGTTGTTTTCCGGGTCCTTGTTGCCCCAGACGTGGGCGAAATCATTCACTTTGGCGACTGCCGGGCCGGACATGACCAAAAACCCGCCGTCGTGGAAGAGAACCTGGCATTTGCCGGCCCCGATAACTGCCAGTATTTCGCCCAGGTACAGAGGATCCCCGTCCTCCAACACCCGGGCCTTGTTCTCCGACACAGCTGCGACTGTTCCCTGGGCAGCCTGAACAAAGCCCACAGGTTTGGATGCTTTCCAGGCAAGCGCCTGACCAGACAAGACAATGAAACAACACAGGACCAACGCTGCAATGCGGTGCAAAAACATGGAGCCTCCTCGGGGAAAAAATTTTGTATGTGAACACGATGACGCAAGGCGTGCTGCATAGGAGAAACAACTGAACGTGAGGTGCACGAAACCCTACCACTGAAGTACAGTATAACCCATTTCACACCCTTGAAAAGAATCATTACCATATTTTCATACTTATTTGGGATGAAAAATGCCTTGCCATGACGCTTTACAGAGGCGGCCGGCCGCGCGCCAGTAGCAGCGGCACGCTTGTCTGGCCGTGTGAATACAGCTGCATCTTATTGCGATACAAAGCAAAACGCAGTTGTAAGCTGGACCAGAAAGAAGGCGGCGCACAGCGTGGTTCTGGGGCCAGCATGCTTTCGAACGCTTCGCCCAAGTCTGCGCCTCCAGCCAAATCTTCATGCAAGCAGCACACGTACGCCAGGTCTGTTTCGTTATTGACCACCGGGAAAAAGGCTGTGTTATCCGCCCAGCCCTGGCGCAGCATGTCGAACAGCAATTTCTGGCAGCTTGCGCACGTGGGACAAAAGTACACCTGCATGACTGCGTCCTGTTCGCCCGCCACAGGCCAGGGAGAAGCTGTCTCCTTGACGGCGTTGACAAGATTTGGCGTGAACAGCAGCGCCCAGACCAGCGCTGCGGCAGTCAACAGAGCGCGGGCTCGGCCAGAAGGCGGCCGCAGCGCAAAGGCCAACGCCGCCAGCAGAGCCGCAGCCAACAAACAGCTGGCGCAGACTGCGGAAAACGCCATCCAGAGCAAGAACATGGCGTCCAGCGCCAGCATGGCCAAGGCCAAGTAAAAAGCCTGCCGCACCAGACCAGCAACCGCAAGCCCGGCGGCGGACGCGAAGCCCAGCGCGCCCCACCACCAGAAAGAGACGCCTAGCAATCCTGCCTCGCCATGCAGGCTGCATCCTTGCGTTATACACAGGCTCTCGCCCAGACCAAGGGCCATAAGCACACACAACGCTGTCCCGATTGCAGCCACAACCGCGCCGGGCCATCGACCTGCTCTTTGTCCGTTTGTTGGAGACATACTGTCTTTTCCTCTGCTATGCGGGTTATCTCTCCACAGCCAGCTGCATTTTCGCTATGTATACTTCTTGATTCATCTTGTCCATATCATTTACAAAATGTATGCTGTTGCAGAACGATTACACACTCACTCAAAGTTTGCCAGCCTTACGGAAAGATTGTACTTTTTTTCACAGGAATGCCCATGCCTACGCTTATTTCTCCGCTCCGTCTCGCTCACCACTTTCTTCAACGCATTGTGCAACCGGGAGACGCCGCTGTGGACGCCACCGCCGGCAACGGCCATGACGCAGTGTTCCTTGCAGGCCTGGTCGGCGACGCTGGCTGCGTACACGTGTTCGACGTGCAGCAACAAGCTCTGCAAAGCGCTGCTTCCCGCCTGCAGGAACACGGCCTGGCTCACAGAACGCAGCTGCATTGCGCCGGACATGAAACCATGGCCGCAATCATCCCTGAATCCTTGCACGGCCGCATAGCCGCCGTCACGTTCAACCTGGGGTTTTTGCCCGGCTCCGACAAGCAGGTGACCACCCAGCCAGAGACCACGCTCCCGGCCCTGAACGCCGCACTAGACCTGGTGCGGCCCGGCGGCGCTGTTTCAGTTGTCTGCTATGCAGGCCACCCTGGCGGCGAAGAAGAAACACACGCCGTTGCCGCCTGGGCCGCAGGTCTGAAGCATGAAAAGATGATAGCCGGGCGCTATGAAACAGTGAACAAGCCTGGCGGCGCCGTCTGCTTGTTTTGTGTGGAAAAGCTGCTGTAGAAATGCAGGGGAGTGCCGCTGCGAGCGCAGGTATAGCCAGGCTCATGGCCGTAACGAGCGGCATGGTGATCAAACCGTTTCTTGAAGAGTGTGTGGGACTCAGTGTGGGACTTTGCTGCAGAAATCAACAACAACCGGCAAAACATGTACAAAACCAACAAAACCATTCTTTCATTTTTTTTGTTTTCTTTCGAGCATTGAGGAGGTTGTGAAGCTCATCTGTTGCAGAGCAACAACAGAATAACAAGGTTGCAAAGACTCTTCAGGTTATAGCTGCAACGATTTTTTGGCAGCAACTGTTTATTCGACTATGTGGCTATGCAGCTAGCTCCGAATAGTGGCAATTAATGCGGCAATGGTTGTTTTCTGCCTGTCTACACGGAGGTTGGTTGTGGTC
>CAYTSA010000103.1:0-12986 GCA_964440345.1 uncultured Desulfovibrionaceae bacterium | reverse complement strand
GCCTGGGGTCAAAATTTTTCTTCCTCTTTTCACACAATTGAAAAAGAATGACAATGTATATATGAAAGCGTCACGCGGGGGTAACAATGGTTAAATGCCATGTGTGCAAACTGTCTGCAGCCGGGGGATGGATATGCGGCGTACCGCCGGCCAGCGACAAGCTTAAGCTGGGGCTCTGCAAAGAGCACGACACCCCAGCCAATCGGGAAACTGTGCTGCACGCCTGGGAAGCAATGATGCAGCAAGCCATAGACCAGGCCATGGCAACCGCCAGGGAAGCCGCCAAGCCTCCTGTCCGCTATGAGCTGAGGCTGTACTACCTGGACGGGGGCGTGCGTACGTTTGAATGCAGCGCATACGACGTGAGCAGCGACCGCCAGTTGCTTGTTACCGAAAAAGACAAAAAAGTCGCCTACCATCCCTTGGAGCACATTCGCCGGTTCGAAGTGGAGGAGCTGCCTGGGGAGGGGGAAAAAGAATGAGCCGGCACATGTTTTTCTCCTTGCCTCAAGGGGTGGACTTTGCCTATATCCAGACACGTAACTAACATTTTGCAGCAAAGGAACGACCCATGCGAAAGCTTATGACGCTCCTCTTTGTGCTGTCGCTGGCGGGCTGCGCTGCAGCGCCCAAGCCCGTGGGCCACGGATTTTCCACGCAACAAAAATGGCAGGCAGCCCAACACTGGAACGTCCTGGCCGCCGATCTGGCCAAGGACGTATCATCCCTGGCCGCCGGCAATGACCTGGCCGGCAAAGCCGTGTACGTGAAGACCTCTGCGGATTCGCCCTTTGACAGAACCTTCAGCTCGCTGTTGATTACAGAACTAGTCAACAACGGCGTCACGGTGGCCTACGAAGAAAAAGCCAACCCGGTTCTGGATTGGTCGCTCATCAAGGTGCGTCACCTGGCGGAGCGGCCTTCGTTGACCCCGTTTCCCGGCCAAGCCACTGCCTTTGCCCTGCTGGGCGCCGGTGTTTACAAGCTGTGGGACCACGAAAACGGCGCCGGCGCCGCGGCCTTGACCGGCGTTGCTGCAGACGCAGCCCTGCAGTCCCTGGCCGCGGCAGGCGTGAAAACTTCGCATACAGAACTGGTGGTGACCGCCACATTGTGGATAGATGGCGACATGCTGCTGCGTAAGTCGAATTTTTATTACATTAACGATATAGATAAGAAGCACTATGACGAGCGGCCGGATTACTGGGAGGAGCCAGTCACTGCTCCGCAAACTCGCTACAACGTGGTGGATACATATTAAGGATACGTATGCGCGCATTTTTCTCTCTCGCTTGCTGCACACTTTTTGCCTGTGTTCTTATCGTTGCCGGCTGCGCCCCGGCCGGCTTGGAGCGTCCCCCCTTGCGCACAGAGGAGGACGTTATCCTGGCCAGCTACCGGATTGCCGAACAGCTGGATATGAATATGGAAACGGCTTTGCCGCCCAAAGCAGTGGTTATAGCCGCAAGTTTTGTCAATGTGGATGATCTTGCCGTCTCCTCGACTTTGGGTCGGGTGTTGGCTGAACAGATTGCCTCCCGCCTGGATCAGTTGGGGTATGAGACCCGGGAGCTGAAGCTGCGCACAGACTCCATTTACATACAAGAGGCAACAGGCGAGTTTCTGCTCAGCCGGGACTTGAAGCTTATCAGCAAAGAGCACGACGCCTCAGCCGCTCTGGTGGGCACATACGGTTTGGGCGCTGACGCCGTATACATTACTGCGAAGCTGGTCCAAACAACCGATGGGGCGGTGCTCTCCTCCTGCGACCACGCTTTGGTCTTGTACGGCCGGGACCGGGACCGGCTGCTGCGCGGTGACGGGTATTAACCATCTGTAACTGCTGGCTTCAGGTCTTCTCGCTGTGACATCTCTTCCCATGGGCCCTGGCTCGCCCTGGCTGGCCCCGCTCGCCGGATATTCTGACCTGCCTTTTCGTTTGCTCTGCCGTGAATACGGCGCCGCAGTGTGCTGCACAGAGATGGTCAGCGCCAAGGGGCTGGTGTATGGCAGCCAGGGGACAGAACATATCATTGCGACTCATGAATCTGACGCGCCTTTGGTGCTGCAGCTGTACGGCGCAGAGGAGGAGTTCGTTGCCCAGGCCATGGATATATTGCTGGAGCGGGGGTTCACGTGGTTTGACCTGAACGCAGGCTGTTCCGTGCCCAAGGTGGTTAAAACCGGGGCTGGGGCTGCGCTGCTTACTGATATTCCCAGGCTGGCCAAGCTGTTGCGCATCATGACGCAAAAGGCTGGCCAGGGCCGGGTGGGGGTCAAGTTTCGGCGGGGCTGGGCGGCGGGGGAAGACGTGTATCTTGAACTGGCGGAGCAAGCCCAGGCCGCTGGAGTTGGCTGGCTGACCTTGCATCCTCGTTACGCCAGACAACTTTTTAAAGGCGAGGCCGACTGGTCAGTTGTGGCTGTGTTGGCGCGGGAAGCAAGCGCGCCGGTGCTGGCCAGCGGAGACTTGTTTACAGCCAGGGACGGCGTGCGTTGTCTGGAGCAGAGCGGGGCCGCCGGTGTGATGTTCGCTCGGGGAGCCTTGAAAAATCCCGCTATATTCCACGGTTTTGCCTCAGCGCATGAGTCGCGTTCGACAGAGCAGCAAGGAGACGCCCACAACCTGGGCCGCATGATACGGCGGCATATGGAGCTGGCCCAAGCCCACGGCAATCCGTACACGTCTGTGCTGAAAATGCGAACATTTGTGCCCCGCTATGTGCGCCATTTGCCCAGGGCCAAGGCGTTGCGTAAAGCCCTCTGCTCGTGTACCTCTTGGGAGAGGTTGGAAGCAATACTGGACGAGTATGTACCCCTGGCCGGCGGTTCGGAGCTGGCCGCCAGAAAAGATGTGGACAACACTGTAGAGCTATGAACGTTATCAGGGCAAAAACCGCTGGCTTTTGCATGGGAGTAAGCCTGGCCTTGCATAAGCTGGACGCGCAGACCGAAAAAGCTGCAGACGGCCAGATATTCACGCTAGGCCCTATCATCCACAATCCACAAGTGCTGGAGGAGTATGCCGCCAAGGGCGTAAAAAGGATCAACAGCCCCGATGAGGCCACCATAGGAGGCCGGGTGATTATCCGCGCCCATGGCGTGCCGGTGGAGGTGGAAGAGCAGCTGCAGTCTCGCAACGTCAAGGTTGTTGACGCTACCTGTCCCAAGGTGAAAAGAGCCCAGACTCTTATCCGCGAACAGTCTAGAAAAGGTCGCAGGCTGTTGCTTTTTGGCGAAAAAGACCATCCGGAGGTTCGGGGCTTGTTGAGTTACGCCGGCAAGGACGCAGTGGTGTTTGAGTCGTTGGATTCTCTGGACATGGAAGCGCTGCAGGGAGACAAGCCGTGGTTTTTGGCGGCGCAGACTACGCAGGACAGAGGAGCGTTTGAGTCTGTACAGGAATTGCTGCGCTGCCGAATTGATCCGGATATGCCTATGCTTGAAACCATTTGCGACGCCACCCGCGAGAGGCAGGCTGAGGCCATAGCCATTGCCCGTCAAGCGCCTGCAGTGGTGGTAGTAGGAGGCTACGCCAGCGGCAACACCCGGCGGCTGACTGCAGTGGTCAAGGAACAAGGCGTGTATGTGGCGCATGTGGAAACAGCGGATGAGTTGCCCGTGCAGGAGTTGCAAGGGTTTTCCCGGGTTGGGCTGACAGCCGGAGCCTCAACGCCTAGGAAAATCATTGACGTTGTGGAAGAAAAGCTGGCAACGTTGTAATAAGCTTGTCGCATTTACAGGGTATTGCTGGCGCTTGATCCACGGCAAATGCAACGCCAAGAGCACACAGCGGGGGAGGAAAGCCCATGTCGCAAACAAATATTTTGCTCGAATCAGGCACCAACGAGCTAGAAATTGTTGAATTTTATATTGAGGAGCCCCCGGGGCCAGAAGAAGAGGGGCCATACCGCGGCTACTATGGGGTCAACGTGGCGAAGGTGCTGGAAATCATTCGCATGCCGGCTGTGACGGAAATGCCGGAAGTCAACCATCCCGCGGTGCTTGGAGCCTTTAACCAGCGCTCCAACATCATTCCTCTGGTGGACCTGGGCATGTGGCTGGGCAAACAGCGCGCTGAGGAGAAGGAGCCGCCCAAGGTCATCGTTACCGAATTCAACAATGTGACGACCGCGTTCATGGTGTCTGGCGTTACCCGCATCCACCGCATTAGCTGGGAAGAAGTGGAGCCGCCCAACAAATATGTCGCCTCCATGAGCTCCAACTCCATCACCGGCGTCGTCAAGCTGGAGGGACGCATCGTTTTTATTCTGGACTTGGAAAAGATTGTCGCAGACTTGAACCCAGAGTTAGGGTTGCGGTTGGATGAAGCCATAGACTGGAGTTCTGACAAACGCTATAGGGCGCTCATAGCGGATGACTCCTCGCTGATTCGGGAAATGCTCAAAGACCTGATGCAAAAGGCCAATTTCGAGGTGGAGGCAGTGATGAACGGCCAGGAGGCTTGGGACCGCCTGAAGCAGATTCGTGAAACCTCGGAACAGGAAAACAAGCCTTTGAGTGATTATGTGCATGTGGTGGTTTCTGACATTGAAATGCCCATGATGGACGGCCACCACCTGACCAAGCGTATCAAGGACGACTCGGTGCTCAGCCAGTTGCCCGTGATTCTTTTTTCTTCGCTTATCACTGACAAGCTGCGTCACAAAGGCGAATCCGTAGGCGCTGACGAGCAGATATCCAAACCAGAAGTCACGCATCTTGCCATGCGGGCAAAAAAACTCATTGAAGAGAAGACCGCTGCAGAGGCGTAGAAGGCGCTTTTATAACGACAGAAAAAACCCCGGGCTGATGCATTCGGCCCGGGGTTTTTTCTGTCAGACCGTTTCAGGGTCAGTTCATTGGCAGGAGTTGCTCCACCGCGAGCACGACGTGCTTTGGCGTAAAGCCGAAGTGGGAGAAAAGCTCTTTTCCTGGCGCGGATTCGCCAAATGTATCCATGCCAAGCACCGCGCCCTGCAAGCCAACATACTTCCACCAGCAATCCGGCGAGCCTGCTTCCACAGCAACACGGGCCGTGACAGCTGGCGGCAACACAGCGTCTTTGTACGTTTGATCCTGGCCGTCGAACAGGCTCAGACATGGCATGGAAACTACACGAACCTTGCGGCCCCTGGATTGAAGCTCTTTGGCCGCCTCAGCGGCCACGTGGACTTCAGAGCCTGTAGCGATGATCACGGCTTCTGGGTCGCCGTCGCAGTCCAGCAGCACGTAGCCTCCGCGGGCGATGTTGCGTTGTGCTTCTTCGTTGCGTTCCATGTACGGGACGCCCTGACGTGTAAGCGCCAAGGCTGTGGGGCCGTCGGCGTTTTCCAAGGCTGCAATCCAGGCTGCAGCAGTTTCCAACGTGTCGCAGGGCCGCCAGACGGCAAGGTTCGGGATCAGCCGCAAAGAGGCGGCGTGCTCCACGGGCTGGTGCGTAGGACCGTCTTCGCCCACTCCGATGGAGTCGTGCGTGAGCACATGCACAACCCGCAAACCCATGAGCGCCGCCATGCGTATGGCGTTGCGGCTGTAGTCGGAAAAAACAAGAAAAGTCCCAGCGTAAGGGATAAATCCGCCATGCAGGGCCATGCCGTTCATTATGGCGGCCATGGCGAATTCGCGTACGCCGTAGTTTATGTAGTTGCCGGCAAAGAAGCCCGGGGCAATGTCTTTGCCGCCAGACCAGCGCGTGCCGTTGGAGCCAGTCAGATCGGCTGAACCGCCGGCCATCTCTGGCAAAATAGACGCCAGCCGCTCAATGGCGGCCTGGGAAGCCTTGCGGGTGGCCATATCTTTGGCCTCTTCCTGGGTTTTAGCCAGCAGCGACTGCTTAGCTTGCTCCCATGCGCCGGGCAGGCCGCCTTGTATGCGCCGGGTAAAGGAGGCGGCCTTTTCCGGGTGGGCGCTGGCATAGGCGGCGAAGAGCTGGTTCCAGGCGTTTTCAGCGGCTTCGCCGGCCTCGCGTGCGTTCCAGGCGGCTGCAATCTCCTCCGGGACGGTAAAGGGCTCGGCAGACCAGGAAATCTTCTTTCTTGCTGCGGCAATTTCCTCTTCGCCCAGGGGGGCGCCGTGGGTCTTGCTTTGGCCGCACATGTTCGGCGCTCCGCAGCCGATGACGGTCTTGCAGCATATCAACGTGGGTTTGCCGACTGGTGCTTGGGCCCGGGCCTGGCCAATTGCGCGGGATACAGCTGCAGCGTCGTGGCCGTCGATGTTCGGGATGACGTTCCAGGCCAGGGCCTGGAAGCGGCCAGGAATATCTTCGGTGAACCAGCCGTCGGTTGGGCCGTCAATGGTAACGCCGTTGTCGTCGTACAGGGCGATCAGTTTCCCCAGGCCCAGGGTTCCGGCCAAAGAGGCGGCTTCCTGAGCCACGCCTTCCATCATGCAGCCGTCTCCCAAAAAGACATATGTGAAGTGATCTACAATAGCGTACTCTGGAGTGTTGAACTCTGCGGCCAGCATGCGCTCTGCCAGGGCCATGCCCACTGCGTTGGCCACACCCTGGCCCAAAGGACCGGTGGTGGTCTCCACGCCAGGACAGAGGCCGTATTCAGGATGCCCGGCTGTTTTGGCGCCCATTTGGCGAAAAGTGGCGATGTCGTGCATGGAAAGATCATAACCGGTCAGGTGGAGCACAGAGTAAAGCAGCATGGAGGCGTGGCCGTTGGAGAGTACGAACCGGTCCCGGTTCGGCCAGTCTGGGTTGGCGGGGTTATGTTGCAGATGGTCGCACCACAGGGCCTGGGCCATGTCAGCCATGCCCATGGGGGCGCCGGGATGGCCAGAGTTGGCTTTTTGCACAGCGTCCATGGCGAGCACGCGGACAGCGTTGGCGAGTAGTGTTCTCTCGGGCATGGGTACTCCTTGCGGGTAAATAGTGTGATAAACAGCAGGGGCGCTGGAGCATTTAGAGCATTTTTCTGAAACAATAGTGTAGTGTTTCAGTAGCGGGCGTTGTCTCAACGCGAAAATGCTCTAGTACGCAAGCCCCCTTCAAGGCAAGCGAAAAATGTACGCTGTCAGAATATGGGCTCTGGGAAGGTGAAAAGCCACAAGTGCGAATTTTCGCCTGTGTGGCGGACGACAAAGGATGTATTGACGGGCCGGCCGTTGTAGGCAAGGGTGTTATCCTGTGTCAAAACGTACTGGCTTGGTTCTACAACAGGAGTATTGTCTTTTGCTATAGCCGGACTGGCGACGGCTGCCGCCACGCCGAAATTATTGTCGGAAATGACGGCCAGGGTGCGGCGGTCGGTAAACAGCGCTAACCCGGCTCCTTTGCTTTCCCAGCCGTAGTCGCCAAGGTCGAGTATTTCGTGTATGGCGGCGGGGTTCCCGTCAGGCAAGGGGCCGGCGGCGGAAAAATCTACTTCAACTATGCGGTTGTGCGGTTTGCCGTTGCGCGCTGGAAGCTCTTCCAGGGCGAGCACTCGGGTTTCCGAAAGGGAGCATAAATCCACAGGCCGCCCGCCCTCCTTCTGCGGATAGCGGTACAAGCGGACAGATGTTGCCCAGGGCGAAACCACAGCCAACACGCAACCCGGCGACGAGTTCTGGCCTGGGCCGCAGGCTGAGCCGGTGACGGCGGCTACGCCGCCGGAGGGCAAGGCGGCTACGCCGGTAAAGCCGGCCTTGCCTGTGCAGTCAGCCAGGGATGCAGGCAGCCCCAAGCCTGGCTCCAACCGGCGTTTTATACGGCCGGTGTTGGCGCCAATGTGCAGCAGCGACGGACCCTGGGTTTCACATATCCACAACAGCTCGTGGGAATTGCGGTTCATGGCTATGTCGCCCGGAGAAACGCCTTTTGGGTCTGGAGGCAAGTGGGCAAGCGTGTCAGTGAGACCTGTTGGTGCGCGTGGCAGACCCGAAGCCGGTCTGCCCGGGGAGTTCTTGACAGGCACAAGGCTCACCAGCTCAGCCTTGCCGTCGGCAATGAGCACTGCCCCGTAAGAAGGAGCAAAGTCTGGGGCCAAATACATGGTCGATTGGGCCAAGCCATGGGCTGAGTTGACCAGGGGACCCGCAGCAATTGGGCCGCTGTTGGTTAAGGCGTAAAGAAAAACGCCTCCGTCGTCTTTGGTCCCTATGTATTCCAAGCCAGAGCCCACAGCAGGGGGGATGCCGTGCATGAACTGGTCGTGATGCAGCCCGATGTAATCTATATGCATCTGCGGCGAGGAGGTGAGCACGTATTTCTGGACTACGACCTCTTCTCCGAGGCCGGGAACGGCGGAAAAGGCAAGGAACAGGACGCTGGCCAAAGCGCTGGCGGCGTATAGGAAACGTTGAGATGGCGTGATGCTCAAGTCCTTGCCCTCTTGGGGTTGAGGCCGCAGAGCCTGTGGGCAGGCGCCAAGAATCGCCAGCGGCTCTTTCTGGCGTGCATGCGTTGGCGGCCCGCGTGTAAGAAAACTCCTATACCTTACAAGCAAAGGAAGAGATTCTGCAACCATGATGCAATTAATACGATAACCCGCCTCAGATATTCGTTAATCCTTGGATTTTAGCCCGCCATGGGCTATGGCTAAGTTGGCCCCTTTTTGGTATATCAACTCTTGAAAATGACTGTGCGCGTCGTCGCGCCTGAATTTTCAGGAAGCGGGGACGCGTATACTTTTCTGGAGGTGTGCTGATGCACATGATTCGCCAGCATACATGGCTTGCTGCACTGTTGGTTGTGATCTTCTGGAGCGCGTCTTTTGCTGAGGCTGCTCCGACAATGACTGTGGGCTCGGCCACGGCTGAGCCTGGCGGGACCGTCACTGTTCCTGTAACGTTAAGCAACGAAGCAGGCGTGGAGCTTTCTTCCCTGGCTCTTGACGTCTTTTTCTCAACAGACTTGATAGCTGATATTGAGGCAAGCAAAGGCCCGGCCGCCGAAGAGGCTGGCAAGAGCCTGGTGGCCAATCTTGTTCAGCCCGGGCAGTACCGTGTCGGGGTGATTTCGTGGTCGAACAAAGACGCCATTGGCGACGGCGTGGTTTTGTATCTGCAAATAACGGTGGCGTCTTCGGCCCCGGCCAAAACAGCCGTGCTGGACGCATCGCCGTCCGGGTCTACCCCGGACGCTGACTCCGTGGCCATAATCGGCCAGGACGGAGCCATAACCATATTTGGCGGCAACCCGGAGCCCCAAACCAGCAATCTTGCGCCGCAGCGGTCTTTGTTGCTGCAACCGTAAAAGGGGGAATAACCTATGGTGCGAGCAGTACTACTTATTTTATGCTTGTTGTGGTGTGCATGCAGCGAGGCCGGGCCAGCTTTGGCCGAAGAGGAGCCAGTGCGCATTGCCGCTATTTTTGCCAAGCAGGGCGAGGCGGCGGTGGCCGGCCCGTATAACTATCGGGGGGTGCAACTGGCGGCGGCGGAAATCAACGCCCGGGGCGGAGTGCTGGGCCAGCCTGTGGAAGTGGTGGAGCTGGATAGCGAGTCCACGCCTCTTGGGGCGGCCAAGGCCGCCATGGAGGCTGTGGAGTTGGGCGTTGTTGGCGTGGTGGGGGCCACCTGGAGTTCTCTCTCCCTGGCCATGGCGCCGGTGCTGCAGTCGCATGGCGTGCCTATGATCGCCACCATGTCTTCAAATCCGGATGTTACCCTGGTTGGGGACTACATTTTCCGCGTGTGCTACACGGACCCATTCCAGGGAACCATCATGGCGGTCTTTGCCCGCAGGGAGCTGCAGGCTGAAAGCACGGTGCTGCTGGTTAACGTGAGCAGCGACTACGCCGCCTCCTTGAGTGAGAATTTCGCCGCTTCCTTTACTAAGCTCGGCGGTTCTGTGCTGCTGCAGGCAGAATACAAGGAAGACGACGCCGATTACGCCCCCATGCTGGAAAAGGTTAAGGCGCTTTCGCCAGACACCGCCTTTTTGCCCGGCTATATGGGCAAAGCCAGCTTGATTATCAAACAAGCCAGGGAGATGGGGATAGAGGCCGTGTTTCTGGGAGGGGACTCCTGGGGATCGGAGATGTATGAATTTGCCGGCGCCGCCGTGGACGGCAACTACGCAGCTGCCGGCTGGCATCCGGAAGTCGGCTATCCGGCAAGCCGGGCGATGAGCGCCCTGCACATAGAAACGTATGGCGAACCCCCTGTGGACAACACCGTCATGGCCTACGACGCGACCATGGTGCTGGCGGACGCTGTTGCGCGGGCCGGCTCAACGGATAGGGAAGCGGTTCGAAACGCTCTGGCCCAGACCAAGGATTTTCCGGGGGCCTCCGGCCGCATAACCTTTGACGCCAACGGCGATCCCCTGGACAAGGACGCGGTGGTGCAGATGCTCAAGGAAGGCAAAATGGTATATCAAATGAGCGTAAAACCTTAGCCCCCTGCGCCGCCATGCGACTATGGATGCTATTGTGCTTTGCTGGCGCGCTCTGCGTTTCGGGCCTTGCGGCCGCGCAAGAAACGGGGGAGCCGCTGCGCATCGCCGTTGTCGGCGATCTGTCCGGCGGCAGCACGCTGGCGCATGCGCCTTTTTTTGAAGGCGCGCGCAAGGCTGCTGAGCACGCCAACGCCGCCGGCGGCGTGTTTGGACTCCCTGTGGAGCTGATGGAGCTGGACAGCCAGGGAACTGCTCTGGGCGCCCATGCCGCAACACAATCTGCCGTCCAAAAGGCGGCCCACGTTATTCTTGGCCCTATGTTCAGTTCTCACTGCCTGGCCGCAGCCCGGGTGGCTGCGCAAACACAAACGCCCTTTATTTCTGCTCTGTCAACGCATCCGGACATTACGAAAACCGGAGACTGCGTTTTTCGCGTCTGTTTTAACGACAACCAGCAGGCCAGAGCCCTGGCCAGAGTCGCCAAAGATGTCATTGGCGCTGACAAAGTCGCTATTTTGGTGGACGCAGGCAGCGACTACAGCATGAACCTGGCTGAAAAGTTTTTTCAGAGCTTTCAGCTGGTTGGGGGAAAAGTGACGCTGCAGCAAGAGTACGTGGCCCATTTTTTGGAACTGCAAGATGTTTTGCAGCGCCTGAAAGACAGCAGAGCAGACGTGTTGTTTATTCCCGGCCATACTGGCGTGCAAGATATTATTGCTCAAGTCATGGCCATGGAAGGCAACGTGGTTCTTTTGGGCGGCGATGGCTGGGGCAGCGTCGACTTAAGACAGGCCGAGGGGCAGGTTCCAGTTCTGGCGTATTACACAGCTCACTGGACGCCAGAAATGGGCGACGAGCAGGTGCGCCGCATGGTGGCCCATCTGCCCCTGGGATCGACCCAGGCGTTTGTCCTTGCCTACGACGCCCTGGCCCTGGCCGTGGACGCGGCCGGAAGAGCCGGAGCCGCGGACCAGGCCGCTCTGTGCGCCGCCTTGACCGCTACATCTGACTACCCCGGCGTCTCCGGCTCCATCACTTTTAACGGGCAGGGCGACGTCCGCAAGCCCATTGCCGTTGTCCGCATAGAGCGGGGCGTCAAGAGGCTGCACATGCTGCTCCAGCCGGCAGGCGAACAATAATGGTCAAGGGCCTGCGCTGGGAAATTGCTCTGGCCGTCGGCTTCATTTTTATGGCCGCAGCCTGCGTTTCCTTGGTGGCGCTGTATCCCCTTGAGCAGTCACGAAGCCAGGCCATGCTGGACAAAATTGAACGCTCTGTCCACGCCATGGCCAGCCAACGCACGGAAACCCTGGCCAACGAATTGTTCATGAAACATTACAAAGCCGTTCGCGTGACCGCCGGCAAAATGAGCGAGACAGAACAAGTTTTAGCTGTGGCCGTATACGACCAGGCAGGGAAACTGATCACCGCCACAGACCAGCCAGTGCCGGAACAGGCGGACCCTGAGCAAATCGATGTTGCCGGCAAGGGATATTCCATCGCCCAGGTCACATGGCGGGGGCGTTCCGCCTTGTTCTACTTGCAGCCTGTCAGGGCAATTGGGAGGACCCTGGGCGTGCTCGCCATATACCACGACCTGGAAGAGGACATGCGCGGCGCCCGCCAAGCGCGCGTCATATTTGCAGCCTTGCTGTTCGGGATTTTTGCCTCCATGGCCGGCGTGCTTTCCTTGATGTTGTCGCGCAAGGTTATTTCGCCAGTCAAGCAGCTGGCGGCGGCCATGCGTCGGGTGCAGGAAGGCAGGCTGGGCGAGCAGGTGGACCTGCACAGCAACAATGAGATCGGCGACATGGCCCAGGCCTTCAACATCATGTCTGCAGAGAACCAGCGCATGGTCCAGGCCCTGGACGAATTGAACAAAAACCTGGAACAGCGGGTGAGCCGGCGCACCAGAGAGCTGTCTGAAGCCAACGAGCTGTTGCAACAGGAAATAGCAGAACGTAAAGCGGCCCAGGATGAGCTGCTGCGCGCCAAAGAGCAGGCCGACGCCGCCAGCAAGGCCAAGAGCGAGTTCCTTTCCGTCATGAGCCACGAGATACGCACGCCGCTCAACGCCATTCAAGGCATGGCCCAGGCCCTGGAAGAAGCTGGCCTGCCAGACGAACAAGCGAAATATTTGGAAGTGCTCAGCTCCGCCAGCCAGAGCCTGCTCATGCTCATCAACGACATTCTGGACTTGACCAGGGTGGAGTCCGGCCGTTTGGAGTTGGCGGACATCCCCTTCAATTTTACTGAGCTTATTGGCGATGTGTGCGGGTTGTTCAGCGAGAGCGCCGCAACCAAGGGCGTGAAGCTGCAATGTACGGTTGATCCACAGCTGGGAGGCGCCTTTGCCGGCGACCCCTACCGGCTGCGGCAAGTGGCCGTCAACCTGGTCTCCAACGCCGTCAAGTTTACGGATAAAGGCGTGGTCTCAGTCACTGCCGGCTTGCAACCTCCCGCCTGGCTGCAGCGCCAGGGAACTCGCCAACGTCCTCCAGCCTTCGAGAACGCTGCAACCATCTACGTCAATGTTGCTGACTCCGGCATGGGCGTGCCTGAAGCGCAGCAAAAGATGATTTTCGATAAATTCACCCAGATGGACGCCTCCATCACCCGCAAGCACGGCGGAGCCGGCCTGGGGCTTAAC
>CAYTSA010000102.1:0-13015 GCA_964440345.1 uncultured Desulfovibrionaceae bacterium | reverse complement strand
AGAGACCTCGACTTTACTGACAGATGTGGGAGCTTCGGAGCAAAGGGCATAGCCATAAAATTAAAAATACCATGTTACGTTCGGAAAACCAAACAGATAGAATGCGTTTGCAAACACAAATCTATCACCAACGAGGCGTCGCCGCCATGCTCAATGGAGCATCAAGGCAGACCATTTGGGCGGGCGACCGCAAGGGTCGCCCCTACACTATGACGTATTAATGTAACGTATCGTGCGAGTAGTAACCTGAGGCAACTCCTCCCTGACCTGTAGCCGGCTTGCCTGGCCAGCGCTGTCAGGCGGTGGATTTAGGATGACCACGGATATTGCTTGCTTATCCTGTAATGCTCTAGGGTCAGCATTCGGTAAAGCTCATGAGCACTTTAATAACTTTCTCCAGCTCGTGCGTGTCCGGCCCGGTTTCGGAATCCCCATTCCCGTTCAGCGATTTGAGGTAGCAGCGAAGCATGTATCGTTTCAGAATTTGGCGGGTGGCGCCCTGCAAAGCGGACTTGGCGGCCTTCACCTGTACCAGAATGTCTTCGCACTCCTTGCCGGCCTCCACCATGCGCTGAATGCCGCGAATCTGTCCCTCGATGCGGCGCATGCGGGACAGAACGTCCAGCTTGAGCGATTCAATCTCCTGTTCTTGTTGAGAATACTGCGATTCAGATGTCATTTCGCACCCTTGAAAAAATGTATTGCCCGAACGCTTAGGGGTGTTGCCTTCATTGCGGGTCCGGCTTACGGTCCCGGCATGGACAAAACCGACGTATACCACATCTACCTGCTCGATTGCATAGAACTTTGCCGGTTTCTGTTTCTCGAGCCCGGCGGAAAAGATTGCCAGGCTATGGCGGAAACTGGCGTTCCCCGGCTTACAACTGACTTTCCGCAAAAAGCGCAGCCCCTGTCTGAGTGCTTGCAGGCTCTGGCGAAAGTCTTGGCGGAGCATCAAGTCCAACTGGACACATTTTGCGCCGAGCTGGAGTCAGAATACGTCCGGCTCTTTGTGGCGGCCAAAGGCGGCGCCGCCTCTCCTCCATACGCTTCCTGCTACATGGAGGACAGGCCGCCCTGCATGATGGGTCCGCCAGCCCAGGACATGCAGCACCGGCTGGAGACCGAAGGACTGGCCCTGGACAGCCAGGGCGATGCAGGCAAGCTGCCGCCCGACCACCTGGCCACCCAACTGGAACTGCTATACTACCTGTTCACACTCGCGGCAAGCGGAGACGCAGCAGCCGCAGCCAGAGCCGCAGACCTCATCGACCAGGCCATGGCGCCATGGGCGCGCCGTTTTACCGGCGCAGTAGCCCAGGCCGACCAATCAGGATTTTTTGCGCCCGCAGCCGCCTGGATGCTCCAGGTCCTCCAGGCAACTGCGGCAGAGTTGCAGAACATGGCCAGCCAGCAGCAAGTCCCCTCAGGGGGTTGAAGACAACGCCCCTCTGGCCAGGCGAAGGACCTGGTCATAGAAAGGATCGCCTCTTTTTATGTACCCCTCCCGGGCCATTACTATTTCCCTCTCCCCGGTTTGCAACCGCTCCAGCAAATAGGCCACGGGAACGGATGCGCGCCCCAGGCAGTCAAAAATCTCTCCGGCCTCGTCGGCAAACAATGGAAACTTTACCCCGTGACGACGCCGAAACTTGTTCACGCTGCGCCGGGTGTCCTGCATGCCCACGCCGAACACTTTCACGTTTCCCCGAAGAACGCGTTGTTCTTGTATCTCTTCGTAAAACTTTTCAAAGACCTTCACTTCTTCCAGACAATCCGAGCACATGCTGTTGAAAAACACCACCAGCACGTATTTTGCCTGCACGTCCGCCAGGGAAAGGCCCCGTGCGTCCAGGGCAAGACCAAAATACTCCCGGTCGGCGTCGCCGCCTATAACCGTCAGCCGGCATGACGGGAACAAATCTCCGGGGCCCAGGGTTTTTGCCGGCCCTTGGCCTTCGGCGTCAGACTCGTCATGCTGTTTCAGCCAACCATGATACCCGATTGGATAGCGGGCCACAGTGACATAACTCAAGCGCGCTGCCCAGCGCGCGGCAATCTCGCTGCGCAGTCACCTGAAGCTGCGGCAGTAAAAAATCAACCGCCGGGCCTTGTCGCCGTCAGCAATATCTAACAGCGCCTGCTGTTTTTCCTTGGTTATCGCCTGCCGGTCAGCCAGGTTGAACTCCAGATTCACTGCGCCTGGAATATGGCCGGCGGCAAATTCATAATCCGCCCTTACGTCGATGAGAACGTACTCTTCGCCTGGCGCGCCCAACGATTCAAACTCCTCGCAGGTAACCAGCGAGTAGCCGTCCTTTTCAGCCTGGGCCGCGGCGTCCGGCCACCAGACGGGCTGCTCCAGGCTTTGCGACGACGCCCACACAGGCGCAGCCAACAAAAACAACGTTATGACAAGAGGTATTTTCATCTGAAAAAACCAGTGCGGCCTGGCGCTTGCCAGGCCGCGTGCAGGTTCAGATTAAGGCTTGGTGAATGCATACGATCCGTCGTCGTTGATCTTCACTTCTGCCTCCACGTAATAGACCTTCTTCAGGTCCGGCCGCATGTCCAGCAGCATATAGTACGCCTCGCCACTGCGGGCGCCCGTGGAGCAGACAAAGACCAGAGGCGGATCGTCCTTCAGACTCTCGATATTTTCTTCCACCTGGTCCACGGTCATATTGGTAGCGCCAGGCAAGGCCCCTTTGGCGAATTCTTCAGGATCACGGACGTCGATAAGATTGATGGACTCAGGATTCTCAGCCAGAATCTTCTTGAATTGTTCCAAATCGATGGAGCCTTCTTCACCTCCAGCCTTCACAGCCATGGCTTCGGCGCCGCCGAATTTCTTCTTCCAGCCCGGGTAGCCTTCTTCCATGACCCACACGTTGGTGTAGCCCATTTCTTTAGCTTGCAGGGCGGATTTGTGGCTCAGCGCACAGGCGTAGCCGCCGCAGTAGAAGATGAGCTGCGTGGACTTGTCAGCAGGCAATACGCCAGCCATTTCGTCCAGCTTGCGATCAGGAATGTTGATGGCTGAAGGAATATGCCCCTCCAGAAACTTGTTGTGCGGCCGGGAGTCGATGAGCAAATACGGCTTCTTGCCCTCGGTGATGATTTCCTTCACGCCTTCAGCCATGATAGCCGGATAGCTCCCCTTCTTCTTCCAGGACGGAAAGCCTGTGGGCAGCACCTTGACGTTGGTGTAGCCCATCTTCACGGCTTTGTGGGCGGACTTGTGGCTCAGCGGGCACTCCAGGCCGCCGCAATAGAAAATCAACAGCTGCCTCTTGTCCGCAGGCAGCATGTCCGTCTTTTTATCGAATTCGCTGTCCGAAATGGAGACGGCTCCCGGGATGTAGCCCTTCACGTACTTGGCGCGGTACGGCCGCGAGTCGATGATGGTCACATTTTCTGGATACGGGTATTGAGTGTACTGTTTGACGAATCCCACATCCACCGTGTCGTCAAACCAATAACTCGGCTTTTCCGCCGGCTCCATGGACTTGCTCTTGCCGGCGCAGCCGGAAATCAGCATCAATCCCAGCATAACCACAGCCACTAGCCATACGCTTTTGTGGATTTGTCGCATTCTCGCTCTCCTCGGTTTTGCGTGTGT
Organism: uncultured Desulfovibrionaceae bacterium; assembly: GCA_964440345.1. Taxonomy (GTDB): domain Bacteria; phylum Desulfobacterota; class Desulfovibrionia; order Desulfovibrionales; family Desulfovibrionaceae; genus CAYTSA01. The sequence continues at coordinate 9,393 of CAYTSA010000102.1, read as the reverse complement.
TACTCATTCCGGCCGCCCGGGTCCCCGCCCTGGCTCGCCGGTTTGTGCCTGTTACGCGGTTTCGCGGTTTTTCAGCTCTTTCCACCACAGCGAATGATGATGCTTGGCGTAGTCTTCCGGCACTGTGCCGGTGAACATGGACTTGAAGCCTGGCTGCTCTTCCGGCGAAATTGCCGCCATGTAAATGTGCACCAGCAGCCCGGCGAACACCAAGCCCACCGCCAGATAGTGCAAGGTTATGGACCAGCCGATCAGCACTGTGGCTTCTGCGCCCAACGCACGATCAGACAAGAACATGATCATCCCAGTGGCGGCGATGCCCACGCCTCCGAGCACCGAGGCCTGGGCAAAAGCCTTCTGGCCCATGTTGTAGAATCCCTGCTCCGGCAGGTCCGGGGTCTGGCCCATGTTTCGCAAAGCCTTGGGCCCCAGGGTCATGACGACCATCTTTTTGAGCATCCAGGCGATGTCCCTGTTTGGCGACACAGAAAAGACTTCTTTGAGGAAGTAGGCTGCGCCCTTCATGTTCACCAGCAGGTACAGAATAAAACCGGCTATCCAGGCCAAGCCCACTATCTCATGAAAGACGAGCAGGCCGGCCCCGCCGCCAAAAAGAGACCGCAGCAGTTCCGGATACCAGGCTCCCAGGGGATTGTACTCCGGCTTGACAATGCCCAGCCCCGTCAGCAGCAGCAAAAACCAGCACAGGGCGTTGAACCAGTGGATGTAGATGGACGAGCGGTCGTGGCGTTTGTAGTAAGTCATGATCACTCTCCCTTGGCGCTGTGGTTGTCGTCCGAACCGGCCATCAGCTGCCGGCCCAGCATGGCCAGCACGCCCAGGCCGGACAACGCCACAATCGTGGTCACCAGCGGCTTGACCGCCGTGGTAAAAGCGGTCATGGAGTCCGGCATTTTGGCAGGATGGGTCCAGTCCACCGGCAGCGTGGACGCCAGGTAGTACATGTTTGGCGCAGTGTTGGTCTGCTCGTTGATGACCTGCACAGCTTCTCCCTTGTGCTCCATGAGCAACCTGTGCGCTTCGGTGTTCGGGTCGTTGATGTCGCCGAAAACGCGGGCCTTGGTGGGACAGGTTGTTACGCAGGCCGGATCCAGCCCCTGGGCCCGGCGTTCCACGCAGTAGTCGCACTTTTCCGCCTTGCGCTTGTAAGGATTGCGGAACCGGGCGCCGTACGGGCAAGCTGGAATGCAGTTGCCACAGCCAATACACATGTTCTGGTCTATATAAACTGAGCCGTCCTCCTTGGACTTCCACGTGGCTCCAGTGGGGCAGGCGTCCACACAAGTGGGCTGGTCGCAATGCATGCAGCCCCCAGGCTGGAAATGGGTGAACGGCTTCACAGCCCCGGAGAAATCTGGCTCTGAGTCTTTGATCCAGTTTCGCCAGAAACCGTCTGGCACGTTGTTGGCCGCCTTGCACGAAAACATGCAGCCTTTGCAGTCTATGCATTTGGACGAATCAATAACCATGGCGAGCTGTGTACTCATGCCGCCTCCTTCTTGCCGCCGGAAAGCGAGGTTACGCTGACCATGGTGGTGTGCATGGCCGCGTTGCCGCTGACGGCGTCGTATGCGTCTTCAAGCACTTCGGCCATGGACGCTCCGTGGCCGTAAATCAGCGTCAACTGCGATGAAATGGAGTCATAGCCGGTGAGCATATAGACAGTGTCCTTGCGAATGCCCGGGGTCACCTTTGCCCGAAGCGTTCCTTTGCCCACGGAGCTGGCCACCTCCACCATGGCCCCGTTTTCCACGCCCAGCTGCGCAGCTGCTTCCGGGTTGAGCCACAATTCGTTGTCGCCCAAAAGTTCATGCAACATCCTGTTGTTAGCCGTGGCTGACTGCGTAACCATGGCGTTACGGCCTATCACCATGCGGAACTTGTTGGCTGGAACAGCAGCCTGGGGCTTATACACAGGCATGGGGTCCACGCCCATCTGCTCATATCGTTTATTGTACAGCTCTATTTTTTTTGACAATGTTTTGTAGATTCTACCTTCGTAGATGCCGTAGACCTTGGAGGGGTTGTAATACACCCCGTCCCGGTCCAGGGCCTCCGTGGCGCCGTCCAGTTCCGCCAACTGTATTTTGCGGTATTCCTCGACGGTGAAGTCGAAGTACTCGCCCAGGTCCAGCTTGCCGGCAAGAATCTTAAGAATATCGAAAAGCGGCTTGGTGTCGTAAAGCGGCTCGACGACCGGGTCCCGCTTGACCACGCAGGCGCAGGCCACAGAACCCTGCAAGCCGAAGCACGGGTCCGTGCGCTCCAGATAGCTGGGCGCCGGCAGCACCAGGTCGGCCAGAAACGCAGTATCGGACATGTGGATGTCCACCGCGACCATGAAGTCCATAGCCTTGGCCATCTCGATGGTCTTTAGGCGGTTGGGCGCGGTCTGGGCCGGGTTGGTCTTGTAAACGAACCAGCCTTTCACCGGATACGGCTCGCCGCTGAGCACGGCTTCCCGGGTGAGCACAAAGGAGCCTTCATGCTCGAACATCATCGGCACGCGCTCGGCGTCCACCCTGTCAAAGGGGTTCTCGTCGTACCATGGCGCGTTGTAGGGAACGCCTATCAACCCCACGGCCCTTGCGGCCAGCAGCCCGCCGGGGCGGTCCCAGTTACCCAGCAAACCGTTGACCATGGCAAAACTGCGGCGAATCTGGGTAGAGTCTTCATAGTCAGAAGACCGCCGGCCAGGATACACCATGGACTGGGGCGCAGCGTCCGCCAATTCTCGGGCGATGCGCACGATGTCTTCGCGGGGGATGCCTGTTTCAGCGGCTGCGAACTCCGGTGTGTACTGTTGCACGTGCTGCGTCAGCTGTGCAATGCCAGAAGTCTTTTCAGCGACCCACTCGGCGTCGTACAGCTTTTCATTGATAATGACATGCATCAGCGCCAGCATGAAAGCCATGTCAGCGCCCGGCTTGATGGCGTGCCATTCGTGCGCCAGGGCCGCGGTCTTGGTGTAGCGGGGGTCCAGCACCACCAGCTTGCAGCCGGATTTCATGGCCGTCATCAAGTCTATGGAGTCTGGGGTGACCAGGGCCTCGAAGCGGTTGGCGCCAGCCATAATGATGTACTTGGAGTTCAATACGTCGGCAAAAGGGACTTCGCCGAAGGTGTCCAGAAAGGCCCGGTTGTTGGAAACCAGGCACAATGACTCGTGCGAGGTAATGTTGTAAGAGCCGAAAACCTCGCCAAACCGGTGGACAAAGGTGGACTGCATGTCTGAGCCGGCTGAGAACAGGCACCCGCAGGGGGTATACTTCGTGCGGATTTCCTGCATCTTGGCCGCGGCCATATCCAGGGCTTCATCCCAGGGAATACGCTTCCATTTACCTTCGCCCCGCTCGCCGGCGCGCAGCAGCGGGTGTTTCAGCCGGTCCGGGTCGTACAGCTGCGCCAGGCCAGCGTTGCCGCGGGCGCACAACATGCCGCGTGACTTCAAGAATTTCGGGTTAGGGTCCAGCTTCTGAACAACCCCGTCCTGGACCCGGGCGATGAGCCCGCATTTGTTGAAACACATGTCACAGGCGGAGAATTTGGACTCCATCTTTCCTGCAGACGCGGTCTGGGCCGCCCTTGCCGCAGGCGAAAGCGAACCAAGCACTGCAGGAGCCGCCGCAGCCCCAGCCGCAGCCATAGTCGCGGTCTTGAAGAATCCCCGCCGGGTAAGTGTCTGTCCTGTGTGTTCAGGCATGAAACGCTCCAGGGTTGTGCGGCGCCGCCGCAGGTTTGGCTGGCCAGAGTTTTAGGCCCCCGGCCAGCCGCTCGAACGCTAGCTGCAGGTTGCCGGAGAAGGAGAATCCTTGGCGTAGTCGTACAGATAGGTGTAGATGTCGTTGACGTCGGCGTCTTTTACTTTCTCCCAGTCAGTGTGGCACGGCAGCGTAGTCACATCGCTGAATTTTTCTTGCCACTCAGCCTGAGTGTACGTGGCCGGGCTCAAGTCAGAAGCAGAAGCGCCATGGCAGGACCGGCAATGCTTGCGATACAGAAATTTGCCCTTGCGGGCGTTGCCGTCGCCCATGGCCAGGGCCATGCCGGCGAGAGCAAAAACAATAAGGGCCGCTGCAACGATGGAAACGGATTTGCTTTTCATTATTCCTCCATTTGTTTGATTTTTTTACTTTTCACGCAAAACTTTCCCTTCTGCGCCAAACAGAACGACGTGTAGTGCAACAATGTTAAGAGTTGTCATACCCGTAGGGGGTATGGGTGTCAAGGGGTTTCAGGCCCTTTTAGGCTAGTGTTTGGTTAGAGCAGGGTAAGCCTGAAAAGCGCCAAGCGTGCTGGCGCTTTTTCGCGTTGAGACAACGCCCGCTCCTGACACAGCACAATCCATGGCAACGTGGCGGCGAAGCAGTAAGAAAATACGAGAAACAATATTTAATATTGTTCCCGGCCATGTTTTCATGGTGTACTACAACCAACATTGAGGTGTGTATATGTTGGTCCAACTTTTCGGAGATCGGCTTAGTTACTTGCGGCGGGTGCACAACATGACCCAGGCGGAACTGGCTTGCGCTGTTGGCGTCACCACCCAGCATTTAGGTCTTGTGGAACGGGGGAAATCCGGCCCTTCCCTGAAGCTTATCGAACAGCTGGCCCAGGCTCTGGACACTGAACCAGCCAATCTTTTCCTTTTCAACGATGCGGCCGTCACTTCTGTTCTCTCCGACAACAGCACACATCTGCAAACGAGCCCACGCAACACCGGGCTTGTTGGGTTGTGGCGATATAACGTGCATGACGCCCAGTTTCATTTTTCAACAACGTTTTTCAACATTCTGGGATATCCGGCGCGCGCTTTCGCGCCAAGTTTGCAATCATTTCTAGAACATGTTTTTCCAGAAGACCGCTCGGCTATCGAAACTGAATGGCAACGTTTGCAAGCTGGCGACTTTAACGCTCGAACTGTCTTTCGTTTTTTGCGAAAGGACGGGACCGCTAGGTTAGGGCTGATTCAGGGTGAAGTTGAAACCAAAGCTGATAACGCGTTATCCGGTTACCAAGGCGTTTTCTTTGATTTGACTGAACAAAAAAACTTTGAATCCCTGCTGGCCGAGGCTAAACGGGACGCAGAGCAACTCCGTGATGAACAGACAGCAGCCCTCCGCACCATCAACACCATTGCCGACCGCGAAGTGAAAAACCGTGTAGCGGCTGAAAAGCAAGCTAAAGAAAAGGACGTGCTGTTCAAAACCTTGTTCGAGAACATGCACGACGGGTTCATCCGCAGCAACGCTGACGGCCGCGTCATTTTCGCCAACAAGGCGGCCGCCGTGATATTTGGATATGATTCCCCTGCCCGTATTATCGGTTTGCACGCCTCTGAGCTCTTCGCAGCTCCTGAAGAACATCCCTGTTTGATCAATCTGCTCATGCAAAAAGAATTCTTGCACAACCATGAACTGCAGTTTCGCCGCAAAGACGGAGGGACTGGCTGGGGATTATCCAACTACAGGGTCATCCGCAACGCCAACGGGGACTTGATGAGCACGGAGGCGGTTATACGGGACATCACCTCCCGCAAAGCCATGGAAGACGCACTCAGAAACGCCATGGAGCTACTTCGGGATACCGCCTCCATAGCCAAAACCGGAGGGTGGACATACACGCCGGACACTGGGGAGGTCGTCTGGACAGAAGAAACCTACCGCATTCACGAAGTGCCGACTGACTACGCCCCTACACTGGCGGCGGCTCTCAGTTTCTACCATACAAAAGACAGGCAGGTATTGCGGCTCGCTGTCGAAAAAGCCCTGCAAAGCGGAGAACCATACGATCTGGAGCTGCGCTTTGCCACCGCCCAAGGCAAACAACTCTGGGTGCGAACGAAATGCGCGCCTATTCTTAAAGAAGGCAACGTCGCGCTGCTTCGTGGCATCGTTCAAGACATCACAGAACACAAAGAAGCAGACGCCAAACTCCGCCTCAGAGAAAAACAGTTGCAGGTGGTGCTGATGCACGCGCCAATTGGCATTGCAATTGTCTCCCAGAAGGGCCTTTTGATTGACTGCAACCTGAATTTCGCCCGAATGATCGGCTACACCCGCGATGAACTCACAGGCATGGACTTCAAGGAAGTCACCCACCCGGACGACCTGGCAGGTGAATTTGAGCTGATTCGCGACGTGCTCTCTGGGAAAAACTCCGAATACAGTATATGTAAACGTTTTATACACAAGAACGGATACCACGTTACCACGCGAACGACGTCCACTCTGGTGAGAGACGACCACGATGAAAACAACTTTGCCTTTGCTTTTATTGAACATTTAAAAGGTTATTGAAATCATGGATACACCTGCACCAGCAACCGATTTTCTCTCTCGGCTCCATGCTGCTTTCTGGCCGCTACATGAACGCTTTGAAGCGCAATCTCCACTGGCCGCAGTAGCCAAAGGCCGTTGCAGCGAAGACCATTACCTCTGCTGCCTGAAACTGCTCTATGGCGTTGTCGCCCCCCTGGAGGAGAACATCAGTGCATTTTGTCTATCACAGGCCAATGGCGATCCCTTCTATCCTGGAGAAAGCGCAGAATCATGGAAGCGTCTGCCGCTTCTGGAAAAGGACTTGGCTGCGCTGGGTTTGTCGCAGGAGGACATCCACAGCCTGCCCCACTGCAGCAACGTTCCCCTTGTCGACAACGCGGCCGCGGCGCTGGGGTTCTTGTATTTGCTCGAAGGCTCACGGCTAGGCGGAAAAGTAATTGCCCATGCGGTGAGCAAACATCTCGGACTGGATGCGCACTGTGGCTGCGCATACTTCTCCAGCAACGGCCAGGAGGCGGTCAGCTCCTGGAACCGCTTCAAGGGGCTACTGGCTACGCATGCAGCGCCAGACACGGAGGAACAGATCATCGCTGCTGCTTTGAATGGCTTTGCCGCAGTGGAATGCTGGTTTGCAAATGCTTGCCATGAGGAGGCTGACCATGCGTGACAGAGCCAACTCTGACAACGCGACAATCACCCTGCGCGAATGCGACCGCGAGCCAGTGCATATTCCCGGCCGCATTCAAGCATATGGGATACTCTTGGTCCTGAACCCGGCAACACAGAGGGTCGTTCAGAGCGGCGGAGACCTTTTACGCTGGCTGGGCCGTTCCCCGCAGGACACGTTGAACGCGCCTGTGTGGGGTTTGTTTTCTCCTGAAAGCAAGAAAAGCCTGGAGACCCTCTTTGAAACGGCGACACAGCAGTCCAACGCCATAGCCATGCTGCAACCAGCGCAGATTCCTGAGCTGACCCTGGCCGCCACCGTGCATATGTCTGGCGGTTTGGCGCTGCTGGAGCTGGAAGACGCAAACCTGGCGCCGCGGCCTGACATCTCTTTGTTGCAGCAGTATTGCGCAGAAGCCCAGGAAACCTTTCACAGAACCAAGGACATTCAAACTCTCTGGAACCAGGGCGTCCAATACATACGCCGCATGACAGGCTTTGACAGGGTCATGCTCTACACTTTCCACCAAGACTTCAGCGGCGAAGTGACAGCCGAATCCATGGTGGAACGGCTTGAGCCCTTTCTGGGCCACAGGTATCCGGCGTCGGATATCCCGGAACCAGCCCGCAAACTCTACCTGCACAACTGGCTGCGGGCCATACCGGACGTCAATGTGGAGCAACCGCTTATATACCCCCAAGAAACAGAGGGCAGGCAGGCATCTTTGGACATGACTCACTGCAGGCTTCGTGCTGTCTCGCCTATCCATATTGAATACCTCAAGAACATGGGAGTCGCCTCCTCCTTGTCTCTTTCCATTCTTGTTGACGGCAAACTGTGGGGGCTTATCGCCTGCCACCATTATGAGGGTCCCCTCTTCTTCAGCCTGGAACTGCAACGGGCGCTCGTTTTGATCACCCGGTGCTTTTGCACCACGTTGTCAGTCAAGCTGGCGCAAAACGCTTTTGAAATCAGACTCTCCAAGGGAGAAAAGGCGGCAGCTATTCAAGCCTCCATTACTGGTTCTGCCCCTTTGGAAAGGCTGTTGCGCCATATATCTAAAGACCTGATGCGCCTCGTGGACGCCTCTGGACTGGCCCTGGTTGTTGACGACCACGTCAGTGCTATGGGCCGCACGCCAAACGTTTCACAGATTCAGGCCATTACCCGCTGGCTGGAAAGCGCCATGCAAGGAGATGTGTACGCTTCGCACACGCTGAGCAAAGACATTGTGCAAGCAGAGAAGTGGAAGGATACGGCGGCCGGACTGCTGGCGTTGCGCTTAGGGGGGCGCCAGAATACGTTTATCATGTGGTTTCGGCCAGAAGTTGTGGTTGAAGAACTCTGGGGCGGCGACCCTGCCAAGCCCTACACCATGAACCCAGAAAGCGGCTCCATCAACCCGAGGACGTCCTTCAACACGTTTAAACTTCAGATAAAAGGCGCGTCCACCCCCTGGACCAGCCACGACACTTACGCCGTGCGCAGCCTGGTCCCGGCCCTTAACGCTCACATGATCCGCATTGCAGAATCCGTGCTGCGGCGAAGCGAAAAGCGTTTCCGAGAACTGGTCACCTTCAACCCAGAACCCCAGGTGGTGTTTTCACAATCCGGCGAGGTGCTGTATCTGAACCCTGCCGCCATCTCCTCGCTCGGTTCGCACAAGCCGAATATACAGACCTTGGCGGGCATGACGTGTCAGGACCCCACAGAAGTACAGCTGGCCGGCCAGTCAAGCTCCATGTGGGCGGAAGTCCGGTGCATAGATGTTCACTGGGAAGAAGAACCGGCTCGTCTGGTCTCCCTGCACGACATCACCGAACGTAAGCACATGGAACAGCTCAAGGAAGACGTGCAAAGAATTACCAGACACGACCTTATTTCGCCTCTGAATCCCATCATCAACGCGCCCCAGGCCTTGCTGGAAGACGACAACCTGCGCGACGAGCAGAAAGAGTTGCTCCAGTCCATCAGTGATGCTGGCCAGCGTATGCAGCGAATGATCGACCTCTCCCTGAACCTTTATAAAATGGAACAGGGCGTCTTCTCATATCTGCCTGTACAAGTAAACGTTGTCAGCGTCATACGCGACATACTTGCTGACCAGTCCCGCCATATCAACCAGATTAAGGTGAACATAGACCTTCGTATAGACGGGCTGAAGGCTGACAGCCGTTCTTCCTTCTTCATCATCGGCGACGCCGCCTTGTGCTATTCCATGCTCTCCAACCTTATTCTCAATGCTCTGGAAGCCTCGGACAAAAACGGCGCCGTCGACATTTCACTGCAAAGCGGGCCTGAAGGCTGCATCAGCATCCACAACAGCCAGGCAGTGCCCGAAGCAATCAAGGACCTTTTCTTCGAGAAATACGTCACCCATGGAAAAGCCAAAGGCACCGGGCTGGGTACATATTCAGCCTGGCT
>CAYTSA010000101.1:0-13334 GCA_964440345.1 uncultured Desulfovibrionaceae bacterium | reverse complement strand
CCCTGACCTGTAGCCGGCTTGCTTGGTCAGCGCTGGCCAGGCGGTGGATTTTGGCGTTTGCTTATACTTGCATCATGCTGCGTTTTCAGCAAAAAAATGACTTTTGACGTAGCGCTGCTCCGCCTGCAAGCCATTTTCGCTTCAGCCTTGCCTGCTGCAATTATTCCTCAAACTCGCACCGAAAGTTATCTAGAAATAGACCCTATTCTTCTATGTTTTCAAGCTGCAGGCCGAAGATGACTTTGTCCCGGTCCCACAGGTCGCCGAGAATGAGCTTGATGGGGTGAGGCAGTACGCGGACCAGGGTGGGCGTGGCCATGACGTTAAACCGTTCAGCCAGCTGTGGATTTTCAAGCACGTCAATGAGTTCCAGGTTGTATTCGCCTGACAGCTTGTCTTCGCATATTTCCCGTATGCGCTGCACTGCAGTGCGCGAGCGCAGGGTGTGGCCGTAGATGAAGAGTTTGAGCTTGAAAATGGACATGGCGCTTAGCTAATTACCGTGAACTGCAGGTTCATGGCAATAGTTTTTACTCAGAAATAGCGTAGACAGTAAGCAGACGGAGTTTTGGCTACTTGACGGCGACCAGGTTGACGCTTACCGGTCTGCCGGCAAAGGTCAGGCTGCTGGCGTCGTTGAACAGCTTGAATTCTGCAACCTGCTTAACCTTGGTAAAGCCGGCCTGGGCAAGAAAATGGACCAGAAATTCCATGGTCAGACCTGCCTTGTGAAAATCGTAAGGGTCTGTCTGGCCGCCAAAGGCCATGCGCATAACGTGGAAACGTTGCTCGGTTGTCAGTTGCGGGTCCAGAAACATGCGGCACAGCGACTCAAAATCCGGCGTGCTGAGGTACAACAGGCCTCCTGGTTGCAGCACCCGGCGCATTTCCCGCAGGGCCTGGTCCAGTTCATTCTGATAGCTCAAGTGCTCCAGCACGTGGGACGCGTAGATTTCCTTGGCGGTTGCGTCTGCAAACATGGAGAGTTCCCGGCAGTCAGCCACTACATCCACCCCCGGCCCGGGCTGGATGTTTACCAGGGTCCAGCCTTCGCGAACTTCTTTGCCGCCTATGTGCAGTTTCATGTTTCCGGCTCCAGAGAACTGAGCAACCGGTTCAGCCTCTCAGCGCATCCGGGACCGTCGCACAGAGGCGAAGCCGCCATCCGGTCGCGTTGCTCGGAGCGTAAGCGCTGCAGGTAGTCCAAGTCCGCGGCAAAATCCGCTGCCCGTTGCATGTACGCTTCTGGTGTTTTGGCTATCCATTCGTGTAGCCCGGCCGCGGAAAGCAGCGTCGCGCCCACGCGGCCGGCGTGCCGGTCTCCGGTCAGGGTGAGCGTGGGCGCGCCCATCCACAGTGCTTCGCAAGTGGTTGTCGCGCCGTTGTATGGAAAAGTGTCCAAGGCGATGTCCACCTGTCCGTACAGGGAGAGGTGCGCGGCCAGCCCGGGAGTGCGCGGCAGAAACTCCACTCTGCCGCTCTGCACGCCGCGGTGGGCCAGTTCTTGCTGCATTCGTTGGCGCACGGCCTGGTCCGCCAAAGGCCGGCTTTTCAACAGCAGGCGCGAGCCAGGCACTGAAAGCAGGATAGCCGCCCACAGGTCCAGAACAGCAGGGTTTATCTTGGCCAGGTTGTTGAACGATCCAAAGGTGACATGTCCCTTGGCCAGCGCCGGCGGAGGCGTCACGTGGGGTGAGCGGCTGGGCGGCTGATAGCACAAAAATACTGGGTCCAGGCGCAGCAAACGCTCGGAGTGCAGGGCGTCGGCGTCTCCCCGGGGGTCGGTGATGGAGTCGACAAGGCGGTAATGCATGCGCTGCATGCCCGTGGTGTTGGGGTAGCCGATCCATGAAACCTGTATCGGGGCTGGCTGCAAGGCAAAGACCGGCAGGCGGGACTGCGCAGTGTGCCCGCCAAGGTCTACCAAGATGTCGACGCTGTCTTCGCGGATGATTTCTGCAGCCTTGCGCGCCGGCAGGGTTCCGATATCCCGCCATTCATGCGCCGCCGCCATGAAACGGCCAGTGACGGCGTCAGCGCGCTGCGTGGCGGAGTAGCAATATATTTCCCATTGTTGTGAATGGTTGCGCCGCAAGTTGCGCAGCACAGGTTCTATGAAAAAGGCCACAGAATGGGTGCGGAAGTCAGCAGACACAAAACCCAGCCGCAACTGCTGTTTTTTGCGCCTTGCAGTCCGGGCCATAGCGGGCTGGCTGGCTTCAAACTGCTGCATCCATCGAGAATGGGCGGCTGCTACCTGTTCTGCTTTCAAATCGTGGCGGTAGTTCATGGTCAGCAACAGATTGGAAAGAGTCTGAGCATTGTCCGGGGCCAGCTGCAGCGAGCGTCCATAGGCGGATTGGGCTTTTTGCGCCAAGCCCTGGTCGGACAAAGCATTGCCCAGATTATTCCAGGCTTTTGCATTGTGAGGTCGCCTGTGCAAAGCCTGCCGAAAGACAATTTCCGCTGCTGCGGGCTTGCCTTGGTCGCGTAGCGCCAAGCCGAGATTGTGCAGGGCTTCCACAGCGCTGGGGCCTTCTGGGGCGGCGTCCAGAGCTTTGCGGGCGCAAGCTTCGGCCTCTGCCGCGTTGCCGGCCTCGCGCAGGTTTGCCGCCTTGTTGGCCAGAGCTTCGCCAATGAGCGGGGCCATGTCGGCGGCGGCCGCCAGGGCGCAGGCGGCTGCCGCTACATTGCCGGCTTGTTTCAAGCCGCGGCCGCGGCGTAGGTAGCCTTCCCTTGCTTTGGCGAGCAGCTCCAGCCCCTGGTCCACCCTCCACAGGCCCAATGAAGCAATAGCCGCCAGGCGCAGGGCCTCCAGATTGTCGGGTTCCCTGTCGAGCAGCTCCATAAAGAGCTCGAGCGCAGGCTCCAGATTGTTGCGCCGCAGCTTTTCCAGGCCTTCTTGGAAAAGGCTCCCTGCAGGGGCCGGGTCTGACAGCGGCAAAAGTGTGACGGCGTGGGGGTCCATGCTGACGATGAATGCAAAAAGTGGTCCGATTTCGGCGGCATAGTCAGAATTTGCGGTCTAGGGCCAGGTGGGAAAAATATCCCAGCACAGCCGCAGCGTAGTAGGGCGCGGGCTCCTGCCAGGATGCGTCCGGATAGAGCGCCAGGGGGATAAGCATAATGGGCAGGGGAACCACCAGCATGGCCCACCAGGTGTGCGTCCAGCCACGGTGGTTGCCTACGGCTGGCAGCATGGCGAACAAGCCCAGCAGCGCCGCCCATTCGTAGTGCTTGTTGACGATGAGCACCAGGTCTGTGAAGGCCATGATGGCGTAAAACAGCTTGCGGCCCATGGAGCTGGTGTCTACGTCTGGAAACAAGGAGGCCATCATGGCAATGGCTATGAGCGAGGCCGCAGCCAGAGGCTCCGGCTCGTAATAGCCCAGGTACAGCAAGCCGGCCAGCGCGCCCCCGGAGACCACGGCGCCGCCTGTGAGGTGGGTCTTGTATCCAGGCATGACGCAGCTTGTAGCCCTTCAGTGCGGACGCCGTCAAGCCAGGGGGCTGTCAAACACTTCCCGGCAGACATACACCACGCCTATGGCGCCGCCGTCAGCGTCGGCATACGGAGAGACAGACATATGGTAATGCTTCTCCCCGCTGGAGAAATGCACTGCTTTGTTGGGCGATTTGGGGTCTGTGGCGGCGGCCATGGAGCGTGGGTCTACCGAAAAATTGGCAAAATCAGGAAATGATTCCGTCACGGGCCGGCCGATGATGTCGTCGGGGTCCGCGCCCACATGACGCGAAAACGACTGGTTGCAGAGGATGACGGTGTGGTCCATGTCCACCAGAAAAACCATGTCCGGAATGGACTCCACCACGCGTTTGAGCATATCCAGCGTCACTTGCAGGTCCTGCTCGGCGCGTTTGCGGTCGCTCACGTCCTGGACGATGCACTGGTAATGGGCGATGGACCCGTCATCGTTGCGCACCACCCGGCAGCTTTCTGACACCCAGAGAACCTGTCCGTCACGGCCGAAGACTTCTGATTCGAAACCCTCCACCTCGTCCTTATTGTTCAGCTGTTCCACGAGTTCAGTGAATCTGGCTTCTTGAACATAGTATTGGACCCCAGCGTACTTGACCAGCGAAAGCAGTTCTTCAACAGATTCGTAGCCAAGAATGCTGGCCAGGGCTTGGTTGGCTGTTTCCACTGCGCCGTCAGGAGAAACCCGGTAAATGCCGACCGCCGCGTTGTTGAAGTAGGCCCGGTAACTGGCCTCCTGGAGTTTAAGTTGCTGCGATATGGACCACATGCGCATGGCGATGTGGATGTTGGCCTGCAATTCTTCGTACAGGACGGGCTTTTTTATCAGGCACACAGCCTTGCTCTCGCCAACTTGTTCGAGCACTTGGCCGGCGCTTTGGCCAGTCAGTAAAATGCAGGGTATGTTTGAGTTTTCGGTAATGCGGCGGCAGGCTTCTATGCCGTCCATGCCGTGGGAAAGGTAAATGTCGAGTATGGCTATGTCCGGCTGCAGTTCTGCCGCCAGGGCCACGGCTTCTTCCCCTCGGGAAACAAGCCCGACGACTTCGTGGCCCATTTTTTCCAGAAACAGCAACAGCGTTTCTGCGCTGACGCGGTCGTCTTCAGCAACAAGAATTGTATAGCTATCCATGGCGTACCTCATGAGGCGCTTTTCACACACAGTAAATGGGAATATGTAGCGCAGTTTCGCATTGAGACAACGCTCGCTCCTGAATCAATTTGCAATTGTTTCAGGAAAATGCATAACAGCATTTACACATCTTCAACGATTAAACGCTCTAAGCAGACTGTAACTGTATACAGGAAAAAGATAGTGTGGACAACCGGCTGGGCTGAAATCAGATGGACTACATCTTATACGAGATGACGTAGTCAATGAACTCCTGGATGCGGCGGGACTGTTTTTCACTCAAGTCGTGAAACATGAGGCCAAGTTGGATTTTGCCTTCCGCCTGACGGATGTTTTTCACTTCGCTTACGGTCCGGAACTCTTCCATGGCTTGCGTGAGAAAGAAACGCAAGGTGAATATGTCGCCGGCGTTCAGCTGAGAGCCGGCAAAGTGCTGCGTCTTGACGCTCAGAGCGCAGCCTGAATCACTGATGTTGACGACCATTGCCTTAGAGGCGGACCCATTCATTTCAATGACTGCCGGCAGGTGGCAGTCTGTGCGCGTGCTTTTGCGCAGATTGCAGAATTCAGCGTCAGTGGGGTAGTTGAAGTAAATGTGCCGGAACGGGGACGTGGTGTAGAGGAGTACTTTGGCAATAAAGCCGTTGACCACGCCTTCTTGCGTGTAGAACAATTTTGTTCGGTTGCCTTTGTAGAGATAATCAAAAACCAGACGGTTATCACCCACAAAAGAGGTGAGGGACACGATGATGTAACTCTTTTTTTCCATTCCTATGAAATACGTGCGGATTTTTTCTCCCAGACCGTGCGGTTCAATAATAACGGGCGAGCCAATGGGAATGGAAAAATGTGACGCATCGCCTTTTTTGATGCGTTCTTCCGCTACATCAGCCATACTCTCCCCCAAGTAGAAAAAATAGTATGTTCAGGTACAGGCTTTCACCGCAAAACCTTACCTGGCCATCTCTTGGTTACATAGGCTAATCTGTTTACGTTACAAGATTGCGACAGCCGCAGCTTGTACAGTTATTTGGTCTGTAGGCGGCGGAACAGCCGCTCCTTGCGTTTTTCAAAAACCAGCGCCGTGCGCAGCGCGGCAAGGGCCAGCGCCACAATGGACAAGATGATGATCATGCCTTTTTGTATTTCCCATTTTTGCCGTACCAGCAGCCCGGAAGCCCAGCTGTAGTCCATTTTCTGGCCGTAGTAGATGGTCAGCGGCAAGGCCAGCAGGGATATGATGAGTCCTGTCAGTTCCAGCCAGAAGAAGGTTTTGCCCATGATGAGCACGAACAGGGTGGCGTCCCGGACTATTTTCAAGGTCTTGAGCTTGTGCTCCAGGCCTTTGATTTTATCCTCCACTTTTTCGGCAATGTCAGCGGCTTTGCGGAACGTGTCGGACATGCTGAAGTGCTGCCGCAGGGCCCAGTTCAGGTTTTTTGCGCAGAAGTTGTAGTCCTTGTTGAATTCCACCAGAATTTTTGGGAAGGGAAACCAGGCTGCTTCGTCCCTAACGTGCGAAAGCCTGTATTTGAAGCTTTCAAACCGTGATTTGAGCTTGCTGCTTTCTTCTTCCACCTGGCTTTGCAGCCGCCTGGTGATGTCGCCGCGGCCGTTGGCCAGGGTGTGGTAGGCAACATAGTTTTCCACGTCGCCCAGAGCAGTCAGCTGGCCTATGCGCTCCATAAGCTCCCCGGCAAAGTGGTGGTCTTCAGGGAACCACTTATTAACTTCGCCCTTGAGTTCGTTCAGCCGCGACCGCTCCTCCACAGCTTGCGCCTCTGTTTCTGACCACAATTTGTAGAGGGATGTCATCAGGTGCAGGCGCCCGCGCTCAAGCTCCGGGTCGATGATGACTCTGTTGAACATGTTCGGGTCTTTTTTGATGAGGTTTTCGAAAAAGCTCATGGCTTGTTCGGCAAAGCCCATTTTCACCAAACAGACGCCTTGGCGGTATGTGGCTTCAAACCATTGGGGGGTGTAGTTGAGCACCTGCTTGTACATGGAGCTGGCTTGCTGCAGTTTGCCCTCTATTTCCAGGCCCCGGGCTTGCAAGTAGACGTGGTAGGCGGACTGGAACGGCGTCTGGGAAAGGTTTTCTGCTTCCTTCCACATGGCCAGGGCTTTATCGTAATCGCCTTTTTCCAAGGCGGAAATGCCTTGCAAGGTCCGGGGCTGATAGTTGCGGGGGCCTCGCAAAGCCGCTTGGGAGAGGTCTCTGTCCGCCTGCATGGATTCTTCGTCCAGCAAAAGCTGCAACGCCGCCCAGACCATATCGTTTTGCGGCTGGGCCAGCTGATGCAGCGCCCGGGGGTAATCCTTGCCCATGGACCGCCACACTGTGCGCATCATGCGAAACTGGCTGGGCATATTGATGGAAAAAATTCCCTTCACCAGCAGACTGTCCGGGCCTCTGTCTTGAAGCATGTCCACGAGGCCGGTTTCCGGGTTTTCTGTCAGCGCCTTATCCACGCTGAGCAACGCGGTTTTCATGTCGCTCAGGTTCATGCGGGCCATGGCGTCCCACACGTCCAGATGCATGTCTTGCAGCAATCGGGTAGGGCATTCTGTGAGCGGGTGCGACCGCAGGCCGCAGTAGAAACAGTTCGCGTGTTTGCCCGCCACCAGCCGCTTGGGCAGCTCCACCTGGATGGCGCCGATGTCTTCAGCGCCTTCTTCGGACAAGCTGACGTTGCACCAGTCGTCCACGCTGGACTGGTCCACGGAAAAGCGGACGTCGTTGATCTTGAAGCCTTCGCCCATCAAGAATGCGGTTTTGTAGCTCATGTGCGGAAAATCGGGCATGAGCTGGTCCCAGTCCAAGGCGATTCTTTTAGACAATTCCTTGTTGAAATTAAGGTTTTTCCTTTCTACAACAGCGATGACGCAAGGCCAGTAGCGGTCTGGGGCCTCCTCTTTGATCCGGCGGATCATGGTCAGGAAGTCTTTGCACCACAGCCGCAGCAAGCGCAGATTCTCCAGAGGGAGCATGAGGAAAAAATCGTGGATGAGATACTTCAGCTTCATCCGTTCCAGTATGTGCTCCACTTCATCAAAGAATTCCCGCCAGCCGTTGAGAAAACTTTTATCCAGGGGGTTGCCCAATGGCTTGAGAACAAGATACCATCCTGAAGCAGACTGGTATGGCAATCGGGGGTCTGCCCTGAGCACTTTCCAGTCCTGGCTTGCCAGACGGCCTGTGAGGGTGATCTTTTCAACGCTTAAGCCGGGGATGGCCCGGACTTCGTCGTGCGTCTTGGGATGCAGCAACACTTGGAATTCATCGCCAGGCACAACAGACTGATTTGTCAAGGCTGTGTCAAGGGCTACAGAAACTTCGAGCTTATAGCCGAGCAACAACTTGGCGGGGATGACCTGCACGAACACCGGTATAGGGTTCAAGCGGGCCCATACCTCCAGCCGGGCGAGGGCCAGCAGCACGTCCTTGTTGAAAAAGAACCACAAGGATTGCCGCCGCTCTTCAGTCAGGAGCATGCCCCCGTAGTCCGTCAGCGTCTGGCTGACGGCGGCGACTTTTTCGTCCTTCCAGACGATCCAGACGGCCCAGCCGTTGGTGACCATTCTGGCGTCGCCAATGGACGGAAGCTTTTTGACTAGCGTGGATAAGGATTCTTGTTCCATTTAACCTTCCTGCATGGAGACAACATGGATATTTCACAGACTATTGCAGAAATGAAGCGTTTGCCCGGATTCTCTGAAAATGTGGGCATGGTGTTGAGCCACAACGGCGTTGTCCGCGAATGGTCCCGCACAAAAACCGGCCAGGTGACTGGCGTTAACGTTACCCCAGACCGCAAACGCATTGAAGAAATTTGCCGGGAGATCGAAGCCCGGGAGGGAATTTTTAAAGTGGCCGCTGAAGCCAAGGAAGGCGACTTGCAGCCCGGCGACGACCTTCTGTTTCTGGTGGTGGCTGGCGACGTGCGCGAGAACGTCATTCCCGCCTTGTCTGATCTGCTGAACAAGGTCAAGGCGGAAGCTGTGTCAAAAACTGAAATCATGGGCTGATCTCCTGCGGCGCAAGCACGTCCGCCGCATACTCGCGTATGCGCAAGGCTTCTTCTGGTTTGTCCCGCTTCAGACATCCTTGTGCGTACACCCGGACCTTGCGCGCCAGTTCCCTTTGGGCTGCAGCGCGCTGGGGCCGGGTCAGCGGCTCGGCCCGCAGCAGTTTGACCAGCGCATATATGCGGTAAAGGTCCAGGCCGATAAACTGTTGCGACAGCTGGTCCGGCCGGCCGCCCCGGCGTATGGCCAGCTCTTCATCCACCAGGCCCACAGTGTAACGGGCGCAGGCCCGCAGCCACAGATCATAATCTTCGCACGCCGGCAATGATTCGTCAAAAGGCCCTGCGTCCTCCCAGAAGGACCGGGTAAACGCCGCACACGACGGACTTATCACGCACATCTGCACGGCCCTTTCAAAAAAATCGCCGTCCTCCTTGCCGTGTTTGCGCATGGGGTTCACGCGTCGGCCCTTGCGCATCCAGCGCTCCTGGGTCTGGCATACAGCCAACCCCCGGTTCTGCATGGCGAGGATTTGCCGCTCCAGTTTGCGCTCCAGCCACAGATCGTCCGAATCCAATAAGGCAAAGATTTCCCCTTTGGCGGCGGCCAGGCCGTGGTTCCGGGCGGCTGACACCCCGGCCTTATCCTGCCGGATGAGACGTAAGCGTGAGTCGGAAAACGTCATTGACAGCATCTGGGCGACTCCGTCCGTGGAGCCGTCGTCCACCACGATACACTCCAGATCACGCCAAGTCTGCGCTAGTACAGACTGCACGGCCTCGGCGGCCATGGCGGCCCGGTTGTACACAGGTATGACAACGCTAACGAGCACGGCTCATCCTTGTCAGTTGATTTGATGCAAGAAGCAGACCCGGAAGGTTCAGCGTCCTTTCCAGGCCAGCCAGCCCCCGGCCAGAAGACTGAGGCCGATGTTGGCCGTCCAGGCCGCGGCCGCCGGAGGCCATAAGCCTTTCTCCCCAGCCGCTGTGCAGATGACAAAAACACTATAATATACGAACGCAGCAACCATTCCCATCGCAACGTTGCGGTACGCATTGGGGCCAAAGGTGCACACGGCAAGGCCCGTCAGCGCCATGACTACAATGGAAAACGCGTAGGAAATTTTGGCGTGCCATTCAGTGCGCAGGAGCTCCACGTTGGAGCCCGAGGCCTGCAACCGCGAGATCACTTCGCCCAGACGCCACAAGGAAAGCTGCGCTGGCTTGGCGTCCCGGTCCATAACGGCAAAGGCCTTGATGTCCTGTCCTATCTCCATTTTCATCTCTTCACGTTTGTCAAATACGTAACCTTCCGGATTCATGGTCTCCACGTCCGTCAGAGTCCACTTTTCCCCCGTGGCGTTAAAGGCCCGAGCCCAGATGATAAGGCCTACGCTGGTCCCGTCGTCAGTCAGGCGGTAGTAGGTAAGCCCCCAGCCTTTTTCCTTCTTTGGGATGACCTCGTTGAGCTTGACCACGGCGTCGTTGGCTCGGAACCAGACATGTTCCTGGGTACGGTTGTCCATGTTTCTGCCGCGCACCTGTTCGCTCCATATTTTGTAAGCCCGGCTTTCGCCGTGCACTCCCAGGAACTGGGAAAAACCCAGATGCACCCCAGACCAAAACACAGACCAGACTAGAAACACTACAACCAGGCGGAAATACGGCGCGCCACCAGCTCGCAAAGCCTGCAACTCCTTGCTCCGCTCCATCACGCTGACCTGTAAGATGAGCGAGACCAGAAACACCGCTGGAAGTATCTGGGAGATTATCAACGGCAGCTTCACCGCCAAATACTCCAGAATCACCAGCGGGCCGAGTCCGGCCTCCATAAAGTTGTCCAACCGATCGAGAAGGTCAATGAGCAGATATATCCCTGCTCCGGCAAACAAACATACACACATGTAAAAGAGATTGTTGCGCAGCAGATAGCGGGTAAGCACGCGCATGGTCAGCTCTCCCCGCCTGAATGGTCAGACCCGTTGGAGCGACTCTGACGGTCGGGCTTGCTGAAAGGCCACCGCATGTGCCGCAGCCGGTCCACCACGCGCAGGGCTCGTTCCTCGTTGGCCATGTGTAAGTTTGCCAGGGCCACGGCCAGAAAAACGGCGTTGGGCAGCCATAACCCCACCGCTGGGGACAGCTCGCCAGATTCACCCAGGCTGAAGCCCAGGGAGAGCAAGGTGTAGTAAACCATGGAGCAGGCTAGAGCCAGCAACACGCCGTACTGCCTGCCCAACCCCCCAAAGGAGGCCGCCAGGGGAAGGCTAAATAATCCCAAAACCAGGCACGAAGCTGGCAACGACCAGCGTTTATGCAACTCAACACGGACCTTGCGCAGAAAATTTGCGTTCCGGCCCTCCGGCGGCTGCTTCATGGCCGCCAGCAGGCGCAGCCTGGACCAGGAAAACTCTTTAGGCTGCGCCTCGCCCAGGTTCAAGCGCTTGAGCAGTTTTTCCAGGTTTAGCCGTACCGTATATGTGCCGAAGCTGAGCACGCTCAGGTCCGCCCGTTGCTGGCGATAGACCGTGCCGTTTTCCAGAGCAAAGAGAATTTGCCCCTGAGCTGAGTCTGTGGCCACAGCGCCGCGCGGGGCAGTGATCACTGCGGTGATGTCCTCGCGGGTTCTGTCCTCTACAATGACGTCCGTGAGAACTCCCGTTTCCCGGTCCACTTGGCGGGCGTAGACCATGAGCCCGGGGAAATCCTGGTTAAAGACGCCAGGCTGGAGCACCAGTTGAGTGCGGGTGCGGGCGTAGTCCATGACTGTTTCGCGAAAATTATTCATTCCCCAGGAGACGCCGTAGAGCGACACGATAAGGGTGACTCCGGCGCAGAACAGGGAGAACACGATCGGCGCTGGCAGTAGTTGATATAAATTTACGCCTCCAGCTTTGAGCGCAGCCAGTTCTTTGTCCGTGTTCATGCGCAAAAAAGTGAGGAACACCCCCATCATGCAAGAAATAGGCACAAGTAGCACTAGGAAAAAGGGGCTGAGGAAAACAAAAAGCATGCCTAGCTCCAGCAGACCCAAGTCCAGGTTCAAGAACATGTCACGCAGCTTCAGAATGCGTCCGGCTAGCAGCAGAGTGAGCAAAGATACGAGGCATAGCCCGGAAATCTGGGCTATTTCCGCGAGCAGGCAACTGCTCAGCAACAGTCCTGGACGGTGGGCTACGTCCTTGGGCGGCTGCCCGGCAAAGGAAGATGTGGCGTCAGTCATGTGCGCAGTGTCACTCGCCGCAGCTCTTGGAAGCAGAAAAGAAATTCTTCAATCGCTCACATTCGGCAGGGCTGAGATTGAAACGCATGGCTGCGTCGTCCAAAACTTTGGGCAACGGCTTGGTGTCTTTGTTTTCTTGTATATATTCCGCAGCCTTGCGAATCAGTTCGCCCTGCGGCATGATAGTCGCCATATGGTCTCCTTATTCATGAGTACAGAAAATTCTTCATGAATTTTCCTTTACGCTCAGCTCGCCTGCGAGGGAAGTGAGTTCCCGCTGGTCTCGCTGGCGGGCCATGCTCGCGCAGGCCCTAATATCAGGCAACATCAGTAAAAGATAAGAATATCTCAAGCACCCGATGCTTGCAACTTTCTTAAAAATACTCTAGGCGGCCAGAGTCTGCACAATAAACCAGGAGCCGCCGCCAATGGACATGCTGCTTATCGCCGTCATTATGGGGTTCGTAGAGGGATTGACGGAGTTTTTGCCTGTCTCCTCCACTGGCCACCTTATTCTGACTGGCCATTTGTTGGATTTTACCGGGCCGCGGGCCGCAACATTTGAAGTGGTCATCCAGTTGGGAGCCATTCTGGCTGTGGCGGTCATGTACCGCGACCGGTTCCTCGGTCTGTTGCGCAAAGACCCGGAGCAGCCCTTTTCCGGTTTCCGGGGGTTGTGGCTGCTGTTCATCACCTGTCTGCCGGCTGGCGTGCTGGGCCTTGTAGCGCATGAGTTCATCAAAACGCGGCTTTTTGGCCCCCAGACTGTGGCTTGGGCGCTGGGCATAGGCGCTGTGATGATACTGGTTGTGGAACGGCGGCAACCCAAAGACCGGGCCTTTACGCTGGACGACGTGACGCCGGGCCTGGCCCTGGGCGTGGGACTGTTCCAGTGTTTGTCGCTGTGGCCGGGTTTTTCCCGGGCTGCCGCCACCATCATGGGCGGTATGCTCTGTGGGGCTAGCCGTAAGCTGGCGGCGGAGTATTCCTTTGTGGCCGCCGTGCCTATTATGGTTGCGGCCACAGGGTATGATTTGTACAAGAGCCTGGAATTTCTGGTCTGGTCGGACCTGCCCCTGTTCGCTGTAGGTATTGTCGTTAGCTTTGTGGCCGCCTGGGGCGCAGTAAAGGGCTTCATCCGGCTGCTGCAGGGCGTTACCTTGCGGCCCTTTGCCTGGTACCGGCTGGTGCTGGCTCCGTTGGTCCTGCTATTCTGGCCGTGACCGGTCGACCATGATCCACCACAAAAAAACTCGTTGTGTTTGGTAAACCAAACAGATAGATTGTGTTTGCAGTCACGAAACCTATCGCCAACGAGGCGTCGCCGCCTTGCTCAATGGAGCGTCAAGATGAACATAAGGGCGGGCGACCGCAAGGGTCGCCCCTACACTATGACGTAATAATGTAACGTATCGTGCGAGTATTAATCTGAGGCAACTCCTCCCTGACCTGTAG
>CAYTSA010000100.1:0-13494 GCA_964440345.1 uncultured Desulfovibrionaceae bacterium | reverse complement strand
CCGCCTACGGCTTTGCTTTTTGCGGGCTGGTGCTGCTGGGCGGCAGATGGATGGTCTTCCCGCCTGAAGGCTGGGTCCCGGCCGGGCACATGCCCCCAGAAGCCTCCAAGGCCCCGGACTCAGGACCCAGCGCCGCAGCCACAGCGCCAGCCCAGGAGCTACCAGCCGGTTTTTCCATCCTGAACCATTACCAGTTCTGGATGATCTTTCTTACCTTTGCCATACTGGCTGCAGCCGGGCTGATGACCATAGGGCTGATGAAGCTTTACCCCATGCAGGCCCTGCAGGAGACCGGCCTGCCGCCTGAAGCAGCCAGCGCCGCCGCGGGCACGGCCATGGCTGTGTTCTTTTCCCTGGCCAACGGATTGGGCCGCATCGCCTGGGGCACATTGAGCGACAAGCTGGGCCGCAAGCGGTCCATCCTTATTATGGCCACCACCCAGGGTTTTTTTGTGGTCGCCTTCACCGTCATGGCCGGCAACGAGTACATGCTCTACTTGGCCGCGGCCTGCATTGGCTTCAACTTTGGCGGCAATTTCGCGCTGTTTCCCACCATCACGGCGGACACCTTTGGCGCCAAGAACGTGGGGCTGAACTACCCGCTGGTGTTCCTGTCCTACGGCGTGGGCGGCATAGCCGGGCCCATCATGGGCGGCAAGCTGGGGGACATGGGCAACTTCCCGCTGGCCTTCACGGCCTGCGGCATTGCCTGCATCGTGGCTGCGGCGTGCATATCGCTGGTGAAGCCGTTGCATGAGGAGGAATGACGCTCTAGCGCATTCTCGCATTGAGACAACGCTTGCTTATGAAACAATTTCCAATGGTAAAATGCTCCAAGGCGATAACCGCATACGTAAAAGCAGGCCGAGGCTTTGCCGTGGAAACATTTTTTCTCGGCTTGCCACAAGAAATAACGGCCTACAGCTCAGCGTAGAATTCCTTAATGACCTTGACAAGGACGGCAAGCTCGTCGTCCAACCGGACCAGCTGTTCCATGATCTCCGGACCGCCGTTTTCACGCACGGCGTTTTCCATTTTCCCGGCCAGCCGGGAGAACCGGCTAGCCTTCAGGGCGCCGGCGGTGTTCACCAAGGAGTGCAGCGCATCTTGAACGCTTACTCCATCGCCCATGCGCAATCCCTTGCCTATGGCGTCTCTACGCAGAGGGGCGTCTTGAATGAAGAGCATAAGCATCTGCTTGAGCACGATTTCGTTACCCACAAAGAGCGTGCGCAACGCGTGCGTATCGAGCACAGGCAGACTTTCCCAGGCGGGGCTGTCGGCGGGGGCGGCAACGTCTTTTTCCTGGTCCGGCTTTCGGCCCTGCGACTGCAGCGCACCCGCTATGGCCCGCAACAAGCTTTCGATCTCCACGGGCTTGGAAACGTAGCCGTTCATGCCAGACGCTATAAACCGCTCCCTGTCGCCCTTCATGGCGTGGGCAGTCAAAGCGATGATGGGCACGTCCTTGTCCGGGACCTGCCCGACACGGATAGCCTCAGCAGCTTCCTGGCCGTCCATGACCGGCATCTGAATATCCATGAGCACAACGTCATAGGCGGCTTCGCGCAGCATTTCCAAAGCTACCTGGCCGTTTTCGGCTGCGTCCACGACATGGCCGTGTGATTGGAGCATGCGCGAGATGAAGATGCGGTTGACCTCGTTGTCCTCGGCCAGAAGAATGCGCATGTTTTCAGGTGGTTGCAGCTGCTCCTGGTCCAGGCGCAGCTGATCCTTCCGCTGGTGCTCTTCGCTGTATTCCCAGCCTCGAAACGCTACGGTAAAACAGAATTCGCTTCCCTTGCCAAGTTCGCTCTCCACCCATATTTCGCCGCCCATCATGGACACCAGTTGCTTGCAGATGGCCAGTCCCAAGCCAGAGCCCCCGTAGCGGCGCGACAGGGAGCCGTCCACCTGGCTGAAAGATTTGAACAGCCGGTCTTGCTGCTCCCGGGCTATGCCAGCGCCAGTGTCGCGCACGGAAAAAAGGAGCATCACAGGCTCGTCCGGCTCCACGGGCTTGTGCAACCGCACAGTGATGGAGATGTCGCCTGATTCTGTGAACTTTACAGCGTTGCCGGCCAGGTTGATGAGCACCTGGCCCAGCCGCCCGGGATCGCCCACCAGCCGTTGGGGCACGTTGGGCTCTATGAGCGCGGCGTACCCCAGGCCTTTTTCCCGGCACTGGAAGGCGATGGGCCGCAGCGCGCGACGCACCGAATCCTGCAGGATAAACTCTTCTGGCTCTATGTCCAGCTTGCCGGCTTCTATTTTGGAAAAATCAAGAATGTCATTGATGACGTGCAGCAAGGACCGGGCCGACTCTTTGGTCATGAGCAGATATTCTTGCTGCTTGTCAGTAAGGTCCGTATCCAGGGTGAGATCGAGCATGCCCAGGATGCCGCTGAGTGGGGTGCGGATTTCATGGCTCATGTTGGCAAGAAACTGGCTCTTGGCTCGACTGGACTCTTCGGCAGAGTCCCTGGCCTGGACGAGCACGTCTTCCATGCGTTGGCGGGGTCGGGCGTCCCGGGCCAGGCCAAGGAAAAATCTCTCTTCGCCCTCTTCAAATATGGTCATGTTCACGTCTGCGGGTATGGCTTGGCCGTCCCTGGTCGTGAACTCGAAGCGCTCCAGGCTAGATGAAGGTATGGGGGCGCTGTTCCACGTTTCCAGGAGCGACGCAGCGGACGGAGTCTGCAGAAAATCTTGCAACCTCTTGTCCAGAAACGTCTGCCGGGAGTAGCCGAGAAGATCGCAGGCGGCCTTGTTCACGTCGATGACCCGGCCGTGGGTGTCGAAAAGGAAAAATGCGTCCTGAGCGTTGTTGACGAGCCGGCGGAAGCGCTCCTCGCTCCTGCGGGCGTTCTCCTCGGCGGCCTTCAGATCGGTAATGTCCACCAGAAAGCCTTCCACCATAAGTTCAACGTCGTCGTCATCCCTGAGGGTGCGGCCGCTGACAGACGCCCACAGCAACCCCCCTTTGCGACGCTTGAAACGGCACTCCACCCCGCTGACGCCCCCTTGGTAGCGCAGCTGGTTGAGAACCTGCTCCCGATCAGCAGGATCGTAATAAAGGTGCTGCCCCACATCGCTAACTTCGGCGATCATCTGCTCAGCGGAGTCATAGCCGAATATTTCGGCCATGTGCGTGTTGACGCTGACGAGCTTGCCACCAAGCGTAGTCTGATAGATGCCGATGGGGGCGTTATCCACCAGGTCTTGAAGGCGCTGCTTGGTCAGCTCAAGTTCTGATCCCAGGTTGCCGTCGGGCGCAGCCATGTGTTTCTCCAAATGTTCTTCCATAGTCTTCAGATAACCCTACCTGATAATTCGATACGTGAGCATCGGACAAGGTGTCAAGAAAACCATAATCCACCGCCTGACAGCGCAGGCCAGACAACCCGGCTGCAGGTCAGGGAGGCCTTGCCTAGGGAATATAAAAAATTAGGCATACTATAGACTGCCTGTGGCAAACCACCGCTTTATGTTTCGTCCGCTTTCAAAACGCAGGGCGCCAACTGGCGAATATGGCTGGCCACAGGAAACAGCTCGCCCGGAGCCAGGCTGTTGGAAATACTGTTGCGCTTGGCCTGGCTGATGGGATGTTCGCCGATGGGGTCCAGTTCCAGCACTGGGGAGTCCATGGGCCGGCGAAGCACGTCATGCACAGCACAGTGGGCCAGACGCAGCATTTCGTCCAAAAAGGCTGTGGACTGGGCGCTCAGGGGCCGGAGCCGGCCCAGTAGCTTGAGCGGCAGGTCCCCGCCCGAGCGCAAGGCCAAGCCGCTACGAAACAGCTGCTTTTTCATGCGGAACTGCGCACTTTGCGACTTGCCGAGGGTTTGCAGCAACACATCGTCGGCCGACCTGAACCCGCCTGCGAACAGCGCCGCGGCGACTTGCGGTCTCCAGACCACCCGTCCTTCCGCCAGATATTCCAAATAGACGTGGGTCACGGTTCCTCGCGAAGGTCCCAGGTTGAGCAGGCTCGGCACAAAATAGTTATGGGCCACAGTGTCAGCGGCCAAGTGGGCGAGGTAGCCATAGGCGTAGGCTTGCAACTGCGATTGTCTGGCTTGGCGCAGCATCTGCAGCCCTACACGCCAGTCGTGACTGTGGCCGGGCTTCATGCGGCTGCCCTTGCCAATAAAAATGTCTGCGCTCAGGCAGCCATAGAGAAAGTGGTCCGGATGCGCCGCCAGCACGCCGACAAAGGCGTGGCTCAAGCCTTGGAAAATGACCGGCAGGTTCGCCAGCACAGTGTCCGCCACAGCACAATGCACGGCCGGTCCCCAGGCCAGCGCCTCGGTTGCAGACGCCAACACCGCCGTCAGGCCAAGCACAACACTGCGAAGACATAATCCCATAGCACACCAACTAATACCGCGCCGCCGGTCGTCAATAGCTATTACAGATAGGGCGAAAACAGCCAGCATGCGGCGTCTAGCAAACGCTGGCCCAGGGGGCGGGAATCCACTTCCTGCAAGGTGATTTCGGTGGATTTGTATCGCAATTGGTCAATATCTCTGGTTCTGGCCGTAGCGAAATTCTCGTCGTATATCTCCACAGCCAGTTCAAAATTCAACCGCAGGCTGCGGGGGTCCAGATTGCTGGACCCGACCACGGCGTAAGCCTGGTCTACGACAAAAAGCTTGGCGTGGCTGAACGGCGGAGGTTGATAATACACCTGAACGCCTGCTTCAAGCACCTCCCAAAGCATGTTCCGCGTGGCCCGGTGCACAATGCGCGAGTCGCTTGTGCCTGGCAAAACAACCCGCACGGCCAAGCCCCGACGGGCGGCCACCTGCAGCGCCTTGATCATTTCCCGTGGGGGCAGGAAATAGGGCGTCACAATATCCACGCGCCGGCGCGCGCTCATGATGGCCGCAACGTACAGCGTGGTCAGCGTGTCCAGGTCTTCATTGGGGCCGTCCACAACAGTACGGCAGAGCACGTTGCCCGGCTGCTCGTTGGAGGACCGAGCATAGTATGTTTCTTCGCCAGTGGCAAAGCCCCAGTCCCAGAAAAAAATTTCCTCCAGCTGGATCACAGCCGGACCGCGCAGCTGGAAATGCACGTCAGACGCCCGGTAGGGATTGGAGCTGTCCAGAGCCATGTACGTATCGCCAATGTTCATGCCGCCGGTAAAACCGACTCGGCCGTCCACGACCATGATCTTGTGGTGCAGCCGCAGGTTCATGCTCAATGACGGAGGGAACACGCGCGGCGGGAGGAATTTGGCGGTCCGTACGCCGTGCTTGTGCAGCAGGCTGGTGGCCAGGGGCAAACCGTGCCATTCGCCTACGCCGTCCACCAGCACGCGGACGTCCACCCCGCGTTTGGCGGCGGCGGCCAGGGCCGCGATGAACTTGCGGCCGCTTGTGTTGGCCTCAAAAATGTACGTGGCAATGTAGACGGATTCGCGGGCTTGCTCTATGGCCTGGAGCATGAGGGGATAGGCTTGTTCGCCGCCAAAAAGAATCGCGGCCTCATTGCCGGAGGTGATGGGCCGGCCAGTCATGGCGTAAACTAGGCGGGACTGCTCAGTGTGAAGCACAGCGGCGTCAGCATTTTCACTGCGGAACTGACCGGCAACAGCTTCCAGTCCGGCGCCCAGCTGGAACGGAGACCGCTTTTGCAGCCGTCGGCCTTTGCTCTGCACCCGGTTGACGCCTAAAAAGCAATACAACACGGCGCCCACAGGCGGCATGATGATGCACAGAGCTATCCAGCCCCAAGCGGCCCGGGGGTCTCGCTTGTAAAGCAAAGCGTGGCTGGCTGCTACAAATGCGGGCACAACAAAAAGGACGGTCAGCGCCCACCATAGTGATGCCTGGAGCACGCTACTCACCGCCCTTTGCTGTTGCGTTGGCGCAACGCCGGCCTCCACCAAAAGGAGTGCAGCACGGGATGCGTTACTTGTCGAAAATCTTGTCTATCTTTTGCTTCAGCGTCTCTGCAGTGAACGGCTTGACAATGTAGTTCGAAACTTTCGCCTGCACTGCTTCGATGACGTTTTCTTGCTGCGCTTCTGCAGTAACCATGAGAAAGGGCATGTCTGCAAATTCTTCGCTGGCGCGGACCTTGCGCAGCAGTTCAATGCCGGTCATCTGGGGCATGTTCCAGTCAGATATGACAAAGTCTATGCCGCCCTTGTTGAGCACTTCCCAGCCAGTGGTGCCGTCGTCAGCTTCTTCAATATTATTGAAGCCAAGCTGGCGAAGAATGTTTTTGATGATGCGTCGCATGGTGGAAAAGTCGTCTACAACAAGTATGCGCATGTTGGTGTCTGTAGGCATGGATGCGTTGCCTCCTCTCACAAGTGGTTTATTGGAGGATTTTCGAAATCTTATTCTGTAATACAGTCAACGTAAACGGTTTATTCAAAAATGTCGAGACGCCAGCCTTCTTGGCCAAAACTGCTTGGCTTTTTTCTGATTCCGTGGAAGCCATAACAATGGGAATAATTGCCCCGTCCTCACGAGCCCGCGCCTTGGTGGTGAACTCTATGCCGTCCATCACCGGCATGTTCATATCCACAAGAATGAGCGTAAAGGCCTCCCCCGCCGCCGCAACATCGTCCATGGCGTCCAAGGCCTCCTGCCCGTTAGCCGCCGTGGTCACGGCAAAGCCTATTTCCGCCCCGGCTGTGCGGTAAAACTTGCGCATAGCGTCAGAATCGTCCACAGCCAGCAGCCGGCCCAAAGGCGCTGCAGTTGTAGCGGCGTCAACTTCAAATTCCAACGATTCTGCCATGCGCTGCAACTCTACATCGGCGGCATTGTGCAGCTTTGCTGCAAAAGCGTCAATAACATCTGTGTCGCCGATGAGCGCCACGCGGTCAATGATGGAACGCACCAAGCCTGTATCAGAAAAAAGCAGCTCGAACAGCGAAACCGCGCCAGCTGCCGCCAAGCCTTTCTCCAGAGTCTCTCGACGCTTGGGCGGCCCGCTTTCAGCTTCCTTGAATATGCCCAGCAGCTTGTCCGCCATCACCGTTTTGGCGTGCAACTCCAGGCTGGTGAATATGGCCGTCAGCACGGCCTCGTCGTCCTCGGTTTCCAGTCCATCAAACAGGGCCACCAGGCTCTTCATGCCTGCTATGCGGCCCAGAGCTTCGAACAAGGCAAACCGAACATTGCCGTCCACGCCCTTGCCCTCGTCCAGAGCTGTCACCAAGGCGTCAGCGCATTTGCGGCAGCCGATCATGCCCAGCACGTTGGCGGCCATGATCTGCTGGTCCCGGTTGTTCGAGTCCAGCTGCGCCGCCACATAGGGCTCCGCATTTTTGCCCAATGCGGCCATGCTCTCGTGAATGATGCGCCGGGCCGTGGGGTTTTTGTGGTGCAGCTTTTCCGCCAGAAACTGCAAGGCGTCGCCACCGCCAATGGCGGTCAGCGCCTCGATGGCCTTCCAGGTCGCCACCTCGCACGTCTCGTAGGCGTCGTCGGCTTCATTGGCCTCCACCACTGCCTTGAGCATGGGCAGGGCGGCGGCGGCGCCCATATGGCCGACACATTCAATGGCCAGGCTGGCGATGATTGGGTCAGCATCGTCCACCCGCGCCCGGAACACGTCTATATGGCCAGCGTCGCCTGTAGCGGCAAGAGCCCGCAGCACGTCGGCGAGAAAATCCGGCTCCAGGCCGCTCTGCGCCAGATCAGCGAGTCTGGCCGCAGCTTCAGGCGCAGGCGCTTCGTGCAGAACATTCACGCACATGTTCTTATAGGCCGGATCGTCGTGGGCCAAGCCCTCCACCGCCAGTTTCGGCGTCGCCAGCAACACGGCGCGCAAGGCGGACCGGACCATCTTGTCCACAGCCGCGTCGCCAACAGGCTCAAGAAACAAATCCCGCAACGCCGGCAGGTCGGCCGGATCAGGATTCCCCGCCGCCTGGTTCAGCGCCAAGGTCTGCTCCATGAAATCGAGGGATCGTATGCCGTCTAACATCTGCGCTTGCCCACACTATTCAAAACAGAATTCAACCGTGAAATTGCCGTGTTCCGTGGAAAAGGGAATGGCCATGACTGGATTGCGGCTTACGTGGGTGATGGTGTGGTTGTCGCCCATAATGACCGAGGGCGTGGACCCGTGGAAAGTCATGCCCATCTCTTGCAGTCCGGCGCGGGCCTGGCCGGAAATCATGTTGGTGATTTCACCCACTGCGTCTTTGGCGTCGTTGATAATATCCTCAATATCGTCGCCCAACATGCCCTTGACCATGGCCACAGCGCACTCCTTGGAAAACGAGACAGAGATGGAGCCGTTGCGGTCGCCAGTAAAGCCGATGACGGCCGAAACATCTCCTTGGGCTGTGTTGTCCTTCTTGACAAAAGGCTTACCCGGTTTGGGTTTGATCATGGCCATTGTGGAAAGCACGTTGACCGTGGCTTTGACAAAAGGCTTTGCTACTTCAATATCGTTGGGCATGGAACATCCTCCAGAACAGTATAAGCCCGGGGCGCCCCCCAGACTATGGAGTCATCACACAAACCGTCGGCCGAGTCACAACGCCCCCCCGTGAGAACGATTACGGCCGCATGGCTGCGCCACAGGCTGCCCCGCAACCTTACTGGACGCATTGTGAGCTTGTACAATCAGCCGGGGGAACTTGTCCAGTATAATTCTCGGGGTGTTGAGGATGGCGCAACAGAATAGCGCATCATGCGTCGCAGCCGGCGACCGAGAAATTTCTATATTTCTAAAATATTGAAAAGTCCATCCTGGCGGGCGCAGGTGGTATTACAACAAGACAGCAGCGCCTACTCCTTGCCTGCCAGCCCCAGCATGTCGGCAACAGCCTGCGCCGCTGCCAGGGTATATTCCTCGCGCTCCAGCCGGTCCTTCTCCGCCGGGTCAATGACCAGCCGCGGCCGGTTCACGAACTCATCCTTGGGCTCTATCTCGTATGCGTCCGGAAAGGAGTTCTCGAAATACATGTCCTGGAAGCCCACAAATTTCAAATGATGCGCCGTGGCGTCCAGCACCGCGGTTTCGTGGTCGCTAATCAGCCCCAGCTCCCGGGCCCGGGCCGCGCCGGCCAGGCACTCGCCGCCCTGGGTGCAGGCAATGTGCCCATGCCGGTTGGCCAGCAGCATGGCCTCTATGATGGCCTGCTCGGTCACCTGGACCACCTGGAAACTGCCCGCGCCGCCCACGGCCTCAAACTGCTCGGCAAAAAACTTGACCCTGGGGAAGGAGACGGGGTTGCCGATCATGGCCGCCTGGGCCACGGACGCGGTGACGGCCACGGGCTCCCAGCGCCGGGCCTTGGGGTCGTCCACGGCGTAGTATTTGTACAACGGGTCGGCGTGGCAGGACTGTACGCCAAAGACCCGGGGCAGCGTCTCGATGACGCCCAGGACGTACAGCTTCAAAAAGCCGGACATGACCGCGGTGATGTTCCCGGCGTTGCCAATGGGCACAAAGACGCACTTGCCGGCCAGGTCCCAGTCATACCATTGGGCGACCTCAAAAGCGTAGGACTCCTGACCCAGAATACGCCAGGCGTTCTTTGAGTTGAGCAGGGCCACGCGGTAGTTCTCGGCCAGGTGCTCCACCACCTTCATGCAGTCGTCGAATACGCCCGGGGCTTCGAGCACAATGGCGCCGTTGCCCAGTGGCTGGGCCAGCTGCTGCGGGGTGACCTTGCCCTGGGGCAGTATGACCGCAGACTTGATAGGCCCGCCCACGTAGCTGGCGTAGAGCGCCGCGGCGGCCGAGGTGTCTCCCGTTGACGCGCAGATTGTCAGCACCTCGTCCCAGCCGTGCTTGCGCACCAGCGCCTTCAGGTAGCTGAAGGCGCAGGCCATGCCTCGGTCCTTGAAAGATGCTGACGGGTTCTGGCCGTCGTTCTTGTAGGCTGTGCGAAAGCCCAGGCGCTGGCAAAGTGCTTCGGACGAGGCCACCACAGGGGTGTGGCCCTCGCCCAGGTAGACGATGTCCTCTTCGTCCACCACCGGGGCCATGATTTCGTAGTACCGAAAAATACCGCGCAAGGCTGTGCGCTTGGACGCGGCCCGGCTGTCAAAAATGTCGCGCCACTGCGCGCCGGGAATGTCCTTGAGGGAGTCGAAATTCGTGTCCCGCAGCAGAAAGACGCCGCCACAGTCAGGACAAGTATAATGCAGGCTGTCGATGGCGTATGTGGCCTGGCAGCCCAGACAATAGTACTCCATGTGGCTGCGATAGCTGGGAAAATCGGTGTGGTTCATGATTCCTCTCAGGCGTCCGTCCGCCGCGGCCCCGCGACGGTACGGCGGCGGACCCGATGATTTTTCGCCGTTATAAGTGAGCGAAAGCTACTTTATAGATGCAGCAAGGAAAGAGCAAGGCCCGTGCAGGATACGCAATGCGCTGAAATGCTGAAAAAAAGCAAATTCTGTTGCCGGAATAAGAGCCGGAAAAAAAATATTGACAAAATTCGTGGAATCAGTACATTGCTCTCTTCCGTTGGGGCTGTAGCTCAATTGGGAGAGCGCTTGAATGGCATTCAAGAGGTCAGGAGTTCAATTCTCCTCAGCTCCACCAGCGAAAGTAAAAGGGTTAGCTAAGAAATTGGCTGACCCTTTTTTCGTCTGGTCAACCAACGGTCAACCACAAGGTTGGCCTCCCTGCAATACACTAACAGATCTAAGACTCCGATTTTTTGGCTAAAAACGGCTATTTTTTCAGTCAGCTGAAATCGTTGCGATTGTTTTGGAAACTCTCGACTTTAGTTCAAGTGGTCTTGACCTCTAGAAAAAATGGTCGGGATGAAAGGATTTGAACCTTCGACCCCCTGAACCCCATGAAGTTTGTCGGAATTTAAGCAAATGAAATATTAGACTTTACTACGGCGAACCGTGAACCTAAAATGTTGCATTAGAGAACAAAAAACCCCCGCCGGTTCTCCAGGTTCACCGCTATTTTCGCACATGGAGATGCTTTTAATTCTGTACCACATCTGTTGAATATTGATGCTGATCTCGTTGCTGTTTCGCAGATGAGGGGTCATACGAACATGACGATGACGGTGGACCAATATTACCACTGCTCGTTGGGCAGAAGCGGATGTCTGTAGAGTTGTTGCCTGAGTTGGCGTGATGCGTGAAAAGGCGAACCTGCCACGTTCAGACAAACTCGGCCGTGAAGAGAGGAAGGGGGGTGTGGAGAACTATATGACAAAGAGGAGACGTATCACGGCAGACCCTCTCTGTTGTGGTGATGGTTGTCTCCCCTTTATCGGTTTTTACGACGATGGCGCGCAAAAAAGAACCAAATGTTCAAAAGAATCATGGTCCGCCGCGAACACAACGCACGTAGTTGTTGTTGTACTTGCCGTGGTTGCCCGCGCCGCCGTCGCTGAAGTTCACGTACCAGGCGTCGTCTGTACCGCCCGCGTAGGGACTCGAAGACCAATACGAATATAACTGGCTGGTGAAGACCGGATCAATAACGGGAATAGTTCCAGAATGATCAACGAGATACAACAGCTCATTCGCATCTGGCAGCCGCCAGTCATTGTGTCCTCCCAGAGTCAACGCTTCACAGTAAGACAGGGCGTCTTTCCAAGTTCGCTCTTCTCCGTCATCAGACTTCTGCCAGTCCAGTCCAGTAGTGGAATCCGTTACCGTGCCCTCGCCGTTGTCCTGAAATGACCAAGTGGGCAATGATCCGCCGCGAACACAACGCACGTAGTAGTTGCTGTACTTGCCGCTGTAGCCCGCGCTGCCGCCGCTGAAGTTCACGCCCCAGGCGCTGTCCGTATTGCCCGCGTCGGGGCTCGAAGACCAATACGATTGTGACTGGCTGGAGAACACAGGATCAATGGCGGGGGGATACCGGCCTCTATCCGCGAGCAGATACAATTCTTTGACATCCGGCAACCGCCAGTCCGAGTACCCTGCGTTGCTGAGATTCTCACAATAATCAATGGCGTCCTGCCAGTTCCTCTCAACGCCGTCGTCAGATTGCATCCACATCTGCCCTGTCAGGCTATCCGTCACCGTGCCGTCGCCATTATCAGTAAAAGTACGTTGTCTGGCCGCAGAATTGTATTGGGCGTCTTGGCCATAAAAGTCATTGCCTGAAGATGGGCAGGTTATCTCCGAGTCGGCATCGGAGCACGTGTTAATGCCGGTGTCCGGGATGATGAATATTGAGGTCTCACCACCGCCAGAACCGTCTTGGATTACAATACTAGGTATTAATTTCAATAAATCAAACTTATCAGCATAAGAAGTTCCATACCCGACGTGAACACAGGCCAAAGCACCCAGCCAAACTACCACCGCCAGCGCGTAGCGTTTTTGCATATCACAGTCTCCTGAGAAGCATCTTTTTTCAGTCACAAAAGTAAGTGTACACAAACCAACGCATGACCGACCCTTTCTTGTAGACAATCAATGTCTCATTTTTCCTCTAGTTACGCTATACTATTTATCATGGGCAAAAAATATTCCTGATTAGCCACATTCGTAAGCCTACTAAACAGCAACTCCCGCGGTAGGATAGCTAGGTTGCAAAATGTCTAGAAAATATCTAGCTATTATATCCAGTTTCAAAAAGGCATTAGTTAACCACAGTTTGACGAACTTTACGGGACCGAAGTCAAATGCTGGGCTACCCTTGTGGAATTGCGCTGGCCCAATGGCTTCGAGTGCCCAAACTGTGGAGGGCGTAAATACTGCATCGTTGGACCGCGGAAACTTTTCCAATGTGCGCGGTGCAGGTGTTAAACCTCCGTTTCTGCCGGCACAATTTTCGCCTCGACGAAACTGCCGCTGAAAACTTGGTTCAAGGCGATGTACCATCTCAGCCAGGGAAAACGCGGCATTTCGAGCATTGAACTCGCGCGTCGTTTGGGAGTTAGCCAGACGACCGCATGGAAAATTTCCCATAAATTCATACAAGTCATGTTTGAGCGTGAGAACAAAAAACAGCTGCATGGTCGCGTTGAGATGGATGACGCGTATCTGGGTGGCAAGAGTTCGGGCAAAAAGCGGGGGCGTGGTGCATCCGGCAAGACACCCTTTGTTGCAGCAGTCGAAACCACGGATGACAACCGTCCTATCCACATGAAGCTGTTCAGAGTCAAGGGTTTCAGCAAGAAAGAGATCAAACGGTTCTCTGAAAAACTCTTGTCCAAGGATGTAATTGCAGTAACAGACGGTCTTCCTTGTTTTACAGGCGTGAAGGAAGCTGGATGTAAGCATGAGCCTCACATTACAACCGGGAAAAAGCATGTTCAAAACACCACATTTAAATGGGTGAATACGTCCTTGGGCAACATCAAAGGGGCATTACTGTCGACACATAAGAAGATCAGCCAAAAACATGTACCAAGGTACTTGGCTTCCTTCGCATAACGACATAATCGGCGTTTCGACCTTGCTTCCATGATGATCAGATTACCATGGGTTGCACTTCGAACTCCACCCACGCCCTACCGGCTCTTAACCCAAGTTTACCATGCTTCAGTAAAAAAATGAATTATATCAGTTGCATGGG
>CAYTSA010000099.1:0-13562 GCA_964440345.1 uncultured Desulfovibrionaceae bacterium | reverse complement strand
AGAGTATGTTGCCTTAATGTGGGCGCAGAATGCAAATGCTCTCCTGAGTCCATTACGTGAAAGACCACAACCAACATCCGTGTAGACAGGCAGAAAACAATCATTGCCGCATTAATTACCACTATACGGAGCTAACTGCATAGCCACATTGATGTAACGTATCGTGCGAGTACTAATCTGAGGCAACTCCTCCCTGATCTGTAGCCTGCTTGCCTGGTCAGCGCTATTAGGCGGGGTGCTGGCGGCCCTTGCGCCTTTACTTGTCTTGCCATTGAAAGCTACAAACCTTCATGCCGTCACGCACCAGCACTTCAGAAGACGCCTTGGCCGCATCTGCCGCGTTGGTGTCAGGGACCACGTTGCTTAGCCGCGTACTCGGGTTTTTGCGCGATATGGCCATAGCCTTTATCTTGGGCGCCAGCCCGGCTGCAGATGCTTTTGTGGTGGCTTTCCGGCTGCCCAACCTCATGCGCCGGCTGTTTGGCGAAGGCTCCCTGACCATGGCCTTTGTGCCGGCGTACTCGCACCTGTTCTACACGCAAGGCGCCGCACCGGCCCACGCCATGGCCCGCAGCTGCCAGGCCTGGCTTCTGGCCGTGCTCGCAGCCGCCAGTATAGTTGTGTTGTTTTTGGCCAACCCCCTCGCAGCCCTTTTGGCGCCGGGATTCGCCAACCAACCAGAACTTCTCGGCTACACCGCCAATCTCATCCGCATTTGCTTCCCCTACACAGTGTTTATTTGCTCTGTGGCCCTGGCCATGGGCGTTCTCAACGCCTCAGGACGTTTTCTAGGGCCGGCCCTGGCGCCCTGCGTGCTGAACCTCATTTTGACAGCCGTTGCGCTGACGGCGCCCGCGGTTGGTTGGGACCCGGGTAAAAGCCTGGCCTGGGCGGTCTTGCTGGCTGGCGCGCCGCAGTGGCTGCTGCAACAGCCATTTCTTGCCGCAGCCGGCTTTTCCTGGCGCGGCTTTTGGAAATGGCGGGACGCCGGCGCCGCCAAAGTCGGCAAGCTGCTCGCCCCAACGCTGCTTGGCGCTGCAGCTTACCAGCTTGTCATGTTGCTGATCACAGCCTTTGCTTCAATATTGGACGCAGGCTCTGTGGCGCACCTTTACTATGCCGAACGAGTGGCCCAGTTTCCCCTTGGCGTGTTTGCACTTGCCGTTTCTACCGCTGCGCTGCCTGCCCTCTCGCAGTTGGCTGGCGCAGGACAGTGGACTCGTTTCAGCGAAACGGTGGAAAGCTCTATCCGGCTGAGCATGTGCCTCAGTCTGCCGGCTGCGGTTGGTCTGGCTGCGCTGAGCGGGCCCATCGTCTCTGTGCTGTTCGGCCGGGGAGCCTTTTCGCCCCAAGACGTTCAGGCTGCGGCCACGGCCCTGCTCTATTTTTCCCTGGGCGTTCCAGCGGCGGCCTTGTCCCGGCCGCTTGTTTCCGCCTTTTACGCACAGGGAAAAACAGCAGCTCCCACCGCAGCCTCGCTTGCCAGCCTGGCCACAGCTGCAATACTGTGCCTGGCGTTATTCCCCTGGGGCCATGCCGGCTTGGCCCTGGCCTCCAGCTTGGCGCTGTGGTCCTACGCCGGGGTTTTATGGCTGCTCCTTCGCAGGACAGGAACCTTCCAAGGATTTTCACGCCAGGGCCGGCGAAGCCTAGTCTTGGGTCTTGCCTTCAGCATGGCCATGGGCGGCGCCATCTGCTGCGTCCTGTTTCTTGCTCCCGGCATCAGCACAGGGCAAAGTTTGTTGCTCATTCCTCCGGCGGCTTTTGGCTATGGCGCAGCAGCCTGGGCGGCTAAACTTCCCGAAGTCCGTTTGCTTTGGGGGGTGTTCTTCACACAATTGCGACACA
This sequence comes from uncultured Desulfovibrionaceae bacterium, assembly GCA_964440345.1. Classification (GTDB taxonomy): domain Bacteria; phylum Desulfobacterota; class Desulfovibrionia; order Desulfovibrionales; family Desulfovibrionaceae; genus CAYTSA01. Next base: position 11,714 of record CAYTSA010000099.1, on the reverse strand, counting down.
AGTAGTGTACGTTCAACACAAATACATTGCAGGAAAAAAACAACCATTAAAAGAATCAGAGCATCCATGTCCGCAAAAAGCCAACGCCGCATCAAGCCGTCAGCCAGCCTGCAAGCCAAGCTGAGCGCCATCATTGTTGCCTTTTCCGCCCTCGTGCTTATCGGCTTCAGCATATACGACTATGTTTCCACCCGCTCCGCCAAGCTCCAGGAACTGGAGAGCATGGCTGACATTTTAGAACGCCGGCTGTCCCGAACATTGCTGACGCCAGCATGGAACGTTGATGAATCAGAGGTTCTGGAAATCGTCCGCACCGAAATGGAAGACCCCCGGGTGGCGGCAGTGGCTGTTATCGAAGACGACATGGCCACGGTTTTTGCCGGTTTGTCCCGTAACGAGGACTGGGAAGTCGTCCCCTTTTCCGAGCCTCCCTCCGGACTGACTATTATCAGAACCTCCCCTTTGGCCATGGACGGCGTTGCCTTCGGCTCCATAGAGGTCTACGTCACCCCCAGGTTTCTGGACCAGGAGCTGCGCCAGAATCTCATCCAGTCCATCGTGCGCACGCTTATTCTTGAAATATTGCTGGTGGCCGCTGTGTTTTTCGCCATCAAGCGCATTTTCATTTCGCCGGTGCAGCAACTTACAGACACCTGTGAAGCCGTTTCCAGTCGCAAAGACTATTCTTTGCGGGCGGAACGTAAACAAAATGATGAAATCGGCTACCTGGTGGACAGCGTCAACGATATGCTGGCGAAAATAGAACATCGCAACAGGCAGCTCAAATCACACAGCGAACAGTTGGAGCTGTTGGTGGCGGACCGGACCAGGGAACTCGCCGACGCCACGCAGCGGGCCAAAGACGCCAACGAAGCCAAAAGCCAGTTTCTGGCCAACATGAGCCACGAAATTCGCACGCCCATGAACGCCATCATCGGCATGACGGACATTGCCCTGAACACCCAGCTGACCGCAAAGCAGCGGGAATATCTGTCCATCATTCAATCCTCCGGCAAATCCCTGGTGCAGCTTATCAACAATATTCTGGACTTTTCCAAGATAGAAGCCGGCAAGATGGAGCTGGAAAACATCACCTTCTCTCTGCGTTCTCTGGCGGAAGAAGTAGCCGACTTGTTCAAGGAAAAAGTGGCGGAAAAAAAAGTAGAGCTCATACTGGACATCCATCCCGATGCGCCGGATAATCTTGTAGGCGATCCTTTGCGGTTGCGCCAGGTGCTCGTCAACCTTACCGCCAACGCCTTCAAATTTACGGAAGAAGGCGAGGTGGTTCTTACTGTGCGGCCAGGAGCCTGGGAAGACTCCTTGCAGACCTTGCATATCGCCATCCGGGACACAGGCATAGGCATGAGCGCAGAAGCCCAGCAACGGCTCTTCAATGCTTTTACCCAAGCTGACGGCAGCACCACGCGGCGGTATGGAGGCACCGGGCTGGGCCTGGCCATTTCCAAGCGGCTGGTGGAGCTCATGGGCGGCTCTATCTCTGTTGCCAGCGAGCCCGGCAAGGGAAGCGAATTCTCCTTTACCATCAAATGCGCTCTCTCAGACAAAGCAAGCCCGCAACCCCCAGCCCGGATACCAGAATCTCTTCTCTCTCAACGAGTTCTGGTGGTTGACGACAACAACACCAGCCGCCGGGTCATGCAGCACTGTCTCAACCTGCTGGGTTTGGCCTCTGACGGCGTTGCCTCTGGTGAGGACGCCATACGCCAGCTTCAGCAAGAATCCTACGGGCTTATGTTGCTCGACTGGCGCATGCCTGGCATGGACGGCGTGCAAGTCTACCAGGAATTGAAAAAGCGCGGCCTCTCTATCCCGCCTACTATTCTAATGACTGCTTTCGGCCGCGAAAAAGAAATGAAAGCCGCCCAGGCGGAAGGCATCGAAGGATTTCTTGCTAAGCCCTTAAAAACTCGAGATGTTGAAGCATCCATTCGCAGCATCTTGGGCCACACAGAGCCTGAGTCCCATTGCCAGACTGATGGAGGGGCTGCCGCTCCCTCCGACACTCCCCTTGCCGGTTTGGAAATTCTCCTGGTGGAAGACAACAACATCAACCAGCAGGTGGCCACAGAAGTACTCAAAGAAGCCGGCGTCACCGTCGACATTGCCAACAACGGCCTGGAAGGCGTGAAAGCAGTGCAGAAAAAACACTACGATATCGTGCTCATGGACATTCAAATGCCTGAGCTGGACGGTTATGAAGCGACCAAGCGCATCCGGCAAATTGGCGGCTTGGAAAAGCTTCCCATCATCGCCATGACCGCCCACGCCTTGCGCGGCGACAAAGAACGCTGCCTCGACGCCGGCATGAACGACTACGTCTCCAAGCCCATTGACCGGCAAGCCCTCTACACGACCTTGCAAAATTGGGCGCCGGCAGGAAGAACATGTCCGCCGCCCCCGGACGCCGTATCTTCTGCTCAGGAGCACAATACATCCGTTCCTGAAACCGCTCAAACGGAAAACATAGCCCCCAAGGCTCCCCAAAAGCAGGCGGCGACTCCGCCTGCGCCAGCCGACGCCGGACCGCCCTTGCCAGAGAGCCTGCCTGGCATAGACATCCAGGACGGACTGGCCCGCCTGGGGGGCAAAGAAAAGCTCTATAGGCGTATTCTCATAGATTTTCTGACAAATTTTGCTGATTATCCAGGGAAAATTCGCGCCGCTCTGGAAGCGCAAGACCTGAAGGAAGCCCGTATTTTGGCGCACACCATCGCAGGCGCGGCAGGCAATGTTTCCGCAGTGGAGTTGCGGACCATAGCTCTTGCAGTGGAAAAACATGTCCTGGCCGAACAGCCAGACGCAGCATTGGAAGCACTGCCTCAGCTGCAGGAAGAGGCAGAAATGGTCTTTACCTCGCTGGAGTCGCTGGGCCTGGATCAATAGCCCATTTATGCCTTAAAAAAAGAGAATGGCGGCGGAAAAACACCAATCCGCCACTGCGCAAGATCAAGCCAGGAAGTCCAGGAACGCTACACAGCATTTCAGCATTTAACGATTGAAATGCTTGCATTACGACGGGCAAAGCCCGACTACAAGCTTTTCACGGCAATGAGTTGCAAGCAAATCCTTGCAGAGCATTTCAACTGTGAAATGTTCTAGGTCGCCAAAAGACGCCCTTGCAAGGGGGACATTTCCCTAATCCACCGCCTGACAGCGCTGCCCAGGCAAGCCGGCTACAAATCTGGAAGGATTTGTCTCAGGTCGGCGCCCGCACGATACCTTACATCAATACGTCATAGCGTAGGGGGACCCTTGCGGCCGCCCGCCCTAATGCTCTGTTTTGATGCTCTGCCTTGATGCTCCATTGAGCATATCTCGGAACTTCTTTTTCGTACTTGATGTGGACTGCGCGAAAAGTCAAGACAGATTTGTTGCAGTTTTAAGGTGCAAAAATCCGCTGGCCCTGTGCCTTGCAGACCAAGGCATTATGATAATGATTGCCGGTAGCGCCCAGCTAAAAGCTCAAGGGTTAACGCCGTCTGCAACAAGCTTTCTGGCTTCGTCTCTGCGCTCTCTGGCTTATTTCAGAGAAATATCCGGGTAGGTTCCAAGACTGAGCATCTTGGCCTTGCCCTCGAACATGTATCTGAATCGCCTTCGCTTTCCGACAGAAGAGGCAATCTCCAGGTAGAGGCGGGGCTCATCGCTGAGCCTGGTCAGCTTTATCCCGGGTTTTGCGTTTTTTAACTGCTTGTACGTGAGCGCCATATGAGTAACCTCCAGGCGGGGCCTGTTGAGTAAAAAGCTATACGAAAAGTTACTCATAAAAAATCTGATTCTCAGTGGACTTGTTAGACAAGTATAGACAGCAGATGTGCTCTTTCACCCTGTTTTTTTGACTTTTTGTATTTGTCCAGACGTGGCTGGATTATGAAGTGGCGTCCCTGGAGGGATTCGAACCCCCGGCCGCGGACTTAGAAGGACCGTGCTCTATCCAGCTGAGCTACAGGGACGCGTTGCCGCGCATGATAACAAGGAAATGCGCCATACGCCATGATTGGCCGTCAGGTCAAGTTCTCAGGCGGTTCATAAGCCGTCGTCTGCTGCGTTGCTTCGCTCCATCCAAACGCTCTCGTATGTTTTGATACGCGTCGCCCTTGGCTGGAGCTTGCGCCTTGCACGCGCCGGCTTCTGAGCCGCCTGGGCGGCCAGTTCAAGCCCTAACCGCGCCGTCGTCTGCTGCGTTGCTTCGCTTACGTCAGATCCTTTCCCGTCAGCAGTTTGTACGCCTCCAGGTAGCGGGCCTGGGTTTGCTCGATGATCTCCGGGGGCAGCGCGGGAGGGGGCGGCGTCTTGTCCCAGTGCTGCTGCGAAAGCCAGTCGCGCAGGAACTGCTTGTCAAAGCTAGGCTGCGATTTGCCCGGCGCGTAGCCGTGCATGGGCCAGAACCGGGAGGAGTCTGGGGTGAGCACCTCGTCGATGAGGGTCAGCTCGCCGTCCACCATGCCGAATTCGAACTTGGTGTCGGCTATGATGACCCCGCGCTGCTCGGCGAATTCGCGGCCCTGGGAGAATATCTGCAGGGACAGCTCTTCGGCCTGGGCCGCAGTGTCTTCACCGGCCAGTTTGCGGGCCTCATCCAGGGTAATGTTTTCGTCGTGGTCGCCCAGCTCCGCTTTGGTGGAGGGAGTGAAAAGCGGCTTCTCCAGCTTCTGGGACTCCAGCATGCCCTGCGGCAGCTCATGCCCGCACACTGCGCCGGTTTTCAGGTAGTCTTTCCAGCCAGATCCTGTGATGTGCCCGCGAACGATACATTCAATGGGCAGCGGCTTGGCCTTTTTGACGATGACGGCGCGATGTTCCAGCTCCTCGGCAAAGGGTTGCAGCGGCGCGGGGAAGTTTGCGGCGTCGGTCTCCAGCAGGTGGTTGGGGATCAAGCCGGCGAATTTCTCCATCCAAAACAGGGTGATCTGGTTCAACACTGCGCCCTTGAGCGGGATGGGCTCGTTCATGACCACGTCAAATGCGGACATGCGGTCTGTGGTGACGATAAGCAGCCGCTCAGGGTCGATTTCGTAAATGTCCCGGACCTTGCCGCGGGAAACCAGAGGATAGGCGTCAATGCTGGTGGCGGTGACGGTTTTCATGCTGTCGACTCCAAAGAAAGATTTTCACGGATATAGGATTTTACTTTTGCAGCAAGAAAAGCGGCTTGATCTGCCTCTTGCTGGTCAGGTTCGTATATGTCGCCAGGGTGTCGTACACTGGCAGAATAATCATTGAAAATGGCGTAATGACGTTCAATGCACATGACAAGAGTTTTTCCAAATTATCTGATGTTGGGAACCGTGAATGCGGTCTATGATCGCTTTTTGCTGTGCCTTATCCATAGGCCTACTCTTTGCGCTTTTCCACGGACCTAGCGTGGGCTTCCAGCCCTTCCATGCGGGCCAATCGAGCAACGGTTTCGGCGTGCTTCTGCACGTAGCTCTTGGGCGTGCAGAGCAGGCTGGAGCGCTTGATGAAGCTTTCCACAGACAGGCCGGAGGCGAAGCGGGCTGTGGACATAGTGGGCAGCACGTGGTTGGGCCCGGCAAAGTAGTCGCCAATGGGCTCTGCCGCGTAGTGTCCCATGAACACAGCGCCTGCATGCCGCACCTGGTCCAGAAGCGTCCACGGCTCGTCAACAGCCAGCTCCAGGTGTTCCGGGGCCAGGCGGTTGATCATGTCCATGGCGGCGTCCATGTCTTGGGCGACCACCACGCCGGACCAATTCTGCAAGGCTTGGCGGGCTTCCTCGGCGCGGGGAAGACCGGCCAGCTGTTCTTCCAGGGCGGCGCACACGGCCTGGGCGGTTTCCTGGCTGGTGGTCACGCAAAAACAGGCGGCCAGCGGGTCGTGCTCGGCTTGGGAGAGCATGTCTGCGGCCACCCAGTCTGGCCGGGCGGAATCGTCGGCCAGCACGGCCACTTCGCTGGGACCGGCGATCATGTCCACGCCCACAGTCCCTATGAGTAGCCGTTTGGCCGTGGTTACGTAGATGTTCCCGGGGCCGGCCACCATGTCCGTTCTCGCCACGGTCTGCGTACCATGCACAAAGGCGGCGATGGCCCAGGCGCTGCCCATGCGGTATATCTCGTCCAGTCCCAGCATACGCGCCGCGGCCAGTATGGCCGGGTGCACGGAGCCGTCGGCCCGTGGCGGCGTGGCCACTGCAATGCGCTCTACGCCAGCGGTTTGGGCCGGAATAGCGTTCATGAGCAGGCTGGAGATGAGCGGCGTGGCGCCGCCGGCGCCGCCAGGCACGTAGAGCCCCACGGAGTCCACGGGCCGGACCAGCTGGCCCAGCACGGCGCCGTCCGGCCGGGTGGTAATCCAGGATCGGCTTTTCTGTTCTTCGTGGAAAGCCCGGATATTGGCTGCGGCCTGCTCCAGGGCCGCCACGTCGCTATGGTTCAGGGCAGCGTTTGCCAGGTCTGCTTTCGGAACGCGGATCATGTCCGCAGAAAAGGATTCGCAGTCGAACCGCCGGGTGTAGTCCACAACAGCGTTGTCGCCGTGGGCGGCCACGCTGGTTATGATGTCGCGGACCCGGCTCTCCACCGCGGCGTCGGGGTTTGCCCGGCCAGCCAGCTTTTGCTCAATAGCCGGCCAGTCTTTCCCTCCGGCATACGTGAATACAGGGCACAGCATGTAGACTCCTTGCATGGGTGAGGTGGGTCTGTTTTGTAGCCGAGGCGCCGCATAAAGTCGACCCCCGCTTCTGCGCGCAGAAACGGAGGCCGTGAAGCGAGTTGTGCTGCGGGGCTACTCCACTGGGACAGTGACAAAGAGGTTCTGTCCGCGCCGCTGCAGCAGCAGCATGACCACGCCCTTGTCCTTGCCTTCGCTGTTTACGATGTCACGGAGAGCGCCCACAGAATCGACTTCGGTCTGGTTCACTTCCAGGATAACGTCGCCACGGCGAATTCCCGAGGGGAAGGCGGCGGAGTCGCGTTCAATGTTGGTTACCAGCAAGCCGCGGGGTTCATCCATGCCCAGGGCTTGGGCTTCTTCTTCTGTTACCGGCTTGAGTTGCAGTCCCAGAACCACGCCGGCGGACTTGGGTCCTTGCTGATAGTTCTGGTCCAGCGCTTCTGGCGTGCGCTCCGCCAGCTTCGCGGTCAGGGTCAATCGGTCGCCTTTGCGCAAAACGGTCAGTTTCACTTCGTCGCCGGGCGTCATTTTGCCAATTCTACGGGTCAATTCATGGGCGTCCTCCACGTCAGCGCCGTTGACGGAAAGTATGACGTCCCCGGCTTTGAAGCCGGCGTCTTCAGCCGGGCCGCCGGGAGAGACCGCCGCCACCAGGGCCCCCCGGGCGTCGTTCAGGTCCATGGCCTTGGCCATGTCTTGGTTGACATTCTGGACCTGAACGCCCAGCAAGCCGCGTTGGACAGAGCCCTTTTCGCGCAGCTGCTTGACTACTTCCGCAGCCATGTTGCTGGGCACGGCAAAGCCAATACCCTGCCCAGAGGCGATAATGGCGGTGTTGATGCCGATGACGTCTCCGTTCATGTCCAGCAGGGGACCGCCAGAGTTCCCCGGGTTGATGGATGCATCTGTCTGGATGAAGTCATCGTAGGGGCCGGAGCCAATGATGCGTCCTTTGGCGCTGATGATGCCTGCGGTTACAGTGTGGGCAAGCCCGAAGGGATTGCCAATGGCCACCACCCATTCGCCGACGCGGGCTTTGTCTGAGTTGCCGAGTTTGAGCGCAGGAAGCTCTTTCTCGACCGTTATCTTGATCAGCGCCAGGTCGGTCTCCGGGTCCTGGCCAATGACTTCAGCAGGATATGTTGCATCGTCGCCCTGCAGTTTGACGGTGACTTTTTCGGCGTCTTCGACCACATGGTTATTCGTAATGATGTAGCCGTCTTCAGAGATGATGAATCCAGACCCCAGGGCCTGGGGTTGGTTGCGCGGTTGGGGCTGGTTGCGGGGCTGAGAGCGCCGGTCTCGATTGAAAAAGTGATCAAAAAAATCCTCGAAAGGGTGTCCTTTTGGCAGCGGGCCCAAGCCGCTCCCGTGCTCGCCGTTGACAGTGCTGATATTCACCACAGAGGGTCCGGCTTTTTCCGCCAAGTCTGCAACGCCGGGCAAGGCTGCATTGGCGTAAACCGCGCCCATGGTCAACAGCAGTAAAGCCAATATGATGCGGGTCAGGTGTAGTTGTAGAACATTAGTCATGTGAGTGCTCCTTGCATGAGAGATTGGAATTCGATGATGTGAAAATAGGAAGCCAAGCTTACGCTCGTATTTCTGTTACATGAAAGAATGGTAACGCCGCAGGGGGAGACGGGAGGGGAAGAAACCCGCAAAGCGGCGTCATTGTTTTTGCAAGGGGGGAAATTCAATGCGCACGCGCAGCCCGGGCGTATTGTCGTCCAAATGCATGGTTGCGTCATGTAGTCTGACAACAGCGTTGACCAGGCTCAGACCCAGTCCGCTGCCAGGGGCGTTGCGGCTAGACTCCATGCGGTAGAACCGCTCAAGCACGCGGGGCCGCAGGTGTTCGGGCACCCCGGGGCCGGAGTCAGCCACCTCGAGTACTGGTCCGGCTGAGGGTACATGCTGGTCGTGAACGCGCAGGGTTATGTGGCCGTGTTCAGGGGTGTATTTGACAGCGTTGTCCAGCAGGTTCGCTACAGCCTGGGAGAGCAGGTGGCGGTTGCCGCAGGCGGCGACGCCAGGCTGGATGTCGGCAATGAAAGACTGGTGTTTATCCTCGGCGAGGGGCTGATAGAGTTCTGCGAGGTCGGCCGCCAGGGAGGAGAGGTCCAGCTCTTCCACGTCTTCACGGCGGGCTCCGGCCTCAGCCTGGGCGATTTTCAACAGGGCGTTGAAGGTGCCCAGCAGCTCGTCAACAGCGCCGATGGTTTCTTCAAGTATCTGTTGTGTGGTTTCTTGATCTGGTTGGGATATGAGAATGTACTCCAGCCTGCCGCGAATGCGGTTAAGCGGGCTGCGCAGGTCGTGGGCGATGTTGTCGCTCACTTGGCGAATGCCGGCCATGAGGCGCTCAATCTGGTCGAGCATGGAGTTGAGGTTTTTTGCCAGTTGGTCGAACTCGTCGCCTGCGCCTTTGGCCGGTATCCGCCGGTCCAGGTCGCCGCGCATGATATCCCGGCTGATGCGGTTTATGACGTCAATGCGCCGCAGCATGGCCCGGCTGATAAGCAGGGCGCCGGCCAGGCCAAGCACGATTGTCATGGCCAGTCCCCAGCCCAGGGAGTTTATAATCAGCCTTTGCGTTTTGACGCGCTCGGACACGTCCCGGCCCACCAGCAGCCGGAAGTTGCCCTGCAGCACAAAGCGCCTGGCGCGGGCCTGGACAGGGTCCTCCCGATCAGAAGCGTGCAGTTGAAAGGAAATCCAACCGCCTTCAGACTCGGTGACGTCAAAGGGCCATTGGGCAAGGTTGCCGGCCATGGGGTTGTAGTTCTCGTCTGTGAGCAGGTAGAGGCTGTTGGCGTCGCGGGGATGGCTGGTCCGTTCGTTGATGGTCGCCACCAGCCCGATCAGGCCGCGCAGTGTGTATTGTTCCGCCAGGCCTTGGATTTCAGCGCTTATAGTCTCGTCGGTTTGTCGTTCCATGAAGCCGGCTGTGGACCAGTAAATGAACCACAGCAACATAAGCACGGAAGCGCTGAAAATGGCTGCGTAGAGCAGTCCAATGCGAAAAGTTGAAGAGCGGAGAATTCTATGCAGTATCACGCAGGCTGTACCCGGCCCCGCGTATGGTGTGCAGCAGGGGCTTGTCGAACTCCTTGTCAATTTTTTGCCGCAGTCTGCTGACGTGCACGTCAATGACGTTTGTCTGCGGGTCAAAGGAGTAGTCCCAGACGTTTTCCAGGAGCATGGTCCGGGTGACCACGTTGCCGGCGTGGCGCATCAGGTATTCGAGTAGAGAGAATTCTTTTGGCTGCAAATCAATGCTTTTTCCAGCCCGTTTTACGGTGCGGGCCACAAGGTCCATTTCCAGGTCTGCTACGTGCAGCACCGTTTCTTGGGTGTTGGATTTGCCTCGCCGCATTAAGGATTCCAGCCGGGCGAGCAACTCGGCGAATGCGTAAGGCTTCGTCAAGTAGTCGTCGCCGCCGGCTTTCAGGCCCACGACGCGGTCGTCAACCTCGCCTAGGGCGCTGAGTATGAGTACTGGGGTTTTATTGCCGCTGGCGCGCATGGTTTGAATGATGGTCAGGCCGTCCACGCCAGGCAGCATGCGGTCAACAATGATGGTGTCGTAAGTTTCGTCCGCGGCCATGAGCAAGCCGGTTTTGCCGTCAGCTGCATGATCCACTACGTAGCCGCTTTCCTTTAGCCCTTTGACCATGTACGCGGCGGCTTCGTGATCGTCTTCTATAACCAGGATGCGCATGCCCACACTCCTCAGTAGCCGGGCAACCATTCCCGGCGGTTAGCGCATTTTCGCGTTGAGATAACACTCTCTCCTGAAACAACGTACAATTGTTTCAAGAAAAAGCATAAGAGCGTCTAACCATTTTCAATGTTAGAATGCTCTAACGATTTTGGTATGCTTGTACTAAGGCCACCGCCCGTTCTGTCAAGGTGGGCAGGTCTGGTTTTGACACTTGGTCGTCTGCGCCCACTGCTTCGCCTTTGTGCCGCAAGCTTTCGGTGATGAGCGAAGAGAAAAGTATCACCGGAACATCTTTGAGCATCGGGTCGTCCTTGATGCGCTTGGTCAGATTGTGCCCGTCCATGGCCGGCATTTCAATGTCAGAGACGACCAGATTCAGGTAGTCGCTGATGCGTCCGTTTTCACCTTCAGCTATTTTTCTGATTGATTCAAGCTTTTCCCAAGCATCCTTGCCATTGATGCAGCGGTCAACTTCAAAGCCAGCTTTTTCCAGAATTTTTCCTATCATGTGACGCACAGAAGTGGAGTCTTCAGCGATCAGGGCCTTGTAGGAAATTTCCTTTTGTTTCGATAATTCTGGGTTTTTTTCGTCTTTGAAAAAGAGTTTGGGGTTCAGTTCGCCGACGATTTTCTCCATGTCCAAAAGAAAAATAACTCTATTCTCCATCTTCACCACGCCGGTAATGGAATTGCTGGACAGAAGCTGGACCTGCAAAGACGGAGGTTCAATCTGCTCCCAGCTTAGACGGTGAATGCGGGTGACGCCGGAGACAAGAAACGCATTGATTACCTTGTTGAACTCAGTGACAATGACTTTGTTCAGCGACGTGCGGGACTTGGTTTTTCCAAGCCATTCGCATAAGTCCACAAGGGGAATAATCTGGTTGCGAAGGTTGAAAGCCCCTTTGACGGAAGGGTGAGGAAGATTCGGCATTTCGGTTACCGGAGGCATGCGAATAATTTCCAGCACCTTTGCCACGTTGATGCCATAATATCCCACGTACTCTTGGCCGGAAGAGAGAACCTCGTCAAGGTGAAATTCAACAATTTCCAGCTCGTTGGTGCCAGATTCCAAAAGAATATTATTGTGCGCCATTTTTTCCCCCGATGGAAGGGTTGTATTGCCGGCGTATACGCTGTGGCTGCGCAGCAAAGCGACAACATAGCCGCATACCACATGTTAATTCTGCGCAAGCGCATTTTTTACACTAAAAACACACGCAACCAGCGCCTCTCATAATGTGCATATTTCCCCCTAGTAGCCTCTTCAAGGCCTGGGGTCAAAATTTTTCTTCCTCTTTTCACACAATTGAAAAAGAATGACAAT
>CAYTSA010000098.1:0-13629 GCA_964440345.1 uncultured Desulfovibrionaceae bacterium | reverse complement strand
CTGGGCATAGCTCTAAACAGTTGAAATTGTTCGACTAAACGTTGGGACACTAGTGCGTTGCAATAGCCAAATTCGTAGCCTTGGTTGGAAGGGTCGCAAAGACCGTACGTCTTCCCCTTCGGGTTGGAATGGTTATAGTTGTCCGCTCCAATATCAGCGAAAGAGGGGCAATCAAAGTCAACGCCGCTGTCGATGACGCCAACAACGATTCTCTCGCCTTCTGAGGCTACGCCTGTAGAGCTTCCATCCCATACCTGGTTCGCTTGTATCCATATGGGCCCGTTGTCTGTATCCGGATAATGCCTGGTGTCCGGATGCACCGAGACCACGCCTTGCAGGCCGGCGGTTTGCGCCGCCTCCAGGGGGCTGAGCCTGGCTGCGAATCCGTTCAACACATGGGTGTAGCGCTGGGTGATGGTTACAGGCTTGCGCAACCTGCCCTGCATGGCTGCGATTACGCTGTTCTGGCGCTGGGTCAGGTAGCCGGCGTAGCTCTGGGCGGCCCTCGACTCGGGGTCGAACCTGGTCTTCTCGCCGCTTTCAGCCGCAGCCAGGGCGGCGGGCTCCAGGCTGGCCACGCCGCCGTCATACAGCGCCGCTGGCAGGTCCTGCAGAAGAACAATGAAACTGTCCGCGCCTTTCCAGGCTGTCTTGTCCGCATCGGCAGAGCCGAAAGTGCACAGAACAACAGAGAGAATACCAATGAACGACAGAAGTGTTTGCGCCAGCATGATGTCTCCGTAGCAGCTGAAAGGCGGGAAGAGATTACAAAGCCATGCTGCTGCATACTCTGTTTCTGAGCTGTAGCGCAAACAAAAAACACCGAGCCAGCAAAAATCTATTCAAGCAGCACGGTTTTGACATTCTGCCCTGGCTGCAGGGCGGAGGAGCCCGTTACAGATTTAATTTATTGATGTTTATCAGCCGACAAAGGCATGGCGCGCAGCACTCACCAGCCCCGGCCCAGGTCTATCCCTTTGTCCAGCAGGTCGTCCTGCATGGTTTCGTCCACAGTGCGCAGCATGACCGCCGCGGTCTCGTCAGTCCACTGCATTTGCAGCGTGCGCATGTTGGCAAAGGCTGAGCCAAAGGCGGCCGCGCTGGTCCGGCTGGCCGCGCCAGAGCGGCGGGCGTGGCGCACGGTCAGGTGTCCCCAATAGACCGCGGGCTTGCCGGCTGCGGCCAGGCGCAAATCGTGGTCCAGATCGTCGTATTGGGAGGGAGACAGCCGGATGTCGAAGCCCCCGGTTTCCAGCAGGGTCTGCGTGCGGAACAGGTGGCAGCAGCCCGTGACCGTGGCGCAGGGCCGGCTGTAGTCGAACTGGCCGCAGTCCAGGTCCTGGTTCTGCAAGCCCAGCACCTGCAGCCGGCGGCGGTATGCGTGTTCCGGCCGGTCGGTGGCTTTCAGCTTCTCGGTGCTGGCGGCCAGGGTTCCGTCGGCGTGCTGGATGACAGCTGGCGCAAAGGCGTCGACCACCTTGCAGCCCCACACGCCTGCCTTTGGGTAGCTTTGCGCGGCTGCGCAAAGCCTGCCCAGCCAGTCTGCTGGGACCAGAGCGTCGTCGTCCAGAAACGCCAGCCAGTCCGTGTCCCGGGCCAACTGGATGAGCCAGTTGCGGGCAGCGGGCGCGCCAGTGTTTACGGGCAGGTGGACCGGCCGGAGCCGCTCGCCCATGCGCTCGGCCCAGGAGTCGATAACGTCGCCTGTGGCGTCGGTGGAGCCGTTGTTCAGGACGTACACTGTAGCCTCAGCCAGGCCGGACCCGGCCAGCGCCCGCAGGGTGTCGTTCAGTTCTTCTGCTTTGTTGTAGGAATACAGACAGACAGCCACTCTACCGTCCAGCCTGGCGGTCAGGTTGTCTCTGCCGTGTTCCATATCCCAGGCGCGCAGTCGCCAGTGCGCGTACCAGGGCCGCTTGTCCGCGGCGGCGCGCATTTCGGCCGGGGCCTGGTCCTTGCCCAGCCGGTGCAATGCTTCCGCGCCGCGAGCACGCGCTTCGGGAAAGCCGCCGGGAATCAAAGCATAGGCTTTTACCGCCGCAGCGTAGTCACGGGCTTGGAACAAGGCGTGGCTCTTGACCAGGGCCAGGGCAGGCTTCAGTTCCTGCACAGACTGCATCCGCTCCAGCCGCTCCAGTATTTGCCCGGGCCGGCCCAGCAACACGTCGTGGGCCATGGCCGAGCGCAGCCAGTAGAGGTTGCCAGGGTCTTTGGCCAGCAGCGCATCCAGCCGGCAGGCTGCAGCTTCCATGTCCCGGTCCTGGGCGGCGCGAGCAAAATCTTCGTCCTCGGCAGGCCGCCAGCCGGCTACAATGGCCCGGCAGGCGGTCTGGATAACCGGCCGGGGGTTGTCCCGCAGCAGGCGAAACGCAGTCTCCCCGTTCAGTGGGTCAATCTCCCAGGCGGCCAGCTCCATGGCCTGGGCCAATTCGGCTTTGTCTGCAGCCCTGGCCAGCTTGGCCAGGTCCATCAAGCGCTCCCGGCCGCAGGCGCCGCGGGCAAGTTCGCGGATTAGCGTTTCCGAGGGGGATTCAGCAGCGGTGGCGGAATCTTTCATTGCAACATTTCGAATGTCTTGATTTTCACGCAAAAACCTCAGAGTGTTGTATTACGCAGTGTGCTTTTGTTGTATCCTTAGACTACATTAACCGCAAAAACAATGCGATCATTAGAGATGATGGGCTGGCCTGAGTCCGTAATCCACCGCCTGACAGCGCTGGCCTGGCAACCCGGCTGCAGGTCAGGGGGGAGTGTAGTCAGATCAGTACACGTCCGGCATGCGGCCTCAATGTCTCATGGTGTAGGGCGAGCCTTGCGGCCGCCCGCCTTGGTGCTTCATTGAGCATGATGCGGGTGTCCCTGCAACGATCTTTTTTACTTGTGGAATGGGGAGTATGAATGGCTGGCTGTTGTTCAGCCGATGTTGTTCAGCCGATGTTGTTCAGCCGATGTTGTTCAGCCGCCGGGGCTACATCCCCATCCACTGCTCGGCCAGTTGCTCCAGCGTTGCATTGTCAAAGCGCGGATTGTCGTACATGCCTGCAGCGGTGCGCTGCCTCCAGGCTTCGTACAGGATGATTGCGGCGGCCACGGAAACGTTCAGCGACTGCACCATGCCCATCATGGGGATGTACACTTCCTGGTCGGCCAGGGCTTTAAGCTCCGGGCCTACGCCGTCGTGTTCGTTGCCCAGCATCACGGCAGTGGGCCGGGTGAAATCCAGCTGTGTCAGTGGCTTGGCAGTTTCGCTAAAGCCTGTGGCCAGCAGCTGCACGCCTTCCTTGCGCAGGGTGGCGGCCATGCGCCCGGCGTCGCTGTGCCGTTCGGTAACCACCCACTTGCGCGCCGAAGCCGAGGATTTGCGTCCCAGCACGGGAAAGGCAGTATCTGTATAATATAAATGAACTTTGGCCACACCAAATGCGTCACAGGATCGGTACACTGCAGAGACGTTGTGCGGGTCGTGGATGTTGGAAAGGATCAAGGACAGGTCGGGCTGTCGCCGGGCCAGAACAGTGCGGACCCGTTCCGCCCGGCGGCTGGTGCGTTCTCGTTGCATGGTTCCTCCTGCGTAACTGGATTGCTGCGTGCGGCGGGAGGTATGTACGGTTTTCCAGGCTGGATGACAAGCTTGCGTGTACTTTGTTTGTATGTTTCAGACCCTAGACTTTTCCCGCCGCTATGATAGACTGCGCCGAATTGTCAACTGGCTGACGTAACTTGAAATATCTTCACCGCATAGTGACAGGAGATTCGCCATGCAGTGGCATCGACACACCATACAAGAGATTTTTGCCGAGTTGGGTTCTTCCCAGAAAGGCCTGACCACAGAGGAAGCTGAACGCCGGCTGGCCCAGTACGGGCCGAATCAGCTGACCGAAGAAGAGGGGGTGAACCTTCTTGCCATCGCCATGAACCAGGTGAAAAGCCCGCTCATTTTCATCCTGGCCGTGGCCGGCGTGGTCACGTTGTCGTTGTCTGAATACATCGATAGCGGCGTTATTTTTGCGGTTATACTGCTCAACGGCGTCATCGGCTTTGTGCAGGAGCTGAAAGCGGAAAAAAGCGTTCGCTCACTGAAAAAACTGGTCAACCCCAAAGCCCACGTTCTGCGCGACGGAAAAGAGCGCGAGGTGGACAGCCGGACCCTGGTCCCGGGCGACGTGGTTTTTCTGGTCTCCGGCTCCATGGCGCCTGCTGATTTGCGGATGTTCAGCGCCACTGAACTGAAAATCGACGAATCCATGCTGACCGGGGAGTCCATTCCGGTTGAAAAATCCATTGATCCTATCGTCACAGACGAGCACCTGACTCCTGGAGACAAGGTGAACATGGGCTTCATGGGCTCCATTGTGGTCTCCGGCCGGGGCAAGGCCGTGGTGGTGGAAACTGGCGCCGCCACCGAGCTGGGCGGCATAGCCCAAGACATGCAGGACGTGGGCGTGGTGCAAGCGCCTATTCAGCAGAAGATTCACCGCTTTGCCCAGATCATTGGGCTCATCGTGCTCGGCTCCGCCGGGCTGCTTTTTGGCCTGGGCATTTTCGTGGGCGAACCGGTCAAGGAAATGTTCATGACTGCAGTGGCCGCGGCTGTGGCCACCGTGCCTGAGGGGCTGCCCATTGTGGTGACCATAGCCATGGCTGTTGGCGTGGCCCGCATGGCGAGACACAACGCGATCATCCGCAAACTGCCGGCGGTGGAGACCCTGGGCTCAACCACGGTCATTTGCTCGGACAAAACAGGCACGCTGACTGTGAACGAAATGACCGTGAAACGGGCCTACGACGGCCGCCATGACTGGGAGCTGGACGGCGAAGGCTATGAGCCCGAAGGCGGCGTGCGGGCTTTTACGGAAGGCGGACCCAAAGAACTGCAGAGTATGGACCAGGAGGACCTGGAATCGCTGCAGACAATGATGCGCGTGGGGTTGCTGTGCAACGAGAGCCGGCTGATGTATGAGGACGAAGCATGGCGCGTAGACGGCGATCCCACCGAGGGCGCGCTCATCGTCTCCGCCCGCAAGACTGGCATGACCAGAGATAGCGAGCGGGAGTCGTGGCCGGAACTAGATATGCTGCCATTTGAGTCCGACCGGGGCTATATGGCCACCTTGCACCAGCACGGGGACAGGAAGATCATGTTCGTCAAGGGCGGCCCGGATCGGCTGCTGGAGCTGTGCCAGACTTGCACGTATCAGCAGGGCATAAACGCCGGCGAAATCCGCGATAAAGCCGCGGAGTGGGCCCGGGAAGGCCTGCGGGTGCTGGCCTTTGCTGTGCGAGAAATGCCGGCGGACTCTGAACACATTACAGACACGGACGCCACAGACAGGCTGGTATTCGTGGGCTTGCAAGGCATGATAGACCCGCCCAGGCCCCAGGCCATTGAGGCGATAAAGGGTTGTCGCAGGGCCGGCATTACTGTGAAAATGATCACCGGCGACCACGCCGACACTGCCAAGGCCATCTCCCGCAAGCTAGGTTTGACCGACGAGCACGACGAGGTGGTCACTGGCGGCATGCTCCATTCCATGAGCGACGCACAACTGGCGGAAAAGGTGAAAACAGT
Source organism: uncultured Desulfovibrionaceae bacterium (assembly GCA_964440345.1). GTDB lineage: Bacteria > Desulfobacterota > Desulfovibrionia > Desulfovibrionales > Desulfovibrionaceae > CAYTSA01. Next base: position 8,060 of record CAYTSA010000098.1, on the reverse strand, counting down.
GAACGTTTTCGCACGCATAGCGCCAAGTCAAAAGTACCGCATTGTAGAAGCTTTGAAGGAGCAGGGAGAAATCGTGGCCGTTACCGGCGACGGCGTGAACGACGCCCCGGCCCTGAAAGCTTCGCACATAGGCGTGGCCATGGGCAAAAACGGCACAGACGTGGCCCGCGAGGCTGCAGACATGGTGTTGGTGGACGACAACTTCTCCTCCATATACTCCGCCGTGCGCGAGGGCCGCATCGTCTTCGAAAACCTGCGCAAGGTGACGTTTTTCCTTATTCCCACAGGCATTGCCGCGGTCTGGTCCATCTTGGCCTCGGTGCTCATGGGCATTCCCATTCCGTACGTGCCGGCCCAGCTGTTGTGGATAAACTTGGTTACCAACGGTCTGCAGGATGTGGCCCTGGCGTTTGAGCCAGGCGAACCCGGCGTGGAAAACAAACCGCCGCGGCCGCCCAAGGAAGGCGTCATGAACCGCCGGCTGGTTGAACGGACGCTCATCGTCAGCATACTCATCGCCATTGGCGTGGTGTACATATTTACCTACGCCATGAACCAGGGCTACAGCCTGGAAAAGGCCCGCACCATGGCCGTGACAACCATGGTCTTTTTCCAGTTTTTCCAGGCATGGAACGCCCGGTCAGAGCTCAAGTCTGTGTTTCGGCTCAGTCCTTTTTCCAACAAGTTTCTGTTTATCTCCATGTTTCTGGCCGTGCTCGCCCAGGTGACCGTGGTCTACTCGCCCGCCCTGCAGTGGGTGTTCCGCACAGAGGCTCTGGCGTTGTACGACTGGGTGAAGATCATCGCCATGTCCGCCTCGGTTATTGTGCTGGTGGAACTCGACAAATTCGTGCGCCGGCAAAGAAGCTGAATGCAGAGCAACCAATAAGGATATACTATGGAAAAGCATCTTCTGGTAACAATCGGCGACGACGAGACCACCTGGTTTGGCCTGCGGTTCATGCACGGGTTTTTCCCGGACTTTTGCGACCTGCGCCTGACTCTTTTTTATGTAGATCAGCGGGGTCCCAACCTGCCGGCAGGCCAGGGGCAGAAAGCTCTGGCCAAAGCCAAGGACTGGGTCGTTGCCGAGGGCTGCCCGGCAACCAAAGTGGAGACAAAATCCATGCGCTCCCGCGGCGGCACAGTCAAGGAAATCATCCAGGAGGCGCTCAAGGGACAATACGACGCCGTGATCTTTGGCCGCCGCGGCCTGACCTGGATGGAGGGGCTTATTTCCGATTCAGTCAGCAACGACGTGCTGTGGAAGGACATTGACTTCCCGGTGTGGGTGTGCCGCCGGCCCGCGCTGCTGCACAACAAGAGCGTGCTGCTCTGCGCAGACGGGTCTGAATCCTCCTTGTGCATAGCAGATCACGTGGGCTTCATGATTGCTGACAAGCCGGAAATTTCGGTAACCATTTTCACTGTGCAAACCGACCAGGACGCAAATAGCCCCGAAGTGCAAGATGTTTTTGACGCCTCCCGTGCTGCGCTTGCGGCCAATGGCGTGGAGGAAGAGCGAATTCATGAGCGCGTAGTAACGGATGATTCGCCAGCCAAAGCCATCCTGGCCGAAGCCGCAACCCACAACTACGCCGTGGTCGCCACCGGCATGTCCGGCAAGAAACCCGGCGTCATCAAGACCTTTCAGCCGGGCTCCACAGCCATCCAGCTGCTCAAGCGGGTGGAAGGCTTCACCCTGTGGGTGTGTAAGTAGCCAGTAGTGCATCACTCTGAAGCTGCAGCTTTCTGCCTGCAGCTTTCGCCTCCCCTCCCATTCCTCGGCGCGCGGCTTGGCGTGCGTTCGCATTGCTAGCGCAGTGCGAACGCAATGCGTGCGCATGCGGGTACGATAAAAAAATACTGTCAAGAGGAAATGTACGGGCACTGGCGTTTACTGGCGGGTACTGACGGGAACGTTGCATTTCCTGTGATATCGTGTTCGGAAATCTCGAACAAGGAGAGCGATCATGATACACATGGAAAAGACGTTGCAAGAACTGCTTGAAGACCCGGACTTTGTCCACACCCTGGACTGGTCCGCGTTGCCGGCCAGCCTGAACGAGCTGCGGGCGATCATAGGAGCCAAAGCAGCCATAGCCTTGGCCGGCGCCCAGGGAGGCAATACTGTGTACATTCCTGCCGCCCCCAAAAAGACGCACTACCTGGCTGAACTCATCGGCATGGAGAAAACCAGAGAACTGGCGCAGGTGTATGGCGGAGACAGGCTGAGCATTCCCAAACTCGACGCCGTACTGCGTCAAATACGTCTGGGCTTGATCCAGCAGCGCCGCAGCCAGGGCGCTTCCGTCCCCATGCTGGCTGCAGAGTTCAATCTGACCCGGCGGCGGGTGCATCAGATACTGGCGGCGACCTCGTGACAAACACGGTGAAACCGCTTAATCCACGCCAGGAGCGCTTTGCCAAGGCTTGTGTTCATTTGCAGGACCCCATGGCCGCCGCCCTGGAAGCGGGCTACGCCCACAGCACCGCGGCGCGCACAGCGCACAGGCTGTTGCGGGATCAGCGCGTGGATCAGCGCATAAAGAGTCTGCAGCAAAACTGCGGGCAAGAGGAACCTGTCTTCGCCGCTACGGCGCGCAGTCAAGAAAAAGATACTCGATGTCCTCCGCTGCGCGCTGGCGCAGGCCATGCAATGCACGCCAGCCAGGAGCAGCTAGATGACCGTGCAGCTTCCGAGCAAATGCTGTTCCCTGAGCTGCTGGTGAAGGATGCGCAATCCCTGTCCCCGCAGATGCTCTGCCAAGGGCTGTTTCAGGAAGCCACCTACTACGGCCGGGGCGCCAGCCACTCTGCCCGGGTCAGGGCCTGGGAGTGCCTGGCACGGCTGCGGGCAACGCAGCTGCAGGAGCAAGAAACCGCCAATCCAAACGCCAAGACGGTTGTCTTTGACATTGTCATCGACGGGCAACAGATGTCTCCTGGCGAAAAATCATGAAGCTGGAAAATGAGAAAAGGGGATTAGGTCTTTGTATCTTGCTTTTCTGCGCGGGCAATCGCGGCAGTAACGGTGCGGCGCAGAGCAGCTGGCCATGATCGTTGAGACAGTGTGAAACTGCAAAAAAAAATCTAAACCTGCCTTTGGCGCGCAGTCCAGCGACAGCTTACGTGAAACCAGCGAATGCGCCCATGGTTTTCCACGGTTACGAATTTAGGAATGCGCCCCGTATCCTGAAAATTCGATGCCTGCCCAAAGGGGGGGTCCGCCATTCATGTGAACATGGCGCGTGCACGTTTCTGCCGCCCCAGACAAGGAAATCTTTCATTCTTTTGCGCCCGCCGGCTCTGCGTAGAATGCGCTCCATTGCTGCGTACTCTTTTCATTCACCTACAACCAGAGGAGACATAACTCATGAAAGACAGCCCTAAAACCAAACGCAAAGACAACGTGAAAGTCATCTTTCACAACCAGGAAGGCTCTGGCGGCTCGGACGACATCTTTGTCTCCGTGAACGGCGTGGCCTACCTCATCAAGCGCGAGCACGAGGTGGAGCTGCCGGGCGAAGTGATGGAAGTGTTCGACAATGCAGAACAGACCGTCTTTGAACGCAGCGCAGGCGACGCTTCCCGGCCCAAGGACGTCAAACGTTTCGCTTATTCCGTGGTGGGCTAAGCAATGCTCGCCGGCGAGTTGGTAAATATGGCGGCCCGGCTGCTGAACGACGAAGGCAACGTGCGCTGGCCCCGAACAGCGCTGATGCAGCACCTGGCCGAGGCCCAGCGGCGCATCGCCCTGACCCGGCCGGACGCAGTGTCGCGCATCACTGTGTTTGCGCTGGCCCCCGGGTCGCAACAAACCATTCCGGACGACGGTTTCCGGGTCCTGGACGTGCTGCGGAACATGGGCCCGGACGGCGCAACGCCGGGCTCGCCGGTGCGCTTTGCCCGGCGCCAATGGCTGGATGATTTCTCTCCAGACTGGCGCACTGACCAGAGTGCGGCCAGCATAGACGAATGGACCTATGACGCTCACTCCCCGCGGCGGTTCAGCGTGCATCCGGCCGCGCCGGACTCCGGAACCCTGTACGTCGAGCTGGTCTACGCTGTCTCGCCAGCCGCGCCTGCGGCAGAGGACGAGGCCATCGCCCTGGACGGCGTGTACGCCGGCCCTTTGCTCGACTTCATGCTCTACCGGGCGCTGGCAACGGACGCGGAATCCCGGTCCGCGGAAACCCGGGCCCAAGCGCACTACCAGGCCTTTTTCCAGACTCTGGGCGTAGACATGAACGCCGCCCAACAACACGCCCCCAGCGCGCAAGGAGTGAAATCATGAGCACCGTATGGGACCAACTGTTGCCGGACGTCCTTCCTTACGCGCCAGGCGCGCCTCGGTCCATGGCCGCCGTGGCCCTGCACGCCGCCGCTGCAACCCTGTGCGACCAGGGCTTGATCTGGCGTGTGGAGCTGCCGGCCATGGATGTGAACGCCGACCAGCCGCTGTATGACCTGGCTGCGCCGGCCGGCGCGGAGCTGAGCCTGGTTCTGTCTGTACGCATCGACCAGGCCAAGCTCGCCCCGGCTGTGGATGAAGACCTGGACCGGGAGTTTCCCGGCTGGCGGGCCCTGGAGGGCGCCCGGTCCACTCGGTTCCTGGTGCAGCACCCGCGGTCCATCCGGCTTGTCCCCATTCCCACAGAGGACAGGCCGGCTGGCATGACCGTACAAGCGGCGTTGAAACCGAGCCGGCCCGGGACCATCCCCCAACCAGACCAGGAAGTGGTGGACTGGCTGTGCACAGTCTGGCGCGACGTTCTCTGTTCCGGCGCCCTGGCCCGGCTGTTGCGTATGCCGCACAAGGAATGGACCGACCCCCAGGCCGGGCTGGTCGAGGAGCGCCGCTTTCTCAACGGCCTGGTCCGGGCCAAGAACGAGCGGCTAAAAGGCGCTACCACCGCCAGCCGAGCCGTCCAGCCGCGCTCTTTTGGCGCATGAGTGTTTCAAGGAGGAAATCGACATGACCCTGCTGTACGCCAACAACGCTGTCTCTACGCTGGCAGCCGCGCTCGGAGCCGGCGACCTTTCCCTTACCGTGGCCGCCGGCGACGGCGCCCTTTTCCCGGCTCCGGACAGCGGGCTGGGCGAATACTTCATGTGCACCCTGGTGGACGCAGCCAATGAGCCGGAAATCGTCAAGGCCGCCGCCCGCACCGGCGATACGCTGACCATTGAGCGGGCTCAGGAGGGGACCAGCGCCCGGGAATTCGCTGCTGGCGACAGGGTGGAGCTGCGGCTCACCGCGGGTGGGCTGGACAGCTTTATCCAGACCGGCCGGCTGGATACTGTCTCGGGCGGCGAGGTCAAGGGCGTGCGCTACGTTGCCGCCAGCAGCTCCATCAGCGACCACGGCGACGAAACTGTGGAAGGGAGTCTGGCCTGGAGCATAGCCCAGGCTGGCGGCGGCCCTGCGGCCATAGAACTGCCGGGCGGCCACACGTACAGCCTGGAAACTGACCTGGCCGTGCCGGCCACTGTGCGGCTGCGCTTTCAGCCCGGGGCGGTGATAGACATCGGGCTGGGCGTAACCCTGACCCTGAACTGCCGGATAGAAGCCGGCCGCAAACAAATCATTAGCGGCGACGGCGACGTGGCCGGTGATCCTTTGAACATGGTCCTGCCCCAGTGGTTCGGCGCTGTGGCCGACGGCGTGAATGACGACACCAGAGCCCTGCAGAAAACCTTTATCTTTACCCGGGTCCGCTTTCCGGTGGGATTGTACTGCATTACAGAACCTGTTCCCCTGATCGCCGGGACCCATGTGGAAGGGGAAAAACCGTATTCCGGCTACATAGACTGGAGCCACGACTTCCAACAGGCCGAGCCAACGTATAAGGATATCGCCGCGGTGCTGCAGTACCTGCCCAGCAACCATGGAGCGTTGTTCTCGGCTGCAGACAAGACCTCGTTCATGAACATGGTGTTCCGATCCGGTCAAGTGCGCACTGATCAGGATGACTTCTTTTCCGCCCAGGCCGACCATGTGACGCTCATCAACTGCCGCTTCGAAAACCTGGAGCACGTCGTCAGCGATCCCAGTCATGCCCAGACCTTTGGGGCGCTCAAGGTCCAAGGCTGCGGGTTCTTCAACTGCGGCAAGCCCTTTCGCGGGGTGCTTACGGACTCGGTCTTCCAGAGCTGTATTTTCACCAGTAACGATACGCCCTTTCACCTGACTACCGGGGCCGGCTTCAATATTTTCGACGGCAACCGCTTCGAGTGGAACACCCGCGCCATAATGGGTTACCAGTGCCGGGCAAACGTGGTCAGCAACAATCTCTTCGACGCCCAGGACGAAACCGCCATTTATCTGTTCAACTCCACAAACTGGAACATCTCCGGGAACCAGTTCTACCGTAACGGCCGGGACGGCTCGACCGTGGGCAAGCGCTCGCACATCCACCTGAAGGGCACCTCATTGTCTGGCGTGCGCATCAGTAACAACACCTTTCTTAAAGGCCAGGCTGACGGCGACTCCATTCCTCTCTGGCCGCTGCACATACTGGAAATCGAAGGCGCGGCCTCCACTTACACAACTTTTACAGACAATGACTCTATAAACGGCTGTGTGGACTTGCCTGTGTTGGACACCTATTACTCCTCGCCAGATGCGTTGCTGGCTGACGCAGTTCACGTCAAGGGAATATGCAACCCGGACGGCGCCACGGACGCGCTGCAGATGGTGTGCCGCAATCTGGCCAAGGCCGCGGCAATGCCCGTGGAGGTGCATCTGTATGAGAACAGGCGCTGGCCGGCCTATCTGGACATAGAGCCAGGAAAAATCGTGCTCGTTGGCCACGGGAACGTGACCCTGACCAACGACAGCGGCGCGTCGAACTCCATCTTGGCTATGCATAATTTGACCTATGGCCGCACGTACGGACCGGAGCCCCGGGCCAGCGCTGCAGAGAACGCCCCCAACGCAGGCTACTGGGAACAGGGCGCGCTGGTTTGGAATACAGAGCCAGCTGAAGGCGACGCTGTGGGCTGGGTCTGTGTGGAAGCCGGGGAGCCCGGGCAGTGGCGCGCCTTTGGCCAGGCTCGGGGAACCGGGACCGCCGCGCCGGACAGCGGGACCTGGGCCCGCGGCGATATGGTCTGGAACGCCAGCCCGGACGTGGGAGAACCGGCCGGCTGGGTCTGCGTTTCAGCCGGAGAACCCGGAACCTGGTCAGCCTTTGGCCTGGTGCACGATACAGCCTCCACGTACCCTGTCAGCGGGACATGGAACAAGGGCGCCATCGTCTGGAACACGGACCCGGACAATGCGGAATACGTGGGCTGGGTGTGCATAGCCTCAGGCGCGCCAGGTACGTGGAAGGGCTTTGGCGAAATCCCGGTGGCCACGCCGGGCATCCCCACCGCGGGCACATGGAAAAAGGGCGACATCGTCTGGAACTCGGACCCGGACCCGGGCGAATACATCGGCTGGGTCTGCACCACGGCCGGGACCCCGGGCACGTGGAAGGGGTTTGGCGCGATACAGGCGTAGCAGGCGCGGGCTGTTGCTGCACTCGCTGGACGATTAACCGCAGACGCCGCTGATGGCGCGCAGATGCACTCAGATGTAAGTAAAGAGCATCCGCCAAGCGGCGCCGTTCAGACTGGCTGAAAGCATATCGGCGTAGAGCAGGGACGACCCTTGCAGCCGTGCTCTTTAACTGCCTATGATTGTATGAGATTCGTTCTGTCATGTGAACTGCGCCATGGAAAGACAGAATGGGCGAACCCTGTGAATATCGCTCACGCTGGTACGCCGCCTGTACCCCGCCAAATGGAATGTTACTGTGCAGCCGAAAAACAGCAAAAACCCCTTTCCAAAAGGTTGACAGCAGTGCTGCAGAGGTATAAGTGTCTCTTCTTCACACGCGCCCGTAGCTCAGCCGGATAGAGCGCCGGACTACGAATCCGTAGGTCAGAGGTTCGAATCCTCTCGGGCGCACCAAGAAAATCAAGGGTTTAGCACTAAGTGCTAGACCCTTTTTTCTTGGTGCGCCCGGCAGGGCGCACCCACTTGGAGGTGAAAGTCCTCTACAGGCCCG
>CAYTSA010000097.1:0-13897 GCA_964440345.1 uncultured Desulfovibrionaceae bacterium | reverse complement strand
ATTCTATCTGTTTGGTTTTCCGTACACAACGAGTTTTTTTGATGGTGGATCAGGGTATGGCCTATCCCCTGGAAAGCCACCACCCGGCGAGCAAGATGGAGCCCATGGACGCTATGGCCGCGCCGCCCAGAATGGACACGCCAGCCTGGACCACGTCAAAGGTTTTGCGCCGGTTGTGCAGCATTCGCAGCACCAGAGACCTGGACGCGATGGCCGCCGTGGCAAAGGCTGAAATGGTAACGCCCATGCCCAGCGATATGGCCAGCAACGACAACAGCCCGGCCGTCTGCACGCCCAGGGATATGCAGAACATGAGCACCAGGGCCGCGCCCGGGCAGGGCGCCAACCCGGCGGCCATGGCCGTGAGGGCCAGGGTCTTGGGGCTGGCCCCGGTCTGCGGCCGCGGTTCGGATTCGTTGCGCCGGCGTAGCAGCCCGTAGACGTTGCCAAGCAGCAGACCCAGGCCGATGCAGGCCAACAGACCGTAGCTGATTCCCTCCAGCAGGCCGCCCACGTCGTCCACCACGCCGGAGGCGGCGGTGCGCAGTATGTAGGACCCCACAAGCACCAGCGTGGCGGCCGAGGCCACGTGGCAGACCATGCTGAGGTTGCCGAACAGCAGCCCCAGCCACAGCGGGCCGGGTCTGTCCAGAAAATAGGCTATGGCAAAGGCCTTGCCGTGGCCAGGGCCCAAAGCGTGGGCCGCGCCGTACAGGAAGCTGGCCGCCATGAACAGCCCGAAGGAGCCGCCCCACGGGCTGTGGGCGATGTCCCGGGCCAGGCCAGTCATCTGCATGCGTAGCGCCAGCTGCCAGCGGATGACGTCCTGCAGCCAGGAGGAGGGGATGACGCTGAAGGACGGCGCAGCAGGCTGCGTGGCGTTCTGCTGCTGCTCAGACTGTTTGTCGCTACGGATGAAGGGGTTGCGGGCGGCGGAAACGTTTTCAGGAAGCAGAGCCAGGCTAAGAAGAGCCAGACAGAGCAGCGCGGCCAGCAACGCCGGGATGCACATCCGCAGAGGCGTCATTTTTTCGAAAAGCTCACCCGAAAGGCCTGGGGCGTGATCAAACCGTTGAAATAGGCCATGTCCGGGGCGTCGGCCACGCCGGTTTCAATGGCGAATTTTTCCACCGGCACCTCCAGCTGTACTTCGCCTGTGTATTCCTGCACGCCGGTAGCCTGGGTGAAGCGCTCGTAGTCGCCGGGGTTGGGTCCGGCCGCGGTGTTGCCGAACATGGGGTCCTTGCTGGGGTCCACAGTTGCGCCGCCTTCCTGGCCGTAAGCCACAAAGGTGTAGAAGGATTCGTCATATATGGCGACCTTGACTTCGGTGGGCTCGGCCTTGGCTGGCAGATGGCAGGGCACGAAAAATGTGTAGGTCAACTCGCCGTCTTCCAGCTTTGCCTTGAAATCCTTGGCCCACTTTACTTCCCAGGGCTCGCCGTTGATCATGACGGCTGTGAAGTAGTGAAAACCCCGCAAGCTTTCAAAGCTTATTTCCCGGATGGCCGCCTGTTCCGCTTCGCTCAGTTTTCCATCGCCGTTCTCTTCGGCCACGTCCAGGATAACCTGGCTGGTCATGGAGTCGACAATCCAGCGGTGCTTGACGCCGGCAAAGCCTGCATCGTCAAAGACCATGGTTGCATAGGCTTCCAGAAAGGCGTGCGGGTGGGCGCTGGCGGCGCTGGGCCACATGGCGGCAAGGCATAGCAGCGGAAAAAGCGCCAGGCCCCACGTTAGGCCCCACGTTAGGCCCCGTTCCAGGCAAGGAGTAGCAAAGCGGATATGTGTGTTTCGCATGTCCGCATGATTGGCATTCTCCGTCCTTTGGTCAAGAGTTTTTTGAGACTTTTTCCTCGTTCTTGCTGACAGAAAGTTCAGAATGCTGCGGAGACTTTGAAGAATTGTGTGTGTTGCAGGATTTGAGAAAGCCTTTGAAGAGCTTGCTGGGCCGGGTGACGCTGCTGATGCTGGAGATGTTTGTCATGGTTATCTCTGCTTTTAGGGTGTTAGGATTATCTGAATTTGAATTTCATTTTCAAAATAAGGAAATCCGACGATTCTGTCAAGCAATACTGTCCATTGAGGCGACGTTTACAGAATAAGTTTTATGCTCCTTGGTCAACGAAAAGGAGCTGTTTCGGAATGCAGTGAAAGTCCCCGCCGCAGAACATACGCTCTGGGCGGGGACTGAAGGAGCACCCGGCTGGTAAGTGGATAACCGGATGCTGAAAGAGGCATGCGCAGTGTGTATCTGCTAAAACTTATACTCCAGGCCGAAAGCGGCCTTCCAGGCTGTTTCCTCGTCGTCGGTTTTGTCCATGTCTACGGACACCATGCCCAGTTCAAGCACAGCGGCCAGGTTTTCATAAACCTGATACTGGGTGTTGCAGTTCACTTCCCAGGCGCTGTCTTCTTCAGTCAACAGTGTCTGGTAGCCGGCGTCTGGGAAGTAAGCGGGGTTTTCATCATGCGTACCTACTGCATACGCCAGGATAAGGTCATGAGTCAGGTCTTCCATGAAGGTGAAGCCGGCAAAGATGAGGGCAAGCCCGGCAGTGCCGCCGGCGTTGTCGGATATGACGTCGCCGCCGGAGAGAATGGCGGAGTTGTCGAAGCCAAAGGTGGACGTGTATAAATATGGCGCGAGTACAGGCATGGCTTCGGAACCGTTGGCGTCGTCGTCGTCCTCGCCAGAGGCCCACCAACCGATCAACTGCGGGTAAACCATGTCCATCTTGTAGCCCAGCTTGGCGGCCAGGTAATACCCTTCCCGGTCGGCGCTGTCGTCGCCGGCGTCGCTGGAGCCAAAAGCGCCATCCACGGCAAAAACAAATGGGTCAAGCAGGTTCAGCTCCACGCCGCCGCCAAACCAGAAGACGCCGACATTTTCGTCAATGGCGCCGGCGTCGCCAACCAATTTGCCCGTGTCGCCAAAACCGGTGTCTTCTCCCGCCAAAGCGTACAGTGCATATGGGGTGATGGACACGCCGTCCAGTTCCACAGGCAAGACTACACCGAAGGCGTCCACTTCGTCTTTACCAAGGCTGTTATCGGTAACGCCGTCGTCGTACAAACGCACCCACATAGCGGTCAGAGCAATTTGTTCGCTGAAACTGTACGAGGCGGCAACGCCGGCGGCGTCTTCATCATCAAAGACAGGGTTGCCCGCCACATATGACGCTATACCAAAACCCTGAACACCCACCGTGAATTCCAGGCCGGTTCCCGGAGCAGTGAACTGCAGGTACGCCCGCTTCACTTGCACCACCTTGTCGTCAGCTCCCCAGTCGGCTCCGGCGTTGGGCTCGCCCCAGACGGATTCGCCAATTTCAAACGCCACCTGACCTTTCAGGTTTTCATTGGCCACATAATCAAAGTACAGCCTCGCCCGCTGCCGGACGTGGAAATCGTCTTCGCTGGCGCCGTCTATCTCAGTGTCTGCGAAATCCGGGTTGTCAAACCAAATGAAGGCGAAATCAAGGCCACCTTTGGCCTTGAGTTCCACAGCCGACGCCAGGCTGACGGAGCCAAGCGCCATAACCATTGCCAGGACAAGAATACCAAAACGTTTCATGCAATCTTCCTCCTTTTTTTGTGCGCATGCAAACAATATTCATAAATATAAAATAAGTTAATGGGCTTTAACTATTTTGACAATGAACGTCAATAAGAAAAATTCTTTGTTTATCATGGCATGTTATGCTTTACCTGAGCGTTTAGAGCGGCTTTTACGACTGCTGCAAGGAGCTATTGACGACGTCATGGATGCCGGAGCTTGCACTGCGCGACATGCTGGTTTGGGCCGTTGCGCTTGGGACGCGGCGTGGTTCCCGATTTGCATTGTTGTCAAGGGCTATTCTGTGGCGCGAGGGCGCCGCCGCCTTGCACTGGCCGTCGTGGAGAAGTGTTCCCAATTCTGGAATATTACGCGCTGGAATGGTGGTTTTTTCACATGACAAAATTTCAAGCTGCTGCCGGATGAGGTCTTTGATGCGAAAAAAACAGCTGACCCCCCAGGGGTCTAGCTGTGTTCCGGCGCTGTGCAGTATCTCTGTGTGGGCCTCTTCGAACATCATTTTCAGTCGGTAAGGGCGCGACTGCAGCATGGCTGAGAGGCTGTCCGCCAGAGCAATGATGCGGGCGCCGATGGGGATATCCTCCCCCTGCAGCTGGTTCGGATATCCTGTGCCGTCGTACCGTTCATGATGGTGCAGAATCATTTCAAGCACGCCGCACTGACACAGGGGGGTGACGGGGTGGACAATTTCCGCCCCAATGACTGGATGCTGGCGCATGATATCCCATTCCGCAGCAGTCAAAGGACCGGCTTTCAAGAGCACGGCGTCGGGGACGCCAATTTTTCCTACGTCGTGCAGATGAGCCGCCACGTGGATGATGTCCGCTTCCGACGGCGAAAGGCCAAGCTCCAAAGCCAATGTGTGGGAGACCACTGCGACCTCTTCAGAATGCTGGCGCGTGTTCGGGTCTTTGGCGTCAACTGCGGCCCCCAGGCTTTCGGCGAACTCATGCAATGCGGTGGTGTCTATAAAGGCTCCATCCAGTGGGCAGCTGTGACTCTTTTGCAATAAACAGTTTTTCACAAAGATTTCCTTCCAGTAAGTATTCTCAGTTGCGTTTTATGATAGTGAAAATCAAATTCAATAAAAGACCTCTAGACGGGGAGGGCAGCCTTGTCAAGCATGAAATACAGCATGAAATGCAAAATCATTATGTTGCTGGAGGGTAAGGGGCTGTGAAAAAACATCTGCACGTTCCGGCAGGGCGCGACAACTCATGTGTGTGGCTTACCGAACTGTCAGCAATGCTTGCCAAAACTGCTTTGTGAGCAAGTCGGTTGCATGTTTTTCAGGATGAGGATCGTGCAAAGTCTTGAACGATTTGTTCGTGTTGATGCAATCGCGTTCCGGCAAATTGAGAAGACACGGTCCAGGCGGATTTTTCCAACAAAACGTCAGGAGAACCAGCCAAGAGGAGAACTTGGAATTGAATCGTGTCCGCAGAGCGTCGGTCAGTCGGGGTCAGAGGATGTGTCTTTGGCGTTGTGCAGCCGCGCGTATGCCTTGCGCCAGTCCTGCTCATGGAATCCGCTGGCTTTGAGGTAGACTAGAAACTGGCCCAAACGGTTGACTACTTCTTCATTAACCGAGTGTTCACAGCCGCAGGCGCTTGATTCAGCGGTTCCCTGATCCAGGTGCAGTACATCCCGGAAGAAGCTTTCGAGCACTGCGTGGCGGTGGAAAACCTCTTCAGCCAAAGTTTGGCCGTTAGCGGTTAATCGCACCAGGCTATACGGCTCGTACTGGATCAGTTCTTTGTCGGCCAGGGTGCGCAGGGTGCTGGTCACGGCCGGCCTCGAAACGCCAAGGGCTTCAGCGATGTCCCGTGCTCTGGCTGCGCCATTCTGCTTTTCCAGCAAAAAGATGGCTTCCAGGTAATCTTCCTGCTTCGAGGTAAGGCTGAACGTCTCCATCTGCTCCATGTTTTCATGCTACACCATACCTTGTCATATAATCAAAGAAAAAAGTAACGCGGCTGCAAGCTTGCTCTTATGCTTACAGGTCTTCAGTTCTGACAATAACTGTTGCGGCCTGGTCTGGTCGCAGATACAGCCGCAGGCCGCTTTTGGCGGCCAGGACGAACTGGTCCGCGGCGGCGCGGCCTGTTTTGTTCGCCGGGACCACGTTTTTCAGTTGCAGTGTTGTGCCTGGAGCGGCGCCCAGATTGTGCAGCATGGCGGACGCTCTGGCCCCGCCGAGCAATTGCTCCACCACAAAATCTTTGCCCTTGCCCACCATGGCGAACTGCATCTGCACGCCTCGCATCCTGCCCCATATCTTGGCTGCGGCTCCTTCTGGTATGATGACGTGGGCGTTGTTTATAGAGGTCAAGTAGTCCATGGGCGGGATCCGCCGGATCATGTCCACCGCAGCGTCTTTGCGCAATCCTAGGATGACCAGTCCCTTTTCCAGCCCTGGGCCGCAGACCAAACCTTCCACGTGGCCCTTTTCACCCGGTTTCATCTCCATGATGGGCGTCTTGTGTCCGTCGTCATGATGGACAATGATCTTGGCGGCCATGCCGGAGGCCAGGATCACCTCTCCAGCGTCAGTCCGCACTCTTACCGGGCTTGCAATGGCTTCGTCCTGCAGCAGAGTCACAGTGCTTTTGGGACAGACGCCCAGCTTGTCAAGTTTTTGCGCCAGCTGTGCGTCGCCAATGTTTTCCAGTTGTAACGGCGCGCCCTGCGGCGCCTGGGTCAGAGGGAGTATCATTGGTTTTCCTGGTTTAGGCAGTATGGATAATCGGGTTGTTGGAGGAGCTGACAGCGCTGGACCGCATGGCGGCGTAGCCCAGTACGCCAAGGGTGCCGCCGTTGTGCAGCGCCGCTGAGACCACCGCGGGGATGTAGCCGCCGCCGGCCAGAGCAAGCAGGGCAGTGTTCAGACACACAGAGGACCACAAACATTGTTGCAGCACCTCTGCGTTGCGCTGAGCCAGCAGCCTGGCCCGGAGCAAGCCGGTCAAGTCATCCTTGAGCAGCAGCGTCTGGGCCACGTCCCTGGCCAGGTCTGCGCCAGACGGCATGCAAACTCCCACGTCTGCGGCAATGAGCGCTGGCGCGTCGTTAACCCCGTCGCCCACAAAGGCCACCTGTCTGCCCTCGGCGACCAGACGTTCGATGATGCGGGCTTTTTCTTCGGGTTTGCATTCAGCGTACACTGCGTCCAGCGCGGGCAATTGGCTGTGCAGAGCCGCAGCTGTGCGCTGCTGGTCTCCAGTGAGCATGATGAGTTGGGAAATGCCTGAAGTTTTGAGTGCTTCCAGCACATGCAAAGTTTCAGGACGCAACCGGTCACGCATGGCGACAACGCCGATAAGTTGCGAGTTGCGGGCCACGTACAAGAGACTTTTTCCCTGCTCGTGCAACTCTTCAGTCAAATCATCGGCTGCAGAACAATCCACGGTTTCGTCGTCGTGGATGAAGTGTCTGCTGCCCACCAGGATGCGTTGGCCGTCCACATAGGCGGAAACCCCGTGCGCCACCACAAAGTCCACTTGGCTCATTTCTGGCGTGCGCAGGCCCCGTTCCTTTGCTGCGGCGGTGACCGCGGCGGCGACCGGGTGGGCGTAGTGCTCTTCGGCGCCGGCGGCCAGAGAGAGCAGCGTGTCGGCGTCCACGGCGTCCGTCGCGCCGGGCAGCGGAATCACGTCCGTGACCTGCAGTGCGCCAAGGGTCAGGGTGCCGGTTTTGTCAAAGACCATCGTATCCACGTTGGCCAGAGCCTCCAGGGCCTGTGCGCCCTTGAGCAGCACGCCTTCACGGCCTGCGGCGTACATGGCGGATCGCACCGCCGTGGGCGCGGAGAGTTTGACGGCGCAAGCGTAATCCACCGTGAGCACCGAGGCGGCGCGAGCCATACTGCCGGTAACGGCAAAAATTCCGAGCCCGAGTCCGAATGTGAGAGGAACCAGCTTGTCCGCCAAGCGTTCATTGCGTTCTTGCCGGGCTGAAGTGTTGCGCAACGAGCGTTCTATGTAGCCGGCTATGCGGGCGGTGCTGGTGTCTGAGCCAACGGTTTGGGCCTGAATGACCAGTGCGCCTTCTTCCAGCACGCCGCCGGAAAGCACGTCGTCACCGGGGGCTAAGTGAACAGGCGCAGCCTCGCCGGTCATGGAGCTGGCGTTGACCATGGCTTCGCCTTCGGCCACGCGCCCGTCAACGGGGATCATTTCGCCGGGGCCGCACAGAACCATGTCGCCGGCCCGAGCCTCTTCATAAGGTATGAGCAGGTCTTTGCCTTCGCGCCGCACGCGGACAGTTTCCACATGGGGCCGCAACAGTCCGGCGAGCAGGTCGTTGGTCTTGCGCTGGGCGGCCTGCTCCATGTGTTCCGCCAGGGCCAGCATGGCGCCGATAGTGTTGCTGGTAAAATAGTCTTTACGAAGCAAGGCGAACGATCTCACGCCGGCGTCAAGGACTTCTACTTTGAGCCCGTCTGTGAACATGGTCTCTGCGCCCTTGACAATGGTAGGCGCAGCCAGGCTCCAGCTGACAAGGAATTTGAGCGAGGGAGGCAAAAAGGGCGTGAGCGCGGCCACGGCCAGTTTGAAGGCCACTTCAGCCTTGTCCGGCCCCTCCATGGTTGCCGGCTCTTCTGTAAACACGTCTGGCGGCAGGGTGTTGAGCAGCGCCAGCAGTCTTTCCTTCACTATGGGCTTGCCGGAGTAACGTATGACGATGCAGCCCGCCTTGCTGTTCACACGAACGCTCTCCACGCCTGGCTGGGCCGCAGTCAGAGCGGTCAGGTAGTTCGCGTCCAGATTGGGATCACGCAGCATGTTGCAGTTAAGCCGCAGCCTGCCTGGCAGTTCGTGAGCTATGTGAAAATGCGCAGACCGCAGGCGCGATCCTCTCGTCATCGGGAGTCGCCCTCCGGGTCTTCATAGGCTGGGATATCTCCTCGGGCTGGGGCGTACAGCATGTGGTGCCAAACGCTAAGCCCCACCATCGCCCCGCCGGCCAACAGGTGCACTTTTCGCGAAGAACGAGTTTTCGAAAAACCCGTCAGCACGAGTACGCCTATAGACGCGATGAGGCCGATTTTTGCCATTTCTCTTTGCGACGTCCTTCGTTTGCGGGCGGGTAAAGCGGCGTCTTTCATTGCCGGCGTCGTTTCCGGCGTAAGTTTTTCTGTTTTGCTCATGTACAGTGCAACTCCCGTACAGTATGGAAACGGCCTGCGCACAGCCGCTGCTAGGGGCAATGCAGGCAAGCAACGCAGGCCGTCGCCACTGATGTTTCGGCTTCTTGTCTCGAAGCCATACGAAAAGGGCCGCTATTCTTTTGTGCTCATTTCGGCCCTGATGTCCTGAACGCGCTCCTTGATTTCTTCTACCCCGCCCTGCATGCTGGTCCAGAGTTTGACAGCCCCTGAGACAAGAGCTTTTTGCACTGTCGGGTTGGCCAGCACCAGGGCCAAGCCTGCGCCAACAACAAAGCCTTTGACATACGTAGAATTTTGGAAGTTCACCCAGCTTTGCACTGCGCCGGGCTGGTTGGGTTGAGCAGCGTAGTTGTAATACTGAGCTTCGCCCGGGGCCGGCGCACCTTGGTAGGAAACGTTGGCGTATTGCTGGGCCGGCTGCACGGGGTGGGGATATTCATAATAGCTCATGACTTCATTTCTCCTTGATTGAAAGCGTCAGCAAAGCTACTTGGCGGCCGCTGTTTTGGTTTTCTTTTTTTTGGGCGCTTCTTCCACCGCTTCTTGGGGCTTGGGCGCAGCCTGGCCGCAAGCAGTGCGTGCATCCAGAAACTTGTCCGCCATGTACTTTGCGCCGGCGGTGAAGACCACCATGCTGGCCAGCGAAAGCAATCCGGTGACCCCCATGGCGGAGACCAGCGCAGTGGCCGTGGCTGTAGCGAGCCCTGCGCCGCCGGTTTCCTTGATTACGTCCTTGACGGCTTCTTCGCGGGTTATTTGGCTTTTTTTCACCCGGTCATAATTACGGGCTGCAGCGATGGAGCCGCCCACAATTGCGCCGGCTGCGCCCATGGCCAGTGTCGCCCGGGGCGCCAGGGCGTAGGTTGCTTTCGTCATATTCATGTCTCCTTGCTCATGCGTTCTTCAGCTTTGCGGTCCTCTTCTGCCTCCATTTCTTCGGCGGACTGGCCCATCATGGACCACACGCCTGCAAATCCCTGGGCCAGGGTTGATTTCACCGTGTTGTTGGTCAACAGCAGGGTTATGCCCGCGCCTACAAGCGCGCCTTTCCAAAAATCAGAGTTTGTGCTTTGGAAAAAACGCAGAAAGCTGGAGACGTCTGCGTTGCCGTTGGCTGCTTCGTTGATCAGGCCATACAATTCGCCATAGCGGTTTTCCATGCCCTTGCCGTCAGGAGCCTGACCCGGGGCCTGGCCGTAGAACTGGCTGAACGACTGACCCGGAGCTTGGCCGGGGAAAGGGCCTGGATTACCAGGGCCGGGAGGCGCATAGCCATAGCCGTAGGGGGGGTGTGGATGTTGGGCGCCCCCCGGCTGCTGGGCCGGACCCTGGTAGGGCGTTGCGCCGGGCATATCATGGGAAAAATGCGGCTGACCCATATTCGGTCCCATGCTTTGAGCGGGTTGCGAGGCCTGGCCCGACTGCTGCACAGGTTGCTGTTTGGGTTGGGCGAAGCCGGCGGCGGCCATGCCAGCCGACGATAGGGCTCCGGTAACATGCTCGTACAAGTGGGCGTGGCCTTGGGGCGGTTGTCCGCCCATGTACATGCTCGGGCTGGCTTGGGGCTGGCCCGAATACTGCTGGCCCGGATACTGCTGGCCCGGATACTGCTGGCCCGGATACTGCTGGTCCGAATACTGCTGGCCCGGATACTGCTGGCCCGGATACTGGGGCTGGCTCGCGCCCTGGGCGGAACCTGGGTTCGCCCCGCTTGCGCACGGGTCGGCGTTCGTTTCGTTGCCGCCGGCGCCATTGGCGCTGGCAAAGGTTGGCGGGCCTCCTGTCATGTAGTCCTGTTGCATCTCCTATTCCTCCTTTTTACTTGCTGATTGTAGTATGGCGTCCAGTTTTCTCAAAAGATCAGCTGCGCTGACGTCGTCTGTCGCGTTGATCAAATCCTCCAGCATGTGTGGGGGGACTATGCCGGCGTCGTATTCAATGACCACGGACCGGGCCATGGCGTTGATCCTGTAACCATTCACGCCGGGAGGAATGGTTGGCCTGTTTTTCGCCAGTTTTTTTATCTGACCGTTAGAAGCCAGCGCTGGATCGAATTTTATTCGGACCCTCCCCGACACATGGTGTTTTATTGAGAGATATTTGCGTAGCGTCGCCAGCGTGTTGAAATCCATTGTATTCTCCGGTTTCGTGAGCGGTTTCCAGTTGAAGGCGGGGGAGTTGTAATAGTCGGGAAGAGTTGGCCAATACGCCTAGCGAGTGGACAATGTGGACAAGTCCGGCGCTTACCGGCGACAATAGTCCGGCGAAGCCCAGGATAACGCCGATAATGTTCGAACCTGTGGCGATCCAGAAGTTCTGACGCGCAACATTCAAGGTTTTTTTGCTCAGATGATACACAGCGGCCAGATTTTCCAGGTCGTCCTTGACCAGGGCGATGTCTGCGGCTTCCACCGCCACCTCCGACCCGCCAACGCCAAAGGCGACGCCCACGTCCGCCCGGGTTAGAGCCAGCGCATCGTTTACGCCGTCGCCAACCATAAGGGTGGGCCCATGGCCAGTTTCAGATATAATGACAGCCTTGTCTTCGGGCATGATGGAGGCAAAATAGTCGTCGGCCCCCAGCCGCTCGGCCAGTTGCCTGGCGCCGGCCTCCTCGTCGCCGGTAATAAGATACACTCGCTCCACGCCCAGCTTTCGCAGCGTGCGAATCGTGGCGGCGGCCTGGGGCCGTTCCTGGGCGGCAACTCCCAGGATACCCTGCAACTTTTGATTCTTGTGCACGTAGAGTACGGTCAGGCCCCTTTCCTGCAGATTGCGAACCTCCTGCTGCAGTCCGTCGGCGTCGGCGCCGTACATCTGTGCGAGCTTGGCGTTTCCCACCAGCACTTCGTCTTCCCCAAGGAGGGCCCGCACGCCCATCCCCAAGTGATAGTCGCACTCGGCGTGGGGCAGCGGCTGTATGTTGCGCAGGGAGGCCTCCGCCATGATGGCCTGAGCCAGGGGGTGGTGGTTGTGCGTTTCCGTGGACGCTGCAAGCTGCAGAAGGCGGTCTGCGCCAACGCCGTTGACGCCCACGGCGCCCACAAGTTGCGGCTCCATGGTGGTCAGGGTTCCTGTCTTATCGAAAAAGACTGTTTTGCATTTCCCCGCTTCTTCCAGGTAGCGGCCGCCTTTGATGAGAATATGATTGCGGGCGGCGGTGTTCATGGCGGCGCTTACCGCAGTGGAAGCCGCCAGCACCGTGGCGCAGGGGCAAGCCATGACCAGCAGTACAGTGTAGGCCCGCCACAGGCTGCCGGTAAACACAAAGGCGGCGGCTGTGGCGACAAACCCCAGCTTAACCAGCCTGGAGGCCAGGTCGTCGGCCACGCCTTCAATAGGCGCTCTGGTCTCAAGGGATTCTTGCACCTTGTGCATGACCCGGGCCAGATAAGTATCGTCGCCAACGTTTTCCGCCTGCACGTGAATGACGCCTTCCTGCACAAAGGATCCGGCAAACACCTTGTCGCCCACAGTTCTGTGAACAAGCTCTTCGCGGCCGGTGATTGGCGCGTCGTTGACCATTGCCTCTCCGTAGATCACAAACCCGTCCACCGAGATTTTTTCGCCCGTGTGCAGCGCCACTACATCGCCGGCGAAGAGCGACGATACTTCCCGTTCCACCTCCATGCCGTTTTCCACCACAAAGGTATGGTGGGACGTAATCTCCAAAATGTCGGAAATGTGTTTGCGGGAGCGTTCGGCTATCCAGGCGGAAAGCACATCCGCACCGGTGTTTATCCACAGTATTTCCAGCGCGGCGGCAGCCTGTCCGCCGGCCAAAGAGACAAGCACTCCCCCGGCCAGAAAGCTGTCCAGGTTCGGGCGTTTGCGCTTGACGGCTTTTGCGCCCCGGCGGGCAAGGGGCAGGCTGAACGCCAGGGTGGCCAAACCCAGCGGGCTGAACAGCGTTTGCGACACGGTCGCGCCCAGTATTGTGCTGCGTAAAAACACGACCCCTACTACAGCGGTAATGGCGCCGAAACGACGGACTTCCCGGCCTATGGAAGCCTCAGGCAGGGAGCGGCAGGAGCATTGCGCATCTCGCCCGCCTGCATCACAGCCTGTGCAGGTCCGAGAACCGCCAGGAGCCGGAAAACGATCGGTAATCAGTTGTAGCAAATCATTGCGGGTCCCTTCCTGGCCGTTGTAACGCACCACCAGAGCATTGCACCTGGGGTTGTGCCGGGCGAAAAGCACGTTCTTTTTTCCAGAAAGCTCCTTAACCAGCTCCTGGCCTCCAGACTGGCGTAAGGCGGGAATTCGCAACCGCAGCCTGCCCGGAATATCGTGTTGTATGCTGAATGCTTGCTTTTTCACGTTTGGTGTTTTTCTGACGTAGGGTTAGAGTTGCGATACGTGGCGTCCATGCCCTGTTCACGCCCGGTTGGTTCTTTCGGGGTATGTTCGGTCCGGCTTCTTCCTGGGCCAAAAAACCTTGTGAACGCGTTCCGCGAAGTAACGACGCCGCAGATGCTTGATTGAGCGACCATGACATCCTCCATAGGCTGAGGGTTCAGGGGTGTGGATACGTCACGAGTTCTTCCAGGCTGCGCACCAGGCTGGAAAGCCCGGAGCTGCGGAGCATTTTGCAAGGTTTCATGGTGTGCTTGCAGACTTCCTTGACGCACTGGCAGGCGTCGTGGCTGACGCAGTCCACAGGGCAGAGCACGGCGTCCACGGAATTCAGGAGTTTGGGCAATATCTGGCGCGCCTGCTCCACCCCGCCGTCGTGATGGAGGAAGACGCCTCCCCGGCGCTCCACGGCGTGGCGGTAGTGGGCCGCTAGGTTGGCCCGGCCGCCAACGTAGAGGATGCGCTTGCCGCTCAGGTCCCGGCTCGGGCACTGGTCCTGACAGTGCGCGGTGGCGGCCTTGTCGCACTCGCCGGAGCAACTGCAGTTCTCTGCGGCGATGCGGTGCTCGTCCAGGTGCTGCTGCAGCTCCTTTTCCAGAAAATCGATTTCCGCCTGCTTTTCGCGCAGCTCCTCCTCCATGTGCTCCATGCGTTCGGCATAGGCGCAGAACCGGCGCTCCAGCGCGTCGTATTTGGCCTGCTGCTGCGCCAGCATGGCGGACTGGGCGGCCAGAGAGCGCTGCAGGGCCTGGTTTTCCAGGTACACGGCCTCTGTGCAGTGGTCTTTTGCG
>CAYTSA010000096.1:0-13982 GCA_964440345.1 uncultured Desulfovibrionaceae bacterium | reverse complement strand
CCATGGACGCAGCCCGCACGGCCCTGCGGCTGGGCGCGGACGAGTCCCGCATCATCTACCGCCGGACCATAGATGATATGCCGGCCCGGCAGGAGGAAATCCACCACGCCCAGGAAGAGGGCGTGATCATGGACTGCCTGCTCTCGCCCCTGGAGTTCGTGGCCGACGCCGGCGGCAAACTGGCTGCGGTCAAGGTGCAGCGCATGGAGCTGGGCGAACCGGGCGAGTCTGGCCGCCGCAAACCCGAGCCGGTCAAGGGCGACGTGTTCACCATGGCCACGGACGTGGCCATCATCGCGGTGGGCACGCGGTCAAACCCGGTGCTGCTGGAGAACGAACCCCGGATCAAGCGCACCAAGCGGGGCTACATCGAGGTGGACCCCAAGACCTGCGAAACAAGCATGCCCAACGTGTTCGCAGGCGGGGACATTGTCACCGGCGCAGCCACGGTCATCCTGGCCGCGGGGGCCGGCCGCCAGGCCGCCAAGGAAATAGCCCGACGACTGGGCGGGGAGTAGTAAAGGACGCTTGGCTGCGTAGAGCTTTTCCGCGCAACATGAGATGTTCCGGTTTCCCCGGCAACACCGCCTTTGTGTAGGGGCGGGCCTTGCGTCCGCCAGAGCTTGTGAGCCAGAGCCTGTGGGTCCGAGCCTGTGGTCCGAGCCTGTGGCGCATTTACTCACGAGACGCCGCACCCCCTCACAACTTATCCTTGTACTGCTCGCGGTACTCTGCAATGGCCTGCTCCGTCATCCAGACTTCCTGCACCTTGCCGTCCACGTGGATGACGATGGGGGTGTTGGTCTGCAGGGCGATTTCCCGGGCGCGCAGGGCGGCGCGGTGCATGCCCTGGTCGATCTTTTTCAGGAGTTCTTCGTGTGTCAAGTGCGGCATGTCAGCTCTCCTCGTGCTCCATGAGCAGTGGATCATTTCCGGTATTATCGTACACAAACCATTCGTCTACAAGTTCTTTGTAGGCAGGGAGATTGGCCAGCCCTTTGCTGAACCGGCGTTTGATCACGTCTTCGGGTATGTTGTGGCCGCCCTGTGAGACTCTGAAGGCGACTCGTTGCAAAGCGGTTTGCACGTCCATCAGCGAAAGAAAGATAAGGATGACGGCGTAGCCAGCGCGTTGCCAGTCAGGGATTTTCCTCAGATACGATTTGCCGGACAGCGTTGTTTCGAATGTGAAGCTCTGGCCTTCAGTAATGTATTTATTAATCTGTTGCAGCATCAGCTTGCCGGCCTGGATGGCCTCGCTTTCCGGTGAAAAGGGCGCCAGCCCGCCAGCTATCTTGTCAGCGTTTATGAAAAGGGGGACGTCAAACAGGTCCGGCAGGAAATTCTCGACAAAGGTGGTCTTGCCCGCCCCGTTTGGTCCGGCGATGATGACGATCTGTTTTTTGTTCATATGCATATGATTTGATGGCGAAAAAACCTTAAATCACTCTCTGGCTTCAACGGAGAACATTACTGCGTATTGCAGCGGCAAGCAAGCGCTCCATCTTAGAGCATTTCAACTGTGAAATGCTCTAAACGTCACTGCTCGTTCTTTTTCTTTCGCATTAAAAAAGCCCGAACCTTGCGGTCCGGGCGTGATCGTTTGGTAATCCTGCTGCTCGTCTACTGGTCTATGAGCAGGGGGTTGGCGTCCAGGTCTTCAAGGAACTTGTCCGGGCGTTCCGGCTGTTCCGGCACCACGATGTCCTCGGTTACGTATTCGCGGAAGCCTGTGCCGGCCGGTATGAGGCGGCCGACGATGACGTTTTCCTTCAGGCCGCGCAGGTAGTCTTCCTTGCCGGACAGGGAGGCTTCGGTAAGCACCTTGGTGGTTTCCTGAAAGGAAGCTGCGGAGATGAACGAATCGGTGGTTAGCGAGGCCTGGGTGATGCCCAGTACCAGCGGTTCAGCCACGGCCGGGGCCAGGCCCTTTTGCACGCAGCGGGAGTTCTCTTCCATGAACCGGTGCTTGTCAACCTGTTCGCCCACCAGAAAGGTGGTGTCGCCCGGGTCCAGAATCTGGACCTTTTTCAGCATCTGCCGGACGATGACCTCGATGTGTTTGTCGTTGATGCCCACGCCCTGGAACCGGTACACGTCCTGGATTTCTTCCACCAGGTAGTTGGCCAGGTGCTTTTCGCCCTTAATCTTTAGGATGTCGTGCAGTTCTGGATAGCCTTCGGTGAGCAGCTCGCCGGCTTCCACAAAGTCCCCGTCGTGCACGGTGATGTGCCTGCCCTTGGGAATGAGGTATTCCTTGGGGTCGCCGGTTTCCGGGGTAACGATGATCTTGCGCTTGCCCTTGGTGTCCGGGCCGTAGGAGATAATGCCGTCGATTTCCGAGACCACGGCCATGTCCTTGGGCTTGCGGACTTCGAAGAGCTCGGCCACGCGCGGCAGACCGCCAACGATGTCCTTGGTCTTGGAGGATTCGCGGGGCTTGCGGGCGATGATGTCGCCGGCCTGCACCTCGTCGCCGTCGCGGACCATGATGATGGCCCCCACTGGCAGCTGGAAGACAGCTGGCATGGGCGAGTTAGGCCGTTGCTTGGGCTTGCCCTTTTCGTCCACAATGGAGACCGACGGTTTGAAGTTCGTGGTCCGGTACTCCATGATGGTGAAGGTGGTCCGCTTGGTGATTTCGTCCACTCGTTCCTGGTAGGTCTTGCCTTCCACGATGTCGGTGAACTTGACCACGCCGTCCACGTCGGTGACAAAGGGCTCGTTGAAGGGGTCCCACTCGGCGAGCATTTCGCCCTTTTTGACTTCCTGCTCGGCCTTCACGTGCAGCTTGGCGCCTGAGGGCAGGACGTATTTTTCGCGTTCGCGGCCTTGTTCGTCCACCACGCCCACCTGGCCGGATTTGCCCAGGACCATGTATTTGCCTTCGCGGTTCTGGACCATTTTGACCCGGGACAGGGTGACCCGGCCGGTGTGCTGCGCCTGGATGGAGCTGCGCTCGATCTCGCGCGAGGCTGTGCCGCCGATGTGGAACGTGCGCATGGTCAGCTGGGTGCCCGGCTCGCCGATGGACTGAGCAGCGATGATGCCCACGGTTTCGCCCACGTTGACCATGTGCCCGCGGGCCAGGTCGCGGCCGTAACACATGGCGCAAACGCCCTGGCGGCTCTGGCAGGTGAGGGCGGACCGTATATGCATGGAGTTCACGCCCAGGCTGTCCAGTTTGAGCGCGTACCCTTCATCAATGAGCGTGTTGGCCGGGATAAGCTCCTCATTGGTGTCTGGGTCAAAGATGGGGAACATGGTGACACGGCCGAGCGCCCGCTCCGAGAGTTTGGCTTTGACGTCGCCAGACTTGATGAGGTGCGATATTTCCAGACCGTCCACAGTGCCGCAGTCCTCTTCGCCGATGATGACGTCCTGGACCACGTCCACCAGCCGGCGGGTCAGGTAGCCGGAGTTTGCGGTCTTCAGCGCGGTGTCCGCCAGGCCTTTCCGGGCGCCGTGGGTGGAGGTGAAGTACTGCAACACGGAGAGGCCTTCGCGGAAACAGGAGGTGATGGGCGTTTCGATGATTTCGCCGGAAGGTTTGGCCATCAGGCCGCGCATGCCGGCCAACTGCCGCATCTGGTCCTGGTTCCCGCGGGAGCCGGAGTTGGACATCATATAGATGGAGTTGAAGGAGATGTTCTCTTTCTTCTCCCCGGTTTCCGGGTTTTCGACAATGTCCTTGGAGATATCCTTGATCATCTCGGAAGAGATGTCCTGAGTGGCTTTGGTCCAGACGTCCACGACTTTGTTGTATTTTTCTGTGCGGGTAATGATGCCGTCGCGGTACTGGCTTTCGATGTTCTCCACTTCGTCCTGCGCCTTTTTCAGGATGTCAGGCTTGGTGTGGGGAATCTCCAGGTCTTTGACGCCGATGGTAACGCCAGCCTGGGTGGCGAATTCATATCCCAGGCTCTTGAGCCGGTCGCAAAGGATGACTGTGGCCTTTGCGCCGCCGCGGCGATAGGCTTCGCTGACCAGGTTGCGGATGTTCTTCTTGGTGAGCAAGGTGTTGGCGAAGCTGAAAGGCACTTCGGGCGGCAACAGCTGGCCCACGAGCACACGACCTGCTGTGGTTTCCACTATTTCACCGTCGTCCATGCGGCACTTGATCATGGCGTGCAGGCCCAGGCAGCCGGAGTCGTAGGCGGCGATGACTTCCCAGGGCGCGCAGAATATTTTGCCCTCGCCTTTTTCAAAGGAGCGCTCCACAGTCATGTAGTACAGGCCCAGCACGATGTCTTGGGAGGGCACGATAACTGGCGAGCCGTTGGCCGGGGAGAGGATGTTGTTAGTGGACATGAGCAGCACGCGGCACTCGATCTGCGCTTCGATGGAGAGCGGCACGTGTACGGCCATCTGGTCACCGTCAAAGTCTGCGTTGTAGGCGGAGCAGACCAGGGGGTGCAGCTGGATGGCCTTGCCTTCAACAAGAATAGGCTCAAAAGCCTGGATGCCCAGGCGGTGCAGCGTGGGCGCACGGTTGAGCAGAATGGGGTACTCGCGGACCACTTCTTCCAAGATGTCCCAGACCACCAGTTCTTCGCGTTCCACCATTTTTTTGGCGGATTTGATGGTGGACGCCAGCTCCCGCTCCTCCAGCTTGGAGTAGATGAAGGGCTTGAACAGCTCCAGGGCCATTTTCTTGGGCAGGCCGCACTGATGCAGCTTTAGGTTCGGGCCTACCACGATAACCGAGCGGCCGGAATAGTCCACGCGCTTGCCCAGCAGGTTCTGGCGGAACCGGCCCTGCTTGCCCTTGATCATGTCGGATAAGGATTTGAGGGGCCGGCCGTTGGTGCCGGTGATGGCCCGGCCGCGGCGGCCGTTGTCGAATAAGGCGTCCACGGCTTCCTGCAGCATGCGCTTTTCGTTGCGGATGATGATGTCCGGGGCGCCCAGCTCCATGAGCCGTTTGAGCCGGTTGTTCCGGTTGATAACGCGGCGGTATAGGTCGTTCAGGTCGCTGGTGGCAAAGCGGCCGCCGTCCAGCGGGACCAAGGGCCGCAATTCTGGGGGGATGACCGGGATTACTTCCAGGATCATCCACTCCGGCTTGTTGGAGGATTCCAGAAAGGCTTCCACGATTTTTAACCGCTTGGTGATTTTCTTTTTTCGGGTCTGGGACCGGGTGGACTGGCTTTCTTCGCGCAATTGCGTCCGCAGCTCTTCCAGCTTCAGTTCTTCCAACAGGCTGCGCACGGCTTCAGCGCCCATGCCCACAGTAAGGGCGTCCTCGCCGTAGTGGTCAATGACCTGCAGATACTGGTCTTCGCTGATGACCTGGAGCTTTTGCAGCGTGGTCTGTCCAGGGTCCAGAACGATGTAGGAGTCGAAATAGAGCACCTTCTCCAGGTCGGCCATGGTCATGTCCAGCAAGGTGCCGATTTTGGAAGGCAAGGTCTTGAGGAACCAGATGTGCGCTACAGGGGTGGCCAGCTCCACGTGGCCCATGCGCTCGCGCCGGACCTTGGAGGCGATGACCTCGACCCCGCACTTTTCGCACACGATGCCCCGGTGCTTCATGCGCTTGTATTTGCCGCAGTTGCACTCGTAGTCTTTTACCGGCCCGAAAATCTTGGCGCAGAACAAGCCGTCGCGTTCCGGCTTGAAAGTTCTATAATTGATAGTTTCCGGCTTTTTCACTTCCCCGAAAGACCACTCGCGGATGATCTCCGGCGCAGCCAGAGATATTTTGATGGCTTTGAGGGAGTGGCTCGTAACACTTGTTGCCGAGCTGGTGCGGAAGGAGAAAAGATCGTCCAGAGTCATATGTAACCCCGCTTACGCTGAGAGTTATGAAAAGGTCCGGCCCCGGGCGCGCGCCCGGGGCCAGGCCGTATTACCGTTTGGATTTTTCCGGGATGAGCTGCACGTCCAGTCCCAAGGACATGAGCTCCTTGATGAGTACGTTGAAAGATTCCGGCAAACCGGCTTCCAGGAAGTTGTCGCCTTTGACGATTTTTTCGTACATCTTCACCCGGCCGGAAACGTCGTCTGACTTGACGGTAAGGAATTCCTGCAACAGGTGCGCTGCGCCGTAAGCTTCCAGAGCCCAGACTTCCATTTCCCCAAGCCGCTGGCCGCCGAACTGGGCCTTGCCGCCCAGGGGCTGCTGCGTGACCAGAGAGTACGGGCCGGTGGATCGGGCGTGGATTTTTTCGTCAACCAGGTGGTGCAGTTTGAGCATGTACATCACGCCCACAGTGACCCGGTTGTGAAAAGAGTCGCCAGTCCGGCCGTCGTAGAGCACGGTTTTGCCGTCGTCCGGCATGCCGGCTCTATCCAGCCAGGACCAGATTTCAGCTTCAGTGGCGCCGTCAAAGACCGGGGTCTTGGTGATGACGCCATTGCGCAGATTGCGCACGGCGTCCAGGAGTTCGTCGTCGTCCATGTCCGCGATGGTTTTGCTGATTTCTGCAGAGTTGTAGATAGATTCGATTTCGCTACGAATCTGGCTGACGTCTAGCTGTTCTTCAGCCATTTTAGCCAATTGGGCGCCAAGTTCACGGGCTGCCCAGCCCAGGTGGGTCTCCATGATCTGGCCGATGTTCATGCGCGAGGGCACGCCCAGGGGGTTGAGAACGATGTCCACTGGCGTGCCGTCAGCAAAGAACGGCATGTCTTCTTGTGGCAGAATGCAGGAGACAACGCCCTTGTTGCCGTGGCGGCCGGCCATTTTGTCGCCAACTGAAAGCTTGCGCTTCACGGCCACGTAGACCTTGACCATCTTGATTACGCCCGGAGGCAGGTCGTCGCCTTCAGTCACCTTGCCGCGCTTTATTTCGTAAGCGTTTTTGATGAACTTCACTTGACGGTCGTAGTCGTCCAGAATGGACTGCACGTCTTCGTTGACGTCCTTGCTTTTGAACATGCCGGCAAGTTTTTTCAGGGGCGCGGCGTCCATGGCTTCGCGGGCAAGGGGTCGCCCGGCTTCAGCCAATACGTCGCCCTTTTTGCGGCCCATCAGGTTGCTGGCCAGCTGTTTGTTTTCTACAGCCTGCCATACCTTATCTCGGGTCTTCAGAGTCAGGGCCTCTATGTGCTTGGCTTCCTTGCGGTCTAGCCGGCCCAGCTCCCAATCCTCAATGGCCTTGGTGCGGTCGTCCTTGTCGCCAGAGCGGCGGTTGAAGACCTTCACGTCAATAATGGAGCCTTCGATTCCTGGCGGCACTTTCAGGGAGGTGTTTTTTACGTCCCGAGCCTTGTCCCCGAATATGGCCCGCAAAAGCTTTTCCTCGGGCGTCAGCTGGGTTTCGCCTTTGGGGGTGATTTTGCCCACCAGAATATCATCGGCCTTGACGCTGGCGCCTATACGGATAATGCCGCTATCGTCAAGGTTGCGCAGCATGTCTTCGCTGACGTTGGGGATGTCCCGGGTAATTTCTTCCGGTCCCAGCTTGGTGTCCCGTGCGACTACTTCAAATTCCTCGATGTGCACGGAAGTGAAGACGTCCTCTTTGAGCACGCGTTCAGAGATGAGAATGGAGTCCTCAAAGTTGTAGCCGCACCAGGGCATGAAGGCCACGAGCAGGTTTTTGCCCAGGGCCAACTGGCCGTCACGGATGCCGGGCCCGTCCGCCAGCACTTCTCCCTTGCTGACCCGGGAGCCGGAGATGATGCGCGGCCGCTGTCCGAAGCAGGAGTTCTGGTTTGATTTGTGGTACTTTTGCAGCTCGTAAGCGCGCACGCCCCCTGTTTCCGGATAGAGGCCGTTGTCATAGCGGACAATGACCCGCTCGGCGTCGGCGTAGTGGACAACGCCGTCGTCTTCAGCCAGCAGGCAGCTTCCAGAGTCGGTAGCCACCGGGCCTTCCATGCCGGTGCCCACCAGCGGGACCTCGGTCCGCAGCAGGGGCACGGCTTGGCGCTGCATGTTTGAGCCCATGAGCGCGCGGTTGGCGTCGTCATTTTCCAGAAAGGGGATCAGCGCAGCGGACACTGAGACCATCTGGCTCGGAGAGATGTCCATCAGGGTGATTTCTTCGTTGGGCGTCATGATCACATCGCCTTTGACCCGGGCTGTGACCATGGGGTTGACAAAGCAGTTTTCTTCGTCCAGAGGGGCGTTTGCCTGGGCGATGGCTTCGTCAATTTCCCGGGAAGCGTCCAGGTAGACTACCTCTTCGGTCACTTTGCCTTCTTTGACAACGCGGTAGGGGGTCTCGATGAAGCCGAAATCATTGACGCGCGAGTAGGTGGTCAACGAAACGATGAGGCCGATGTTCGGACCTTCTGGCGTTTCAATGGGGCAGATGCGGCCATAGTGGCTGGTGTGCACGTCTCGGACTTCGAAGCCGGCCCGTTCGCGGGTAAGCCCCCCGGGCCCCAGGGCCGAAAGCCGGCGTTTATGGGTGACCTCGGAAAGCGGGTTGGTCTGGTCCATGAACTGGGAAAGCTGAGACGTGCCGAAAAACTCCTTGAGCACGGCCGCCACAGGCTTGGGGTTGATCAGGTCATGGGGCATCAAGGTGGCCACTTCCTGAAGGCTCATGCGCTCCTTAATGGCCCGTTCCATGCGCACCAGGCCAATGCGGTACTGGTTTTCCACCAGCTCGCCCACAGGGCGCACGCGGCGGTTGCCCAAATGGTCGATGTCGTCTGCTGGTCCATGGGAGTCTTTAAGCCGGGTGAGCAGCTTGATGGCTTTGAGTATATCGTCGTCGTCCAGGGTCCGCTTGTCCAGCGACATGTCCTGGTTCAGCCGGATGTTCAGCTTGTAGCGTCCCACAGGGGAAAGGTCGTAGTAGTCCGGATTGCGGAAAAGATTCTCAAAAAAGGTTGAGGCAATTTCCGGCGTAGGCGGCGATGAGGGCCGCAGTCGGCGGTATATCTCTATTTGCGCGCCTTCCATGTCTGTAGTCTTGTCCAGCATCAAGGTGTCGCGGATAGAGGAGGAGACGTCTTGTCCGCGGGTGTGCAGCACCGGTATGCGGTTGACGCTGGCTTCGGTGAGCTGCTCCATGGTTTCAGCAGTAATTAGGTCGCCGGCTTCCAGCATGACTTCGCCAGTTTTGGGGTCAACTATATCTTCAGCCAGGAAGATGCCTTCCAGAGAGGCAGGATCAACCTGAATGGAATTGACGCCTTTTTCAAACATCAGCCGCCAGGCGCGTTTGGTCAACGGCCTGCCCTTTTTTACAAGCACGTCCCCGTCTGGGGTGACGATGTCAGTGACGGCCACCTCTTTGCGGAAATGCTCTTTTTGCAGTTCCCAGAAGAGCTTATCGCCTTCCACAGAATAGAACTCGGTGTCGTAGAAATACTTTAGGATGTCCGTTTTGGACATGCCCATGGCTTTAAACAAGATAGTAGCGGGCATTTTGCGCCGCCGGTCGATGCGCACATAGAGGATGTCTTTGTGGTCAAAGTCGAAGTCCAGCCAGGAGCCTCGCATGGGGATGATGCGGCAGGAGTAGAGCACCCGGCGGCTGGAGTGGCTTTTTCCAGAGTCGTGCTCCAAGATGATGCCTGGAGAGCGCTGCAGCTGGTTGACGATGACCCGTTCAGTGCCGTTGATGATGAAGGTCCCCTTGTCAGTCATCAGGGGGATGGCGCCGAAATAAATATCTTGTTCTTTGATGTCCCGAATGGTGCGGTTTTCTGTTTCCTCGTCCACATCGTAGACCACCAGGCGGACTTTGATGCGAATGGGCGCCTCATACGTCAGGCCTTTTGAGATGCACTCTTCCTGGTCGTACTTGGGCTCGTTGACTTCGTAGCTCACGTACTCCAAACTGGCGGTTTTGTTGAAATCCTCGATAGGAAAGACCGAGTGGAAGACGCCTTCAAGACCGGAATCCGGCGTTCGCAGTTCCGGGTTGTCCTGCAGGAACTGGCGGTAGCTCTCCACCTGCAAGTCGAGCAGGTGCGGAATGGGGAGAGCAGCAATGATCTTGCCGAATTTTTTCATGAGCTGGCTCATGGTCACCCCTTAAGAAAAGACGTTAGCGGGCGGCAGGCCTGCTGCACGCAAGTGCAGCAGCCACAGCCGTCACGCGGTTCGCCCATTTTGCGCCAGCCGGCACGGCGGCGCAAAAATGGTAATGATATTGGGCAGATGTACGATCAATGGAATGATATATAAAAGCATGTTCCCGGTCGGGACGTCCCGCTCGGATTGCGATGGATAAGCCAAACACTTGTTTGCAACTTACAAGATTACGTGAATGCGAGAAATTTGTCAAGGGCTGGCCCTGCCGGATGCATGTGCTATGCAAAGCAAAATTGTATATTGTCACAGTATGTTGCAAGTAAAGCCCAGCATGCTGCGAAAAAAACCAAAAGGCAAAAAGAGCGCGGGCCCGCCCGGCCGGCTGCGCCGGTTCGGGCCCGCGCTCGACTAGAGCGCAAAAAAACGCAACAACTGCGTTATTTGACTTCGGCTTCGGCGCCGGCTTCTTCCAGCTGCTTTTTGGCTTCTTCAGCTTCTTCCTTGGAAACGCCTTCCTTCAGAGTCTGAGGCGCTTCGTCGACTTTGGCCTTGGCTTCTTTCAAGCCCAGGCCGGTCAGGGCGCGGACAACTTTGATGACGGCAATCTTATTGCCGCCGGCGCCTTTGAGCACCACGTCGAATTCAGTCTGTTCTTCTTCAGCGTCTCCGCCTGCATCAGCAGCAGCGCCAGAAACAGCAGCGACGGCGGCAACGGGCGCGGCGGCGGATACGCCGAATTTCTCTTCCAGTTCTTTGATGAATTCAGCAAGTTCGAGCACAGTCATGTTCGAGATGAAATCAACAACTTGATCTTTGGTGACGTCTGCCATGGTGTTTCTCCTTTCCTTACGCAGATTCTTTCTGTTCTTTGATAGCGTTCAGCGCGTTGAGCACGCCGCGCAGAATGTTGGCGAACAAGCCCACAAAATTGGTGGGTACAGCGTTCATTGTTCCCAGTGTCTTGGCCAGCAGTTCTTCCTTTCCGGGCAGTTTGGACAGGTCAGTCAGACTCTCAGCGTCCAGGTACTTGCCTTCCAGGCTGCCGAAACGGATGGAGAACTTTTTGTTCTCCTTGGTGTAGTCCACCAAGGCTTTGGCGACGAGAATCGGGTCGTCCTGGCCAAGGGCGACGGCGCAGTTTTCCTTCAACTTTTCGTTGAGGATTTCGTGCGACGTGTCTGTGAAAGCGATCCGCGCCAGGGTGTTTTTCACTACTTGGTAGTGTACTGCGTTTTCGCGCAGTTTCACCCTGAGGTTGGTCATTTCTTCCACCGACAGGCCCTTGAAGTCAGTGACCACCGCGATTGAGGCGCCGTCAGCCTGCGCTTTGAGCGCAGAGACCACTTCGGCTTTTTCCGCCCTGTTCACGAGTGACTCCTTCTTTGAGGGTGCGGCGGAAAAAATGAGCGAAGCAAGTCTCGGCAGGGTATTAAGGGCGATTGACGCTCTCCTGCTTTCTTCGACTCATTTTTCCCATGGGTAAGACACGCCGGGCAATTCCCGGCGGCCAGCCTTTGCCGAATATATAATTGCAGCGCAGCGGCGCGAGTACCGCGCTGCTGCGCCAAGCTTGTATACAGTTAGCCTTCCAGAAACTTGCGGATGGTCATGGGGTCGATTTTGACGCCCGGACCCATGGTGGTCGCAACCGCCAGGTTCTTGAAGTACGCGCCTTTGGCTGCAGAGGGTTTGAGCCGGTTCACCGTGTCGATGAGCGAGCGCAAGTTGTCCAGCAGCTTTTCCGGGCCAAAGGAAACTTTGCCTATGGGCGCGTGCAGCACCCCGGCTTTGTCCACCTTGAACTCAACCCGGCCAGCTTTCAGCTCAGAAATGGCCTGGGCCAGGTCAAAGGTCACAGTGCCGGTCTTGGCGTTGGGCATCAGGCCGCGTGGGCCCAAAATGCGGCCTATCTGGCCCACCTTGGCCATCATGTCCGGGGTGGCCACGGCTTTGTCGAACTCCAGCCAGCCGCCCTTGACTTTTTCCACCAGGTCCTCGCCGCCCACAACGTCAGCGCCGGCTTCCTTGGCTTCGGCTTCCTTCTCGCCTTGACAGAAAGCTGCAATGCGGACTGTTTTCCCCAGGCCGTGAGGCAGGGTTACTGCGCCGCGGACCATCTGGTCAGAGTATTTGGGGTCAACGCCCAGACAAAGGGCCACGTCCACAGTTTCGTCAAACTTGGCGTAGGCGGCCTGCAGCGCCATGCGCATCCCGTCTTCAACCGGGTGGTGCTGGGTCAGGTCAAAGCCTTCAATAGACTTGCGGTATTTCTTTCCATGTTTTGGCATGATGTCTCACCTCTCTACTGAACCGTAATGCCCATGGACCGGGCTGTGCCCATGATGGTGCGCTTGGCGGATTCCACATCGCTGGCAGTCAGGTCTGGCATTTTCAATTTAGCAATTTCCTCCACCTGAGCCATGCTCACGGAGCCGACTTTGGTCTTGTTTGGCTCGCCAGAGCCCTTGTCCAGCTTGGCCGCTTTCATCAGCAGCACGGCGGCTGGAGGGGTTTTGGTGATAAAGGTGAAGGACCGGTCAGCAAAGACGGTGATCTCCACAGGGATGATCATGCCTTTCTGGTCCTGGGTTTTCGCGTTGAAGGCCTTGCAGAACTCCATGATGTTGAGTCCGTGCTGGCCCAACGCCGGGCCCACCGGAGGCGAAGGGTTTGCTGCGCCTGCCGGTATCTGCAATTTGATCTTGGCGACTACTTTTTTTGCCATTGTCTTTCGTCCTCGTTGCTCTCCCGCGACTATTCCGTCGTTGTGCGGTGACGCGGTAAATGATTATCCTTTCGAGACTTGCACGAAATCCAGTTCAACCGGGGTTTGGCGGCCAAAAATGGAGACCGCGACCCGCAGTTTGCCCTTGTCGTAATTGACGTCTTCGACGACGCCGTTGAAACCGCTGAAGGGGCCGTCAATGACCCGTACTTCGTCGCCCCGGTCAAAGTGGAACTTGGGACGGGGTTGTTCTTGCCGGCTTTCCATCATTAAGAGGATGCGCTCTGCTTCGCTGTCGCGCATGGGGGTGGGCCTGTTTTTGCCCCCCACAAAGCCGGTCACACGGGGGATATCCTGGATCAAATGCCAGGAATCATCGGTGAGAATCAGCTTAACCATGATGTAGCCGGGGTAGAATTTACGCGTGGACGTGCGCTTTTCGCCTTTGACCAGCTCAATGACTTTTTCCGTAGGCACGACAACTTCTTTGACAAGGCCTTTGTCTTGCCCTGTGCGCATCATCTCCTGGATGGTTTTTTCCACCCGCTGCTCAAAGCCGGAGTATGTGTGCACTATGTACCACCGAGCTTTGGCCTCGGCGACGAATTCCTCAGTCATCTCGCTGTCTCGCTTCTGGTAGTGAAAATTGTCAAGCTGAACGCAAGGGTTCAGGACAAGATGTAGCCGACGAGCTTGGCCAGTCCCAAGTCTACAAGGCCCAAAAAGGCGGCCATGACAAAAACCAGCACCAATACGGCAATGCTGGTGGCGGTGGTTTCTTTGCGCGAAGGCCAGGTGACTTTCTTTATCTCTACCTTGGATTCTTCAAAGAATTCCTTGAACTGGTTGACTTTGCCAACCACTCCGGAAGACTTTTGCGCTTTGCCCTTGGAGACGGACTTGCCTTGCGCTTTGGCGCCGGCTTTGCCAGCCTTTTCTTCTTTCGCGTTATTTTTGGCCATGGTGTACTCAGCGCGGTAAAAAGTATGGCAGGCCAGGAGGGATTCGAACCCCCAACATCCGGTTTTGGAGACCGGCGCTCTAGCCGTTGGAGCTACTGGCCTGCACTATGGACACGATCTAAGCAATATGTATGAAAGCCAGCTGCCTACTTGGTTTCCCGGTGTACGGTGTGCTTTTTGTCCCAAGGGCAGTACTTCTTCACTTCCAATCTGCCGGTCGTGTTTTTCTTGTTCTTTTCAGTGGCGTAGTTGCGCCGTTTGCATTCGGTGCACGCTAGCTGGATGTTGATGCGCATCATTTACTCCATAATTTCGGAAACAACGCCTGCGCCAACAGTACGGCCGCCTTCGC
>CAYTSA010000095.1:0-14215 GCA_964440345.1 uncultured Desulfovibrionaceae bacterium | reverse complement strand
CCTACAAAAAATTTCAACGGCCCTTAAAAGGCGAAATTAGATGCTCTAGCCCTGGGGGGTGCATTTGGAGTGTTGCAAAACGCCGTGACACGATGTACGTATTACAAGAGTCTACTAGATTGCCTGCAATCCGGGTTTATTCAGGCATAACGATCAAGCAAAGGCCGTCGTATGAGCTCTCACTACGTCAAGGCAATACGCGAGAACATTTCCCGGGCCAGAGCCGCGCTTAGCCGCGGCCAATTTGTCAAGTCTTTTGACGCTGGCGTCGCTGCTTTCGAAGGCAAGCTCTCAACGCCTTTGATGGGCAAAGATAAGTTCGAAGTCGAGTTCCAACTGGAGGAATACTGCACTGACGTGAGCAACAACCAGGTGATACGGGACCTGCTGGCCGCCAGGCAGGTGACGGCGCATCCCTTTTTGCCCTATCGCAAGGGCAAGGAGCAGACGGTGATCAAGCGGCTGAAGCTGTTGCGCATGGAGTGGGAGCGCAAACAGAACGCAGAGGAAGAAGCCGCAAAGAGCCAGCATGAAAGCAAAAAAGCGGAAATTGTCCGCCGCGGCCAGCAACTGCTGCGTGAAAAGGATTTTCCCCGCGCTAAATCAATACTGCGCCAGGCCGCAGAGCAATATGGCGACGAACCCGGCTTTGCCACAGACATTGGGGAGCGCTTGGTGGAGGCTTGCCTGTACTTTGAGGCGGCGGAAATACTGCTGGAAGTGATCGAGCGCTTTCCCAGCGACTCAAAAGCTTATTCACTTCTTATCAACGCCTACGCCAGCAGCGGAGAGTTGAGCAAAGCAGAGGACATGTACCTGGCTGCCCTGCGCCAGTTCGGCGCACACCCCCGCACCCAGTTGAACCTGAGCAAGCTCTACATGCAGATGCGCAAGTTCGACGAAGCCTACGACTACGCCCGGCTGGCCCAACAGGGCGACTCCAGCCTTACTGAAGCAAACGAAATAGTCGAAAAGCTGGAAAAGCGGCTTTTTAACCGGCCCCGCTCAGACGCGTACAAGGTCTGAGCGTTAGAGCATTTTCATATTGAAAATGTTTAGATGCGCATATTGCGTGGAGCAGAATGTTGTTAACATTCGGCTGTGGCTGTTCTTATAACTTCGAGCAACAAAATCTCAACTATTTTGGGCCTCAGAAATATCCATCTTCCTGAACTCATGTACATTGTTTCAGGGGTGGGCGTTGTCTCAACGCGAAAATGCGCTAGTGCGCCATCCGTTCATACGACTTTGCCGGCAAGGAACGGACCATGGGTTCCGCGCCTGTTTGCTGTACTATGCGGCGCAGGGCGTGCTCGGCCTGTTTTCCCGTGGCATATGGGCCCAGGTGAATAATACGCCACAGCCGGCCAGCATCGTCTTGCTGCAGTAACACCCGCGGCGAGTAGCCCAAACTGCGGTATCGGTTGATCACGACCTGGGCGCTTTCTTCAGCCAGGCAGGCGCTCAGCTGCACGTAGTGCGCCCGGCCCCCTGCAGCGGCTGCAGCCAACGCCGCCTGGCGGCGCAAGGCCTGGCGGCTTTCCAGCGCGCTGAAGGCCGGTAGGGTCTGCTTGTCTTCGGCCAGGCTGACCATAACTACATACTGAGCGGTCCCATCCAGGGGGGGCGTTTCCTGGACAGCGGCGTTGTAGCGCGAGCGCTGTAGCGCGGCGGCGGCCTGTTCCGCCAGAGCCCTGGTGGGGTAGCGCCCCGCCTCGGCCACAAAGGTGGTGGCGTTGCGGCTGAATACCGTCGTGGATTGTTCTGCGCCGGCTGAACCGGCGAGGGCCCACAGCGTCACAAAGAGCAGGAAAAGGCGGATCACGGCGCATCCTTGGGGACCAACTGGGGCAGAATGTCTCCAGCCAGGCCGCGCAGCGTATGGTCCATCAGGTCCGAATTGGACGTTTCTTCCGGGTTTACCTCTATGCACACTGCGCCGGCGGCCTTGGCGGCCAGCACCAGAGAGGAGGCGGGCTGCACCGCGGCTGAAGTCCCCACAGAAAGCATGGTTTCGCAGCTTTTTGCAGCTTGCAGGGCCATATCCCACGCTGGCCCTGGCAAGGTTTCGCCAAACCAGACCACCCCGGGCCGCAACAGGCCCTGGCCGCACTCGGCGCATAGAGGACGGGGGCCCAGCTTTGGCGCGCGGTCTTCGCGCTCCACCCCGCACACAGAGCAGCGCACGGTCCAGATGGAGCCGTGCAGCTCCAGCACGCTTTGGTTGCCGGCGGCCTGGTGCAGACCGTCCACGTTTTGTGTTGCCAGGGTAAACACGGGCAGCATGGCCTGCAGCGCGGCCAGGGCCCGGTGGGCCGGGTTGGGCTTGGCCGCGGCCAGCTTTTGCCGCCGCCAGTCGTAGAACTCCCACACCAGCTCCGGCTCTTGGAAAAACGCCTCGGGAGTGGCCAGCTCCATGGGATTGCGGTTTCGCCATACGCCCTCTTGGCCGCGGAAAGTGGGAACGTCGCTTTCGGCTGAAACGCCGGCGCCGGTCAGCACACAGGTGCGCGGTTTCCAGGAAAAAAGCCGCCGGATGCGTTCGTATTCTTGCGCCGGCGTAGGGGGCTGTCCCGGGCCGCCGCCGGGGGCGGCGCCTTTCCCGTTGCCGTCGGGGGTGTCCGGGGGCTGGGTCATTCTGCTGCTCCAGAAGCTGCGCCGGGAAGTTTCTCCTGTACGCTTTGCACCTTGGATTGTAGCCGGCCGCTGGCGCCCGCGCGCAGGTCCAGCCGCAGGTGCACGATGATCCTGCCGCAGTCTGGCTCCAGAAGGTTTTTGCATTCGGTGACCAGATTGAGCACCTCGTCCCACTCGCCCTCTATGGCGGTGGACATGGGGCCAAAAAC
This sequence comes from uncultured Desulfovibrionaceae bacterium, assembly GCA_964440345.1. Taxonomy (GTDB): domain Bacteria; phylum Desulfobacterota; class Desulfovibrionia; order Desulfovibrionales; family Desulfovibrionaceae; genus CAYTSA01. The sequence goes on along the minus strand of CAYTSA010000095.1, from coordinate 11,369 downwards.
ATAGGCCAGTCCGCTTTTGTCAATGGCGGCCACGGCCCGGGCCACGTATTCGCTTACGCTGTCGCCCTTGTCCAGCGGAAAAATGGAAAGTTCGGCAATGACGCTCATGTCGCGCTCCAGTTAAAGGTTGCTGCAACAATGCGAGAATAGCGCATGGAGCGCCTGGAGGCAAACAAAGCGGCAGGCTGAAATTGACACGGAGATTGGCACGATACTTGATTAGAATACAGTGTTGTGTCAAAATACTTGTTATAAACAACAGAACGCTGCTAAAGAGGTGGGAAAATGAGTTTCACCATTTGGTTCACTGGGTTGTCCGGGGCGGGCAAATCTACCTTGTCCAAGGCAACATACAAAGAAATCAAATCGCGCGGCTTGAAGGCCGAACTGCTTGACGGGGACATCATTCGTTCAAACTTCAGCCAGGAGCTGTCCTTTTCCAAGCGGGACAGAGATATAAACGTGCGGCGCATCGGTTTTGTCTCTCATTTGCTGAACAAGAACGACGTTGTCAGCGTGGTGGCGGCCATAGCGCCATATACCGAATCCCGGGAGCAAAACCGGGCTCTGCTGGGCGAAAATTATATTGAAGCCTGGTGCGACTGTCCACTGGCAGTGACCGCCGAAAGAGACGTCAAGGGCTTGTACAAGCGGGCCTTTGCCGGCGAAATCGAAAACTTCACCGGTGTTTCAGACCCTTATGAGCCTCCGCGGCGGGCTGAATTGCGGCTGCGTACGGATGCTGAGACAATCGACGAAAGCGTTCAAAAAATTCTTTGCTACCTGGAAGAGCGGGAATTGCTGCCTGCGGCGCACGAATGCGTCAAGACGCAGTTTTCCGAGGCGGAAGAACTCAACTGGCGGAACAAGTTGGCTCAGCTGGGCTACGCCAAAGGATAGCGCCGGGCGGCGTGAAGCTTTCTGTTGTCATCCCTGTCCATAACTGCTGGAGCCTGACGGAGCAGTGCCTGCACACTCTGGCGCAGCACGCCCCAAGCGTCTGCATTTCTGAAAATGCATGGCAAATCATTGTCGTAGACAACGGCTCCACTGACGCCACGGCCGCATCCTTGAAGTCGTTGGGCCTGCGCCTCTTTGGCGGCGGTTTTATGCGCATACGCTGGGAGCAGAACCGGAACTTCGGGCCCGCCTGCAATGAAGGAGCGCGCCAGGCCAGCGGCGAACTGCTGTTTTTTCTGAACAACGACACGCTGGTCAGCCCTGGCTGGCTGGAGCCCCTATTGGACGCCATGGAGGCGTCTCGCGTTGGGGCGTGCGGTCCCGTGCTCACGTATCCTGGCGAGGGATTCATGGAAGGCCGCGTGCAGCACGCTGGCGTTGTCTTTGAACCGCAGTATTATGCCCGCCATGTGTACGAGTACTTCCCGGCTGGACACCCAGTAGTGCAGAAAGAACGTAACTTCCAGGCGCTTACAGCTGCAGCCCTGTGTATTCCCAAAACCATTTTTTTTGAGCTTGGCGGATTCTTTCCGGAATACGTCAATGGCGGCGAGGATGTTGATCTGGGCCTGGGTATAGCGGTCTCTGGCCGGCGCCAGACCGTGGCCGGCGCCAGCCGCATTGCCCACCTGGCCAGCCAGACCCCCGGGCGCCATGACCATGAAGCTGCCAACGCGGCTTTGCTCAAGGAACGGCGTCTGCGCTACATTCGCCCGGACTTTCATTCTTTTTTGGCCCAGGACGGATACGAGGCGCGATTGACGCCTGGGCTGGCTGTGTACGCTGCCTTGCCTGAGCGTCGGGCGCGGATTCTGGACCGCAGGCTGGAAAAAGGTCTGGACATGCCGGAATGCATGGAAATGCTGCGCAAGGAGCCATTGTGGATGTCCGGCTATGACTGGCTGGCCACGGCGGCTGCAACAGCAGGCGATGCAGAACTGGCCAGCCAATGCTGCTTCCTGGCGGCCAAGCTGCACCCTGTTGCAGAGCGCTTTGCTGCGCTTGAAGCCGCGGCGCAACAGGCGGGACATGAAGAATATGTCCGCTTTTCCGCCGCCATGCGGCAAAAACTGGCTAATGACGTAGCGCGCCGTTCCATGAGGGAGGAGGCCCGCTCCCTGGCCAGCTTTCACGAGCAGGCGGGCAATGAATCCTTGGCTGGTCTGTACCGCCGATGGTTGGCAAAACGGGGAGTCTGAAGGCTACCCCAGCCGGGCCGCCATGCGCTTGACTGCAGACCAGGCCAGCTGCACAGGGTGAAACGTCTGCGCATCCAGCGGGTCGGGCAACCTGAAGCCTTCCACCGGAAAGGCGTTGGGAAGCTCTAACGGATAGGTTAGGTTCTGTAAGCGGGAGCCGTCCAGCCCCCGCCTTTGCGCTTCCGCCCACAGGGGGACGAAATCCGGCTGCAAGCGCAGGGCGGCGTACACTGCTGTGTCCAGCGCCACAGCAGACTGGGAAGCGCCCAGCAGTCCCAGGTCATATCTCTCGCCCCCGCCCGGGCCCTTCACGTGCATGGCGGCAATCCCGTCCAAAATGTGAAATGACGGCGGCAGCGCCTCCATGAGTTCCAGGAACAGCGCTTCAAAACGCTTCTCCTGATCACCGTGCCGGGTGTGGGCCACGGCCTTTCGCACGCCGCAGACACAGCCAAACAGATTCTTCACCGCCAGGGTCAGTCGCATCTGGCAGTGGGCTTTCAGCTTGGGCAGGTTCACGATGCGGTCTTGTTCCAGGGCCAGGGCCGAGACGCCCAGGAAGTAGCCAAAGGGAAGCTGCAGCCGACGGGGCCTGTTCAGCGTGACGATAGGGACGCCCAATGGCCGAAGCGCATCCTCCAGGCCGATATTCCGGGCCACGGAGCGGGCCGAACCAAAGGCCGGGGAGTCGCCCACGGTGACCTTGGCGGACATGTCCAGCAGCCGGGCGCAGGCCGCGCGGACTACCTGGGGGTGGGTGCAGATGAGCCCCTGTTGCCCGGCCTTGAGCAAGTTTGGTTTGACCAGCACCCGGTCCCCGCGGCTGCAAGAAAATTCCGCCGCCTCCAGCAAGCCGGAGATATCCTGGTCCAGCCCAGCCGGGTCGTAGCCGCTCCGGGAGAGCAGCGGCACAGCGATGGCTGCGCTCATGCTTGAAACGGCTCCATGAAATCGTCTACGTGCTGCATGAAGAGCCGGGCGTGGTCCTTTTCCTGGCCGGCCAGGGCCTCGAAAATGCGCTGTTCTTCCGGGTCCTCGGTTTTGTGGGCCACAGACCGGTAGAGGTCGTAGGAGGCGAATTCCAGCTCCAGAGCCAGCTCGGCCAGGGGGGCGCAGCCGCCCTGCTTGGCGTCTTCCAGCCATGGGCCCAGCTCGTCCATGGTCTTGCCGCCTTCCAGAATGTCTCCGCGTAGCGAGGCGTACAGGTGCTCAAAATTCTTGAGTGGTTCATCCTTGTCCCAGTGGTTTTGCAGATGCCGGTACACAGCTCGGGCGTGGTTTTCCTCCATGGGGATGACCTTGTGCATCAGCTCGCAGAGAATGGGGCTGGTGGCTGCGTCCAGGATATCCTGGTACATGTTCTGCGCGCCGCGCTCCAGGTTCATGGCCCGCATCAGCTTGTCGGCCAGGGGTTCTTCTTCCGGCAAAAGCTCCAGCCGGGGAATGTCTGGCACTGCAGCGCCGTTCCAGCCCAGGATGCCTTGTTCCAGGTTGTACAATGGGCCGTTGAAGCGGCCGCTCTCTGCAGCCAGACGCAGGGCCATGGCCGAGCGGGAGCCGCTACGGCAGTAAAATATCCGGGTCCTCTCCGGCTCTAGTTCCTCCAGCCGGCTTTCCAGCTCTGCCAGGGGAATATGGAGCGCTCCCGGTATGTGGCCTTGCCGGTACTCCCGGTCCTGGCGCACGTCCACAATTTCATAGTCGGACTCGTTCATGTCGGCGATCATGGCCCGCAGCCGGTCCGCGTCAATATCCCCTTGCACAGGGCGCTGCGTTTGGTTCATGCTACAATACCGCCTTTAGCGCGCTGACTACGCGCTTGTCTGTAATTTCCAAGCGGCTGTCCTCCAGCAGGTCCTCGGCCATGCGCCGCATGAGCAGGGTGAGCCACTCGCGCGAGGCGGAGAGGCCTTCCAGCTTGAGGTAGCATTTGTCGTCTGCAGCCGAGAATTCGTACCGCTCCACCCGGATGCTGATGGGCGCGCTTTCGCCCTTGAGCAGCACCTCGGCGTCAAAACTTTTTCTGTCTGAATCTATGCGCAAGTTCAGCATCTCGCCGTATCCTTTAATGATTTTGTGATGCACCGCCAGCCGCAGCGCGTAAGACACAGCCTGGTCCCGGCAGTGCGCCAGATTACGCTTTGCCATTTCTGCGCGGCGCTTGCCTGTGGCGCCCAGGGTAGCCGCGTATCTGCGTATATACGCTCTTTTTGACATATGAAGCAATAGCGTTGCGCTAATCCAGCGTCCTCAGCATCGTACTACCAGGTCCCAGCGGTCCAGCCGCAAGCCAGCAACGTCAGCGTCGTCGCCCAGTGCAGGGGATGCGCGTCAAATTGGGGCCGCCACGCTTCAGGCCGGTCCAGCCCACGGGAGGCCACAGCCAATGTTTTTTCCCAGGTTTTGCCAGCCAGAAATCGCAGTCCGGCCTGCACCGGGGCCAGGGCGCGGTTGCGCCAGCCTTTGACCTGGCGCAGAGCCATGGCCTGACGCGTTGTCTGCATGGTCTCCCAGGCCAGGGGCAGAAAGGAGACCATCAGGGCCAGCGCCAGGGCCGGCCGCCAGCTGTTTTTGCCCAGTACTGGCCGCAAGAACCAGTTCACGGCCATGCCCAGCTCACGGGCCGAGGCCGAGAGCGACAAGGCCAGGCCAATCCCGGCCAGCAGCGCCAGCCGCGTCCCCAGCTCGCTGGCCAGGACCGCCGCCGCCGGCCAGGCCAGCCCTTCCCACAGTGCCAGGCCAAAGCGCACAGCCGTCCAGACCAGCACAAACATTACCATGGCCCGGAAAGGCGCTATGGTCCGCCGCCGCCAAGCCCGTAGACCAATGAGCACGCCGGCCAAACCGGCGGCGTAGAGCGCCAGTCCCGCTGGTCCAGCCCGCCATGTTAGTAACCCGAACCCCGCGGCCAGCAACAGCTTGCAGCGGGTGTCTAGCGAGCCAGAGCCAAAGGCGCGGCCCGGGGTGATGGGGCGTATAATATGTTGCAAAGCAGTGTCCTTCGCCCGCGCATGACGCGGGCGTTTCAAAAAGTTCTGAAAAATGTTTTGCTGTCGCGCTGCATCCCCTGGCTTCGCGTTCCCTCGCTTGTGCTTCGGCCGCCTTCAGCTTTGCGCGCGCTCACTTCTTACCTCGCTGTGGGCAGTTCCTTCCAGTCTGTGGTGTACCGGGGCGATTTGCGCAGTTGGCGCATGGCCCAGGCTTGGCCCAAGCCTTCGGCTGCGTAGTGGGCCGTTCCCCGGCCCCACTTGGCGTTCACCTGGTCTAGCACGTCCATCAGTTTTTCCTTGCGCGGCGTGGCGCTGGGCGGCAAATCCAGCAGGGAAAGCTGCCGTGTGTCCGCGTTTTCCAGCTCCATAAGCATGACCCCGGCCTTTTTGTAAATGTACCCGTCCTTATAAATGCGCTCCAGACATTCGTGGGCCCGGGCGATGAGCGCCGGGGTGTAAGCCGTGGGCACAACCAGGCCGGCCGCGCCGGCGTTGGAGTACTGGGGCTCGTCCTTGTGCGGGTTGGTCATCAGGAACACGGTCATATGCCCGGCCACGGAGTTTTGCCCGCGCAGCTTTTCGGCGGCACGGGCGGTGTAGGCGGCTATGGCCTCGCGCATGGCCGTGCGGCTGCTCACCGGCCGGCCAAACGACCGGGAGCAGACAATGGACTTCTTGGCTGGCGGCGCTTCTTCCAGGCTGATGCACGGCGTCCCGCGCAGCTCGCGCACGGTCATCAGGCCGGTGATGGTCATCTTTTTCTGCGCCCAGTGATCGGGCAGGTCCCGCAGGCCCCGGGCGGTGGTCACGCCGTGGCGGGCCAACATGCGCGCATAGCGTCGGCCCACGCCCCACACGTCGGCCGCGTCCACAGACTCCAGCAGATCGTCCATGGCCGGGGTTCCCTGCAACGGCCCGCAGTCAAACACGCCGCCGGTTTCGGGCCGTTTTTTGGCCAAGCGGTTGGCTATTTTGGCCAGGGTTTTGGATGGACCCAGGCCAATGGAGACCGGGACGCCCGTCCAGCGGCCCACGGTGGCGCGCAGCTCCCGGGCGTAGTCTACGGCGCTGTCAAAGGCCAGGTTCTCCAGGTCCAGAAAGGCCTCGTCTATGGAGTAGACCTCCATGCGCGGAGCGAAGCGGCCCAGGGTGGACATGACCCGCGCGGACATGTCGCCGTAGAGCGAGTAGTTGGAGGAGTAAACCTGCACCCGATGCTTGCGGAAGAACCATTCGCGCTTGAAGGCCGGCTCGCCCATGGCAACGCCCAGGGCCTTGGCCTCGTTGGATCGGGCGATGACGCAGCCGTCGTTGTTGGAGAGCACCACCACGGGCTTTCCCCACAGGGCCGGGTTGAATACCCGCTCGCAGGAGACGTAGAAATTGTTGCAGTCGGCCAGGGCAAAGGTCATGTCGGGATACCGTGAGCGGCTAGACTTTGTGGATGACGTAAGTGACCACGCCCCAGATTTCGAAGCCGGTGTCTTCAGTGACCTCGATGGGCCGGAACTCGGGGTTCTCCGGAATGAGGAACAGCCGTCCGCCCTGCTTGCGGATGCGTTTTACGGTCAGTTCGCCGTCCACCGCGGCGACGACGATGCGGTTGTTGGCCGGCTCTATGGCCCGGTCCACGATGAGCACGTCGCCAGAAAAGACGTGGGCGTCGCGCATGGAGTCGCCGTAGACGCGCACGAAAAACGTGGCCGTGGGATGCTCAATGAGGTGCTCGTTCAGGTCCAGCTTCTTGTCGATGAAATCGTCGGCCGGCGATGGAAATCCGGCTGCCACCGTGGCCAGGTAGAGGGGCAGCTCCAGCTCGGACCGGCGCTCAAAGCCGTAGACGTCCACGCCATGTTTGGGGCTGGCCGCCGGGTCGGTCCGCGGGGGCAGGGCGCAGGCAATGGGCAGGACCCTGACAGAGGTGTTGTTGGATTCGGACATGGGGGCAGTTTCCCCCATCTTGGCGCGCAAGGCAAGGGGAGGGGGGAACCCAGAATCCACCGCCTGGCCAGCGCAGCCAGGCGGTGGATTTGGGACCCGGCCGGCTCTTGTTAAGTCTAGAACCAAGTAGTACGAATCATTCTATGCCCACCTATTATGAATTCTTTGCCGGGGGCGGCATGGTCCGGGCCGGGCTGGGGCCGGGCTGGCGCTGTCTTTTTGCCAATGATTTTGATCACAAAAAGTGCGCCTCGTACCGGGCTAACTGGGGCGGCGGAGAGCTGGTCGCAGCAGACGTGAAGACGCTCTCTGCGCAGGGTGTCCCTGGCCGGGCCAATCTGGCCTGGGCTTCCTTTCCCTGCCAGGACCTCTCCCTGGCCGGCACAGGGGCCGGCTTGCGCGGCGAGCGGTCCGGGACCTTCTGGCCGTTCTGGAGTCTCATGGAACATCTGGCCGCCGAGGGGCGGCAGCCGGACATCATTGCGCTGGAGAACGTCTGCGGCGCGGTGACCGCTCATGGCGGCAAGGATTTTACCGCCATCTGCGAAGCCTTTGCCGGGCTGGGCTACGTGTTTGGGGCCATGGTCATTGACGCGCGGCTGTTTACGCCCCAGTCGCGGCCGCGGCTGTTTATCGTGGGTGTGCATGAGGAGTTGGCCATCCCGGAATCCCTGACGCAGGAGGAGCCTTCGCCCCTGTGGCATACGCCGGCTCTGCGCAAGGCGCAGGTTGCCCTGCCCCGGGCGCTGCAACGGCGGTGGCGCTGGTGGCGGCTGCCTGCGCCGCCCGGGCGGACGCAAGACCTGGTCGATATTCTGGAGCCGGACTCCCCGGAAATGACGTGGCATGACCCTGCCGAGACCAGGCGGCTCATTGCCCTGATGAGCGAGGCCAATTTGGCAAAGATAGACGCCGCAAAACAGTCGGGGAGACACATGGTCGGAGGGGCCTACAGGCGCACACGCCAGAGAAGAACCGGCGGCAAGACTCAGCGCGTGGAAGCGCGATTCGACGGCTTGGCCGGCTGTTTGCGCACCCCGGCCGGCGGCTCCAGCCGACAGATTGTGTTTTTTGTGGACGGGGAAAACGTCCGCAGCCGATTGCTCACCAGCCGGGAGACGGCCCGGCTGATGGGCCTGCCAGAGGACTATACTCTGCCGGAGCGGTACAATGAAGCCTACCACCTGACGGGCGACGGCGTGGCGGTTCCGGCTGTACGGCATCTGTGTAGGAGTCTCTTTGAGCCTATTGCTGCATACGCCGTAATCCACCCCCAAAAAAATGAAAAAACTCGCTGTGTTTGGAAAAATCAAACAGACTCTGGCGAACGATATTGCCGTGGTTAAGGTTGGCGGCCAGAAGACCATCATCCTTCAGTTTTGAACTGGCGGGTGGAGTCTTCGCCGAGGGCGATTTGGGCGCGGAGTTCGGATCGTTTCACACCATCCATGCCTCCACAACATATTCGGTAATCGGTTCCCAGATTTGGTAGGGGCGCGGGGCGCCGTGCCCCTACACTCGCCAATAACCAATATCCCGCGAAAATGATTGGTCATCACCACCCATTCATCCAGTTCTGCTTCGTCCCGGCCGCCGGCGGTGTTGATCCGTTCATCAGCAACAATCCGCCCCGCATCATCAACCGCACTTCACCGTTCACGATTTCCCCAAACTGGCATTTCCGGTTCTGGGTGCAGAAGGTGACACAATAGGCCCCGGCCTGGGAATAATCGTAGCCCTGTAGATCGTTCATGCCAATGCCAGACCTTCCCCGCCACCATGGCGCCATAGCCACTGGCGGGGTTCTTTGCATCTTGGGATTGCCGTAACCGTCATATAACCCCTTCTGCCGCGAGCCATTCCGCGAACTGCACTTTAAAAACTAGGGGAAAAAGAAAAACCGTCACCCCCGAGAGTCACTCTGGAGAGACGGGTTTGTCTTTTCTAAATGGTGGAGGGAACAGAGCCTTACTCCAATTCGTTCTCTAAGCAAAATAATGTCCGCAAACTCTGTTTATTCAACACATTACCGCACATCAAAAACCCTTAATCTGCCGGACGCCGAGAGAAATTTAATTCTCTACATTTTCCCGAAACAGAGAACGGACGTGGGTTCGATTCCCATTCGGAGTTCTCTTGTAATCACTCCTCAAACCCGAGTCTGAAAGCGGCCATGTCACAAGTTTTGTCGTGAGTTTGTCGCAAGTTGCTGTCACAAGATGTCGCAAGTTCAACCCCGAAGAACATAAACCAGTTGGTTTGTAGCACCTTCCGTCGTTACCAGCTCCTTATCCAACATTCCTTTGAGGTCGCGCTGGAGACTGCGGCGATTTACATCGGGACAGATACCTTCAAAGTCCTGAATAGTAAGTTTGCCATTTTGCAGCAGGTAGCCAAGGGCTTTGCCTTGGCGTTCATTCAGGCTGTGTTTTTGAACCAATACATCGCGACGGATGACCTGCTCACCACGCTCCTTGACTTCAATCATCTGGGTTTCGAGGCCGGTGATGAAATAATCGAGCCAACCGGTCATGTCCATTTCATTTTCGCGGACACTCTGAATCTTTTTGTAAAAGGTCGGCCGGTCGCGGTCGTAGTATTCACTGATAGTGAACAGCCGCTTAAAGTCATATCCGGCTTTGTAGAGGCAGAGCGTCGAGAGTAGGCGCGAGGTACGTCCATTCCCATCAAGGAACGGATGGATATGCACCAGCTGGAACTGGGCAATGCCACTGATAAGTACCGGATGTATTTCAAAATCAGCGTTCAGCCATTTAACCATTTCGGACATCATGATCGGGACTTCAACTGCGGATGGCGGGGTGTAAATCACTTCGCCGGTAGAGGAGTTGGCTACATAGTTCTGAATCCGTCGATAGTTTCCGGGATCGGCTTTACCTCCGCGCACGCCTTCCACAAGTTTGCGGTGAATCTCCCGAATCAGTCCTTCAGTGATCGGATCTCCGCTGTCGAGACAGTCCGAAACGAATTCAAAGGCGGACCGATAATTGAGCAGCTCCCGCGCATCATCCGGGTCGGCTTCAGGAACGGCTTCGCCGCGCCAAAGTCGTTCCGCCTGATCCAGTGTGAGCTGTGTGCCTTCAATGTGGGTTGTGTGGTGCGCTTCTTTAATCAACGCCTCTGCTCCCATATCCCGCACCCAGTCGTCGGATAGTCGCGCCGCTTCCAGAAAACCACGTGCCCGTTCAATCTGGGTGATGGCGGCGGTCATTCGGTTGGTAATGGTGAATTTTGGATTAAATGTATTCATGATTACACCTCACTCCCCGATGGTTCTGCCGATGCTGCACACTTCGACTTGATAAATTCAAATATGGGGCGGAAGACTTCGAAGCAGGCAGATTCAAGGGTGGGAACAACCTCTTTTGCAAAAACGGTTTTCTCTCCATCTGATTTGAAAACGATTTTGCGACCACCAACGCAAGGTTCTTGCTGGTAGTAATCTTTGGTGGCATCAAGACTATAAAAGAGATGTTCAATTTCACAGCAGGAGTCGCCACCGAAAGTTTCGCCAGTAGTGGCATTACTGATTACCTGTTTTTAAATATCTGCATTTACCGGAACAGGCAACATCACTGCGTAGGACTCTCTCATCTTCCAACTCTCCCTGTTTTCTTTTGTCCTCGCAAAAGTGTTCAAACTGGCGTTGAGCCAGCTTTGACGGGTTAGTCTTTCCGTTCTCCCATCGATTGACCGTGGCGAAGCTGACGCCAATAGCATGAGCCAGATCTTCCTGGCTGAGATTCAGTGCTGCACGCACTGCCTTTACCTGCTCTGAAAATGGTTTAGTTCCCATGCCTTATCACCTCATGTCTTTTACTGGGTCATGTTATCAATCACCACAGAATATAACATCTGCTATAGCTTGTGCAAGAGCGTTTTTCAAAAGGCCAAGAAAAAGTTCAGAGCTCATCCGACACGTTCTCCGTTTCTCTGGCATGTAAGGTTCAGAGAAACCCAAACACAGGAGAAACTCATTGATATTAATGATTTGTTTGACGGAATTGCCGAGGCGTTTGATCAAGTCCAAAACCTGCTGTAAAATTCCACTTCCCGTCAGACGCCCCTCGCCGTCATGGATTTGTGCTTGCAAACGCAATCTATCTGTTTGGTTTTCCAAACACAACGAGGTTTTTTTATTTTTTTGGCGGGGGATTACGGCTCACAGAGGCAATACCAAATTTATAGAACCATCTTGCTTGCAAGAAAGCGGTCCTTTTTTTGCATTATGTCCAGACAAGTCGCGAAGAAACGCGGC